>JAFRXY010000098.1 GCA_017441385.1 Clostridia bacterium | reverse complement strand
CTCCGGCTCCGGCTCCGGCTCGGGTTCAGGCTCCGGCTCGGGTTCAGGCTCCGGTTCCGGTTCGGGTTCCGGTTCGGACAGAAGACTGAAATCAAAGGGAACAAATTCCTCCTCCGGTTCGAATTCCGCGGTGAGGTCACGCGGCTCGGGTTCCGGCTCGGGTTCTTCGTAATACGGCTCCGGCTCAGGCAGCGGCATGGGCTGCGCAGGCACGGGAATCGGAATATAGACGGGCTGCTGCGGCTGGACAGGCTCGGGCTGACTTCTCTTGAACCGGTCGGGAATGTCTATTCTGCCGGTCTTGTAGAGATACAGCATCACAGCCATGACAACCAGCAGTATGAGAAGAAGGATAAGAAGAACGATAAAGAATATCGCCCAGCCGTTGAAATAGCTGCCGTCAATGGTAATGGTCTGAATGCCGTTGCTCAGACCGAACCCCACGACTTCATCCTGATTTTCCATCTCTTTGGAGGTCTGCTCGCCGTCAACGGTACAGGTTACGCGGGAAATGCTGTTGCCTTCACAGCTGTAAGTATAGATATAGCTCTTGACATTCATCAATGTGATCAGTGACGTTATGTCGTAGCTGTCGATCAGCTTGGTGGAAGGACGGATTTTGAAGATGCCCCAATTGCTGTCATAGCCTAGAGCACGTGCGCCAACCCCGCCGAACAGCACCGATTCGGCGGCAACCACCTTGCGCGCGCTGCCTTCGATATAGATTTTGACGGTGGGGACGGTTTCGTTCTCCACCTTTATTTCGGTGTTGGCAGCGCCCTTGACGTTGTAATATTCCGAAATTTTGTCCAGAACGATCGGGTCGGTATCTCTCTCAAGATAGATAACCACCTCGCGAATAAAGCTGTTGCCGCCCTTTTGTATCAGATTATAGTCAATTTCATCCACCCGCGCCATCTTACGAAGCACTGTTTTGAACCTGATGTCGGAAAAGGCGCCGGTTGCAGTGAGTTTTCCTCCGTCGGCCACGGCATCGGCATTCTTCTCCTGTTCGCCGTCGTCGATGTTGATCTGATAGGGCGCGCCAGCCTCGGAACTCATGGAGTAAGTGACGTTGACATTACTCTCTCCGCCGAAATAGGAGAATGCAAGCTCTTCGGCAAATTCCGTGCTTTGCGCAAGGGGCTGTGAGCTGTCACTCACGCTTCCGAATGTAACCGTGCAGTTTCTGTTGGTCAGGTCTGCCATAAATCCCTGCAACTGCGAAACATTGGAGGCCTTGAATTCAACGGTATATGTCAGCACGCCGCCGCGCTTTCTCTTGGACCACCGGCCGGTTTCGGGAATATTATCGTTGAAGAAACTGTCGATCAGGCCTACCTGCTTTTCATCCACCGAGGAAGGCATGGCAACCTGCATGACACGCTCAATTTCGCCGGAACTTCTGAGAACGGTGGCGAGATTGATGCCCGTGACCACCGACTGACCGCCCGATTCGATATCGACCCTGCCGCCGTCCGATTTGTACTCTTCGCCGTCAAGTATCACCTTTACACCGGTCTGCGTCCAGAATTTTTCCGAAGAATACGCCTGAGAAGCAGCGGTAAGTCCGTTCTCGGTAATAACCCTGTCAAGCCACCCGAAAAGCTCCCGGCTCTCAAAATTTTCCTTATAGGTCACGCCTCTGGTAAACGCCCCTGTGGAATAGGAAAATGTTACCTCTGGCGCTTTACTGAGCAGATTCTTGAGTTTGTCAATGTAATCCTGTTTGGACTCAAATTCCAGCGTGAAGTCATATGACGCTTCATTGTCATTGACGACATATTTGTATGTCATCTCCATCGGAATGGCGTCATTGATAAGCGCGTTCAGATCGTCAACTCCGCCGGGCAGCTTGGTGTTGAGTTCATCCACATCAAATGTGACCGACATCACGCGGCTTCCGCTGAAACTGCTTCCGTCAAGCTTGATCTCTGTACCCATATTGGCACACCCGCTCAGCAACAGCAACATCAGAAGACCGGAAAAGAGAATAAACAGCTTGACCCCGCAGGTTCCATGCGTTTTATTTTTCATAAAGCAAAGAACTCCCCTCATAAAGATCATGATTGGCCGCAGCCACATAAAGGCTTCGGATTGTGTCAAAAATCAGCAAACACAATTCTCAACACAGTATTATACAATTACAACTTAAATTATAATTCAATTTCTCAAAAAAATCAACAATTTTTAAATTTTTCCCTAACAATTATTCATTTTTTTGTGATAAAAAAATTTCAAATCAGCTGTCCACGCTGTAACTGTATCTGATGGCGTAATATATAGCTTTTTGTACAATTATATCCGTAAACTGCTCGCCTATATCCCCTTCATCAGGAAGGAGGGTTTGATTGCGGATGATAGAATCAATGACCCGTTGGGCTCTTGCGGGATTAATTCCCGAATAGCCGGTGAGAATGATATCGGTATACTGTCCGTTCACCACGGTGACCTCAACATTGGCGTACATATGCCCGGAGGAGTAGGAACCGGTAAATGTTTTCTCACTGAATCCGCTGACATCAAGATCTTCTACAATGGCGTCCTGTTCCACAAGTCCCTCATTGATGCGGTAAATCATCTTGGGAATGATCAGCGCGGAAGCGAATACCGAAATGAGCAGAATCATCACGATGTTCCTGAATTTCTTTTTGTCGGGCGATTTTTTCTCCTTTGTTTTTTTCAAGGCTGTCGTCTCCTTCCGTTGGAATTCATTATACCACATCATTCCGAAAAGTAAATGAAATAATAATAAAGAAACAAAAATTTCAGCTCCCGACGCAAAAAATGCGGATCGGGAGCTGAAATTTTAAGAGGGATTATAATGAAAAAAAGAAAAAAGGGGATGTCGTGGTTCATCGCTCAAGGCGGCGCCATGAGCCTGCATTGCATTTATCTAAGCCTCAAAGCCGGGCGGCAATGACGGCAGGAACAATCATGCGGTAAGTGGTGATGATGCCGTGCGTCCGCAGGAAGCACGGGCGACTTTGCCTGTCTGCACCGGGCGGCTGCAAAGGTAACTGAAACGCATACGCCGCCCGACACAAGAATAATAAACTGTAATAAACTACCGCACAGAAGCGCGAAGCGAACCGGAATGAAATTAGTCCTCGATGACCTTGTAGAGCTTATACTTTACAAGAATCTCCTCGTCCTTGATGTTGTCACAGACCAGAGTCGCGTTGGAGATGATGCCGCCTTCGATGAGCTTCTGAAGACCGACCAGCTGGCAGAGCTTGCTCTTGAGATTGAGCTTGTCGCCCTCATCGGTTACCAGATAAATGTTGCCCTGGCATTTGTCAATGATCGCAAGGAATTCGTTGACGTCTACATTGCTAAGTGACCATACTGTACTCATGATAAATCATCCTTTCAAATAAATGACCTTTGAATAATGCTGATTACAGGTTTAGTCTGCGTGTCGCAAATTCAATGAAGCGCTTGGCTGTCTGAATTTGTTCTCTTCGCAATCACCGTAGTCATTATACCACACTCTCCGTCAATGTCAATAGTTTTGAAGTATTTTTTTCGTCAGTTAGAACAAAGAAAAGTTGCCTTCGTAAAAGAAAAACTCGATTTTTTGTGCATTTTGTACGTCGATTTTTCATTTTCCCTCTTACATCACGCCCCAAAGCGCCGCTTGGCTTGTGACTAATCTCCCAAAACCGGAATCAATCTGATTCGATTTTGTGCAACCGGACTTTGGGGCGGAAATCATTTTTTACATGCCAGACAAACGAAAAAAGGCAAATTAAATGCAAGAAATCCTCAATAACTCTTGAACAGACGGCATTTTTGTGCTATCATACTTACAGCGGAGCAAAATCATCCGCTGCCCGCAATACAGCACGACATCCCGCTTTCGTACTATATTATAATCCAAAATTTCCCAATAGTACATACCCTTATCAATTTTCGGCAATACAGCCAAATCAACCGGCGCTAAAGCGTGCGTATTGCCGTAACAGGCGTATTGTCGACAATTATATTTTTCCCATAATAAAAAAATCCCCATTACAAAAAGCACTTGAAAGGATCGACCTACATTGAACAAACTCAGAAAGCTGTTAAAATTCAATCTCAGCCATATGGCCTGCTTCTTCATCAGCGTGATCATGCTGGTTGTGGCGGTGGTCTACGTTGCCCTGCCGTGGCTTATCGACTTTTACGTGGATAATTCCGCGGTCGAGATTTCGCCCAACTCCCAGAAAGTCATGATTTCCATGCTCTACAGCATTGGCGTTCCCGTCTTCATCACGCTGGTCATGGCGTGGCTGCTCACCATGAATATCAGCAGGGGCAAGTCGTTTATTGTGAAAAACGTGACCTATCTCAGAGTGGTCAGCATTTGCAGTGTGGTAATCGCCGTAATGGTGCTGTTCTTTTCCACATTTCTCACTTCATTCTTTCCTGTGATTATCACTGTCATTTTTTTGCTGTTGGCTCTGCTTTCAGCTGTTTTTGCCAATCTGTTCCAGACTGCGATTAAATACAAAGAAGAAAACGACCTTACGGTCTGAGTAAGGAGGAAACACTTTGCCTATCATTGTGAATCTCGACGTGATGATGGCCAAGAGGAAGGTCGGGGCTTCCGAGCTTGCCTCGCGGGTCGGCATCACGCTGTCAAACCTTTCTATCCTAAAAAACAACAGGGCAAAAGCGATCAGGTTTTCCACCTTGCTTGCCATATGCAAGGAACTGAACTGTCAACCCGGCGATATTCTGGAGTACGTCCCCGGCGACGAGGACGACGAGCAAATCGGCGAATGAGTCTGAGGGAGGCGTGATTTGGTATGCAGTTTTCACTCTATTTCATTATAATAGCCCTCGGCTGCTTTGTCGGCGCCGCGCTGATGTTCACCCGGTTCCGCGATCATGCGGCGGTAACCTACCCGACAGGCGTCCTGCTGATACTTGCCGGCATCTACCTGCTCTGCCGTGAATTCATCAGCGGATTTGCCGAAAGCCCCGTCGGTTCATGGGTCGCGAGAGGCGTGCTGGTAATCTTCCTGATCTATCTTCTGCTGAGCTGGAATAACCTCAAGGCGGAACGGAGCGAAGAACCCGCTGAGCCGCCGGAGAAGAGCGATGACACGGACTGACGGAAGGAATGTTTTGAGCCGGCAGTACAGACACACCCTACAATGTGAAATGAAAAACGGAGAAAATCAAAACCATCGGAAGTGCCATTTGGAATAACGGCACTTCCGATTATTTCACCCAAAAAGGAGAATGCAAAGTTGCTTCACAGTTTTTTTGTTGTATGCGGACAGACGCTATCGCTCTTCATCATGATCGCTGTCGGCTTCGGCATGTACAAGGCCAAGCGGATCACCGACACGGGAGCCGCACAGATGACCGATCTGCTGCTCTATGCCGTGACGCCCTGCGTAGTGATCAATGCCTTCAACCGTCCGTTTGATCCGGACACGGCGCTTTCCATCGCGGTATTCTCAGCCGTGAGCGCAGCGTTTCTGACCTTTTGCATCATTATCGGAACTTTGGTTTACCGCGGCGGAGAAGACAATTCCCTCCGTGTTCTTCGGTTTTCCTCGGTGTTTTCCAACTGCGGATTTATGGGAATTCCTCTTGCCGGCGCGGTCTGCGGTGAGATGGGTACGCTCTATGCATCGATATTTGTTGTATTGTTCAATCTGTTCCAATGGACATACGGATTCCACATCATGTCGGGGGAAAGGCTGTCGCTGAAAAAGGTGTTCATCAACCCCTGCGTGCTGGGTCTTGTCGCCGGACTGCCGGTGTTCCTGCTGTCGGTACATATTCCCTCCCCCGTCGGGAATGCCGTTTCCATGCTGTCCGCGCTCAATTCCCCTCTGGCCATGATCGTCATCGGCACCCATCTGGCCAAGGCGGATCTCATCAGTACACTGAAAGATACAAGGTGTTACTTCAATGCGGCACTCAGGCTGATTCTCATTCCCGCCGTCATCATGCCGATGATCATCGCCCTTCCCTGGCTGGACGTCCATCAGACCGTGACGCTTGCCGTCATGTTCGGTGCGCCCGTCGCCGCTTCCTGCGCCCTGTTCGCCACCAAATTCAGGCGGGATTCCACGCTTGCCAGCCGAATTGTCGCTATGTCCACATTATTCTCCATGGCAACATTGCCCGTTCTCGTTTCTATCGTCAAGTTTGTGTGTTTGTAATAGAATGAATATCTTTTTATTGATAATACAAAAAGCTCTCCGCACATTACACATTGTGCAGAGAGCTTTTTTATTCCAAGCCCGAAGGGCTTCCTCCATGATTCATTCTTCAATATTCATTTAGCGAACGCTCACAGTATTCCTACCGCTTTCATGATGTCGAGGGCAACAAAGCCGCGCGGCTGGTCGCCGTTGACCGTATGGTCGGCGGCCTGACGGTAAATGGAATCGCGGCGGGCATACAGGTCGCGGATCGCCGCCATTTTGTCCTCGCACTGGAGAAGCGGCCGGGTGGTATCGTATTGCAGCCGCTGGTAAATCACTTCCGGAGGCACGTCGATCAGCACCAGCTCACAACCCTTCCGGAGCGCCTCTATATTGCGCGGGAAGGTGAGCGCACCTCCGCCGGCGGAAATGATCAGCCGTTCACGTCCGGCAAGCTCACAGCATATTCTGTGTTCCGCGTCGCGGAAATACTGTTCTCCGCGTTCGGCGAATATCCGGCTGACTGTCATTCCCTCAGTCTGCTCGATAAGCCTGTCGGTGTCCACCAGTTCGCGCCCCGTATTGGCGGAAAGTTCCGCGCCGACGGTGCTCTTGCCGCATCCCATAAAGCCGAAGAGCACAATGTTTCTGTTCATCATTTTGATCAATCCCTGTGTGTATATGTGTATGTGTTTACTTGTTGCCTGTGAAATGCCCGTTCATATACCGGGTAGCGTCGGCGATAACGCCTTCCACATCGTCCTGCCTGAATTCCACGCCCAGCCAGATTTCCTGCGCCGCCGCCGCCTGCCACACCAGCATGGGCATGCCGCCCTGCGCCTTGCAGCCGCATTCACGGGCGGCTGTAAGGAGTGCCGTGTTCTCCGGGTTGTAAACCGCGTCAAATACAGCCTTGCAGCCTTGCAGCAATTCCTTCCCGACCGGCATATTTCCCACCTTGGGGAACATACCCACGGGAGTGGCGTTGACCAGCAGGTCGAATTCTCCCGAAAGCTCTCCGATTTTCACGATTTCGGCCCGGAAATCCGGGTGGAATTCCATTATGCCGGAAATGATGGCCTGCGCGGAGGGAATATCGCTCTCCAGCACGCCGAAGGTCACTTTACAGCCCGCTCTCGCCGCTTCTCCGGCAAACACGCGGCAGACGCCTCCCGCGCCGAGAACGGCGACCCTGCCCTGAAGGGGAATATCCGCCGCCTTCAGCGCACGGACAAAGCCGACCGGGTCGGTCGTCCTGCCCGACCTGTCGGAACATCTCACCGTATTGACCGAGCCGTACTCCTTCGCCACTCCTTCCACACCGGAAAGGAAGGGAATGACCGCCGACTTGTAGGGAATGGTGACGTTGAATCCGTCCAGCTCATCCAGCAGGCGCGGCATCTCACTCTCCAGAGAATCGGGCGCAATATCCTCGACGGAGTATTCCCCGTCGATTCCGTTCAGGCTGAAAAGCCGGGTATGTATAAAGGGCGACATGGTGTGACCGATGGGATGTCCGATAACTGCGAAACGCTTTGTTCTCATTTTATTATAACTCCTGTCTTTGTGTTCAGATAACCAACCGGCTTTTGAAAGTTTTTTTGCATAAAACTTGAAAAAAAAATAAAAATTTCAATAAAAATATTGACAAATGCGCTTTATGCTAATAATATCTTAGTAGTGGCTTTTATCTGAATTTTGAATTGTCGGTTGCGCTTTCTTAATCATAACATATCAAAGCGCAAAATTCAACAGATTTTATTTGCTGCCGGACAGGATTGTCCGAATTATCCTCAAAAGGAGGTGCTTTTTTGTGGTTTTTGAAAAGGTTAAGAATATACTTGCCGCACAGTTCGACGTCGATGAGGATTCCATCAACATGGAAACCGATATTCTGGAGGATCTGGGCGCCGATTCACTCGACGTAATGGATCTGATGATGACGCTGGGCGATGAATTCGACATGCAGGTCGATGAAACCGAAATCGAGAACATCACCACTGTGGGCGCACTGGTCAATTTCATCGAAGCCAATTCATGATGAAATGACGGACAATAATAAACAACGGATACTGCCGGCTGCTCTTTACAGAGTTTTTCGGGAGTATCCGTTATTTATTTGGAAGAGGGTTTATTGCAAAGAGGAAAATATTGTGCCAGAATCAAGACCACAGCCGCCAGTCAACGTCAAACGAGATATTGACCCACTCGCCTTCCTCATTGCGCCGGAAAGCGCTGTACGGCGGGGAATCCAGCAGGGAAAGTGTTTCGGGACAGTAATTGACCACTGTGTTGAGGTCATAGACGCCGTTGCAGCGGGAATTGGCAAGATAATCGTCACTTTCCGTGCCGGTAAAGAACCGCCAGCCGCTGTCATACAGCGAGGACGGCATAACACGGTATACCAGCGCAACCGGAATTCCGTCAACAAGCACCGTATCGGGAGCAATACACAATCCTTTGTTGCGCACATATGTTTTCAATTCCTCACGGGGAATCTTGAAATTTTTGTAGGTTGCCAAGCCGTCACATCCTTTCCTGATCCCTGCAATCTTATGATACAGCAAAAAACACCCGAAATCATAGCGATCCTGTGAACATAATATGAACTTATTTTTTTATAACAGGAAATAATAATCAATCCTATTTCATATTTTCTGATGCAGCCTTGTCATTGTCTTCGCGTATGATGGAAAGCATTTTGGCGGTGATAATTTTTGTCGCAAATGAGCAGACTGCCGCGGTAATCATGGTGTGTTCGGGATTAAAACTGAATTGCAGACTCACCGTATCATCTGTGGAAACGACGCTCTGCGCCACAATCCTGACGGCTTTTTCAACATAATCACAGAAACTGTCATAGCATATCTTTTTATCGCCGTTTTTGAGAGCCGTATCTATCCCCAGACGGATATCTCCTATCGCGGTGGACTGCTTCAATATCGTAATCACGATCAGGCTGGCGATATGATCGCGGCTGTATTTCTTTTTATCGGGCTTCTGCACCATACCGAGCTTCACATAATTGTTGATCATGGAAGGCGTAATGCACGCCTCCCCCTCAAACCCGATCAGCGGGGAAAGCACCTGCTCAATGACCGTCACAACCTGATCCATATACAGTCCAAGTGTCGGTATCTGCTCCCACCGGGGAAGACTGAAATCCTCCGCGATTTTGACATAGTCGGTCATCCGGCTGTCTTTGCCGAATAGTATGTTGTCCAAACCATCATCTCCCAAGGAACTCAGTACAACGCCTCATAAATCTTTTTGGTGCGTTCGACCTTTTTAATATAATATTCCGTGTCCGGAAAGGGTATGGTGTGAAGCGATTTGCCGTCGCTTGACAGAGCAACATTGCTAAGCCACTCGCTTACCCTTCCCATGCCCGCGTGATAGGCGGCGAGCATGAGTCGTTCGTTTCCGAACCGCTGTTTGATCAGTGATAAAAAATACACTCCGTAGCGGATATTGGTTTCCGGGTCAAAAACGTCGTCGTACCTGTCAGCGCCTTCCCTATCCTTGGAACGAAGCCATTCAAAGGTTTCAGGCATGATCTGCATCAGTCCGCAGGCGCCCAGAGGAGAAACGGCTTCACTGTCGAATCCGCTCTCGGTGTGAATGACAGCATACGCCAGATTGACGTCAATATCGTATTTTTTGCAGTACTTTTCCACATACATTGCGTAAGTCCTTGGAAAAACGCGTGTTTTAAGGGTCATGATGCCGGCGTATGCACAGCCGAAAAGCATGGCAGCCGCCAACAGAAAGGATATCGGCCGTTTGGCTTTGCGTATACTTATCACCATAGAGATGAATCACCTCATCACAATTATTCAGCAGCAAATTGTTTCAGTATCTTTCCGGCCACTTCAGCGGAAGCACGCTCCAGCGCGGCAAGATCCCCGTCATTCACTATTACATATTCACAGTGTGAAGTGTAATATTCATCGCCATGCTGCCGGCTGAGCCTGCTGCCAATCTCCTGTTCCGTCAGGTGATCGCGCAGCATCAGCCTGTTCATTCTGATTTCCCGGGAAGCAACCACGGCGACACACACATCGCATAAACCGTCAAGCTCCGCCTCAATCAGCAGGGGAGCGTCAAAAAGACAGTTTCTTCCGTCGGAGGCACATTGCTCTGCGCTGAGAATCATTCGCCGCTTTATCTCGCCGTGCATAATACTGTTGAGAATAACGGTATTCTGTTCGGACGAAAAGGCTCTTTCACCCAGCAGTCTGCGGTTCAGACAGCCGTCGGACATAATGATGTCACTGCCAAAGGCATCGGCCAGTGCGGACAGAGCTTTTTCACCCGGCATGACTACCTGACGCGCAATCAGATCAGCGTCAATTACCGTGAATCCCAGTCTTTCAAAGACTTTGGTCACACAGCCTTTGCCCGCGCCGCTTGGACCCGTTATACCGACCAGCAAAGCGAAAACCTCCCTTTTTAATACATAATATTATTCAAATTCAATTAAATCAACATGATATTTGTAAACAATTCTGAACGATTGGGATAATTGTAGATTTCGGGCAAAAAAAATTAAACGATTTTATACAGATCATTGTTGACAATTAAAAAAAAATATGGTTAAATAATATATGAATTATTCAACCTATACAATGGAGGAATTTTAATGAATGTTCAGTTAAACGACAGCGGTGTTCCTATCCTTAAGCAAAAAACATTCGGTCAGAAAGTAAAGTCATTTTTACTGTGGGCAATTCTGGTTATTCTCACACTTGCGGCCGCACTTCTGGTATATCTTTGCATTGCAGGCGCCAGTGAGATGGCCGCGCTCACCACGCTTAAGCAGGTGAGCAACCATCCCTATTACACAATGACTTACGAAAACTTCGATTATTCCGACATGGTTACAAAAGAGCTCGGTTCCAATGACGCTGTCATCAAGTATTATAAATCAAAATTCTTCTCAGGTCTGTCAGGTATGTTCCCCGGCGAAAACAAAAATGACTACGCCACCAAAGGCTCGATTGCTTTTTACGGAAGGTCATACACCAGCGACTACATGAAGGGCAGAATGTATAATTCATATGATGTGCCGATTCTGATGGTCACCGCAAAGCCGGAAAACGGCTACAAGTCATGGAACATCATCGACATGACCGATGTGGGACTCTCTTCCCGGCAGGAAATCGACGCGTGGTTCAACAATTCTTTCCAGACAATCGCAGCAACTTACTGCGTTTCAGAGGGAATCAATTCCGAACTGTTTTCCGTTTCACTGATATCATGTCCTGTTGCGGAATGTGACGACACACCTCTCGTCAACATCACTCCCTTCATGGCGGTCAGACTCATGCTCGATCGCGCGGCTACCGTTGACAGCGCCATTGAACTTCTCAGCGGCTACGATATTGATTTCAGCAGCGGTCCGTATCATTTCCTGATTTCCGAAAAAAGCGGAAACAGCGCCATTGTGGAATACGTCAACGGAAAGATGTCCGTCACATATCCCGTGGTGGATACGAAAACCCACCATCAGATCTGCACAAACAAGATGGAGGATAAAACCGTGAGAACCGCCGACAAGGATTACAGCGACCGTTTTCAGGAGCTTTCTCTTTACAGATTGTTTGATAGCACTCTCTCCAATTCCTATTCTTCCGGACTCGGGCAGGCTCCCGCGTATATGGATATTCTGATGGCTGACAAGTCCAAAGCCTTAAAGGAAACCAACGAAGAACACTTCGGGACAAACATGTACGGCACCCAGTATACCGTCTTATATGACTTTTTCAGGATGAAGATGCATATTGTTATCGGCGGAGATACAAAAGCGCAGTCCTACACATATGATCTGACAGTGTAATCCGAAACCATTCCACCTATTGTAAAAAATCGCCAACGCGGCAGAACATACCGCGTTGGCGATTTTTTATCATTTTGCCAGAATCATCTCGGCACATTTTATTCCGTCTACCGCAGCCGACATGATTCCGCCGGCATACCCCGCCCCTTCACCGCAGGGATACAGGCCTTCCGCCGCAGGCGACTGCAAATTCTCCCCGCGAAGGATGCGCACGGGGGAGCTGCTCCGCGTTTCCGGCGCGGTGAGAATCGCGTCGTATCGGGCGAATCCTTTCAGCTTCCTGTCCATAAGAAGAAGGCCGCTCTTCATCGAGCCGGTAATGAATTCCGGCAGACAGCAGCCTATCTCCCCCAGTGCCACGGAAGGCCGGTAGGTGGGCCGTGTATCTCCGAAGCAAGCGGAAGGCTTCCCGGCAAGAAAATCCCCCACAAGCTGCGCCGGTGCACGGCTGCTGCCTGTATAAGCGAAAGCTGCCCGTTCGATTTTGCGCTGGAATTCCACCCCCGCCAGAGGGTGCTCGCTGCCGAAATCGGCGGGGTTCACCCCCACGAGAAGTGCGCTGTTGGCGTTGGCTCCGTCGCGGGCGAACAGGCTCATTCCGTTGGTGACCACGCTCTCCGGTTCGCTGGCCGCCGCCACCACATATCCGCCCGGACACATGCAGAAGGTGTAAACGCCCCTGCCGTCGGGAAGGTGTACCGCCAGCTTGTAATCCGCCGCGCCCAGAACACGGTTTTCGGAATAGTCCTCCCCGTACTGCGCGGCATTGATCACACGCTGGGGATGCTCAATCCTCGCTCCCACCGCAAAGGGCTTCTGAATCATGGGAATTCCCCTGCGGTAAAGCATTTCAAAGGTATCCCGCGCGGAATGTCCCGTAGCGAGAACAACGCGGTCGGCGGGGATTTCTTCCTCCCCGTCGGGCGTGGAAAGGGTAATGGAACGCAGCTTTCCGTCCTCCATGTGAATATCGCTCAGCTTGGTGAAAAATCGGTATTCTCCCCCCAGCGAAGTAATACGGGAGCGCATATTCACCATCACATTCATCAGCACGTCGGTGCCGACGTGGGGCTTTGCGTTGTAGAGGATTTCCTCGCTTGCGCCGGTACGCACAAACTGCTCCAGCACAAAGCGGATTCTTTTGTCCTTGGTACCGGTGGTGAGTTTGCCGTCGGAAAAGGTGCCGGCGCCCCCTTCCCCGAACTGGATATTGCTCACCGGATCCAATTCTCCCCCGCCGAAGTAACGCTCCACCGAAGCGCGGCGGCTGTTGACGTCCCCGCCCCGTTCCAGAATAATCGGATTCTGTCCCCCCATCGCCAGTATCAGCGCGGCAAAAAGCCCCGCAGGGCCGCTGCCCACGACGACAGGGCGATTCCTGAGAGGCTTGCTTTTTTCCACGGTATAGACATACGGAATTGCCTGTGAAATATTCCTGATTCTTCGGGACAGAATCAGCTTCTCGGTCGCGGGGTTCTTGATCTCGCATTCGACCGAACAGACAAAATGAATCTCGCTCTTCTTCCTCGCGTCTACGGACTTCTTGGTGAGTTTCACCGTCCTGATCTCGGAGGGAGCAATCTTCATCAGACCCGCGGCGGCAGATGTGACGTATGTCATATTCATGCTCTCTGCGGGAACTTTGATATCGGTTATCTGAATCATTGTCAGTTTCCTTTTCGGTTGGATTTCGATGGCAGCAGAGCGGCAGCGCTCCTTCCGGCAAGAATGCCGCTGCTCCACGCCCATTGCAGGTTGAAGCCCCCGCAGAAGCCGTCGACATTCAGCACTTCTCCCGCCGCGAACAATCCCTTGCAAAGCCGCGACTGCATGGTAAGTCCGTCGAATTCCGACAGCCTTACCCCGCCGCCCGTGACCTGTGCGCTGTTCCACTGCGCCTTGCCGCTCACCGGGAAACGCCAGCGCTTGATGACGGCGGCAATCTTTCGGATGTCGCTGTCGCTCAGCTGTGAGACCGAACGGGAAAGAGGGCTCATTCCGGCCTGCTTCAGCAGGCACATTCCGACCCGCTTGTTGAAGACGCCGGTGAGATAATTTTCCAGCGTCAGATGGGGCAGCAGGGCCCGCCTGCGTGTCAGCATTCCCGCAAGCTCCTGCTCGCTGCGTTCCGGCAGCATATCCAGCTCAATCCACTTCTCGCCGCTTCGCGCATGGGCGGCCGCCGAAGAAAGCTGGAATATCACGATGCCCGATAGGGCTTTGTCTCCAAACTGCACTTCGCCCGAGTCGGAATAAATCACGCCGCGTTCATCACATACAGAAGCCTTCGCATAAGCGCGTATTCCCTTGAGGGAGTTGAGATGGGGCGATTCCACCGGTACGGGACAAAGGGAAGGGTCAAGCCGCGTCGCGGTGTGTCCCATCGAACAGAGAAGGCTGTAGCCCCAGTCCACTCCGCCGAGATTGGGAGCTGCCTTTCCTCCGCAGGCGACGATGACGTTTTTGGCTTTTATCAGCCCGGAAGGGCTGTTCATAACAAATTCTCCGCCGTCACGGCGTAATTTTTCAATCCGGCAGCCGCAGACTTCCGGAATATTCAGCCGCGCCAGTTCCAGCCGGAGCAGATCGAGCACGGCCGAAGCCTGACCGCAGGAGGGATAGATTCTGCCTTCTTCCTCCTCGCGGCAGACAAGCCCGATATTTTCAAAAAAGCCGAGAGTATCTTGCACATTCACGCAGCTGAATACTCGCTTCAGCGCGTTCATGTCGTCGGTGTGGTAGCAATTGGAATTGGCCGCCGCCCCGCGGTTGGTCAGGTTGCAGCGCCCGTTGCCGGTGGCTAGCAGTTTCCTGCCGCATCTCGGCTGCGCGTCAAAGACAGCGGCTTTGAATTCCCCGCCCAGCTCCCGGCCGGCGGCAACGGCGGCTGCCAGACCCGAAGCGCCGCCGCCGATCACGGCAAGGTCGAGATCGTATAGCATTCTTTCCTATTCCTCGCCTTCCGCCCGCGTCGACGGCGTGCGTCTGAGATAGGGCAGCACGTCTTCGGTGTAGGCGCGGAGCATTTCTCCCACGCTCCATGCCTGGGTGAAGCAGCCGCGCGATGTGCAGGTGAAATCGCCGTCGAATATCTCCGCGACGCCGTTGATGCAGCCGTCGTTCATATGGTCGAGGAAACGAGAGCAGATTTCCTTGCACCGTCTGACGGCGTAGGGGGAATGATCGTGCACCTTACAGAAAGCCGAGATATAGCCCCCCATCAGGAATCCCCAGCTGGTGCCCATGTGATAGGCGCCGTCGCGGTCGATCAGCCTGCCGATATACTGCGGCTTGTACTCGGCATCGGTGTAGGAAAGGGAGCGAAGTCCGTAGACCGTCAGCAAATGCCGGCTCACACAGTCGACAATCGCCAGTTCCTTATGCCGGTCGAGCATGGTGTAGGGCAGCGACACGGCGTAAATCTGATTGGGACGGATTCTGTCTTCGCAGGGGTCGGCCACGTCATAGAGATAGCCGCCCCTTTCATTCCAGAACTTGCGCACAAAGGAAGCCTTGACGCGCTCGGCCAGCTCGGAATAATGCGAGCCGTCGCGTTCGAACTTTTCGCAGAGCATTTCCATGACTTTCAGGGCGTTGTACCAGAGGGCGTTGATTTCCACCGGCTTGCCGTGGCGGGGCGTGACCACCCAGTCGCCGACGCGAACGTCCATCCATGTGATCTGATCCTTCTCACTGCCGCCGTAGACCAGCCCGTCGGCATCCATGCCTATGGAGAAGTCGGTTCCGTTCTCATAGGCGTAGATAATCTTTTTAAGCACAGGGAATATTTCGTCCCTGATGAAGTTGAAATTTTCCTCCCTGCCGGTGTAATGCAGGTAGCGTTCCACCGCGTAGAAGTACCACAGCGAGCCGTCCATCGTGTTATACATAGGCTCGTCGGCGGCTGAATTGGGGAATACGTTGGGAATTAGTCCGTTCTTCTCATACATAGCGAAGGATTTCAGAATCTTTTCGCAATCGTCGAAGCGGCGGGTGCAAAGCGTCAGTCCGGTGAGGGCGATCATGGTGTCCCTTCCCCAGTCGGCAAACCACGGATAGCCCGCCATGACGGTTTTAAGTCCGGTAGAAGCGCGGTCAACGATAAACGCGTCGGCGGCCCATGTGAAGTGCGCCGAGAAGATATCCCTCGCCGGATTGCGCCGGATGACGTCATACATACGTTCGGTATAGGCCTTGACGATGGCAAATCCGTTCTTGGCGGTGATGTCCTCGTCCTCTGTGGAGCAAATCACAAAGAATTTTCTGGTTTCTCCCGGGTAGACCTTGATCACCGCGTCATAGGGGGTGTACTGCGAATCCAGCCCCCGGAATCCCGTTCTCGCGTCGATGGCAAGCAGCTGATTTTCCTCCGCGATGAAGGTGGGGGCCGCCATGCTGGTAGGTATCTGCGAGCGGTCAAAGTATTCGCCCTCGCTGATGTAGAATTTTGCGTTGAAGCGGCTGTCGTCATTCCGTCCAACCAGCATGGTTCTTCCGAACGCCGAGGCTTTGAAATTGGCAATATCGGAAGGGGAATTGACTCTGTCGATGGGGCGCATGGCGAAAAGCGGCGTCAGATGGATCGTAACAGGCTCCGTTGCGCCGCTCACGGTGTAGCAGACCGCGACGGTATTCCTGCCGTGTTCCATGGCGACGGTCTTCTCAATGGAAATCTCGTCGGTCTGGTAGCAATAGGTAGGCACAATGTCCATGCGGAACTGCTCAAGATATTTATATCCTTCGGTACGGTCGCCGCTGTACTGCTGGCAGGCCAGATCAAAGCTGCGTCTGCCGCAGGTAATTTTCTCCTGAATCTTGGAAAGAACAATGACCCTGTCTACCGGAGGATTCAGCGATGCCACCAGATATCCTGTGTGAATACGGGCGGTATCGCCCGTAACCGTGCAGCCCGAAAAGCCGCCCAGACCGTTGGTCAGCAGCCATTCCTTCTCATAGCCCTGCTCGAATGTGCGCCAGTTGCTTCTGCCGAATGTATATTTTGTATGCATTTTGTCCTTACCGCCTTGTATGTAATTAGTTGTTGGCTGTCTGAGAGCCGTCGGTCTGTTCCGCGCTGTCTTGCTCCGTGCTGCTAGCGGAATCCTGACTGTCGGAATTCTTCTTGGTGATGAATGAATAGATATGCTTGTAATAATCCTTGTCAAGAATCTGCTTGGAATAGGTGGTCTTGCCCTTGACAATGGTATTCATGCGCTTGATATAATCCGACTGCTCGGATTCCGAAAGGACGCAGTCGTCACTCGGCGTGAATCTCTTGGCAGCCGAATTGTATTCGCCCTGTGTGCTGATCCATGACCAGCCGTTGACTTTAAGCAGAGCGAAATGGTCGCCCTCCGCCATGATATCACTGCCCATGAGCAGTCTGGAATCGTATTCCAGACCGAACAGATTGGAGAGTGTGGGCAGAATATCAATCGTCGAACAGGGTTTGTCCACCACAACCGGTTCTTCCATGGAGGAACACCACAAGATAAAACAGTTGCGGTAAAGGTCGAAATTGTTGCGGATATCGGATTTCGGAAGGCCGTACATCTCGGCCAGTTCACTGTCGCTCAGCGCATAGGGGTAATGGTCCGCCGCCATGGCAAAGACCGTGTCGTCCAACTCCCCTGCCGCCTCCAGTTCGTCCACCATTTCCTTGAGCATCAGCTCAACCTCATACTGACAGGCATTGAATGCCTGCACCCCTTCGGAAGCGGTGCGCAGACTTTCGGGAAGGTCTTTTCTGTGTCGGGCGGACATCATGTTGCCGGAGAAAGAGTAATTGGCGTGTCCGCTCACACTCATATAATATGCGTGGAAGGGCACATCAAGACCAATGTATTCTTTCAGCGTTGCCTCCGCCATTTCCTCGTCAGAGCGCGGCCAGCAGTTGCTTTTCAGCTTCAGGCCGTTGCCGATCGCCTTCCACTTGTAGCCGAAATTCGGGTGAGACTTGTTTCTGCCGTAGTATGTATAGGAATTGTTGTGATAGGCAAATGTCTTGTAGCCCAGTTTCTTGAACTGATTGCCCAGCGCAAGCGGCTGATATTTTGAACCGCTGGCTTTCAGGCAGTTGGCGGTGGTGTAAAAATTGCCCGTCATATTGGAATATTCGCCGCTGGCGGTACTTCCTCCCCAGACGGAATTATAGAAGTTGCTGAACACAAAGCCCTCGGTGGACATCTTATAGAGCGTCGGGGTAAAATCCCGGTCAATTACTTTATCCGAGAAGCCCTCCAATGTGATAAATATCAAATTTTTGCCCTTGAACATGCCGGTATATTCGTTCTGGCGGGTGGGCTGAACGGATTTGAAATACTTGTCCATACTCTTGAGCTGGCTGTTCTTGGTGGACTTTGCCGCTTTGTCAAAATCAATATCCATCACATTCCAGCCGTATTCCACCTGCTGTTCCTCCTCCGGAAGAAGGGGATCGTCTTCGACCGGGTCGTCGAGATTCATCTCCTCCACCGGTGAGCCGAAGAGCAGCTGCTTGATATCCAGACGGGTGGTATTAAAAATGCCGTAATACTGAAAGCTGGTGTCAAGATCGCTTTGCAGGAAGGTGTAGTAATAATACGGAGTATATTCGCCCGAATTGGATTTTGATTGATTGATCTTGATTAAAGCGGGGAAATAGCACATTGCAAACGCCGCAAAGGCGATTCCGGCATAGGGCAGATTTCTTTCGGCATCATCATCGATAATGTATCTGCCGGTAAA
Source organism: Clostridia bacterium (assembly GCA_017441385.1). GTDB lineage: Bacteria > Bacillota > Clostridia > Oscillospirales > Acutalibacteraceae > RUG762. The sequence continues at coordinate 49,604 of JAFRXY010000098.1, read as the reverse complement.
GCACATCAGCGCAAAGGGAATGAAATAGGCCAGTATCATATACCATACGCCGACGGTGGCCACAATGGCCTCCTTCCAGAACTGCGTGACGTCCGCTGCCTGTCCCAGCGTCTGCCACGAAAAGAATGTGTGGAAATTATGGTGGTAAATCGTGTGAAACGAGAACCACACAGCCAGCACACACAGCAGCACCTTATAAACTCGCCTGCGGATTCTGCCCGGGAGAAGCATGCCTCCCACGCTGAGCAGCATTCCCATGCCCAGCGTCAGCAGTATCAGATATTTAAACTTTTCGTCAAATACGTTCCCAAATATCTTCTGCTTCGCCAGCATTTCCATATACACCAGCGAAATGGGAAGATACAGCATAGAAATAATATCTCTTGTGTAGCTGTTTCTGTCAACAGCATCAATAAAATTGTAAATCTTATCCTTCATATATTTCACCGTCAGCTTTCAAAACAGGTCATTTCCCTAAAACATGTCTGTAATAATCATTCGTAAGCATTCTTTTGGAAAACGACACCTTTAATTTAACGATATTATTCATTCTGTCTACGTATTCTTTCTGCTCCTCTTCGGAAAGCGTGCAGTCTGCACTCGGGGTAAAGGACTGATTCATGCCTTTGTAAGAGCCTTGCGAACTGACCCATGACCAGCCCGCCACCTTGAGAAGGGCAAAATGTTCGCAGTCGGACAGAATATCGCTGCCCAAAATCAGTCTGGAATCGTATTCAAGACCGAACAGATTGGAAAGAGTCGGCAAGATATCGATTGCGGAACATGGAGAATCAACGTAAACCGGTTCCGTCATGGAAGGTGTCCACAGGATAAAGGCATTGCGGTAAAGATCAAAGCTGTAACGGTTCCGGGTTACCTTTATTCCGTACAGCTCGGACAAGGCTTCATCGCTCAGTGCATAAGGATAATGATCGGCAGTCATGGCAAAGACAGTATTTTCCAGCCTGCCTGTTTTTTCCAGTTCGTCCACCAATGTCTGAAGCATAAGCTCCACCTCGTATTGGCAGGCAAGATAAGCCTTGACTTCCGAGGAATATTTCTTCATTTTATCCGGAAGATCGTTTCTGTGACGCATAGACATATTATTGCTGGCAAAAGAGTAACCGCAGTGACCGCTTACCGTAATGTAATACACATGAAAGGGCACATCGAGATTGGAATAATCTCCCACCGTGGCAGCTGCCATCTCTCTGTCGGAATTGGGCCAGTTTTTGCTTTCCAGAACCAGACCGTTGCCGATGGCCAGCCATTTATATCCGAAATTCGGATGGGAAAGATGTCTGTCATAGTAAGTGTAGGTGTTATTATGATAGCCGAATGTCTTATACCCCAGCGCGGAGAACTGATTGCCTAGCGTAAAGGGCTGATAGGTGGAAGCGCTGGTTTTCATACAGCTGGAATTCTGATATAAATTTCCTGTGAGATTGGCATATTCACCCGAAGCAGTGCTTCCGCCCCAGACGGTGTTGTAGAAATTTTTAAATACAAATCCCTCCGTGGACATCTTATACAGCAGCGGTGTGAATTCGGGGTCAATCACTTTATCGGAAAATCCTTCCAAAGTGAGAAAGATCAGATTTTTTCCTTTGAAAAGGCCGGTGTATTCGTTTTTACGTGTAGGAGGAACATTCCTGAAATAATCGTCCAACGTCTTCAAGGTCTGCGAATCAGTGGATTCTGACGCCTTATCAAAGTCTATATCCATGATATTATAGCCGTATTCGGTTTTCTGATCCGAATCTGAAACGGACGCAGAGGAATATCCGCCATCGGCGTTACCCATAAACGACAAATCAAATTTTTCATCAGGCGCACCGAAAATCAGCTGCTTAAAGTCCAGCCGGGTGGCGCTCAATATGCCGTAATACTTGTAGCTCATATCCAGATCATTCTGGAGATAGGTGTAATAGTAATAGGGGGAATAATATTCGCCGCTGTTCTTTGTCTTGTTGATATAATACAGCGTGGGTAAATAAGAAAGCGCAAACAGGACAATGGACACAACCGCAGAGGGAATGCTCCTGCGGTTTCCGTCCGGAATGATACGCTTTGAAAAGAAGCACATCAGTATGAACGGCACAAACAGGATCAGTATGACATACCACACACCAATGACCGCATTGATTGCTTCCCGCCAGAATTCCGTAACATCCTTCGCCTGCCCCAAAGACTGCCATGAAAAGAAAGTGTGAAAAATGCTGTAATATGTCACATGAAAAGAAAACCACACGGCCAGCACCGCAAGCAATATCTTCATCATCACTCTGCGCGGCTTCCCTGAAAGAAGCATCAGCATAGAATTAAACAGGAATGCGAGCGATGATGACAGCAAAAGCGTATAGTAAGCCGTTCCTTCAAAAACATTTCCAAAAAGCACAATCTTCGCCAGCAGTTCCATGAACAAAACCGAAACAGGAACATAAAAAAAACCGACGACAACTTGTAACATTTTAGGGTTCGACGACATGCTTTTGTTTTGGTTATTGCGTTCTTTCAATTGCCTTTCCTCCTACAACCAATCAATCTGTTGTCCTCAATACCTATAATAAGCTGTAATTCGTATTATATCAGATTTATCATAAAATTGCAATGCAAAAATAAAGGCTCCAACCGCTTTTTTACCGTTGCTTTTTACCGATAATACGCGGTTGAACGCCTTGTTGCCTTTTATTTTGTATCTGAAATAAATCTTTTCATAAAATGCTTTTCGTCTGTTTCCAGCATTTTCCTTGCCATTTCATCGGCGCGTGTGATAAGAATACGCTGATAGGCGCACTGTTCGCCGCTCACCTGCGCCATGTCGCCGCACTGTTGGAAATTCAGGCAGGCGCAGTCGTTGACGCATCTTTTTTTCATCGCGCAGTCTTCGCAAAAGGTCGGCTTTTGCAGGCTGCTTTGATAGATCGCCTCTCTCAGCGACAGGTCAACGCCCTCCGCTACGCTGCCCATGCGGTATGCCGGCACGCCGCCGAACTGAATGCAGGGGTAAATATTCCCGTCCCAGTCGATGTAGGGCTTGCGCATTCCCAGTTTACAGACGTGGCACGGCCTGTCTTTTGTGATGTCGAGAATTTTTTCCTCAAAGGGATTGAAATAGATATCCTCTCCCCCGCTGAATTTTTCGAAAATCAGATCGCCGAGCATGGCAAGCTGTCCGGACAAACTATCCATGCTTTCCTCGTCCCAGCCGGCTTCGGGGCGTGAATCGATCGCCAGATTGAAGCGCCTGACTCCCAGATCGATGAGGTGTTTCAGCGACTCGAAAACCGTTCCCGCCGTATCGGGTGTAGCCGTCGCCATGATGAAGGCGCCGGGGCGGTATGTCAGCAGCAGCCGGAGCTTTTCGTCCAGCGCGGCAAGGCAGTCCTTCCCTCCCGGGTAAAGCCGGTTGGCCCGGCTCATTAGGCCGTCGTGGGACATGGCGATTTCGATTTTTTCTTTGACGGCAAACCGGAGGAATTCGTCGTCCAGCAGCAGTCCGTTGGTGGTCATGTTCCAACTGAATTGTACATCGGCAAATTGTCTGGAATATTCCACACATCGGTAGATCAGCGGCTTGCAGAGCAGCGGTTCTCCCCCGAAGAAGGAAACGCCCACACGATTCCCACCGTCGCTCACCGCCATATCGATGGCTTTCAGCGCCGTTTCCTCCGACATATAGACATTCTCATGCGTTTCAAAGCAGTAGCGGCAGCGCAGGTTGCACTGCTTGGTCAGGACGAGTGAGATATTCATGATGCTCAGTCCCACTCAGACGCTTCAATGGTCAGATCGCCCATGTAGGACTCGCTGGAAGAATCATCCTCAACGGGATAATACCGCTCTTCCCCGTCCAATGAAAAATCATCGTCCGAAGAAATATCCGATTCCGACACGGACGGCTGATAAACCATATTGCCCATAATCTTCTCATCCGGGCTGTTCCTGTGACAGGCGGTCAGACTGCCGCAGAGCAGCAGCGCCGAGGCAGCGGCGGTCACCCGCTTCACGATATCGCTGTGGGAATATCCGTCGTCATAGCTTTCGATCTTTCTTTTTTCCATGATATAAAACCTCCGTTTCAGCCTTGTTCCGAGGGCACATAAGCCACATCGCCGTCGAGGGTAAACATTTCATTCTCCGAAGAACAGGCGGAAGGATCGCTTGAAAAATCCGAATCCGAAACGCTCATGTATCCGTCATACTCAGGCGGCCGGTATTCCATATTGCCCGAAATCGAATTGCCGAAACAGCCGGTCAGCCCTCCCATTACAGCGGCAGCGGCGGCCGTAGCAACAACCGCCTTGATCAGCGTGGCATTCTGGGAATTTTCCCCATAGCCCGCGTCATAGGTTTCAACCTTATGCAATTTCATATGAGTCACCTCGTTTTTGTATTTCATCTGTATAACCCCGTTTTTTCAAAAACGGTTGGCGGGAAACGCATAAATCTTAAAAAATCCCCGATATTCTTCCGGTGAAAAAATATCGGGGAACGGTTTCTTTACTGGCTGATAGAAATAATTATACGGGATGCACTTTCTCCGCCGAATTGAAATGGGCGCTGTCGATGCCGTACAGGGCGTCTCTGCGGTTCTGGAAAAATTTGGTGGCGACCTGTCCGAAGCAGGCGTAGGAGAGAACGTCCTCTTCCTGCTCGAGATACTCGGTCATTTCGTCGCGGAGAGTATCCAGCTCCGGCTTGATGAGGTCGGCGGGACGGCAGTCGATGGGTTCGAGATCACCGATGATCTTCTTGCGGAAGGCGGGGTCGATGGGCATCGGCGTTCTGCCGTAAGTGCCCTGCACAAGTCCCTTGAATTCCTTGGTGGTCATCTTGTAGCGTTCGCCCATGATGACATTCAGCACGGCCTGTGTGCCGACGATCTGGGAGGTCGGCGTGACCAGCGGCGGATATCCCGCGTCCTCACGCACGCGCGGCACTTCATTCAGCACGTCGCTGAGCTTGTCCAGCTTGCCGGCGTCCTTGAGCTGTGAAACGAGGTTGGAAAGCATTCCGCCCGGTACCTGATAGAGCAGCGTCTTGGAATCGACTTCCAGCACCTTGGGATTCATCAGACCGCTGCTGAGATACTTCTGGCGGAGGGTTTCGACGTAATCCCGGATCTTGGCAAGCAGGTTGAGGTCAAGTCCTGTGTCGTATTCGGTACCCTGCAAAGCGGCGACCATGGATTCCGTTGCCGGATGGGACGTACCCAGCGCCATGGGGGACATAGCGGTGTCCACCACATCCACGCCGGCTTCAATGGCCTTGAGCATGGACATGGAGGCAAGACCGGAAGTATAGTGGGTGTGGAGCTGAATCGGAATCTTCACGGTTTCCTTGAGCGCCTTCACAAGGTCGTAGGTGCCATAGGGCGTGAGAAGACCCGCCATATCCTTGATGCAGATGGAGTCCGCGCCGGTGTCCTCCAGCGTCTTGGCATATTTTGTGAAATAATCAAGTGTGAAGACAGGGCCGGTGGTGTAGGAAATGCAGCCCTGCACATGTCCGCCGTATTTCTTGGCGGCGTTGATGGAGGTTTCCAGATTGCGGATATCGTTGAGCGCGTCGAAAATGCGCATGATGTCAATGCCGTTGTCAATGGATTTCTCCACGAAATATTCCACCACGTCGTCGGCGTAATGACGGTAGCCCAGCATATTCTGCCCGCGGAAGAGCATTTGCAGCTTGGTGTTGGGGCACGCCTTGCGGATGGTTCTCAGGCGTTCCCACGGATCTTCATTGAGAAAACGAAGGCAGGCGTCGAAGGTCGCGCCGCCCCAGCATTCCAGCGAATGGAATCCGACCTTGTCGAGATCGGCGAGCATGGGACGCATTTCCTCTGTGGTCATTCTGGTGGCGATCAGCGACTGATGCGCGTCGCGCAGCACCGTTTCGGTAATTTTGATCTGTGCCATATGTTTGCCTCCCGTCCGCTATCAGCCGATTGTGACAAGCGCGGTGCCGGATTCAACGGTCTGACCCTTGATGACGTACACCTCGACCACCTTGCCGTCCTTGGGCGCGGCAATGGCGTTCTCCATCTTCATGGCTTCGAGAACAAGAAGGGTATCGCCCGATTTTACATAATCTCCGGGCTTGATCTGAACGTCAAGCACCGTGCCGGGCATGGGTGAATTGACGGTTTCGCCCTCCACCGGCGCCTTGGGGGCGGCAGGTGCCGCGGGCGCCTTGGGGGCAGCCGGAGCCGGTGCGGCAGGAGCAGCGGAAACGCTGTCGCCCCCGACTTCTTCCACCTGTACGTCATATGCAACGCCATTTACGGTAATCTTTAAGTTTTTCATGGATAATTCCTCCTGAACTATGTCACATTATGAATAATGAATCAATCAAAGCTGAATGTTGGAATGCTTCTTGGGAAGGCGGGAAACCTTCTTGGAAGCCAGCATATCCAGCGCTGCCACAACAGTGGCGCGGGTGTCTGCCGGAGCGATCACGTCGTCAATATATCCTTCCGATGCCGCAGCGGCGGGAGAAGCGAGGGTGTTTCTGTAATCGTCCTCAATCTCGGCACGCTTGGCGACCGGATCTTCCACGCCCTTCAGCTCATCGTTATACATAATCGCGGTGAAGGTTTCGGGGGCAAGAGGGGCAATAACGGCATTCGGCCATGCGACGGTGAAATCGGCGTTGGCGGCACGTCCCGCCAGTGCGACGAAGGCCGGGCCGTAAGCCGCGCCGATGATGATCGCCATCTTGACGGTAGTGGCTTCGGCGTAGGCGTGCATCAGCTTGGCGGCGTCGCGTACGGTTTCAAAGCCGTAGGTATCCACAAGGGTGATGACCGGAATGGAGAAAGCGTCGCAGAATCTCACGAAACGGGCTGCCTTCGCCGCGCCGTTCGCGTCCATTTTGCCGCTGTTGTAACGGCTTCTGGTGGAAACCACACCGACGGTCTGCCCGTTGACGGTGGCAAGACCGGTCAGCACGCTTCTGCCGTGACCCGTCTGGAAGTCCACCAGACTGCCTTCGTCCACGATGCCCGCAATAATGTAGGAAATCACGCGGGTTTCGGTGCCGACGGCGGCGGAAACAGCGTCCAATTCGTCACCCGAAACGGTGGGTTCATTATAATCCGCGCTCAGAGCCACACTGAGATTGTTGGAGGGAAGCATGGCCACCAGCGTGCGTGCCTTGGCCAGCGCGTCGTCGATGGTCTTGGAAAGAATATGTACACTCTCCCCCACGTCTTCGCTCTTGCGTTCGCTGCCGTTGGTTTCAATGCCGAAGTCCACGTCCTTGACGGCAATCACAATATCGGCGCAGCTGGCAATGAGGGCATTGGTGCCGACGCAGGTGCCGGCGATGACGGATATCTGCGGAACCACGCCGGAAAGACTGCTGCTCCAGAGCAGCATGTCGCCGTAAGCCGCGAGAATGGCGCCGCCCTGTTTTAGACGCGCACCCTGTGAATCGTAAATGCCGATGACAGGAGCGCCTGTTTTAGCGGCAAAATCGTAAACCTTCTTGATCTTGCGTGCCTGTGCCTTGGAGATAGCGCCGCCGGTAATATCGCCGTTCTGGGCGAAAGCATACGCCGGCAGACCGTCGATCGTGCCGTATGCGGTGACGACTTCGGCAAGGCCGCCCTCGGATTTGACCAGCGAGTCGAATTCCACCATGGTACCCTCGTCAAAGAGCTTTGACAGGCGGTCGTAGGCCACGGTTTTCTTGACGGCGGCTTTGGTATCGCTGACCTCCTGCAATTTGCTTTCTAAACTCATTGCTGAACCTCCTACAATTTACAACAGGATGGGCAAGCAGAGGCCTTCTTAAAGCAAGGCGCTACTTTCCCACTGTAATTGATAAATATTTGTAATCATTATATTACACAACTGCGGCATATACAAGGGATTATTTGAATTTCCGACGCAAATTCCCTATTTTTTACAGAAATGCACCACGTTTTGTGTAGCAATTGTCAAATATTTTCCGTCGTCCTGAAAGCCCATTCTGTCAAATATTCCGTTCCGCATGGAGGAATCCGCCCTCACCTCCGGTATCATGCGGTTGAAGGCAAAGGACGCGGCGGCGCGGAGCATTAATTCACAGGTGAAGTCGTCGGGGTAGTCGAAGGTATTGATCAGCAGAAACGCCCGCATGGCGCCATCGGCGTTGGGTTTGACTTCCAGCGTCAGTGAAATGCTGCCGGTAACCTCGCCGTTTTCATAGGCTCTCAGAACAGCCGCGTCCTCCGGCAGACCGTTCTGAGAAAGAAATCCGGTCAGCGCTTCTTCGTCGGTCAATGGATGTATTTCCAGCATTTTTATTGATTCCTTCCGTGCTTTTTCTTCTTGTAGGGTGCCTTCTCCGCCGCCTTGGCCGCCTTCTTCTGGCGGGAGGCGGAAATCTGCGCCGAAGCCATCAGCGAACGGAGTTCATCGTCGCTCAGGTCGCGCCAGTCGCCGGGTTTCAGCATGCCCAGCTTGACATTTCCCACGGCGGTGCGTTTCAGCCGGATGACTTCCAGCCCCAGTTCCTCGCACATCTTGCGGATCTGACGGTTGCGCCCTTCGTAGAGCGTGATCTGCATGACATTGCGGTTTTCCTCTTTGGTGATGAGATTCACATCGGCCGGAAGGGTCATCTGTCCGTCGATCATAAGACCCTCGGACAGTCGGGCCAGCATTTCCTCCGTGACCTGCTGGCGAACCGTGACGCGGTAGGTCTTGGAAACGTGACTGCGGGGGTGTGAAATCCTGTTGGCAAAATCGCCGTCGTTGGTCATGAGCAGCAGTCCCTCGCTGTCCCGGTCAAGCCTGCCGACAGGGAACACTCTCTGCTCGACATTTGCCACAAGCTCCGCGACGCATTTGCGTCCCAGCTCGTCCTCCATCGTCGTAACGAACCCTCTGGGCTTGTGCAGCATTATGTAGACCTTGCGGCTGGTCTGGGGCAGCAGTTTTCGGCTGCCCACAGTTATTTTATCATTGACAGGGTCAACTTTGTCGCCTATTGCGGCGATTCTGCCGTTGACTCTCACTTTTCCTTCCGCGATGAGCTGCTCCGCCTTGCGGCGGGACGCGATACCGCAATCGGCAATCAGCTTCTGAAGCCTGATCTTCTCAGCCATAATTATCTCCTTTATGAATTTTCTGCTCTTTCTCTTATCGCTTTGATATAGTCTGTGAACCAGCCGTTTGTTACCGAACGGATATCCTCGGTGGCAGTGATGGGGTAATCGGCAATGACGATGCCGCTGATCGAATATCTGAGATGCCCCAGCACATCGCCCTGACTGATCGGGGCATAGAGGAACTGATCGTAGACCAGCTCCCTGACAACGTCCTTAGACTGGCTTTTCAGGACATTGTAAGTCTGCGCCGTCTTGCATTCCACCTTGACATGCTTTCTGCTGCCGCCCACCACTGTCGCGTCAAAAGCGGAAATATCGGGATCTACAGCTGCCTGCTCGTAAAGGCTCTTGGCGTAATTGTAAAGCGTCTTGTGGTCGTTCCAGCGGTTGAGATTATTGAGGGTGACACAAACCAGATGAAGACCTTCCTTGGAAGTGACATGCGACACAAGGCACTGTCCCGCCAGATTTGTCACGCCGGTCTTGATGCCGTCACATCCTTCATAACCGAATTTCTGTCCCTGCATGAGGTAATTGTGGGTAACCAGCATACGTCCCTTCGGGAATTCGTCATAGTAAATGTTTCGCGCCTTGAAGCCGACAATGTCACAGAAATCTGGGTTCTGCATGGCATATCTTCCCAGAAGCGCCATATCGTATGCGGAGGAATAATGTGCTCCGTCGGAAAACTGATCCAGTCCCGAAGGTGTATCGAAATGGGTGTTGAGCATACCGAGCTGCGTCGCCTTTTCATTCATAAGCGAAACGAAGGCGGGAATACTTCCGCTGACCGCCACAGCGGCTGTATTGGCCGCGTCATTGCCTGAATACATCATCATACCGACGCAAAGATCGTACATGGTTATCCTGTATCCCGGCAATAAGCCTATCTGAGTGCCGTCAAGCAGCTGCATACAGTCTTCCGTGACAGTGATGGTGCGTCCGAGATCGCCGCTTTCCAGCGCAAGAATACACGTCATGATCTTGGTGGTACTTGCCATTGGCATCTGCTTGTTTTCATTGACTCCGTAAAGCACCATGCCCGTATCGCAATCCATCACAATCGCGGAACCTGCCGTGATTTTCGGTGTGCCGTCCTCATTAAGCTCAGTCGCCGTCTGCACAGCATCCTCGACGGCATTCTCATTCACTTCCGAACCGGTGGGACGTGTGGTGGTGGATGCCGCGCGGGAAGTGGTTGATGTTGCGGAGTTGCCGGCTGTTGTGGCCGTCGTCGATAATGCCCCGGTGGTGGACGTTTTTCTGGAAGTCCTCATGTCGTAGGCCGAATTGCCCGAACGCGGAACGGAATGATTTCCCGCGCTGACCGAGAGGGCAAACGCCGTCATCATCAGGACGGATACAATCAGAGCGGCTGCTTTTTTAATATAACTGTTTTTATATTGCCATGAGTGATTCAAAAATTTCATATCGTAACCCTGCCTTTCATCTGAAGAAAATACACAATAGGTCATGTGTAGTCTTTGCCGGCACGGGCGGATTATTCTTTGAACAGGTCAGGAGAATGAAGGCATTATTTTTTCCAGTCAATTGTTCACTCGGAAAGCTCTTCGTCAAGGGTCAGCGGTTCCGCCTTCTCCGCCAATTCAGCCTTCTCCTTGTCAATGACCGGCTCATCATCGTTCTTTTTATCCTTGACTCCCGCAAGAAGGCTGCTCACCTGATCGACCAGATTGGGTATCATTCCCACTGCCTTGTCGAGGGAATTCATGTTGTTGTCGATCTGGAGCAGACGGACATTGGCAGGGGTAATGACAAGAAACGCCACGGGCTGCACGGTAACGCCCGCGCCGCCTCCGCCGCCGAAACAGCGGTGTCCCGATTTGCCGTCAAAGTCCGAACCGCCGGAAGCAAATCCGTAGGACATCTTGGAAATCGGAATGATGGTCGTGTCGCCGTTGACGATGGGTTCGCCGATAATGGTGGAAACATCCACCATTTCCTTGATCTTGGAGAGAGTGGTGTCCATCATGCCCTTGATGGGATGTACGGGCGTCTTTGCCTTCTCGCTGTTCTCTGTTTCAGGAATCTTCTTTTCTTCTGCGCTCATGTTGTTCAGACCTTTCTATTGTTATTCTTTTTCATCTTTCTTATTCTTTGATGATATTGCAAGCTGCGCCACAGCGAATTTTATCACTGCCCACAGCAGATTTCCGACCATCGCGATGGGAAACGCCGTAAACGCTCCGATGAAGAAAATCCGGATGCCTTCTCCGGCGAAATCGGGAACAATCTCAATGTCATTGGTGCGGAGGGATGCCGGGTCGTACCCCCGCGTGCTGCTCAGCAGGAAGGAAAGCGCGGGAAACGCGCCTGCGCAGATTCTGCCGTACTGAATGGCGGTGTCGGCAGCGTCATCGCCGGAAACCGACACATGAAGCACCAGCTGATTGATTCTGATTCCCCGATAGATTTTCCCGACAGCGCCGCCCAGCGCCATTCCCGCGTCGGCAAAGAATCGCAGCGCACCGAAGAATCCACGCTGCTCTTTCAGTGCGCCGAAGAAGCTCTGCTTCTTTTCTTCTTTTTTTTTCCGGGGGGCGGCAGCCTTCTTTTTCTTCGGCTTGCGTATTTTCGAGCCGAGCCATGAAAAGCCCTTTTTCATTCCTCCGAGCACAGCCGAAATCGCGGTCTTGACGGCGTGAAGCACCGCCAGCAGACATTTCCAGATGGCGGTCAGCACCCTTCGGATCATACCGGGAGGCTTCCTGGGCGGTTTCTCACCTACTATGTAAAAGGTCAGAAACAGGTACCGCAGACGCAGCGCGACCTCCGGCTCGTAGCTCACATAGAGATGCACCGGGACGCACAGCGCTGCCAGCAGCACAAGCAGGACAACCAGCAGCAGCCAGCCGACGATTTTCAGCAAAAGCCCGATTATCTTCAATACAATCAACCGCAATCACCACCCTATGCGCTCGCATACGCTCGCTATTCACTAAGCGAACGAACGTGAGCGTCTTCTATTGCCTCTTCAAGGGTCATCTGAAGGCTTGCTTCGGTTTCATCGGGGATTTCGGGAAGTTCCCCCATGGATTCCAGACCGAAGCAGCGCATGAAATTGGGACTGGTGGCGTACTGCATGGGGCGGCCGGGGAGGTCAAGCCTGCCGCGTTCTTCAATAAGACCTCTTGCCAGCAGGGTGTTGACCACGCCGGAACAGTCCACACCGCGGACGCGTTCAATAAAATTCTTGGTGACCGGCTCGTTGTAGGCAATCACGGCGAGCACTTCCATAGCGGCGCCGGAAAGAGGAGCGTCCTTTTTCAGATCAAGCAGCGTGCGTATGATTGGCGCGAATTCGTCGCGGGTTGTCATCTGATACTGTCCGCCCAGCTTCACTACCCGCAGCGCCGAACCGCTCCGGGCATAAAGCTCATTCAGTTCACAGCAGACGCTGTCTATCGTATTCTTTTCCACACCCAGCACATCGGCCATTCTCTCGCAGCTGACGGGATCGCCGCCGGCGAATATCATAGCCTCTACTGTGGCTCTGAGTCCGATTGATTCCAATTGCGTCCACCACTCTCGTTTATCGTCATAATGTTGTTGTCGTCAATATTGACCTTGCGGCTGCGTATCAGGTCGAGCACTGCGAGAAATGTCGCGATCAGCTCGCTTCTGGAATCCGCCTTTTCAAACAAGGTTGAAAATTTCAGCCGCTTGGAACGGTAGATGCTTTTCAACACATAACCCACCCGTTCGGTAACTGACACGATTTTTTTGCCCACTATCGCGCGGAAATTCTCCTTGGACGGAGGCTTTTTGCGCAGTCCCCTGCCTACCGCGTTGACATACGCCTTCACCAGTTCCGCCGCTTCGTGGGAACGGGTGTAGGTCAGGTCGTGGCTGATCTTCATCTCAGGACGTGTAAAGCCGTCGAAGCTCACCTTTTCCGCCAGCTTCCCCGCCATGCGTTTGCAGAGCTGGTACTCGATCAGCTCGCCGCTGAGCTCCTTCTTGAGTTCCTCGGCTTCCTCCTTGCGGGGCATCAGCATGGCGGTCTTGATATACACCAGACGGGACGCCATGGTGAGAAATTCGCTGGAAACATCCATATTTTCCAGCCGCATCATGTCGATGTGCGTCATGTACTGCTCCAGCAGCTCGGCAACGGGAATATCATAGATATTGAGCTTGTTTTTAGAAATGAGGAATAGCAGCAGATCGAGCGGCCCCTCAAATACATCTAATTTATAGGATAATTTTTCCATGGTTCCGGCACTCGCTTTTATCTCGTTTTCATTAAGCGACTGTCAGACCAAACAGATTAAACAGCCAGTCAACGCCGTTTACTATCCATGAGAAAATGGAATATTCCACATTCCACAACGGACCGCTGATCAGCCTGATCACCACAAAGAACACCACCAGGTAAATGATGGGGTTGACCCGGCTGAGCGCATGCTCGATCTTATACATCAGTCTGTCGGGCATAATCCAGTTGAGAATGCGGGAGCCGTCCAGCGGCATGATAGGCAGCATATTGAATACAGCAAGGCCGATATTCAATATGACAATGTACATCATCACATAGCTGAATGAATATGCCAGATCCGCGTTCATTTCAAAGCAGAGTCCCGCGCGGAAAATGACCGCCCCCAATATTGCCATGATGAGATTGGAGAGAGGCCCCGCAAAGGCAACAAGCGCCATGTAGCCCTGTCGGCGCTTCTGATTGCGGAATCGTACAGGATTGACGGGAACCGGTTCCGCCCAGCCGAAGCCGATCAGAAACATCAGCAGAGCGCCGTAGAGATTGAGGTGCGCCATCGGATTGAGGGTCAGTCTGCCGGCTCTTTCGGCGGTGTCGTCCCCCAACGCCTTTGCCATTAGTCCGTGGGCGCACTCATGCACCGGCATGATGAAGCCCAGCATCAATACCATTGTGAGAACGTAGAGAAGCATTTCTCTGACATCGCCTAACGTGCTGAAAAATCCCATAATCATACCTTCCTTGATCATCTGATTTCAGGGTATACTCCCCATTAAAAATATTATCCGAAATATTATAGCTTATGCCTTATGAAAATGCAAGCATTATATTGTAAAAGAAAATGCAATAATGATTTCCCTGCGCCCTTCCATTTCAATATTGACAGGCTGAAACCGGCATGATATAATACAATTTGAAATTGTAACAAGGGAGTTATTTCTATGTTCACAGGAACCCAAAAGGCAAAAAAAATCCTCTCTCTGCTGCTGGCCGCTGCCCTGATGACAGGAATTCTGAGTTCATGTCAATTTCTCAACAAGTCCGACGCACGAAGCAATCAACCGGAAGACCGGACTGTGTCTATTTCGGACGATCTGTACAGCTATCAGATTGCTTTAGACGGACAGGTGTATACGCTGCCCTGCTCCATGAGCGATCTCACGGCTGACGGATGGAATCTCCTGAGAGATGACAACCTCGACCCGGGAAAAACAGAAACCTATGTCACACTCACAAAAAACAACGCCATTATCGGCGTGGATGTTTACAATTCCAAAGCAGAAAAATCAAAGATATCCGATTGCACCGTCATCAGCATGTTAGTCTTTACAAACGACGGAATCACTGTCACCATGCCCGGCGGATTTGATTTTAACGAAAAGACCACCGTTGACGACATAACCGGGCAATACGGTGCGCCTGCTCAGACGGCCGATCTGGATACCAGCAATCAGTTGACTTACATCTCGAAATACCGCACGACTATCTACTTCTCTATCGTAAAAAGCGCCAAAAAAGACGACAATCACGCCAATTACGTGTATGTTCTCAACCGGATCATTGATAACGATATGTCGGGTCTGGATCATTCCAAAATAGACAAGGCGGAGATGGCCGATCAGCTGGAAAGCTATCAGATTTCTCTCGACGGAGCGGTCTACACAATCCCCGCGTCCTACGCAGCCTTCACCGAAAACGGCTGGAATGTTGAAGGGGTGGAGTCCCAGACACTGGAGCCAAAGAAATACTGCTCCGCTCACTTGGAAAAAGGGGAAATGAAGGTTTGGATTGAAATTTACAATCCTTCCGATCAAGACAGGCGCATCACGGACTGCGTCATTTCTCAGGTTGAAGTGCAGCTCTACTACGGATTCAAATACCTTATCCTTCCCGGCAACTTCATCTTTGAGGAAAGAACCACCGTGCAGGATATTATCGGCAGATACGGCGAGCCTTACGAGACCCTCGAACGGGATAACGCCACCATGCTGACCTACTGGAACCAAGACAATGATGGCGGGTATGTTGTATTCGACATCATGAAAGAGGACGGAGAATTCGGTCCTTCATTCAACTCTGTCAAATTCAGGAATACAGGTGACTGATTCATTCAGCTATCCCCGCATTATCGTATAATTTGACAAAAATCCGGACAAACGAAGCCGCTTTTGCGGAACGTATGTCCGGATTTTTTATAACAATGTTATAACACTTTTATAACAATTTATTTTTTCGGTTCAATCAAACGTGAGGCGTTGGCGACGCAGATCAGGCAGACACCCACATCCGCGAACACGGCAGCCCACATGGGAGCATAGCCAAAGGCCGCCGCAATCAGCACGGCCGCTTTGAAGAGCAACGCAAACGCGATGTTGAAACGGATAATGCCCATTGTCCTGCGGAAATGCCGGATGGCCCCCGGCAGGGCGGCAAGATTGTTGGAGGAAAGCACCATGTCGGCGGCTTCTATCGCCGCGCCGGAGCCGAGTCCCATGGCTATTCCCACGTCGGCAGCCGCCAGCACCGGCGCGTCGTTGATGCCGTCGCCCACAAATGCCGTAATATAGCCCTGTGACTTCATTTCCTCAATGGCTTCCACCTTGTTCTCCGGCAGCAGTTCGGCCCGGAAGTTTTCGATTCCGACACTTTCCGCCACCTGCTTGGCGCTGTGGAAGCTGTCGCCCGTCAGCATTGTCAGCCTGTCTGCCCCCAGTGCTTTGAGTGCGGCAACGGTATTCTCCGCACCTTCCTTCGGGCTGTCGCTGATATAGATACTGCCCGCGAGCCTGCCGTCATAGGACACATATGCCTGCGCTGCCGCTTCATCGGGAAGTGGAATGCCGTATTTCTTCATCAGCTTCCCTCCGCCGCAGAGAATACATTTTCCTTCGGCATTCTCGCAGCTCACGCCGTGTCCGGCCAATTCGGTATAATTTTTATATTCGGTTATATTTTGCACCGTCCCGGCAAATTCCCTTATCGCCTGCGCGTACGGGTGTGTGGAATTGATTTCGGCGGCGGCGGCAAGCTGCGCCGCTTCTTCCGCCGTGAATCCCTCCGCGGGAATGACTTCCTGCACCTTCGGCTTCCCCTCGGTGACGGTGCCGGTCTTGTCGAAGGCAATGGCGCGTGCCCTTGCCAGCTGTTCGGCGAAGTTGCCCCCCTTGACCAGCACGCCCATCTTGGACGCGCCTCCTATAGACGAGAAGAAGGCAAGCGGCACCGATATCACAATCGCACAGGGGCAGGAAGCCACAAGGAAGGTCAGCGAACGGAATATGAAATCCCGGAAGGAGCCGAAGCCCAGCAGCGGCGGAAGTAAGGCAATGACAAAAGCAAGCCCTACCACAATAGGCGTATAGACCACCGCGAAGCGGGTAACGAATTTCTCGGCGTTGCCCTTGTTCTCGGTCGATTCTGTGACAAGGCTGATGATCCTCGCCGCAGCGGAATTCTCATAATTATTGGTGACACGGGCGGTCAGGGAACCGTCCCCGTTCATCATGCCGCTGAGCAATTCACTGCCCGGTTCGGCGGCAATAGGCAGCGATTCTCCCGTGAGCGCGGAGCTGTCGATGTCCGACGTGCCTTCCGTCACCATGCAGTCGAGCGGAATTCTCTCGTGCGGGCGAATAAGTATGGTTTCCCCGATTGCCACTTCTTCGGCGCGGACGACCGCCACACCTGTGCTTCTCCTGACGTTGGCGGTATCGGGGCGGATTTCCGCAAGGGCTTCTATGCTCTCGCGGGAATTGTCCACCGCCTTGTCCTCCAGCCATTCGCCTATCCGATAGAGCACCGCCACCATCGCCCCCTCGAAGAATTCCCCGAGAATCGCCGCCGCGACCATTGCGATGGCCATAAGCGCACTCTCGTCAAGGCGAAGTTTGCATACCGACTTTACTCCCTTCATTGCCACGTCATATCCCGCCAGAACAATCGCCGCTATATAGCCGGCAGCAGACACAATCTCATGCGCCGGGAATGCAATGAAGTGCGCGGCCATTCCGACGGCTCCCGCGACAAGAGCAAGAACGGTAGTAACCATCATCCATGAGGAATGTTCCGCCTCATCGTGTTCATGGGAATGACCGTGACGGAGTTCGCAATCCTCCTCATCATAGCAGGAGCAGGAACCGGATTGACCGTGCTTCCCCTTGCCTTGCCTGCTCATGCCGGCGGAATCCTCCCCTTCATACAGCACGACATTCACACCCACCAGCACGCTGTCAACGATACGCTGAATATCCTCGTCGGCGTTGGGGTTGATGTCGCTGAGATGCACCGTCAGCCGCTTGTTCATGAAATCCACGGTCGCCTTCTCTATCCACGGCGCCTTGTTGACCGCCGCCTCGGCTTTCGCCGCGCAGCCCGCGCAATCAAGGTTTTCGAGCGTATATCGGATTTTCTCCATCATTCACACCTCCGTCAATTCTTCTCATTGATGTGGTCAAAGCCCATCTCGATGATCTGCTTCACATGGTCGTCGTCCAACGAATAGAACGCCGACTTCCCGCAGCGGCGCACCTTGATGAGTCCGGCTGTCCGCAGCACCCTGAGCTGGTGGGAAATCGCCGACTGGTTCATTTCCAGCACCTCCGAAATGTCGCAGACGCACAGCTCATGATTGAGCAGCGCGGACATGATGCGCAGACGGGTGGAATCCCCGAAGATCTTGAAAAGCTCGGCCAGATCAAACACGCGGTCGACATCGTACATATCGCTTCTGACAAGCTCCACATAATCTTCATGGGACTGCCCTGTTTCCTCCGCTTCATCCTCAAATCCGAGTTCCTGCTCTCTGAAATCCTCCATGATAATCACTCCATTCAATATATGAACATTTATTCATGTGTTTATTGTAACACATGTTCAGACGAATGTCAAGACCCTTTTTTCAGGCAGGAAGGTTTATTCAGGCAGGAGGGGTAATTCAGGTAGGAGGTAGGAGGTAGGAGGTTGTAAAAAAGGCAACAGGGCTGCCGCTGTCACGCGGCGCTCTGTTGCCTTGCTGTTTCTGTAAAGATATATTTGTTGCCTGCAAAAAGCCGAATATAGTACACGCAAAGGTAGTTTTTCGTAAAGAGTACATGCAGGTTTCTGAGGCACATCACATTCTGCCTCCTGCCTGATAAAACGTGTTACTCCACCGTGACGGATTTGGCAAGATTTCTGGGCTTGTCAACGTCGCAGCCTCTGGCGACGGCGGTGTAGTAGGCAAATATCTGGAGCGGCACGATCGCGGCAATGGGACGAATGAATTCGTCCACGTCGGGAATCTCGATCTTGTGGTCGTAAATGGTGCTGTCCACGCTCGCGCCCTTCTTGCAGAGCAGAATGACTTTCGCACCTCGCGCCTTGACTTCCTTGACGTTGCTGACGGTCTTTTCAAAGAGCTGATCGCCCGAAGCAATGGCGACAACCGGCATTCCCGGCTCGATAAGGGAAATGGTGCCGTGCTTGAGTTCGCCGGCAGCATAGGCTTCGGAATGGATGTAGGAGATTTCTTTCAGCTTGATGGAAGCCTCCCAGCAGAGGGCGCAGTCGTAGCCCCTGCCGATAAAGAACAGGTCTTCGCAGTCCTTGTAGCTCTGGGACATTTCCTTGTACAGATCGGCGTTCTTGATGACCTCGGCAACAACGTCGGGTATTTCTCGGAGCAGACCGGAATAACGCTCCAGTTCTTCATCGCTCACCGTGCCGCGTTCACAGGCAAACCGCAGCGCCATCATGAGCAGGACGGCCACCTGACAGGTGTAAGCCTTGGTGGTGGCAACGGCGATTTCGGGGCCGGCCCATGTGTAGAGCACAATATCCGCTTCGCGGGCAATGGTGGAGCCAACCACATTGACGATGGCAATGGTGGGAATGCCTCTCTTCTTGGCAATGCGCAGGGCGGCCAGCGTGTCGGCGGTTTCGCCGCTCTGGGAAATGACGACGACCGCGTCGCCTTCCTCAAAGAGCAGGTTGGAATACCGGAATTCCGACGCGACTTCGGTGATGACAGGCACCTTGGCAATGCGCTCGATCATGTGTCTGCCCACCATACCGGCGTGAAGCGCACTGCCGCAGGCAACGACATGCAAACGCCTGATCTTGGAGATATCGGGCATTTCCTCGGCAAATATACCCTTCGCGCCGTTTTTCAGGCGGGGAAGAATGGTGACGGCCAGCACTTTGGGCTGTTCGTTGATCTCCTTGAGCATGAAATGGTCGTAACCGCCCTTTTCGGCAGCCGAAACGTCCCACGTCGCGGTGAATATTTCTTTGTCAATGGGATTTCTGTCCGCACCGAGAATCTTGATCGAATCGGCTGTAATAATGGCAAGCTCGTTTTCTTCCAGAAGATAATACCGATTGGTTCTGCTGAGAATGGCCGGAATGTCGGAAGCGATGAAATTCTCGCCCTCGCCGATACCGACAATCAGCGGGCTGTCCTTGCGGATGGCAAAGAGCTTCTCGGGATAATCGTCAAACAGCACGCCAAAGGCATAGGAGCCGCGGATTCTGGCCACTGCCGAATAAATGGCGTCGATAGGGTCGCCGTCATAATACTTGTCAATCAGCTGGGCCGCCACTTCCGTGTCGGTCTCCGAAAGGAACACGCGCCCTTCCGCGATCATCTGGTCTTTCAGCTCGGCATAATTTTCAATAATGCCGTTGTGGACCAGGGTGACCCTGCCGCTTCTGTGAGGATGGCTGTTGACGTCGGACGGCTCGCCGTGAGTGGCCCAGCGGGTATGACCAATACCGCAGACACCCTGCGGTACGTTGCCGCCTATCTTATCCTCTAAATTTTTGATGCGTCCCTTCGCCTTGATGACATTGACATGACTGCCCTCAAAAACCGCGACGCCGGCCGAGTCATAACCTCTGTATTCCAGCTTTTTCAAACCGTCCAGAAGAATCTCGGTTGAATTCTGATTACCTATGTATCCTACGATACCGCACATATTTTCTTAACCTCCAATAGTATACAGAGTAAAGGCACTTCTGTTCTCCGGTCGCCCGGTGATTTTGTATGCCGATATGCAGCTTCTCTGCAAAGCCGGGAAGCATCCGCCGAAAATCTCGATAAACTTCCATCCTCGTCAGCCGTCCTCCGATGCAAAGCATATCCGTGTCTTTCGCAAAGACGGCTCAGGCGCTTGCTGCTTACAATCGCCGATTGCGGCTTATGAATGCACGTTCACCTCCTGAGATATGCTTACAGTCTATTAAACCATAAAGAGCGAACTTTGTCAACAGTTAATTAGTAAAAATCACCGAATAATTCCACATAAATTTGCTCATAATTTTGCTCAATCAACTTCTGATTATTTTTGCATCTTACCCTTGCATTGTGGGAGGATTGGTATATAATAAATTTACAAAAAATATATTCACCAATTGACGCAAAAAGAACAGCAGAACAAATGATCAGATCATCTGCTCTGCTGAACGAAAGTTGCGTAAGTGGTGCAATTACACAGCCTTCATTTGAAATTGTACCACAGCATTTACTGAATGTCAATACTTAAAACGCAAAAAATTCCCGAATAATGCAAAAAATATTTGTTTTTGGTTCAATAAAATCAAAAAACGCCTCGTTGTTTTTATATGAAACTTTTTATGTATAATTTGAATAGTGACGTATCAAATAAAAATAAGATTAATTGTATCTATACGAAACAAGCGCAGGGAGTCATTCTATGAAAAACATATATATTTCACAAAACGCCGACCGAAAACTCATTGATTATCTGACATCCTACGACCGTACCATTCATTTTGTCCCAAACGGAAATAGGACATACCCGGCGGTTGACGCGCACGCCGATATCTATTACTGCCAAACAGGAGTAGCCCAACACGCCCGTATCATTAAGGCAGGTCTCTGTGAAATCGGAGAAAAGTACCCCGACAACATTCCATTCAACGCGGTCTTTTTGGACAGATATTGTATCCACAACCTGAAACACACCTCTCCCTCGCTGCTGAAGGAAGCAAAGGCGCTTGGGCTGGAGCCGGTTCACGTAAAGCAGGGCTATACCAAATGCAATTGCGTCGTGGTGGACGGCCATTCGCTCATTACGGCGGACGGCGGAATCATCGGGAACTTAAAAAAATACCCTGACATCGACGTGCTGCCGATTTGTCAGGGCTTTGTAAGACTGGATGGTTTTGAATACGGATTTCTGGGCGGCGCTTCGGGAAGAGTCGGCGATGAGATCATCTTCAACGGCAATCTGTCAGCCCATCCCGATTATGAAGCAATCATGCAATTCATTGCATCGCGCGGGCTGAAAGTAAAATTCTTCCCGGATTACCCGCTCACCGACATCGGCAGTATTCTGGCGGATTTCTGAGGAATCGCAGGTCGCTTCCTCAGAACGGGATATCGCTGTCCCCTTCCACAAAATGCAGGAAGGAAGACAAATCTGCAAAGGCAGGCTCCGGGGCGGTTTCGGAATCGTGATCCCACGGGTCGAACCACAGTCCCAGCTCGTCCGGCTGCGTGCGGCACAGCCAGAAGGTAAAATACTCGTCGCAGCCGAACTGGAACCATTCGTCCCCGAACGCCTGTTTTGCAATCGGGTCATTCAGCGCTTCTTCCGGCGGGAAGATATGCCCGAAGGGGAAATCACCGCTGTCGTACAAAGAGTAGAATTCTCTCAGCGGCTCCGGCAGCAATTGTAAAATATCATCGCCGCATTTGCGGGGATAAAGCTCAATCTCGTCGGGATATGCTTCCTCCAGCCATTCCAAGCATTTTGCTAATTCAGACATTTTTTACAACCCCCGTTTTGTGACGCTCACATTCGTTCGCTTAGTGAATAGAGAATGGGGAATGGTGAATGATGAATAGATGTGGAAGGCGCAAAGCGCTCCTTCATTATTCTCTATTCGTTATTCACTATTATCTAAAGCGAGCAAACGCGAGCGCCTTACTTCTTGTATGCTCTTCCGATATCGGTGCGGAAGTGAGCGCCCTTGAATCTGATCTTGTCGACTGCGGCGTAGGCCTTTTCAAGCGCTTCGTCGAGGTTCGCGCCCTTCGCGGTCACGCCGAGGACTCTGCCGCCGTTCGTGAGGAAGCCGCCGCCGGCAAAGTCGGAGCATTTCGTTCCGGCGTGGTAGACCATCGCGCCTTCCACCTGTCCGTTTTTGTCAAGACCTTCGATGGGAATGCCCTTGTCATACTTGCCGGGATAACCGCCCGACGCCATGATCACACAGGCGCAGGCGCCGTCGTCCCATTCGATATCGAGGTCGGAGAGTTTTTCATCGATGATAGCCTGAATGATCTTGGAGAAATCGGTCTTCAGTCTGGGGAGAACCACCTGCGCTTCCGGGTCGCCGAAGCGGGAATTGTATTCGATCACCTTCGGGCCGTTGGGAGTGAGCATGAGTCCGAAGTAAAGGCAGCCCTTGAAGGTGCGTCCCTCGGCATTCATGGCGTTTATGGTGGGCAGGAAGATTTTGTCCATGCATTCCTGCGCGACTTCCTCGGTGTAGAAGGGGTTCGGGCTGATGGTGCCCATACCGCCGGTATTGGGGCCGAGATTGCCGTTGAAGACCCGCTTGTGATCCATGGAGGAAACCATGGGCTTGACGCACTTGCCGTCCGTGAAAGCGAGAACCGACACTTCGGGGCCGGTCAGAAATTCCTCGATGACAATGTTGTTGCCGGAATTGCCGAAGATTTTGTCCTCCATGATGGAATGAATGGCGGCTTTGGCTTCATCGAAATTCTCGGCGATGACCACGCCCTTGCCGAGTGCCAGTCCGTCCGCCTTGATGACCGACGGATAGCTGTCGCGGGACTTGATGTAGGCAAGCGCTTCCTTCGGGTCACTGAATACTTCGTAGGCCGCGCTGGGAATGCCGTACTTCTTCATCAGTTCTTTGGAAAAGACCTTGCTGCCCTCGATGATGGCGGCTTTTTTGCTGGGGCCGAAGGCGCGGATGCCTTCTTCATTGAGCGCGTCCACCATGCCCATGACCAGCGGATCGTCGGGGGCGACGAACACGCAGTCCACCGCGAGCTTCTTGGCGAGAGCGACAACGCCCTCGATGTCGGTCGCGGCGACATCGAACACCTCCGCGTCCTTGGAAATGCCGCCGTTGCCCGGCGTGCAGTAGATTTTGTCAACGTCGGCGCTTTCCTTGAGCTTGCGGATAATGGTGTGTTCCCTTCCGCCGCCGCCGACTACCAGATATGTCATTGTTTCGTGTCTTCCTTTCTTGTAATTCTACCATACCGTGTATGGCAAGCCCAACAGCGATAACAGAATGATCAGTAAGTTGGGCAATACAATATTTATCCAAATATTATTATATTCAACGCGCAGCGCTCCGGACTATTCACTATTCGTTATTCACTATTCACCATTCACTAAGCGAGCTTGCGAGCGTTTGCGCATTAGTGATGGAATAATCTAATCCCGGTAAAGACCATCGTCATGCCGTACTTGTTGCAGGTCTCGATGACGTTATCGTCGCGGATGGAGCCGCCGGGTTCGGCAATGTACTGCACACCGCTTCTCTTGGCGCGCTCGATGTTGTCGCCGAAGGGGAAGAACGCGTCGCTGCCGAGGGACACGCCGCTCATGGTCGCGAGCCAAGCCTTCTTTTCCTCCTTGGTGAAGGGTGCGGGCTTCTCGGTGAAGAAGAGTTCCCACGTGCCGTCGCGGAGAACATCGTCGTAATCGTCGCTGATATAGACGTCAATGGTGTTGTCACGATCGGGACGGCGAATGTCAGGTTTGAAAGGCAGGTTCAGCACCTTCTCATTCTGTCTGAGATACCAGTTGTCCGCCTTGTTGCCGGCGAGTCTGGTGCAGTGGACTCTCGACTGCTGACCCGCGCCGACACCGATTGCCTGACCGTCCTTGACATAGCAGACGGAATTGGACTGGGTGTATTTCAGGGTAATGAGCGAGATGATAAGGTCGTGCTTGGCTGTTTCGGGAAGATCCTTGCACTCGGTGACGATGTTGCTCATCATTTCGTCATCAATCACAAGCTCGTTTCTTCCCTGCTCGAAGGTCACGCCGTAAACCTGCTTGCGCTCGATTTCGGCGGGCTTGTAATTCTCGTCCATCTTAATGATGCAGTAGGTGCCTTTTCTCTTGGATTTGAGGATTTCAAGGGCTTCCGGCTCATAGCCGGGAGCAATCACGCCGTCGGACACTTCGCGCTGAATCATCTTCGCTGTGGGAACGTCGCAGACGTCGGAAAGGGCGATGAAGTCGCCGTAGCTGGACATTCTGTCCGCGCCGCGTGCCTTGGCATAGGCGCAGGCAAGGGGCGAAAGCTCGAGGTCGTCCACGAAGTAAATCTTTTTCAGAACATCGGAAAGAGGAGTGCCGATAGCCGCGCCGGCAGGGCTGACGTGCTTGAAGGAAGCCGCCGCACAGTAGCCGGTGGCCTTTTTGAGTTCGCTGACAAGCTGCCAGCTGTTGAAAGCGTCGAGCAGGTTGATATATCCCGGCTTGCCGTTGAGCACTTCAATGGGCAGTTCGCCGCCGTCCTCCATAAAGATTCTGGAAGGCTTCTGGTTCGGGTTGCAGCCGTATTTGAGCATCATTTCGTTCATTGTTTTCAAGCGTCCTTTCAATTTTTATTAAAAGAATTCGGGTTGCACAAAGGCGTAATTCATTCGGATGAGCATTTTCAGATAATCATCGAAGCTGTCGGCGATCACGTCGAGCCGGTCGGGGTCGTGAAGGTGGCGGATGATCTGTCCCCTTTTGCCGGACTCCGACGGGGTGTAGTCGATGAAGAGGCTGGAAGTGCCGCCGTTGTTCATGCAGTCGGAAAAGCAGAGCCAGTCGCAGCGGGAGCCGTCGGAGCGTATGCGCGGGTCAACGAACAGGTCGCTGCCGCCTTCCTTCTCCATCTCTTCCTTGTACCAGTAAAAGAGATCGGCGAAATTGTCGCCGTAATTCATGTCGTTGTCCTCAATGAGCTGCTGAGCGGAGTAGAGATAATAGGGATAGCCGCCCTCGTCCACGTCGGAGCCGAGGAAGTAGAAGGCGATTTCCTCCTCACCGTATTTTCTCCAGTAGGTGCCGTCGGCAAATTCCAGCAATTCCACGAGCGAGGCGGGAATTTCGGGGTATTTCTCCAGCAGCGCAATCTCGTCCGCCGCGCTGATTCCCTGCTTCACGCTCTCGAAGTGAATCCATTCCTCCGCGCTGAGGTCACCGTTGCGGAGATAGGCATTTTTTAATCCTTCAATATATTGTGTTGCTAAGCTCATATCATTCTCACTCAGACATTCTTGTTGACAATCTTGGTCTGCACTTCGCCTGTTGCAAGGTCGATGAAGCGGGTAAAGAGGGAGACCTTGTTGTCTTCATTGAGCGCGTTCCACACCGCATCGGTGAATTCTTCAAGGGAATCGGTGTCAATGGAAACCCAAGTCGGCTCGCCTTCGTAGCTGGGAATGGGATTGCCGTCGCATTTATAGGTGTGGATGAAGTGACCCTGTCCGGCGGGCGTCGCATTGTAGTCGAAGAAGAAGCGGTGGGCGGAATCGGGGTTGCCGTTCGCGCTCTTGAGGATGGAGAGCTGATAGTCGCCGTTCCTATGGACAATGCCGCTGATTCTGGGGGTGTAGTTCGGCGGGTCAGGCTCGAAGGTACGCGTTCTGAGCGCGTCCTCGAAGGTCTTGCCCTGCGCCATGAAATCATAAATGGTGTCGGTCTGGTCGCCGTTGGTGACGATGGTATCGTCGCCCAGCACTCTTACAGGGGCATAAATAATCAGCGAAGGATCGACCAGCTTGGAGGGGTCGAAGGCTTCGGTGCGGATACCGCCTTCCTGCTCTATGAAGACGCGGTTGCGGCTGTTCGTGCTTCTGCCCATAATGAAGTAGGCGATGGCGGCGAATTTTCCGCTTTGGCTCTTTCCCAGCAGAATACCTCTGCCGGGGTATGTAGTCGCGCCGATTTCCTGCGCGTAATTGATGATTTCCATGTTTTTCAGACTCCTTATAAAATATTATTTTTCGACTCTCACATATCTGTGCTTGGTCTTTTGTCCGGGTAATTCTATGGATTGCAAATGCGGAAAACTCCCCAGAACGAACTGACAGAGCGGAAAGACGGAAGAATCCTCGAATTGTTTGTCAGAATCCAGCGGCAACGAGAAAACTTCAAAAATATCCCGATCGGTCGTAATGCTGAGTGTGGAACATTTTGCGAAGAAAAATCGCGTATCGCCGCCGATCATCTCTTTGACGGAGACAATGCGGTATTCTCTATCGCCGCATTCGATCACCAGTTTATCGCCTTCCCGCCAGCAATGACCTACGCCGCGGAAGATTTTCAGATTCTGCGTCAGGCTGAATAAAGCCAGTAATCCGACAGATACGATGATCATGCGATCCAGACAGCGCAAAAGACTGATAGAGAAGTTGACTCGCATAAACCATGTGCATACACCCGCCAACACAACGCAGAGCATCCTTCCCCACTGAATCCGGTCGTGAAGCTGATAATGGAATTCATACTTCACAAACCCGTTGTCGGCTGTTTCTTCCTCTTCCATTGCAAAGGGAAAATTAACAGCTTCCATTATTCTTCACTCCTTCATTCCAAGGCCGCAGCCCTTCCTTAATTCCACACTCCACACTGCCATTAGCCGTGCAGGCCTTCGGATTGGAGCTGCATATTCTCCACGATGATGTCGTGAATCTCGCCGAGGGAAGCGCAGTATTCCAGCACCTTCCAAGGCTCATTGGTGTGGTAGTGAATCTTGATGGTTTCCTCGTCGCCGACGGCCAGCAGGCAGTCGCCCACAAAATTCTCCACGAAATAATCGTTGATCGCGTCCTCGTCGAGGTCCGTTCCCTCAATGAGCAACTGTGTGTCAAACTTATACTCTACTACTTCTACTTCATTTTCAGGCATAGTTGGCATCTCCTTATTTATTTTATTTCAAGCCCGAAGGACTTCCGACATTATTCACTATTCACTATTCGTTATTCTCTATTCACTAATTTGTTGCACCCAGTATTTCCGTCCGATTGCCGACAATCCGTATCCGTTCCTCGCAGACTAGGCTCACAGCCCGGGGAAGGATTTCCCATTCCGCCTGCCGCATGACTCGGTACTGGAGAATATCCTCGTTGTCCCCCTGCTCGATGGGAACGGCTTTTTGCAGGATAATCGCGCCGCCGTCGGTGATTTCGTTGACGAAATGGGCAGTCGCGCCGGTCACCTTCATGCCGCTGGCAAGAACGGCGGTATGCACCTTCTTGCCGTAGAAGCCGTCGCCGCAGAACAGCGGAATAAGAGAAGGATGAATATTGATGATCCGGTTGCGGTATTTTTCGATGACGGTCGGTCCGAGAATGGAAAGGAATCCCGCCAGCACAATCAGGTCAATGTCCCTGTGTTCCAGCGCCGCGAGAATCGCCGCGTCGTAATCTTCACTGGAGGCATAGGCCTTGCGGGAAACGACCTGATGCTCGATGTCGGCTTTCTCGGCGCGCTGAATGGCGTAGGCCCTGTCATTGCTGGCAAGCACGAAGACAATGCGCCCGTTCTTGATCTCGCCGCGTTCCTGCGCGTCGATGAGGGCTTGCAGGTTGGTGCCGCCGCCGGAAACGAACACCGCTATATTTTTCATTTTCAGCATATTTCAACACCTTCCGTGCCGCTGACCACTTCGCCGATGACGTAGGCTTCCTCGCCGTTTGCTTTGAGGGTTGCAATCGCCTTGTCCGCTTCGGACGGATCGACCGCGACCACCAGACCGACGCCCATGTTGAAGGTGTTGAACATATCGTGATCGTCGATTCTGCCGTCGCTCATCTTCTGGATGTAATGGAAGACAGGCAGTACTTTGACAGCGCTTCTCTGCACCTTCGCCATCATGCCGTCAGGCAGCATGCGCGGAATGTTCTCATAGAATCCGCCGCCGGTGATGTTGGAAATGCCGTGAACGGAAACCGCCTTTTGCAGCGCCAGCACGGATTTCACATAAATGCGGGTGGGCGTAAGCAATTCTTCGCCCAGCGTCTTGCCGAATTCATCGATGTATTTGGAAATATTCTGGGAGCTGACCCGCAAGGTGGTGCGCACCAGCGAAAATCCGTTAGAATGAAGTCCGGTCGATGCCACGCCGATGAGGGTGTCGCCCACCTTGACGTTGGCGCAGTCAACGATCTTCTCCTTGTCGGCCAGACCGACGCAGAATCCCGCGAGGTCGTATTCCTCAGGGGGATAGAAACCGGGCATTTCGGCCGTTTCGCCGCCGATCAGGGCGCATCCCGCCTGCACGCAGCCTTCCGCTACACCGGCGACAATATCGGCCACCTTCTCAGGAATATTCTTGCCGACCGCCAGATAATCGAGGAAGAAAAGCGGCTGCGCACCGCTGCAGGCAACGTCGTTGGCGCACATGGCCACGCAGTCGATGCCCACGGTGTCGTGCTTGTCCATCAGAAAGGCAATTTTCAGCTTGGTGCCGACGCCATCGGTACCGGAAACCAGTGTCGGCGTCTTCATGCCCGAAAAGTCCGGCTCAAACAGCCCGCCGAAGCCGCCGATACTCGACACAACGCCCGGAATATTGGTGCGGGCGACGTGCTTCTTGATCAGTTCCACCGATCTGTAACCCGCGGTAACGTCAACGCCCGCTTCCTTGTAGCTGTTGCTGTAGCTTTTTGTATTGCTCATATGGTATGTTCCTCCTATTTACACATTCGGCTGTTCGCCAATTTTGAAATCGTACTTGTTGAAATGCTCCCGCTCGTCCACCTTCATGGGGTAATTGCCCGTGAAACAGGCGTCACAGATACCGATTTCGCCCATTCCGGCGACATTATGAATGCCGTCCACCGAAACGAAACCGAGCGAATCGGCTCCCACAGCGGAACAAATCTGCTCTACCTTCATGTTATTGGTGATAAGGGAGCCGCGGTCGTTGATGGTGGTGCCGAAATAACAGGTATTGAAAACCGGCGGCGAGGAAATGCGGAGATGCACTTCGGTCGCGCCTGCCTTGCGAAGCAGTCCGATGATGTGCTTGGCGGTCATTCCTTTGATGATGGAATCGTCTATCAGAATGACCCGCTTGCCCCTGATGATGGACTCCAGCACATTCAGCTTGACCTTCAGCGCCATTTCAAAGGATTCGTCATCCTTGCCTAAATGCGCCTGCGAAATGTATTTGTTCTTGATCAGCGCGGTACCGTAGGGAATGCCGCTCTCGCGGGAATAGCCGATCGCCGCTGAGATGCCGGAATCGGGCACGCCGCAGACGATGTCCGCTTCCACAGGGTGCTCCTTAGCGAGCAGCTTGCCGATTTCCATACGGACTTCGTGCACGCTCTTGCCGTTGATCACCGAGTCGGGGCGGGCAAAATAAACATATTCGTAAATGCAGAGCGCCTGCTTTTCCTTGCCGCAATGTGTCCGGTCGGAATGGCAACCGTCGTCGTCAATCATCACAACCTCGCCCGGTTCCACATCGCGCACAAATTCCGCGCCGATGCCGTCGAAGACGCAGGTTTCGCTGGCGATTACCCAGCAGTTGTCACCGATTCTTCCCAACGACAGCGGGCGCATACCTCTCGGGTCACGCACGGCAATGAGCTTGTTGCGGCTCATGATCGCCAGTGAATAAGCTCCCTGCACCTGCTCCATCGCCTCGGCGACCGCCTTTTCAATCGAGCCGGAAAGCACACGCTTGCGGGCAATCAGATACGCCATGGTTTCCGCGTCGCTGCCAGCCTGAAACATCGCGCCGTCATGCTCCAGAACTTCCCGCAGGTCGTTGCCGTTGACCAGAGCGCCATTGTTGGAAAGCGCCATCACGCCCTCCATATAGCGCATGACCAGCGGTTGTGCCGCGACGCGTTCCACAACCGCCTTGCTGGAATTGCGGACGTGCGCAATGGCAATCTTGCCGGATTGAATCCGTTTGAGCATGTCGGCGGTAAAGACGTCGGCGACCAGTCCCAGATCCTTGTAGCAGCGGATGGTCTTGCCGTCGGAGAATGCCATTCCAGCGCCGACGCGGCCTCGGTGCTGCATGGCGTAGAGCGCGAGGTGAGTCAGTTCCAGCACCTTCTTTGCGTCGGAGCAGTAAATGCCGAAGACGCCGCATTCCTCGCTTAAGTTATCGTACACTTCTTTTTCCAGATGGTCCAGATGGTCCAGTTCTTCCATTTTTTTCAATTTATCCAAGCGGTAAAAACCCCCATATTCGTTTTCGACGTTAGCGGTAAGTGTGATGATTCAAATCAAAAGGAATCCGTCGCGCTTCACATTTCAGCGAGCTTTTCCTGAAGGGCGGCATCCTTTTTTGCGACGCTCTCCGCCATGCTCTTTTTGTAGGCGGCGAGTTTTTCGGTAAGTCCTTCGTCTGAAAGAGCCAGCATCTGAATCGCCAGCAGCGCGGCATTCGCGGAGCCGTCAATGGCGACGGTGGCCACCGGAATGCCGCTGGGCATCTGAACGGTGGCAAGCAGCGCGTCCAGCCCGTCGAGAGTGGAGGATTTCACCGGAATGCCAATGACGGGAAGCACGGTATGCGCCGCCAGCACGCCGCCGAGATGAGCCGCCTTCCCGGCTGCCGCGATGATCACGCCGAAACCGTTATCCTTGGCGTTCTTGCTGAACTGAGCCGCCGCGTCGGGCGTTCTGTGGGCCGACATGACCCTGACTTCATAGGCCACGCCGAATTCCTTCAATGTGGTGATAGCGGGCTTGACGACAGGCAGATCGCTGTCGCTGCCCATAATGATTGCAACTTTTTTGGACATAATCAAATTCCTTTCTTTAACAAATCTCAATTGAGCACATCATAAAACCGTATATAAAAAACCAGCAAAAGGCAAGCTTTCCTATATTGCAACAGAAAACCTTGCCTTTCTCATTATTAATCTATATTCTCAGATGGATACAATGTCGGCAATCTTATAGAGTTCGGATTCGAAGTCCTTGTGCATTTCGAGCGCTTCGTCGATATCGTAATCAACGACCTTGTCTTCCTTGATGCCGACAACGCGGTTGCCGATGCCCTGTTCAAGCAGTTCTACTGCATGATAACCCATCTGGGTCGCCAGCACACGGTCGCGCACAGTGGGAGAACCGCCTCTCTGAACATGTCCGAGAATGGTGGCTCTGGTATCGATGCCGGTCAGTTCCTGGATATGGCGGGCAATGTTTTCGGTGCCGCCAACGCCTTCCGCCACAACGACGATGAAATTCTTCTTGCCGGTGGCCTGTGTGCGGGTGATCTTCGGAATCACGTCCTTTTCCAGATCAAAGGGCACTTCGGGTACCAGAATAGCGGTAGCGCCGCAGGCAATACCTGTGTGAAGCGCCAGATAACCCGCGTTTCTGCCCATCACTTCCACAACGCTGCAGCGATCGTGGGATTGAGAAGTATCACGGATATTATCCACCATATGCATAGCGGTATTCATAGCGGTATCAAAACCGATGGTGTAATCGGTGGAGCTGATGTCGTTGTCAATGGTTCCGGGCAGACCGACGCAGGGAATGCCGGCATGAGTCAGGTCGCGCGCACCTCTGTAGGAACCGTCGCCGCCGATGACCACAACGCCCTTGATGCCCAGCTCACGGCAATGTGCCGCAGCCTCCTCCACTCCCTCGGGAGTGCGGAATTTCGGACTTCTGGCGGTATAAAGCACCGTGCCGCCCCTGTGGATAATATCGGAAACGCTTCTCAGATCCATCTTGACGATCTCGCCGGTGATCAGACCGTTATAGCCTCTCTGCACACCATAGACTTCCATGCCCTTGAAGATAGCCGTTCTGACGACCGCTCTGACAGCGGCATTCATGCCCGGCGCGTCGCCGCCGCTGGTGAGAACCGCGATTGAATTAGGATTGCTCATTATAATATCCTCCCTGAAATCTTATTATGTATCCGTTCGCTGTCGGAAAAAATAATATTCCGACATTACGCTCATTTCAATTATAGCATATTATCAGAATTTAGCAACAACTTTTTGCCAAAAAACAGGATTTTTTCAGGATTTTTCTGTTTTATCTAAAAATTTTCTCATACCGCACCGCGACGTTGCCTTCCCCCAGAATCCGGGTCAGTTCGTCCAGCATGACGCTGTTCATCATCACGCGGTACTGTACCGGCGCTTCCACCAGCTCGCCGCTGTCATTACAGCGGATAAATACACGCGAAATGCCGTCAAATACCTTCAGCACCTTAAGCGCCCGCTGCCATTCCGGGGATTCCATCGACGGCACCCGCAGAAAGAGAACGGGATTTCCCTTGCGCGGCTCCAGCTGCCCTGCCGGCGGGGAGATTTTCCGCGGCGGCGCGGGCTGATTGTTTTCGCGCGGCGGTGCGCAGGACTCGCCTTCCATCGGCGGAAGATGATTTGCCTGTGCCGGCGTGAAAATCCTCTCGCAGATAATCTTGGGTTCTTCCTCCTCGCGCAGGCTGATTCTGCCGTCGACAATCAGCGGCACATGCTCCGCGATCATGCCCGCGCAGCCCGCCAGCACCTTCGGGAAGACGATCATTTCCAGCGAACCGCCGGCATCCTCGATGTCGGCAAACGCCATTTTTTCGTTGTTTTTGGAGAGCTTCAGCTTTAATTTCTCGATCATCACCAGCAGCCGCACATGCTTTCCGTCGGAATAGCGGGTGTCGGTTTCATCCTCCGCACCGGCAATGATTTTGAGAATGGAGGAAGCGTGTATCGCGGCAGCAAGGTCGGAATAGGCTTCCAGCGGGTGGGAGCTGAGATACAGCTCGGTGACTTCCTTCTCCATGGCCAGCAGCTCGCCGAGCGGGAATTCCTCTGTTCTGGGAAGTTCGACGGTTTGCCCCGCTTCTTCCCCGCCGCCGAAAAGATTGAGCTGTCCTTCGACGTTGTGCCGCCTGTCTTCTTCCAGAAAGTCCATCACCCTGTCCACCGAAATCAGCATCTGCCGGCGGTTGTCGGCCAATCCGTCAAGGGCGCCGCTTTTGATCAGGCTTTCGATCGCGCGGCGGTTGACTTCGGTGCCGCAGGCGCGGGAACAGAATTCGTAGAAGGTTTTATATTTCCCGCCGGCTCTCCGCTCGTTAAGAATGCGAACTATCGCCCCTTTGCCTAAATTCTTGATGGCAAGCAGTCCGAAGCGTATTCCCTCCGGCGTGCAGGTGAAATTGATGTCGCTCTCGTTGATGCTGGGGGGCAGAACAGAAATTCCCATCCGCCTGCATTCCGCGATATATTCCGACACCTTTCCCCGCCAGTCCAGCACGCTGGTGAGCAGCGCCGACATGTATTCGCCGGGAAATCGGCATTTGAGATAGGCGGTCTGGTAAGCCACCACCGCGTAGCAGACGGCATGACTCTTATTGAAGGCGTAGGAGGCGAAGGATTCCATCTCACTGAATATCTTTTCGGCCACTTCCCGCTTTACGCCGCGGGCAACCGCCCCTTCAACGATGACAGTGCCGTCCTCGTCCTTCAGGCCGTTCACAAAGACCTCCCGTTCCCGCTGCATCACGTCGTGCTTCTTCTTGCTCATGGCGCGGCGAACCACGTCGGCACGTCCGAGTGAATAACCCGCCAGCGCCCGGAAGATCTGCATGACCTGCTCCTGATAGACAATGCAGCCGTAGGTCACCGAGAGAATGGGTTTCAGGCGTTCATCATCGTATTGTATCTTGGAAGGGGTCTTGCTGTTTTCGATGTATCTGGGAATGGACGCCATCGGTCCCGGACGGTAGAGCGACAGCACGGCGGTGAGATCTTCCACGCTCTTTGGTTCCATGCGCTGCAAAACGCTCCGCATACCCGCCGATTCAAACTGGAATACGCCCGACGTTTCCCCGGCAGCCATCATGCGGAATACCTCCGGGTCGTCATAGGGAATATGCTTCATGCTGAATGCGGGATGACTGCGGCGTATCATGGTTTCCGCGTCCTGAATGACCGTCAGGTTGCGGATACCCAGAAAGTCCATTTTAAGCAGCCCCAGCTCTTCGAGGGTGGTCATGGTGTACTGGGTGACGGCAACGTCGTCGTTGACCGCCAGCGGAACATATTCGCTGACGGGAAGTCGTGTGATGACCACTCCCGCCGAGTGTGTGGAAGCGTGACGCGGCATTCCTTCCAGACTCATGGAGATATCCAGCAGCTCCTTGATCTGCGGGTCGCTGTCGTATTCCTTCCGGAGATCGTCGGAACTTTCCAGCGCGTCCTTCAGGGTGATATGAAGGGCGTTGGGAATCATCTTGGCTACACGGTCGGGAAGGCTGTAAGGCATTCCCAGCGCCCGTCCCACGTCCCGCACGGCAGCCTTCGCCGCCATGGTGCCGAAGGTGATGATCTGGGCGACATTCTCCGCGCCGTATTTGCGGATAACGTAATCTATGACCTCCTGCCGGCGTTCATTGCAGAAGTCAATGTCAAAGTCCGGCATACTGACGCGCTCGGGGTTGAGGAACCGCTCAAAGAGAAGGTCGTACTTCATGGGATCCACGTCGGTGATTCCCACACAGTAGGCCGCCAGACTTCCCGCGCCGGAACCGCGCCCGGGGCCGACCGGAATGCCGTGGGATTTCGCGTACTGCACAAAGTCGTTGACGATGAGATAATAGTCGGTGTAGCCCATCCTGTCCACCACCGAAAGCTCGTATTCCAGACGGGAAGTCAGCCGTTCGTCATCGGGATTGGAATATTTCGCCCGCAATCCGTCGTAGCAAAGATTTCTGAGATACACCGCATGATCGGTGCCTCCCGGCACCTCGAAGTGCGGCAGCTTGGTGTGACCGAATTCAAATTCCACGTTGCAGCGCTCGGCAATCTTCAGGGTGTTGTCGGCGGCTTCGGGATAATCGGGAAAGAGAGCGCGCATTTCGTCTTCGCTCTTGAGATAGAATTCATCTGTCGGAAATCTGAACGCGCCGGGATCATTCACGGTGCTTTTGGTCTGTATGCAGAGCAGAATTTCATGCGTGCGGGAATCGCTCTTTTTGATATAATGGCAGTCGTTGGTGACGACCAGCGGGATGCCGGTTTCTTTGTGAAGCCGGATCAGTCCGGCGCTGACTGTTTTTTGTTCCTCGATGCCGTGATCCTGCAATTCCAGATAGAAATTGCCTTCCCCGAACATCTCGCGGTATTCCAGCGCGCGATTATAGGCCGAGGCATAATCGCCGCTGAGCAGGAGCTTCGGGATATCGCCCGCCAGACAGGCGGACAGCGCGATGAGTCCTTCCGTGTGTTCGGACAGAACGCGGCGGTCGATTCTCGGCTTGCCGTAGAAGCCTTCCGTCCATGAGAGCGACACCAGCTTGATGAGGTTGCGGTAGCCGGTCATATTCTCGCAGAGCAGGACAAGGTGGGAATAGTCCGAGTCGATGCCGTGAATTTTGTCGTTCATGCTCCGTGGCGCAACATACACCTCGCAGCCAATGATCGGCTTGATTCCCTGCTTTTTTGCCTCCTTATAAAAATCCACGGCGCCGTACATAGTGCCGTGGTCGGTGACGGCAACAGCCTCCTGCCCCATCTCCTTCACCGCGGAGACAAGCTCCTTGATGCGGCAGGCGCCGTCGAGAAGGCTGTATTCACTGTGCAGATGCAAATGGGCAAACAATTGGTTGCTAGCCTCCTTTATAGACAGTCCTTTCAGGTGATTGTAAAAGCGAAATAATTGCGTAAATCGGAGTATTGGGGTATCGGAATCCGCAATCTTTTTCTCCGTTCCGGGGGAGCGAAATCGGAGTATTGGGCTGTATCTGTATTCGCCTAAGCCTTTTGCATGTCTGAGTGCATTACGCTCGGTCGCTGCGCTCCCTCTCGAGGGCTCTGCCCTTGACCCGCCAGGGAGCTTGCCCCCTGGACCCCGCGCTCGCGTTCGCTCGCTTAGTTGGCGCTGCGCGCTTTCTTTTTTTCTTTTTATTCTTTTACAATCGCTTGATTCAGTCCATTTTCTCATTGATTCTCCGCCAGCTCCATCAGCTTTTTGAGCCGGTGGTTCACTCCGCTGCGGGTGATGGGTTCGCTCAGGTTCTCGCTGAGGTCGCGCAGGGTCATCTCGGGATTCTCCAGCCGCAGACGGGCAATTTCCCTCAGCTCCGGCGGAATTCCGGCGTACCCCTTCTTTTCAATGAGTCTGCGGATGGCCGCGCACTGCTGCTGGGACGCGGAGAGCGTACGGTCGATGTTCGCCTGATCGCAGTTGACAAGGCGGTTGGCGTTATTGCGGAAATCACGGACATTCTTCGTGGTTTCTATGCTCTGGACGGAATAGACGGAACCCATTTTCTTCAGCAAAGAAATAATATCGTCAGCGCCCTTGATATAAAGCAGCCAGCGGTCGCCCCTTTGCAGCTTATGCCCGCGAATGCCGGCTCGCGACAGGGTGTCCGCCAGAATATCGCACCTGCGCTCACTGCCCGCGAGGAATTCCAGATGATAATCCCGGCTCGGCTCGGTGACGGTTCCGCATACGATAAACACGCCCCGGAGAAACGCCGCGACGCAGCATTCCTTATCCAGGATGCCGCCGCCCGCCTCGGCAAATCTCATGCAGATCAGCTTTTTCTGCTCGCTATTGGGAATTTTTACCATATACTTGCAGCCATTTCGGCCCGACTTGGGCAGCGTGATCACATCGGCGTAAACGCCGCAGACGGAGGCCATTGTCTCCCCAATCAGGTCGGCAATGCCCTTGGTTTCGGTGGCGTAGGTATCATGTCCCTCACTGAGAAGCCGAGAATAGAGCAAAAGACCGTAAGCCTCCGCCAATGCGCAGCAGTCGCTTTCCGGTCTTATCCGGCATAATTCGGTTTTAACTACGGTTGAATATGACATTTAATACCACCAATTCAGGTTACTTGTTGATATCCCTATGTGAAATAACCACCTTATTGCCCTTGGAGGCGAGGTAGCCTCCGAGGTTTTCGGCAACGGTTACCGAACGGTGCTTGCCGCCGGTGCAGCCCATCGCAATCACCAGCTCGCTTTTGCCTTCCTTTTTGTAAAGGGGAAGCAGGTAGTCGATCATGTCATACAGCCGGCTCAGAAAGCCCATGGTGGAATCGTCATTCATCACGTATTCCCTGACGCAGCTCTCCAGCCCTGTATGGTGCTTTAATTCCGGGACGTAATAGGGATTGGGGAAACAGCGCACATCAAACACCAAGTCGGCCTCCTTGTTGGGGCCGTATTTGAAGCCGAAGGACATGACCCGGATCACCATCTGTGCAGACACGCTGCCGCCGAACATTTCCTTGACACGCTGTTTAAGCTGGGACGGAGAAAGCTCGGTAGTGTCGATGAGATAATCCGCCATTTTATATGCCGGTTCCAGCATCCGGATTTCTTCTTCAATCGCCCTCTCAACCGACCCCTCATACTCCCCGACAAGAGGGTGCTTGCGGCGGGTTTCCTTGTAACGGTTGAGCAGCACATGCTTGCTGCAATTGATATACAACACCTTAAACGGCTTTTTTTCTACTTTCAGCACTTCCAGGTCGGTGATCAGCGTGCGGAATGGTTCCCCTCCGCGAATGTCCGTTACCACGGCCACCTTGTCAAATTCCTCCTGCGAATTCAGACATATGCGATAGAAGCGCAGTATCATTACGGGAGGCATATTGTCCACGCAATAATATCCAACATCCTCCAGCGCGTCCACGACCAGCGATTTTCCCGCGCCGGACAGTCCCGTCACGATCAGAAATTCCATATCTTTTTACCTCCGCTGTCAGTCCATTGCTCTATAGCGTCATTATTCCCCTGTTTTGCGTACCTCGCATTCCAATTCTACGCCTGTTTCTTCCCTGACCGTTTTCTGAATCTTTTCAATGAGTCCCAGCACATCCTCGCAGGTGGCT
This sequence comes from Clostridia bacterium, assembly GCA_017441385.1. Lineage (GTDB taxonomy): Bacteria > Bacillota > Clostridia > Oscillospirales > Acutalibacteraceae > RUG762. Next base: position 11,433 of record JAFRXY010000098.1, on the reverse strand, counting down.
CCCCCGACATTGACAATGAAGCCCGCGTGCTTCGGGCTGACCTGCGCTCCGCCGACCTGTGCCCCCTTGAGTCCGCACTGCTCGATGAGTCCCCCCGCGAAGTAGCCGACGGGACGTTTGAAGATACTGCCCGCACTGGGGTATTCCAGCGGCTGCTTATCCTTGCGTCGGCCCATCAGATCATCCATCTTCGCCTTTATTTCCTCTTTGTCTCCCTTTTCCAGCTGCAGGTTCAGCGCGGTAATGACATACCCGCCGCCCGAATAAACGCTGTGACGGTAGTCAAAATCCAGTTCCTCGCCCGCAAATACGCCCCGTTCGCCCGTGCGCAGATTCACATGCTCACAGGAGAGTACGACATTCCTCATCTCGCCGCCGTAGGCGCCCGCGTCCATGAAGGCCGCACCGCCGCACGAGCCGGGAATTCCCCACGCGAATTCCAGACCCGTGAGCGAATGCTCCAGCGCGAAGGCGCACAGCTTGGAAAGCTGCGCACCCGCGCCGCAGTGCAGCGTACCGTCGTCATTAAATCCGATGTCGCAGAACCCGCCGCCCAGCCGGAGCACCAGTCCCCTGATGCCCTTGTCCGACACAAGCAGATTGGAGCCGTTGCCCAGCACGAACAGCGGAATATTTTTTTCGAGGCAGAAGCTGATCACATCCGTCAGTTGATTCAGATCGCTCACCGTGACAAAGAGGTCAGCGCTGCCTCCGATTTTGAAGGACGTGTGATTCTTCATAGGTTCGTCCGCCTTGACGTCGCAGCCGAATTTTTCCAGCGCAGACTTGAATTGCAGATAATTATTTGACATCGAAAATAATTCCTCCGGATCTAAATTATAAAACAATGGTTGGATCGCCAAACGAAAAAAGAAAATTATTCAGCGTTCAGATAAAGATTGGCGGCGCCGATAATACCCGCGTCGTTGCCCAGCTGTGCGACCACAATCTCGGTCTGCTTGGCCAGATTCTTACCAAAACGCTCCTTGTTGACATAGCTCATGAGAGGCGCCAGAAGGGTGTCGCCTTCCTTGCTCACACCGCCGCCGATGCAGATGATGTCGGGCTGGAAGATGTTGATGACGTTGGCCACGCCGCAGGCTATGTAGAAGATGTATCTGTCCACAACCTCGCAGCCGGCCTTATCGCCCATGCGGTAGGCGTCAAACGCCGTCTTGCCGTTGACGTTTCTCAGGTCGCCGTCCGCAATGTTCCACATGGTGGAAGTCTTGTTGTCCAGCATTTTAAGCTGTGTCTGATAGATCAGCGCGGAAGCCGACGCGTATGCCTCCCAGCAGCCGTTCCGGCCGCAGGTGCAGGGTCTGCCGTCCGCGACGATCACCATATGTCCCAGCTCGCCGCCGGCGAAATTGGAACCGCTGAAAATCTTGCCGTCGATGATAATGCCGCCGCCGACGCCTGTGCCAAGGGTGACGCAGACCGCGTTCTTCGCGCCCTTCGCCGCGCCCGCGATGGACTCGCCGAATGCGGCGGCGTTGGCGTCGTTCTCAATGTAGACCTTGCGTCCCAGACGCTCTTCCAGCTTTTCCGCGACGGGGTAATTCTTCATGCCGAGATTGCCGGAGAATTCGAGCATTCCGGTGCTGGAATTGACCGAGCCGGGGCAGCCCAGACCGATGTTGGCAACCTCGTCGAAGCTCACGCCGGCATTCTCCACAGCCAGACGGCAGGCGGTGGCAATGTCGTCCATGATGTCGTCCGCCGGACGGGGAGGCTGATTGGGGGAATTGGTAGGAACGGCCGCCTTGCCGACGATGGCGTTGTTTTCGTCCACTACGCCGACCTTAACGCTCATGCCGCCAAGATCGATACCAAGATTGTACATATACATACACCTCAACAATGAAATTATTTAACACACAGCGCCCTGCATCCGGGCACTCATGCATTAGCTTGCCAATAATACAGAATGTCTGTAACGGACAGGGAAAAATCAGCTGAAGCTGTCCCATTCCTCCTTGACTTCGGGAGTGGTGGGAACCACGTCCATGCCGAGATTGTGCAGAAGCTCCTGCGCGGCATTGTAGCCCATCTTCTTCTGACGGTTGTTCATGGCGGCCACCTCGATGATGATGGCGAGATTTCGGCCGGGTTTGACCGGAATGGTGAGCATCGGCAGCTTGTTGCCGAGAAGCTCGGTGTACTCGTTATCCATTCCCATGCGGTCGTACACCTTTTCGGGATCCCAGTTTTCCAGACCTATCACAAGGTCGATCTTTTCGGTGATCTTGACCGAGCCCATACCGAAAATGCGGCGGGCATTGATAATCCCGATGCCGCGAAGCTCAATGAAGTGGCGGATATTGGCGGGGGCCGAACCGACAAGGGTCTTGTTGGACACCTTGCGGATTTCCACCGCGTCGTCGGCGATCAGACGGTGGCCTCTCTTGACCAGCTCAATGGCGGTCTCGCTCTTGCCGACGCCGCTGTCGCCGAGCAGCAGAATGCCTTCGCCGTAGACTTCCACCAGCACGCCGTGGCGCGTCACTCTGGGAGCCAGCTCGACATTGAGCAGCGCGATCAGGTCGGACATGAACTGCGAAGTCGGGTCGGGTGTCACGAATACAGGCATATTGTATTTTTTCGCCGCTTCCAGCATTTCCTCGAAAGGCTCGAAACTGCGGCAGAGAATGAGCGCCGGCGCACCGCGCGACATGAGATCGTCAAGACACTTCGCCCTCTGTTCGGGTGAAAAACCGCCGAGATAGGCCATTTCGGTGTTGCCGAACACCAGAATGCGACGGTTGTCGTAGAAATTGAAGAATCCGGTCAGTTCAACGCCCGGGCGGTTGACTTCATTGGAAGATATCATCACTTCCTCGGGATTCTTTTCAAGATAGACCGTTTCGAGCGAAAACTCCTTGATAATTTTCGCGAGTGACACTGTGAAAGTAATCGCCATATTATACAACCTTTCCGTTATAGATTTATTTTCCACAAAGAAATAGTGTTCACCAACTATAGTTACTGTCATTATATCATACAATTGCATAAAAATGAAGTATTTTTTGATAACTTTTTTGTTTTTTTATCCGCAAATTTTTGTTTTTTTGCAAAAGTACGCCAAAATGCCCGCAACGACAAATAGATATGCCGTTGCGGGCGCGGATATTATACGGTTTTATGGAAATGAACGGCATTCTGCGGGCGGCCTTCGGCATAGGCTTTCAGGTTTTCCGCCACGATTTCAAACACCCTTATGCGGGTTTCGACCGGTGCCCACGCGATATGCGGAGTAAAAACAATATTCTTTGCCTTGCGGAGCGGCGTACCGTCCGACATCGGTTCCTCCGTCAGCACATCTACCGCCGCCGCCGCGATGACCCCGTCACGCAGGGCCGCGGCAAGGTCGGCTTCATTGATGACGCCCCCGCGGGAAGTATTGACCAGCAGAGCGGTCGGCTTCATCATCGAAAGAGTGCGGGAATTGATCAGTTCACGGGTGCTGTCATTCAGCGGACAGTGCAGAGATACCACATCGGATTCCCGCAGCAGCCTTTCCAGAGGAACACCTGTGATATAAGGAATGTCCTTTATCCGTTCGGGGTCGCGGTTGTAAGCAAGCACCTTCATGCCGAACGCGTCGGCGATCTTCGCCACTTTCCTGCCGATGCCGCCGCATCCGATCAGCCCGACGGTCTTGCCGGCCAACTCGTGCATTTCGCGGCCGAAAACAGAAAAATATTGCTTCCGCGTCCAGCCGCCGGAGGCGCAGTCGGCGGTGTATTCCGCTATCCTGCCGAAATGATTCAGAATCAGCCCGAAGGTATGCTGCGCCACGGCGTCGGAGGAATAGGAGGGCACGTTGCAGACGGTCACTCCCAGCTCGTCGGCGGCGGCTATATCCACCTGATCGAATCCGGTGCCCATCAGACCGACATATCGCAGGGAAGGACAGCCTTCCATGACTTCGCGGGTAATGCGTGTCTTGTTGCAGACAACGGCATCGGAATCGCCTATCAGCGCAACCGTGTCCTTCCCGCCGGTTTGGCCGAATACGCGCAACTCGCCCAGCATGGCAAGCCCGTCTAAAGAAATATCTCCGTCAATGGAAGCAGTATCCATATCAAGCACGGTTATTTTCACTTATCATACCTCCCTGACTTCGTTTCTCGCATCTGAAAAACGGCTCGTCACGCGACAGTTCCAGAAATCCCAGCCCCAAAATCAGCTCCGCCTTGGTGTTGATATCCGAAAGGCTCCTGCCGATGATGCTTTCAATCTTGCGCAGAGCGTAGTTCACTGAGTTTCTGTGAATATACAGTTCCTTCGCTGTTCTCTGCAAGGAGCAGTTGTTGCGGAAGTAAACCTTCAGGAAATTGATGTAATCGGTGTCATTTTTCCTGTCATATTCCGCGAGCTGCAACAAAGTATCGTTAATCAGGGATTCTATGGTTTCACTGTCTTTCAGCGAAACCATAAATTTGTTGAGATTATGTTCGGAATACCTTACAGGACAGCCTTCGTTTCCCCTGCGCTGCTGCATAAGAGCGGTCTTTGCCGCAAGATTCAGCAAAGCCGGCACACAGTCAATTCCTCTTGCGCGGTCGCTCACGCCGATGTAAATGCTATACTCCGAAGTAATATCATCGGGAACGGCGTCAAGCCCTCTCCGTAACGCCCGGACCACGTCATCCGTGTCAACGTCGGCAAACACCACCGCCACTTGAAAACCCATCGGAAGAACGGCCGCCGCCGCCTTCATGCCAAGACCGGTTTCGATACATCTGGAAGCATTCACCACATCTTTCCGGCTGCCAAAAGCGTCGCGTCTGCTGACGAATTGAAATACCGCCACGCAGTAATCGGAATATTCATAAAATCCGTGCTCAGCAAGCAATTCGCCGTAATAGCTGTAATAGCCGTAATAGCCGTAATCACCGTAGTATTCCGGCATTCTGATCACTCCCAGAAGCAGTTCTCCTATTTCCAGAGACTCCTCATATAAGCCGTTCATCTTCTCATTGATCAGATTAATGAGGACCGGAAGATAATCGGTTGATTGAATTTCAACCAGCGGCAGGGAAAGAGAAGCGCAAAGAATACGGAGCTGTTCAAGCTCATAAACGCCGTAGTCCTGCGATGAAATCAGCATGGCGCAGGCGCCGTTGGCATTGAGAGCTTCCGCCGCGTCAAGAATGCTGCATTTCTTATGGTTTTCGGCATGAAAGATGACCGCGTCATACTTGCGAATTCTTTCCGCCGAAGCCCTGTCACCGATGACCGTCAGTCTGAGTACAGGGATATCCGCGGAGTTGTCCCCCGCCGTAAGCAACAGTTCATGATCAAAGGACATACAGACGCTTCGATAGAGTTCTCCTGTCAGAACAGCCACAGACAATCACTCCCGCATCACTCAAAGTGAGATTCCTTCACTTGAAATTATATCACATTCGTTTGCGATTGTCAACATATTTCACTCGACAAAATAACTCTTTTTTCTCTTTTTTTCAAGGCCTATTGATTCCGGCGGGGGAATTAACTATTCGCGAATCATATCAGCAGTCAATTACCTTTGAATTTACCTTCTCCACAATGAGGTCGACGAATGCCTCCGGCGTCATGGTTCCGATGTCGCCTTCCTTGCGGGAGCGGATGGCCACTGTGCCGTTTTCGATGTCCTTGTCGCCGGCGATTACCATGTAGGGAACCTTCTTGACCTGCGCTTCTCTGATCTTGTAGCCGATCTTCTCGTTGCGGTCGTCCACCTCGCAGCGGATGCCCTTGGCCTCCAGTGCTTTCTCGACCTCATAGATGTAGTCGAGATGCCGGTCGGCGATGGGAAGGAGCTTGACCTGCACAGGAGCCAGCCAAACCGGGAAAGCTCCAGCAAAATGCTCTATCAGAATACCGATGAATCTCTCGATACTTCCGAATACAACGCGGTGAATCATGATAGGACGGTGCTTGTTGCCATCCGCGCCGACATATTCCAGTTCAAATCGCTCGGGGAGCTGGAAGTCAAGCTGAATGGTACCGCACTGCCATGTGCGGCCGATGCAGTCGGTCAGGTGGAAGTCGAGCTTGGGACCGTAGAACGCGCCGTCGCCCTCATTGACCTTGTAATCGTAACCCAGTTCCGTGACAGACTGACGGAGCGCCTCTGTCGCAACCTCCCAATCCTCCTCGCTGCCCATGGAATCCTCCGGTTTGGTGGAAAGCTCGATGTGATAGGTGAATCCGAACTGCTGGTAAACCTTATCGATCAGCCGCACAACGCCCTTGACTTCATCCTTGATCTGTTCGCGCGTCATGAAGATATGCGCGTCGTCCTGCGTGAAGTTTCTCACACGCATGAGGCCGTGCAACGCGCCTGACAGCTCATGCCTGTGAACAAGGCCAAGCTCGCCCATTCTGAGCGGCAAATCCCGATAGGAATGCATTTTGGTCTTGTAAACCAAAATACCGCCGGGGCAGTTCATCGGCTTGATGGCGAAATCCTCATCGTCGATCACGGTGGTATACATGTTTTCCTTGTAGTGATACCAGTGGCCGCTCGTTTCCCACAGATGACGGTTCAGCATGATAGGCGTCTGAATTTCGTCATAGCCTGCCGCTCTGTGTATTTCACGCCAGTAATTGATCAGTTCGTTCTTTACAATCATGCCCTTGGGCAGGAAGAAGGGGAATCCGGGGCCTTCCTCCATCAGAGTGAAGATTTCAAGCTCCTTGCCCAGCTTTCTGTGGTCGCGCTTCTTGGCTTCTTCCAGCATCGCGAGATGTTCTTCCAGCTGTGCCGCCTTGGGGAAAGAAATACCGTAAACGCGGCAGAGCATCTTATTCTTGCTGTCGCCCCGCCAGTAAGCGCCCGTGCAGTTGGTGAGCTTGAAGGCCTTGACCGGCGCGACGCTCATGAGGTGGGGACCCGCGCAGAGGTCGGTGAATTCCGCCTGCTTGTAGAAGGAGATGTTCTCCCCCTTGTCCACATGCTCGTTGCAAAGCTCCACCTTGTAGGGCTCCTGCATTTCCTCCAGAAGCTTGACGGCCTCCGCCGAAGCCAACTCAAAGCGGGAAATTTCTATACCGCTCTTGACGATCGCCTTCATTTCCTTCTCGATGGCTTCGAGGTCTTCGGCCGTGAAGGGCTTCTCCACGTCGAAATCATAATAGAAGCCGCTGTCTATGGAAGGGCCGATGGACAGCTTCGCCGCGGGATACAGGCGCTTGACGGCCTGCGCCAGAATGTGGGACGTCGTGTGCCAGAATGCCTTTTTGCCGTCCACATCGTCAAAGGTCAGTATCTCGACCTCACAGTCCTCCTTCAGAACGGTGCGCAGATCGCACACATTGCCGTTCACCTTGGCGGCACAGGCGGATTTGTAAAGACCCGCACCAATGGATTTCGCAACGTCGGCTACCGATAAACCGGCTTCATATTCCCTGACGTCGCCCTTAAGCGTTACCTTGATCATAATAATACCTCCGTTAGTTAGTGGTGAGAATAAAAATCTCACCCCGAACGCACTTTTGCAATGCATTCGGGGTGAGGCTGAATGAGTAAAATGATAATGCCCCACGGTTCCACCCGTGTTGAAACGGACATTTCCTCATGACAGAAAGACCGTTCCCGCTCATAGGCCGTTAACGCAGCCGCGCGCCGGAGTTTGCGCCACACATGGAGTGCGCGGCTTTGTCGCTTCGGACTCGGGAACGGTTTATGCCTGAATGTCCCGTCCGTCCTCTCATCAACCGGGCGGATCTCTGTGACATGGAACAGAAAGGTTTGTTTTCCCTCGACGTTTTGTCTGTTATACATTTTTCGGTGTGTGGTTGATGAAAACATCATAACTCAAATCATCTGATTTGTCAACACTTTTTTGAAGAAAATCAGCCCACAGCGCTTTCGGTGTCAGAACTGACCGGCGGAGGCGGTGTCGTTGGCGGTGTGGTAGGTTTGGAAGTTGTGGTGGTAGTGGTAGTGGTAGTCGTTGTCGTTTTTTCGGTGGTAGGCGTCGTCGTCAAAGAGGTAGTGGTCTTTTTTGTCGTCTTTTTGGTAGTGGGCTTTTTCGTTGTCTTCTTGGTAGTGGTGGTCGTCTTTTTGGTAGTCGTCGTCTTCTTTGTTGTCTTTTTCGTCGTTTTTTTGGTTGTCTTCTTCGTGGTGGAAGTGGCGGGCTGCTCCGTTTCTTCCTCGGACACGGCGGAGGAAGAAGAAAGATCTTCTGTCGGGGCAGTGGTAGCCACAGTTGTCACAGTTGTCACAGTGGACACCGTGGCGCCAGTGGTCTTGGCTTTCTTGCCAAACAGCGCGTTGAAGGTAGCCTCGTCGATGGTTCCGCTCTTGTGAATGCCGTTTGCCTCGCGGAACGCGTCAATCGCCCTGACGGTTGCCTGATTGTAGCTTCCGTCGGAGAGACTCATTTTGAGATAGCCCAGTTCGCAAAGCCGTTCCTGCACCGCCTCCACCAGATCATTGCTCTTTCCGGGGGAAAGCAGTTTCCTGTTGAATTTCAGATCGCCGGCGGAAGAAGTGCTTTCGTCTTCCTCACCGGAAGAAAGATCCGACACCGTCACCACAGGCTTTCTGTCCGCCCTGCGAATCGCCTTGGGAGAACCGACTGCCTGAATCGCGATCCTGCCGGCCATCCAGCCTATTCCCAGCAGCACGAGGGCAAAAACGGCAGCCTTCACAAAAAGAGGAAGTCCGCGTTTCTTTCGCCTGTTTGTGTCAGCCGGTCGCTCTGAATCGGGCGCTGTGATGACAGCTTCCTCCTGCACGGACGGCTCTGCCGATGAAGTTTTGCCAAAGTCAACAAATTCGTCCATTTCGCTTTCATCGACGTCAAAATCCGTATTCCACCACGGCGTTTCAGCCGGAGAAGCATCCGCCGGCTCAGCAGTCTCAGCGAAATATTCATTCTTATAAAGATCCTCCGGAAGAATGCGTGAGACAAGAAAATCGTCCATATCCCCGTCATCCACCGAATAATCGCCGTTTGCGTCTTCCGAATCATGATTGCCGTCATCAGGCTCGATATTCATCAGCAGCTCAGCGACAAGATCGTCTATCTTCGGCACGCCGAGATGCATTTGCATCTCATTGGCGCTGTTTTTGGAACCGTAATCTTCATTCGTCCATTGGGTCTCTTCGCTGACGTCGACCGCTTCCTCAATGATTTCAGGCGAAAAAGCAACCATTTCAGGCGAAAGTTCACCGCTGTCCGGTCTGATCACGGAAACGAATTCACCGTCGGTTTCGGGACCGGTTTCGTCGAATATTTCGTCATATTCGTCATATTCGTCATATGATTCCTCATAGGAGGGAATTTCCTCATCGGGGGTATAAGAATCCTCAGCCTGATCGGCGGAACTGTCGGTCTCAAACGGCATTTCGGACCCGGAAGGGGACTGCATGTCATCTTCCAGCTCATCAAGAATGTCCGCTATCGAATCCGTTTCGCCCGACGATTCTCCGGGGATATCGGAACGGTCATCGGCAATGGCAACTTCATCCGCTTCGGCAGCAACCGTTTCCGAAAAATCCGGCGTTACGGCCGGTTCCTCTGCCGGTTCCCCGGAACCGGCGTCACCGTCAGAATGCAACTGCCCGGGAGAATCGCTGTTATCGTCATTTTCGCTGTTACCGCTGTTGCCGTTGTTGCGGTTGTTGCCGCTGTTGCGGTTGTTGCGGTTGTTGCGGTTGTCCTTTTTGTGTTTCATACCGCTCAGATCATTGAAAGTCAGCGGAACCAACTCACAGTTACAGTCAACCTTTTCGTCCATTCCGACAATTTCCCCGTCCATCTCAACGGCACAGGCATAATGAAGGAACGGTAAGTCAAAACCATTTAATATGTCATGAATGGTAGTTTCTGATTCAAATGATTTTGTCTGACCTTTGATGGTAACCTTTATCATAATCGCATTCTCCCCTGAGTGCAATGTTGTCATACAATACTATCCTTTTAGGGCGTTTCCGGACTTACCCTCTGTGTTTTCTGTCTTTTCCGGCTCCTGAGTATCCGAATCGGATGAATTAACGGAAGCATCAGCGTCTTCTGTGCTGCCGGTGTCGCTGCTTGGGCTATCCGAACTTTCCTCCTGTGAGGGAAGGGCTTCCGTCGGCTTTGATGCCTCCACGGAGGCGGAAGCGGTCGTTTCCTTCCCGGCAGCGGTGGTGGTTTCAGCGGCGGAGGTCGTGGTCTGGGTTTCTGACGTTTCGGCTTCGGTGGTAGTGGGTAAGTCAGTGGTTCTTGTGGTGGGAGCCGTCGCGTTCGCGTCAAAAATCAGATCGTAGGTTTCCCTGTTGACCTCGCCTGTGGCGTCAAGATAATTGGCCTTCTGGAATTGCTTTACCGCGTTTTTCGTGTCGTTGTCAAACCTTCCGGTGACACTGTCCGCGGTAAGGTACCCCAGAGAAGCAAGCGTCCTCTGAACGGCCAGCACCATCTCTCCGCTGTTGCCGACCGTCAGCTTCTCGGCGGTGAATTCCGGTATCAGCATTGACTCGGCGCCCTGTTCATCATCATCATCAAAGGAATTGATGACAACGCTTGAAGTGTGATAATCATACGATTCAGCCGAAACGGAATCGTCTTCCCCCATCACCGAAAGCGCGACCTTGCTCAAAAGCCATGTCAGGCCGAACACCACGCCAAGCAGCACGGCAATCAACGCCAATCCCCTGAAAACGCCGTATTTTTTCCTTGGCTTAGGAGCATCGGGATATCTGTTATACCGGCCGGCGGTTTCGCCGTACGTCGGCTGAGGTCTGACCGGATCAAAAACACTGGTATGTTCCAGTCCGTCATCGGGCTGCGCTGCATTTAAATCTATCAGTTCAGGCTCCGTATTCAACTCAAACACAGCCGTTTTCCCGAGATCCTCCGGCTCCGTATGCAGCGCAAAGACGGCGGTTTTCCCGAGATCATCGACCTCTGCGTCCTCCTCGGCGGAAGAATCCTTTACATAAACCTTGACGTCCTGATCTTCATCATCGGATTCGTCATAGGAGGCCGCATCGGCATTCAGCATACGGATTTCCTCAGCAAGCTGATTGAGATCCGTCATGCCGCCCTCCGGTTCATCAAATATTTCATCTATCTCATTTATCTCATCGCCGTCGGACTGCGCGGCATTCTCTTCCGAAAGCTCGTCCGCAAGCTGCATCAGATCCAAGGAAGACACACCGCTGTCGCTTTCTTCGGGAAAAGCACCCTGCAAGCCGTCCACCAGATTGTCAATCCTGTCTGCCGATATTTCTTCCTCCGGCGCGGGTTCTTCCTCCGGCGCGGGTTCTTCCTCCGGCGCGGGTTCTTCCTCCGGCGCGGGCTCTTCCTCCGGCGCGGGCTCTTCCTCCGGCGCGGGTTCTTCCTCCGGCGCGGGTTCTTCCTCCGGCACGGGTTCTTCCTCCGGCGCGGGTTCTTCCTCCGGCGCGGGTTCTTCCTCCGGCACGGGTTCTTCCTCCGGCGCGGG
>JAFRXY010000097.1 GCA_017441385.1 Clostridia bacterium | reverse complement strand
TTGAGAGTTGGCTTATCGTCTGTGGATAGAAGCAATCTGTTTCTGAACCGTTACCGTCACCGCATTTTCCACTTCAAACTCATCTTTCAATACCTGCTCAACAAGTGTATTGAGTCCTCCGCTTCTCACGTCTTTGTCAAGCTCTTCAAAGGGTTTGAAATCAAAATTATCTTCCTCGTAATCAAAGTCGATAATAACCTTTGCAATGTAAGAACCTTTTACTCTTGCCATCGCGCCCACCTCCCCTCAGGCATAAGAAAAGCCGCCCTGATTGCTCAAAGCGGCTTGGTTATTCGGTTGTGTTATTATCATCGGTTGGCGTTTCAAACAAAAAAATATACTCCTGTTGCAACCGGATTATATCCGCGACCAATCTCTCATGAAGCGCCATACTGTCAGGGTTATCTTTTCCTCTTGTCGGAGAAATAGCTTTGCACGCACTCAAATTTTGCGCAGCAATAGCCTCTAATTTTTCCTTGTATTCGTCATAAAGCGGGTGATTCTTATTGATTTTTCTTCTCTCGCTCATAATCAAAATTCATCTCCTCGCCTAATATACGCATCGTTTCATGGTATCCGTCAACATCAATATCAATCATTGAATCCATTGACATCTGTAAAATAGAAGTGTTATAAACTTCCTCAAACCTAACAAATACCGTCTGATAATCCAATTGAGGGGTATCGTCACGACGCTGCATAATATATCTGTATTCGCTGTCAGAAGCAGATTCATACGCTTCGCCTTCAGAAATAAAGAAAGCAGCATCTTCTCCGCTGAATGAATAGTGTGTCTTTGGGTCGGGATGGTTATGATATGAAAATGACCCGATAAGACTGCTTGGTATACCAGACGGATCAACTGTAGATTCTTCGCCTTGCACCTGCCATACCTTGCCATCGGTAGTTATCGTAGTGTTCACTTCATAATCCAGCCCAGCGGCAGCTTGTTCTGCTTGTTTTAGCCGCTCAAAAACTTGCTGTTTGTCGGAGAAATCAACAGTCCCGATTTGCTCTATCCTTATCTTATCATTGTATGACTGATTTTTCAAGAGATATTCTCGATTATCTCCTGTCTGAGCAGCTTTGCCACCATTTCTCAAAATTTCCTTCGGGTCCCCGTCCGGGTTCCGGCTGCCGTACTTGTCATACCACTCGTCGAGCAGCTCGTCCGGCTCACCGGAAGCCCACGCGCCGATCCGCGCGCCGATGTCCTCCAGTGAATCAGGAATGACCGCCCACTGCACGCAAAGGCACTGCGGATGCGGTACCGGAATCTCCTCCGGCTTGAAATTGCCAAGTCCCAGCCCCTCGTCATGCTCCGCGTACTCGTCGCACTCGTCGGGTCCGAAGGGGATCACCTGGCGTTCCTCATGCGCGTTGGAGAGGTCCCAGTGCATAGCCTCCACAAAAGGATTCTCCGTGCAGACCTTCACATTGTCAAGGAAGTAGGCGTGATTGATGGAAGTCCGCGCAAGCCGCTGGGCGTTGAAATCCACCTTTTTCCCGCTGAGACTCGGGTAAACCTTGCCCCAGTCAAAGTCGCGTTTCGCGGGCGGCTTCACATACTGCTCCAGATCGGCGGCAAGCTCGGCGACGGACTTTTTCTCGGCAATGCCGCGCTGCACGATGTAGCCGATTTCCTTTTCAAAGCCCTGCGCAACCCGCCAGATTCTTTCCGACAGTCCCTTCCTGTCCCGGTAAAAGCTGCCGTCAAGCAAGCCAGCAAGCACACTGTCCGGTGTGGCGGCGAAAGCGTCGCGGAAGGACTGCCCTCCGACCATTTCCCACCACTGCCCCATAGCGGAGGCGGGAAGCTCGGCGGAGCGTTTCAGGCCCTGTAAGGTAACGTCATAAAGACCTGCTTCCAGCTCCTTTACACGCTGCTCAAGACTGCGGGCATACTCCGAAGCCCACCGTTCGGAGAGCGAACCTTCGCGGGAAGCGGCAGCGCGAGCGGCAAGATCAGCCGCCGCCTGGCGGTACAGTTCTTTTATTTCCTCCGAAACCCGCTGAATATTGCCTAAATGTTCCCGCCTTGCCTTCCAAAAAAGCGGCAGATAATCCTCACTCGCCATACAGCCACCACCGTTTCAATGCGGAATGCATAATTCGGAATGCGTAATTAATTTATTCCGGCAATTCCGCATTACGCATTCCGAATTCCGAATTATCCAGCGACACGAACGTGTCGCTGAACAGCGTTTCTTCCTTCTTGATCTGAAGCAGTTCCGCGTCCGCGTCAGGCGCAACGCCCCATTTCTTCATGTAACTCATGCGGGAGCGGAGCTGATGCACGACTTCCTGTTGATCGTTTGCCATCTCGTCAAAATCATCCTCCAGTATCGGATAAATATGCTCGACGTGAACCGAAGTGTCTTCGGGATTCCTTGTAAAATACTCCGGTCTGAATCGGCTCTCTTCCAGCGTAGAATCTGCATAGATTATCTCTCTGGTTATTTCTATTGCCGCCCATATCAACAACATGACATTGCACCTCATGAATTTAAGTAGTGTATCAATCT
>JAFRXY010000096.1 GCA_017441385.1 Clostridia bacterium | reverse complement strand
TCTGCATGACTGCGGCAGCGTGCGGTAAGACAGACAAGCGCGACGCCAATGTCTCCGATTCAGACGATACTGCAACAAAGAAGGTTGTTTTTTCCTCCGACACGCGTATTGCTTATCTGGGTCCCGCCGGAACGTATACCGAAGAAGCGACACAGTTCTTCTTTGCTAATACGGGCGTTATGAAGCCGGAACAAACCGTTGACCTTGTCATCGAAGCACTAACAGAGGGAACGGCGGATTATGCTGTGATTCCCCAGGAAAATACGGTAGGCGGAGCGGTGACAAACTATGTAGACGCGCTTCTGAATCAGACCGAGGTTTGTGTGGTGGGCGAAGTAATCCTGCCCATCAGCCAGACCCTGATGGGCATACACGGTGCGAGCCTTTCTGACATCAAAATCATCTGTTCGCACGCACAAGGTATCGCGCAGAGTGAGCAGTGGCGAAAACAAAATCTGCCGGATGCGGAAGTAAAAGAAATGTCCAGTACTGCGGCAGCAGCCGAATATGTCGCACAGCAGAAGGATAAGACAGTTGCCGCAGTTGCGGCTCCCGGCGCCGCTTCGCTTTACGGACTGGAGGTTCTGGCGCGTGACGTGCAGATTACCGACGCCAACAAAACACGCTTCTATGTCCTCTCCCGCTCTGATTCGTTTGTCAGCGGCTCCCGCGCCGTGTTTGCGGCGGTGTGCGACGCCGACCGTATCGACGATATCATTGTTGATATTCACAATTCAGGATTGGAGCTTGTCACTATTCACGACCGACCGGAGGGAAGCAAGCTCGGCCGTTATCGCTACATCATCGAGGTAATGGCGAAAAACGACATTTCCGACGAGCAGATCGCCAAAATAGAGATAGCTCAAGAGGTTCGGTGTCTTGGGAGATTTGACACTGTGGAAAAAAACAACGAAGGAGCAAATTAGTATGATAAAAAACCTGTATCGCCTGATGAAATTCATGCTTGCGCTTAGTATGGCACTTGTATGTGTGTCATGCGGAAAAGACAAGAACACAATTTCCCCGAGCGATACCCGCACCAGCAGGAACATCATTGAGGAACTGGCTGTGTATTACGGCACTTACGGCAACGAAGCCGATAAGAACATCGAATCGCTTCTTCAAGAGCTTGATAAAAGCGACCCTGTCGCCGGTGAAAAATGGAGAAGCATTATCGGCTTGTGGAAGTCTGTGAACAGCGACCTTTCCCTGCATTACGATGTACTTCCCGACGGTCTGCCGGACACAGATGAACTGTGCATAGTGGTGCTGGGATTCCAGCTCAATCCCGACGGAACCATGCGTGAGGAACTCATCGAGCGTCTCAAGGTTGTGAAAGACAGCGCCGAAAAATACCCTCATTCGCTGATCGTCTGCACCGGCGGCGGCACCGCCTCGGAAAATGAATCCGCCACGGAGGCGGGCAAAATGGCGGAATGGCTTATCGCCGAAGGGATTGCGGAAGATCGCGTTATCGTAGAGGACAAGTCAGTTACCACCGCGCAGAACGCCATGTTTACCTTTGACATCCTGAAGGAAAAATATCCCCAGGTCACACAGCTTGCCATCGTGTCGAGCGATTATCATATTGCCACAGGCGTGCTGCTCTTTGGCGCGGAATCCACGCTGCGTGCTGACCGGGCAGGAAATGAAAAGGTGAAGGTTGTTTCCAACGCGGCTTATAAAGCACCGTCAGGCACACTTTCCTCTATGTTCCAGGCGGGAGCGCTGATAGAGCTTTCGGGCGATAAGGAAACCGCTTTTGAAATCTACTACGAGGAATATGATATTCATGAGCTGCCTCCCCTCGACAAGTAATATAATTTTACAGGAGTGATATCGTGAAGAAAAGCATATTTTTAAAAAGACTGCTAAGTGTTTCGCTGGCGGCAATCGTATCGCTGCATTTACTGACTTCATGCGGCAATGGCGAGAAAAACACACAAGACGAAACAAGCGGCTACACCATCGACAATATCCGCGAGTATGTCGTGGGCGTTGACGAAAAGGTGGAGCTTGAGGACGGCAGCAAAAGAGCCATTATCAACTTCGACAATGCCGCCACTACGCCCGCTCTTCAACCTGTTTCGGACGAGGTGGAGGCGCAGATGAAGATGTACGGCTCCATCGGCAGAGGTTTCTCTAAAAAATCCGATTATTCCACCGATCTTTACAACAACACCCGAAGCAAGGTTCTCCAATTCGTCGGCGCGGATGAGGAAAAATACACCTGCTTCTATGTCAACAACACCACCGACGGTCTGAACAAGCTGGCTTCGGCGCTGATTACCGATGAAAAGGACGTGGTGCTGTGCACCCGCATGGAGCATCACGCCAACGATCTTTCATGGAGAGAGCGCTGCAAGGTCATCTATGCCGAGATAGATAAACAAGGCAGGGTGGATTACAAAAGCCTTGAAAAAATGCTCAAGAAGAACAAGGTCAAATATGTGGCCGTCACAGCCGCTTCCAACGTGACCGGATATGTCACCGACGCGCACCGTGTAGCAAAGCTCGCTCACAAATACGGGGCGAAAATCATCGTGGACGGCGCACAGATCGTGGCGCACCGCAAATTCTCCATGATCGGCAAAACGCCGGAGGAAAATATTGACTTCTTTGTATTCTCCGCCCACAAGATGTATTCTCCCTACGGCGGCGGCGCGGTGGTCGGTCTGACCTCAGTGCTAAATAAGCATATGCCGGAATTCTACGGCGGCGGCATTGTCACCATCGTGACGGATCAAGAACAGAATTACAAGAACGCGCCTGCCAGCTATGAAGCAGGTTCTCCGAATTACCCCGGTGTGGTCGGTCTGGGAAAAGCCATCGACATATTGCAGGAGGTCGGCTTTGACGCGATCAGCGAGCATGAGCAGAAGCTGAACAGAAAGCTCATTGACGGCATACTGAAAATGGACAATGCGGTTGTCTATGGCGATACGGAGGATATCAGCGATAGAGTGGGCGTGGTAACTTTCAATCTGACTGACGTCAATTCCTATCATCTGGCCGCCAAACTTTCGGACTACGGGGTAGCAACCAGAAGAGGGGCTTTCTGCGCTCATACATATGTATGGCGACTGCTGGGCGTT
>JAFRXY010000095.1 GCA_017441385.1 Clostridia bacterium | reverse complement strand
TTTGGGCTTTTTCATTTTGTCAAGTGGTATTTTGTACGAGATTTTATTTCTTTTTTGTGCTTCTTGCTCTTACCCTTAAGTTGTGGATAGTGGTTTGCCGATTGGTTCTCTGCCGAGAAACTCATTTGTTTTTTCGATTTTTTTCTTCTATTCGCCATCGGAATGACGTCCTCCTTGAATGTAAATTCAGTAAAAAATAGCGTGTATCCATCAGCCGGATTTACGCCAATTGCTACACGCTATACTCTGTGATATTGGGTTCATCGGTAAAAAATCAGTCCAGATAATCGCCGACGGGACCTGTATTGTACTGCTTGATAATCTTGACAATGACGGAGCCGTCGGGCTGGGTTTCTTCGCTGATGATCTTGTACTTGGTGCGGTTTCTTTCCAGAGACGCTTTGTACTTTGTGACTTCGTCCTGCACCATTTTCAGCGCGTAATCGTGCGGAAAATCTTCCTTCAGCATGAAGTGGAGCGTCTGACAGATGCAAGCGGCTTTGACTCGTTTCATTCGGTAATCACCATATGAAGAAAAAGATAAAACGTGTGGACTTCAACCGGATTTACGCAGTTGAAATGCCACACGTTGTGTTGTTATTTTGTTCCTTTTTCGCCGAAATTGCAAGTGGTCATTTTGGCAGAAAATGCCCACTAAAAAAAGCCCTATCCCATGCGCGGATTGCATAAATCAGCGTCCGAATATTCTATAGCAACTTTTGCATTGACAGTGACTCGTGGATGTGTTATCCTATTCACAGAACAACACAGGGGTGAGTACCATGAAAATATTGTCCAAGATAATCTTTTGTCTGACACTGGCATTGCTGCTGGTTCTGCTGCTGACAGCGTGTGAGGAAGTGCCTGCGGCAGGAATGGTCGAACTGAAAAGCGAGAGCGAACTGCGGCAGATTGCGGAGGAGGAATGTCCGCCTTCCACCTTTGTCCGCATGGAACGGCAGCGGAACAAAAACATCTGCCATTTCACCGACAACGCGTGCGGGTTTGCGTTTACCATTTACAGCTTCGCTTCCGAATCGACCTTTGAAGGATTAAGAATCGGCTATGTCGAACACACCACCAACACATGGGAGCAGTGCTACTATGATTATGTGATAGATACCATCAAGCCGGAGGCGGACGCTATCGCTTCACAGTACGGATTCACAATAGAAAAACTCGACAGAACGCCCATCACACCCTTTGTCTATCTGCACACCGACCGCACGCTGGCACAGATTTCCAGCGGAATGGTGCAGCTCGGACATCTCGTCAAGAGCAAGGACGTTCATCACAAATACGATCATTGCGAGCTGTGGGCAAAGCATTATAACAGCGAGAAGGGCTTTTGGGAAGAATTTGCGTTCTACCGTTTCAAGGATGATGTGACCGACGATATGGACAAGCATGACATTTACTACTACATGGATAACGCCGAGGAACAGCTCGGTGTGAAGTGTATCTTTGAGCGTAAAACGCAGATGAAGGGAAGCGAAATTCCCGGACTTCCCTCGCATGAATACTATGACGATAACGACGCAAACCGCATTTACGACGTTTACTTCTTCCATACCGAATCCGGCGAAAAGAAATTGATCGCCGTATTTCAGGTAGCGCAAAATGTGTATTATATTGCGGACACGGAGTGATTGTTTCCGAATTTCATACGATGCCCTGTGCGCAAATTCCTTATAATACACGCCTTCATTGGCAGCGCCGAAAATTCCTATATGTCATCTTGCTATAAGAAAAAGAAGCCGCCACACATACACAATAGATTGAGAGAAAAACGGGTCTGTCGCATTCTTGGTACGACAGACCCGTTCACTATGCAGAATTTTTCATATCACTTTTCGTGTATTAATATGGTGTGTGTTTCGATTTGTGCCTTTATGAACCACGGAAAATTACTTGACAGCGGCTTTTTCCTTCTTGCTCTTATTGACGAAGAAGAACGCGCAGCCTGCTCCTGCCGCGAGAAGAACAATCGCCGCGATCACGATGACCAGCGTGTAATCATTGCCGCCGGAAGAAGAATTGCTTGAAGTGGAAGCGGTAACGCCGTTGGCGCCGGCATTGGAATCGGTGGTTACTTCGGGCGCTGTACCGTCATTGGCGGAAATTGCCGTACCCCCGACATAGAGCTTGTAGCCGTTGAGGTAGATATTGCTGTTGTCGGATACGGAATTGGACAGATTTGATACATAGGAATCGCCGGTGAGAACCACAACGGAACTATCGTCAAGCGAAAGGGAGATAGAGCCGCCCTGATTGGCGTTGTTGATAGCTCCCTTATAGGAGGAACCGTCGGAAAGCTCCATTGAGAGCGCGGAAACGCTGTCAATCACGATATCGCCCTCGGCGGTCTGATTGGAAAGATTGAATACAACCTTGCCGCCGTTGGAACCGCTGCTGCCCCATGCGGCCGCTTCGGCACGAAGCAGCACGCCGGTGCTGTCGTTGTTGACGATGGCGTTATTGGTAAGGGTAATTTCACTGTTGGTGTTGGTGATATAGAAGGTATCTCCCTTGTTGGTAGTAATGGTGCTGTTGGTTGCGGTAAAATAGGAAGTACCCTCCGCCGCATCGCCCGACTGCGACTGATAGAGGAAGATGTTCTTGTAGGTTTCGGACTGGCCGTTGAGCGTGTTGTTGGTGTCGGTCAGGACACAGTTGTTGAGCGTAACGGAATTCGCGCCTTCCACGACAACGCCTTCCGAAGAAGTGGCGGTGAGCGCCGCGTTATTCACCGTAATATCGGCGGTGGAATAGATAGAAGGAGAGCCTTGTCCGTTGGTAGTGTAGGAGCCGCCGTCAACCGTGATGGTTCCGCCGCCGCGGTCGCTTCTGATGGCTGCGGAAGAACCGCCCTGCGTTTCTACCGTCAGATTAGTGGCGTTCAGTGTGCCTCCGCCGGTGACCATGATGCCGCCGGAATTGTTGGAACTTGTGTTGATAGTCGTGTCGCTGATATTGACAGTGCCGGTACCGTAGGCAAATACGCCGTTTGCGTGTGCGCCGCTGGTGGTGACGGTGCCGCCCTCGATCGTCAATGTTGCGTCGTTGTAGACCAGTACGGCGGCATTCGTGCCGTAGAAATCGGAATTTTCGTCGCTCTCATCGCCGGATTTGATGACGGTGAAATTGGTGAGCGTAGATGAGCCGCCCGACACAAGCAGTGCGTTTTCTCCGCCGGTGGAGCTTGTGTAGCTTGCGTCGCTCTTGGTTGTGTCGGAACTGATCTCGGTCGCGCCGGTGTAGCTGACCGATGTGGAGCTTCCGCCGCCCGGAGCGCTGCCGCCGGGGCCGTTTCCGTCAGGCGGATCGCCGGGCGGGTCGCCCATACCGCCCGCGCTGACGTTGAATGTCAGAAGGGACATTGCGAGAAGCAGTGAGAGTGCCGAAGCCATGATTTTTTTGCTTTTGTTTGCCATAATGAATACCTCCGATTGTTTTATATAAAATCATTGCGATTTTATCGTGCTATCTTGAGAATGCCTTTCCTCCCACCAACAGAGTGAAACCGTTGAGGTCGATTCCGGAAGTGTCGCCGGAAAGGGAGGATACCGAACTGTCACCTGTCAGTTTCCATGTGCTGCCAGCGTCCATCACCACATCCGCTGTGCCGTCATTCTGAATGGCGCCTGTAAAGCTGCTGTCGGTCAGATTCAGTGTAAGAGAGGAAATACTGTCAACAATGATATTGCCTTTCAGCGTCTGGTTAGTGGCATTGAAAACGCATTTTCCGCCGTTGCGTCCTTCCTTGCCCCACCGTCCCGCAGCCGCGATCAGAAGCGTACCTTCCTCGGAGTATACGAGTTTTACGTCATTGAGGTTGATCACGCTGCTTATATTGGTGCAGTAGAACATCGTTCCCGCCTGTGCGGTCAACGTGCCTCCTGTCATGGTGAACACGCTTGTTCCCTTTGCCGCGTCACCCGAAGCGCTCTGGTAAAGCATGACGTTTCCCGCCACACTTCCGGCCTTGGAATTCTTGGTCAGATATCCGTTGCCTGTCACGGTGCAGTTTTCCAGCGTAACGCTGTTTTTGCCTTCGATGATAACGGCACGGGAATTGGTGGAAGTGCAGACCGCATTTTTCACGGTAATATCGGCAGTGCTGTAAATCGCGGGACAACCATCGGAGCCTGTGGAAGTATAAGTGCCTCCGTCAAGTGTCAATGTCCCGCCGCCGCGGTCGGAGCGAATGGCAGCCTTGCTGGCGCTGGTGACAGTCAGATTGCTGCCGATCAGCGTGCCGCCTCCGGCGACCTGCACACCGCCCGCACCTCCGCCTGTGACATTCACTGTGCAGTTGGATATATGGATCACGCCGTTTTCATACGCAAATACGCCGGTCGCATTCTTGGCACTGGCTTCAATGTTGCAGTCTGTCAGGGTAACGTCGGCGTTGCCATAGACCCGCACGCCGGAATTCACGCCCCGGAAGCTCGCCGCGCCCGCGCTGGAAGCGTTACCCGCCGTCTTTTGAATGACCGCGCCTGTGACGGTTGCATTTACGCTGCCGGAGGCTTCCAATGCGCTTTCGTCGTTGCCTGTCGCGCTATAAGTGCCGCCGGTAATGGAATCTCCGTCCTTCAATACGGTTGCTTCATACTGTGCGGACGTATCATAAGATGCGGTTTCTTTAGTGGAACCAGACTGCGAAACTGCCGCTGTATCATTGGAAGAAGCGGAGTCTGTGTTAGTGCATCCTACCGCACCGGATAGAAGACTGACGCACAATAGGATGGACGCAATTCGTTTTAAATGATTTGTACCTGCTTTTTTATTGTAGTCCATAATTGAAATCTCCTTTCCCTTTTTCTGTCATTTATTATACGCAAAGTTCTTAAAAACTTCTTAAATTTATAAAGTTTTTTTAAATTGCTTCAAATTTCTGCTGAATTTTTTGAAAACACACTATACAATTCATGCCTATAGAATAGGAAGAAAAAGAAATTCAAGAAAAATAAAAAAATATCTCTGTTTTAAGAAGATTTTAAGAACCCCATGCTACAATGACAACGAAAGAAAAGCAGTCAGGAGTGTTTATGATGTACATCTGATTTTCACGAAACGAAACAAACACTTAACTAAAATAATTAACAAACAGAAAGGTGATCAATTATGACTACTAACATAAAACGAATCTCGAAGCTTGGTATCTCCGTCGCAGCTACAGCGCTTACGATTGCTGTTATCGCACAGGCTTCAACGGCATTTGCTTCTACCACACCGACAGTCTCAGCCGCATCGGCTTCTTCGACATCCACGTCTTCCACCGGTTACGGCAGCCAGCCCGGCGGTATGCCAAACGGCAATCAGCCCGGCGGTATGCCAAACGGCAATCAGCCCGGCAGAATGCAGAACGGCAACCAGCCCGGCGGAATGCAGAACGGCAACCAGCCCGGCGGAATGCAGAACGGCAACCAGCCCGGCGGAATGCAGAACGGCAACCAGCCCGGCGGAATGCAGAACGGCAACCAGCCCGGCAGTATGCAGAACGGCAACCAGCCCGGTGGAATGCCGGGTGGTGATATGAACGGAACCGCCGAATATGACGGCGCCAATACTATTTCATCCGACACAACATCAAAAAATCAGAGCTACACCAGCACAACAGGCGGTCAGAATGCGCTCCTTGTTTCGGATGGAACGTCAACCGTCAGCAATGCCACTGTCACAAAAACCGGCAGTCCGGAAGGTCAGGCCGATAACTACGATTTCTACGGTACCAATGCCGCTGTTCTCGTTACTAACGGCACGCTCAGCATCGAAGGCGGCAAAGTAAGCACCGACGCAAGCTACGCCAACGGTATTTTTGCCTATGGCACCGGCACGATCAATGTGACCGACGCAACCGTCAATACCAGTTCCAACAATTCCGGCGGTCTGATGGTAACAGGCGGCGGCACGTTGAATGCCAATAACGTCACGGTCGATACAAAGGGCAATTCGTCCGCGGCAATTCGTTCCGACAGAGGCGGCGGAACACTGACAGTCAACGGCGGCAGCTATACGACGGACGGAAAAGGTTCTCCTGTGATCTATTCGACGGCTGACATCACTGTCAACAACGCCAAACTGACGGCTACCAGTTCCGAAGGAGTCGTCATAGAGGGCGCAAATTCTGTTACCCTTAATGGCGTAACGCTCACCGATACCAATAACAGTCTGAACGGTCAGTCCGAGACTTACAAAAACATTTTCCTCTATCAGTCCATGTCCGGCGACGCTTCTGTCGGAATCTCTCATTTTACTGCTTCTGACAGCACCATCACCACCAACAAGGGCGATACCATCTATGTGACCAATACCACGTCGGTTATCGACCTCAGAGAAAACACCATTGTCAACAACGACAGCACAGGTGCATTCCTTCGCGCGGAATCGGCGGCATGGGGCAACAGCGGCTCCAACGGAGGCAAGGTTCGCCTGAACATGACCTCCCAAAGTGTCAGTGGCGACGTGGTACTTGATAATATTTCCACTCTCTCATGGCAGATGAGCATCCATTCCTCGTATACCGGCACCATCAACGGCAGCAACACTGCCAAGAGCATTACCCTGACGCTGGACAGCAGCTCGGTTCTCAATCTGACCGGTGATTCCTATGTTACCTCGCTTTCCAACGCTGACAGCACCAACAGCAACATTCATCTTAACGGCTATACGCTGTACGTAAACGGCGTTGCGTTCAATGCCTCTAACGATTACACAGATGCCGTCAATGAAGACTTGTCTGCCTTTGAAAACACGCAGACTGACAACGGACAGATGCCGGGCGGTCAGGCTCCGAATGGACAGGCTCCCGACGGACAGGCTCCCGACGGACAGGCTCCGAACGGACAGGCTCCCGACGGACAGGCTCCCGACAGACAGGCTCCGAACGGACAGGCTCCTGACAGACAGGCTCCGAACGGTCAGGCTCCCGACGGTCAGACAGCCGAAGCCGGAGAAACGAACGGTATTCATTCCATAGGCGATTTTTTCCGCTGGATATTCAGTGGATTTGGGTGGTTTTAATGGACAATTGCAATGATAGATTCCTCTGATTTCCAATAAGATAATCCTCCTGCCATAATAAGCGCCTTGCTTGTGTGACGCTGCTTTCGTCATCATAAGCAAGGCGCCGATTTGTGTGTTGGGATGGAATCATTGCAAATTTTGTATTGCGAATGACGGCAGGTAATGCTATACTATAGGCAAAAGCGAGGAGGAAGTTTGAATGAAAATACTGCTGGTAGAAGATGAAGTGGCACTCTCCAATGCCGTCAAAAAATTATTGGAGCAAAAGGGTTATCTGGTGGACGCGGTATATGACGGATTGTCCGCTGTGGATTATGCTGAAATTTCGCCCTATGATCTGCTCATTGTGGATATCATGCTGCCCGGATTAGACGGTATTCAAGTCATAGAGCGGCTGAGAAAAAGCAATCTGAATACGCCTGTGCTGATGCTGACCGCACGCACCGCTATTTCTGATAAGGTGACAGGGCTAAATGTCGGCGCGGACGACTACATGACCAAGCCTTTTCATTCGGAGGAACTTCTGGCAAGAGTAGGTGCTCTGACAAGGAGAAAAGGCGAGATCGTTCTGAACGACGTGCGTTTTGGCGACCTTTCGCTGAACATAGAATCCGCCATTCTTTCCCGCGGCGATGACTCCGTGCAGCTCAGCCACAAGGAGTCTGAGGTGTTGAAGGTGTTTCTTTATAACCCGACCATGACGATCACGACCGAACTTCTGATTTCAAGAGTATGGGGAGATGATTCCGAGGCGACAGACAACAATGTGGAGGTATATATTTCCTTCATCCGCAAAAAGCTCAAATATCTCAAGTCCAATGTTTCCATCAAAAAGCTGCCAAAGATAGGCTATCGGCTGGAGGTGAACGAGGCATGAAGGAATATCGCATACGCTTTGTTCTGGGGAATATGCTGCTGGTCGGTCTGGCGCTTCTGCTCATCTTTGTCGCCATAGAGGTTTTCTTTTACATGAATTACCGCAGCGAACTGGAAAACACCATGCGGATTCTGGTGGAACCGTGGGATTCACAGACACAGGTTGTTTCGGAAACTTCGTCTGGTGAGGATTCATCCGGCTTGCTCAACCAATCCTCACAGAGCGGCCAGTCAATCGCTTCTGCCATCATGTTGTTGGGAACGGAACAATCGATGGATAGGCAAGCTCCGGTCGATGCAAAACCGGACGAATCTTTTTCACAAAATCAGCCTCCCAACGGCAATATTGCTCCTGATCAGCCTCCGGATGGTCAGCAACCAGACATTTCGTCACATGACGATTTTTCTTCCCGAAATGAACCAATACCGAACGGCGATTTGCAACAAGGCGGAAACAAAAAAGCAAATGATTCGGGGGTAGAAAGACAAGCTCCTCAGCAAAAAAACGAAAACGCGCAGCAGAATATTTCCGTCTTTTTCGTGGAAAAAGGCAGTAAGGAAATATCGGTGTTATCCAATGACGCTTCTCTGAAAGAAGATTCGGTATCCCAGGCACTTAACGAGATCGTCAACGCGGAAGAGGATTTCGGCGTGCTGCAAGAATACGGTTTGATCTATTACCGTCAGGAGACAAATGACAATTACAAGTTGGCTATCGCAGATATTTCCTATCTCCGGTACCGATTGGTCAACATCACATTGATATTGCTGGGCGTTTACATTGCCTCAATGGGCGTGTTTCTGTTCATCAGCATCCGGCTTTCCAAAATCGCAGTGCGACCGATGGAACAGGCCATTGAAATGGAACGGCGCTTTGTGGCGGATATCTCTCACGATCTGAAAACGCCGATAGCGGTGGTTCTTGCCAACAACAGTATTTTGAAGGAAAATCCCGATACCACGGTGGGACAGCAAAAACAATGGATTGAGAGTACGGACAATGCGGTAAACAATATGATGACCATGATCAATGAAATGCTGACGTTGTCCATGCTTGAATCGGCTGAGATTAAGGCGGCGAAACAGTCGGTGAATGCATCGCAGACGGTGGAGAAATGTGAGCTTCAGATGGATTCATTGGCATACGAGCATGGCGTTTCACTGGAATCGGACATCTCCGAGGGTGTATGGATTATGGCAAATCAAGAATACGCCGAGCGCATCTGCACAGGACTCATTGAAAATGCTATCAAATATGAGCCGATTGGCGGCACAGTCAGAATCGTATTGGCAAGAACAAAAAAGCACGCGGTCTTTACTGTGCAGAATCAGGGAAGTCTGATTCCCCCGGATGATCTGCCGCATATTTTTGAAAGATTCTATCGCGGCGACAAAACCCGAAACGAGAAAAAGGGCTACGGGCTTGGGCTGTCCATTATTCATCGGATGTGTGATATGATCGGCGCAAAGATCAAAGCGGAGAGCAATGAACAAGTCGGCACAAGGTTTACTGTGACTTTTGAACCGACCTCCGGCAATTGAAGTGAATATTATGAATCACAATCAGCCGTCGATGAGAAGGGGTAGAATCCTCTCACAGACGGCTGATTTTGCTCATTGGTGTTATTGTAGATGTTATTTAGTGAATGCCATAGGCTCTAAGTGTCAACTGATGAATCCGCCAGAGTAGGCACCAGATTTTTGACAAACTTTCCTTTGCCGCGTGTTTTTACATAAAAATATCCTATAATGCTGAAAACCAACGCACCGATGAAATTCACAAATAGATCCTTCATGGTGTCAATAAGTCCGATGTCGATATAGCCACCCACGCCAAGCGATTCGCCGTTGACTGTTACATCTGAAATATTATTGATGATAACAGGGAAGTTTTCGCTGTTTGTATTGAGTGCCACAGAGGAAATCATGTGAATAACCGTGTCCTTCTGTGTATCGGTATGAAGTAACATATCACAGGAATATTCAAAGAATTCCCACATCACGCCGACGGTCATAGAAAAGCAAAATGCCACCATAGCCAGAAAACCGGGGGAAAGCTTGAATTTGATGCGGGAATTCCGATTGAGAATATCCACCAGCCCGAAGCCGCAGGCAGCGCAGAGAAACCCGTTGATCGTGTGCAGCATCGTGTCCCAATGCGAAATTTTGATGTAATAGCACTGAATCTCCCCTAAGATTTCCGCGGCAAAGATGAAGAGCAATACAATAATTTCCATGGCGGAGGGAAATTCAATGCCGAAATTTGCCGTGATAAAGGCGGGTGCGAGAAACAGCACCAGCGACAGTACACATAAAAAGGCGTTTTCATAATTGCCTCGCAAGAGGGAAATGACAAACGCGATAATCACCAGAGTGCGCAGCACAAGATAGACGATGAAAGTTGACTTGTGCTTTTTGATGATATCCGTTAAACTGCGCAGCTTCCATTTGAAGCGAACACGAGGACGGTTGACTTCGTTCTTGTCTTGTCGGTTATTCAATTTCATAATAGTTCGATTCTCCTGCCGATATTCTTTCCGTCATGAGGCTGCCCCCATTTTGATTATATGATACCTGTATCTGTCAACATTATAACGATAAAACCTGTATCTGTCAAAATTATAACGATAAATATAAACAAAACTTAAATTCAATACGATGGATTAATCATGTTGACACAGATATAAATGTATGGTAAGATTTTCTTACGCTCTGATGAAAATTAAGTTGACATTTCCTTAAATCAAATTGGATTTAGTTGTCAGAGCGACAAATAGGAATTGGGAGGAATATTTGAGTTGATTATCAGAGAGTATTTGCCAGAGGATGTGAATGCAATGATTCGTATCTGGAATGAAGTCGTTATGGAAGGGATAGCTTTTCCGCAGGAGGAGCCTCTGAACATGGAAAGCGGTGTGGCTTTCTTTGCATCACAAAGTTACAGCGGGGTTGCTGAGGAGGATGGGAAAATATACGGTCTGTATATTCTCCATCCCAATAATGTCGGAAGATGCGGGCATATCTGCAATGCCAGCTATGCTGTATCCTCTAATGCAAGGGGAAAGCATATCGGAGAACAGTTGGTACTGGATTGTCTTAAAAAAGGAAAACAGTTAGGATTTCGAGTGCTTCAGTTCAATGCGGTCGTGGAGAGCAATATTCATGCAAGGCATCTATATGAGAGGCTTGGATTCACGCAGCTCGGCACTATACCGGGTGGATTCAGAATGAAAGATGGGCATTATGAAAACATCTGTCCATATTATCACGAGTTATAATACAGATTCTGGTTTATATAAACACACGATCAAGTCTCCCATACTGCCATCATCGGCGGAGAGGAAATTTGCTTTATATTTCTCTGTCTATTAATCTTGAACTTTCAAAGGCAAAATAAAACCCGCTGATTTCTTCGGGCGTGTAGTCGCTGTGACCTTGCAGCCACCAGCGCACCGTTTCGGCAAAGCCGCTGACCGCGTGGTGCAGGCGGTAATCATGGGGAATATTGCCGTCGTCAACAAGTTCACCGTCGAATACATTGTAGAGATATTCCCTGAAATACCGCATGAATATTTCGCCGCATTCGCCCGAAAGCAGCCCGCTGATGCTCTGCTGCTTCTCCTGCAAATGATAGAGAATGTGCGTGATCCTGTCCTGAAAACTGTCGTGTCCGGTAAAATCGTGCTTGTCCTCCGACAGTATTTCATGGGAGAAAACGTGTTCAAAAATGTCGCTGCATATCGCCCGGAGCAGTTCGTCCTTGGTCTCGAAGTGGGCGTAGAAGGTGGTTCTGCCGATGTCGGCTTCGTCGATGATATCCTGCACGGTCAGCGAGGAATAGCTCTTCCTTTGCAGCAGATTGGTGAACGCCCCGAAAATCGCCGCCCTTGTCTTGCGCTGTCGTCTGTCCATATTTTTTTCAAAAAACCTCTCTTTCGGTACAGTTTGCCTGTTTTGTTCGGTATCCTACATTCCCGCGAAACTGCCTCTTGCAAACGGAATTGTCTTATGCTACAGTAGATACAGAACACAGTGTATTTTATTACATTCATCGTACCATATTTTTTATAAAAAAGCAAGGAGGACGTGAATGATGAGCGAGAAGAACGGGAAGAAAGATTTTAAATTTGACGAGAGAGCCGAAAGCTATGACGAGGGATTCGAGGGCAGGTCTTCTAAGAAATTCTACGACCTTATCACCGGCAGCGTGGAAATTACGGACGGAATGAACGTGCTTGACATGGGCTGCGGAACGGGAACGATTCTCTACCGGCTGGCGCAGGAACATTCCATCAACGGCTTCGGCATCGACGTGGAGGAAAAAATGCTGGAACAGGCAAAGAAAAAATGCCCCGGAATGGACTTCCGCCTTTGCTCCTGCGACGATACGCCTTTTGAGGGCGGCGCTTTTGATGTGATTATCGCCTGCATGGCGTACCATCATTTCCCGGACAAGGACGGTTTTTCCAAGGAAGTCGCTCGCTTGCTCAAAAAAGGCGGTATGCTCTACATTGCCGACCCGAAGCTCCCGCTGCCTGTCCGCAAGGTGCTGAATACCGCGCTGCATCTCCATAAGGTCACGGGCAGAATTTACACGGCGAACGAAGTGGCAGCGAATTTCGAGCCATACGGCTTTGAAAGAGTGTACGACAAATCCGACGCTTATGCGCAGCTTGTCTGTCTGAGGAAGAAATAAATGAAAAAATCCGAAAAAAATTACCTCACGGCGATTGGATACGCGATTGCGGCGGCGGTCTTCTATGCCCTGAATGTGCCCTGCTCCAAGCTGCTGCTGCAAGACGTCGCGCCTACCTATATGGCGGCGTTTCTCTACCTCGGCGCGGGACTGGGAGTAGGATTTTTGTATAGCCGCGGCAAAAAGAAACAATCGCAACGCCTTTCAAGAAAAGATCTGCCCTACACAGTGGGAATGGTGTTGCTGGACATTATTGCGCCCATTCTGCTGATGACCGGCGTGAAGCTCGGAACCTCCGCCAACGCCTCGCTTCTCGGCAATTTTGAAATTGTCGCTACAACCGTTATCGCCCTGCTGCTGTTCCGGGAGAAGGTCAGCAGCCGGCTGTGGGCAGCTATCGGACTCATCACGCTGTCAAGCATGATTCTGTCCTTCGGCGGAAAGGACAGTTTTTCTTTCTCTGTCGGTTCGCTGTTCGTCCTCGGCGCGACGGTCTGCTGGGGCTTGGAAAACAACTGTACCCGCAGCATTTCGGATAAAAGCACCTACCAGATCGTGACCATCAAAGGATTTGGATCGGGAACCGGCGCGCTGTGCGTGGCACTGTTCCTCTGTGAAACGCCGCCGGATTTGAAAAATATCCCGGCTGTGCTGCTGCTGGGATTTGTCGCCTACGGACTGAGCATTTTCACCTATATCCGGGCGCAGAAGACCCTCGGCGCGGCGAGAACCAGCGCCTATTACGCGGTCGCGCCCTTCATCGGGGCATTCCTCTCCTTCCTGCTGCTAAAGGAATCCCTGACCGCCGCCTATGTCGTTGCGCTGGTCGTGATGATCGCTGGCACCGCCCTCGCGGTCGGGGATAATTTTTCTATCAATCAATCTGAATAATATAAAAATAATAAATAATAGCCCGCAGTCTAACCCTCTTTATTTCGAGCGAAAGCCTGCGGGCTTCGGTTTGTCATAATGCTTTCTTCAATGCGGCAAAGATATGCTTGCGTTAATGGCTTTTGATCCTTGTTCTCAAAGAATTGATATGACAAGATTCACCGCAATTCCCGTGAGAAACGAAAACAGCATCACAAAGGCAAGATACAGCAGAAACCGTTTCCAGCCCATCGCAATTTTCAGCGCGCCGAGATTGGTGATCTTGGTGGCCGGACCGGTGAGCATGAACGCCGCGGCGCTGCCCATGCTCATGCCGTTCCATAGCCATTCCTGCAAAAGCGGAATGGTGCCGCCGCCGCAGGCATATAGCGGAACGCCGACCGTCGCCGCCATCAGCACGCCCCATGCTTCATTGCCGCCGAACACGTTCACCATCACGTTCTGCGGCACATACCGCTGAAACAGCGCCGACAACAGTATGCCGAAAAGAAAGTACAGACCGGTTGCCTTGACATTTCGCCAATAATTCAGCAGATACCGGATGAAAACATTCGGGTGCGTGTCATGACTGGCGCGTTCCTCAAAGCCTTCAAAATTGAAAAAATCCTTCTTCCGGTAAAACAGAAACAGCAGCAGTCCCGCCGCGCAGCCGCACAAAAAGCAAGTCACGATGCGGACGATCAGCGCCGTCATTCCAAGCGCCGCGCTGTAAATAATGAGCTGCGGATTCAGCAGAATCGACGCCATCATAAAGGCTGCCAGCCAGTCCTCACGCATTCCCTGCCGGCGGAAGGACGCGGCAATCGGAATCGTGCCGTACATACAAAGCGGCGAGGCGATGCCGAGCAGACAAGCGGGAATGATACCGAGCAATCCCAGATTCTTGCCGTTCATTCCGGCAAACAGGTCGTGTATTTTGTCTTTGGCAAACACGGAGACAAGCGAACCGATTGCCATACCGAGTATCCAGTACCAGAAAATCTGTCGCAGCTGCACGTCGAAATAGTACCAGATATAGACAAATTCCCTGTGCAATATTTCAAGCATCTTTTATCGACCCGCTTTCTTTTTGGCTGACGCCATATTCGCACCGTTCCTTTATCTGATACGCCTGAAAATAGGCTTCTTCCAACGGAATCCATCTTCCCGAAAACACCTTCCAGCCGTCCGCCCCGTTGCGGTCGATGATTCGCCGTTGCTGCTCGTCGGCGGACACGTCCATGAACACATGAAGATCGTAATACTTCCACAGGGCAGGATGACAACAGTAGGAGCCTTCGATGACATTGATCTCGCCTGCACTGACACGGACAGGCGGTTTTAATCGCATGGAGGAACAATCGAAGGCGCGAAACTCGATCCATTCCGCGCCTGACTTTAATGGGAGCAGCACCTCGGACAGAAACCGCTCATGATCGACATTTCCGCCCGGTGTGTGCAGCCGTTCTTCTGTGCGCTGTTCCGGTCTGAGAAAGAAATCATCCATATGGAATACATTGCAGCCGATTTCCTGTTGCAACCGCGACGCAAGCGTGGTTTTTCCGGCGGCGCACCTGCCGTCAATGGCAATCAGCAACCGCTGTTCCGGCATTTGGATGTTCCGGATAAACTGCGTGAACCGTGTCAGTTCATCCATTACGCTTCCACTGCCTCTTGCGTTTGACCGGCAGGCTTTTTGAAAGGAACCAGCTTGGTCTTGTTCAGCGCGACCATCACCGCCGGTACAAGCATCAGTTGCAGAATAATGCCGGGAATGGCGTTGAGGAACGCGCCCGCGAGGAACGCTTCAAAGGTGAAAGCGGTTCCTTTGATACCGAGCAGAATCACCTGCGCGATACCCCAGACGATTCTACCCGCGACCATTGCTGCCAGCATGGAGCGATACAACGCCCGTGTGCATTGCCAGCGGGATTTTTCATACAGCAAACCTGCCACCAGCGCGTAGGTCGCCAGTTCAAACGCCATGCTGATAGCGGTGGGATAGAGCGGAGGCATTCCGAAAAGCATCGACCGCATAATCGGCAGGACAAACGCCATCGGCGCACCGTAACGCCAGCCGCATATCAACGCGCAGAGAAACACCGGAATATGCATCGGCAGCAGCATATTGCCGATCTGCTGAATCTGTCCCGTCAGGAAGGGCAGCACAAGACCGATGGCGAGAAACATCGCCGTCAGCGTCAGATTGATTATATTTTTGTTTTTCATATCATTGATACCTCATTGTTTGTCAATGTTCAGCAGTTTATATGAACGGCTGCCAAGTCCTATCGCTTCGGCGTGTTCCAGCGTGTGAATGCCTTTTCTCGACTCGATTCTTCGCACAAGAGAAGCATTGCCCTCCGCATTGTAAACCAGATCGACGCACGCCTGATCCAGCGCCACAGGGTTGAAACTTGCCAGAATACCGATGTCGTGAATGTCAGGCTCCGCCGGATTCCCGTCACAGTCGCAGTCCACCGACAGACGGTTCATCACGTTAATGTAGACGATCCGTTCTCCGTAATAGGTCTGCACCGTGCTGGCAGCCTCGGCCATGCTTTCCGTAAATGCGGTCTGGTCGC
Organism: Clostridia bacterium; assembly: GCA_017441385.1. Classification (GTDB taxonomy): domain Bacteria; phylum Bacillota; class Clostridia; order Oscillospirales; family Acutalibacteraceae; genus RUG762. The sequence goes on along the minus strand of JAFRXY010000095.1, from coordinate 8,097 downwards.
CGCCCCACGGATTGCTTTTGCTTTTACCGCCGCTGTGTATCCAAGCTTTTCCTTCTGCTGATCCAAGTCCGATAGAGATATTTTTGATAGCTCCGCCAAAGCCCGCCATAGCGTGTCCCTTAAAATGAGAAAGCACCAGCATGGAGTCGTAGTTCGCCATGCCTGCTCCCACATAGTTCTCAGAGATCACGCTGTAATTTGACACAGAAAGTGTCATCGAACCGTTTTCGTCAAGCAAATCGAACGGTGCAAATCCATGATCTTCCGCCACCTGCTTTGCCATAGAGACAGACGATCTCTGACCGCCGTATGCAGTCAAGCACTCCACATAGGTTCCGCTTTGCGATCTGACCAGATCTCCGATCAGTTCCTGTCTGAGATAATTGGATGCAGGCGGTTCTCCTGTCGATACTTTTACCGCGAGTTTTCCGGTCGGCTCCCAACCGAGCTGCTCATAGATTTTTATAAGGCTCTCGGCGGAAATATCGGCGGTAAAATAGACGACAGAAGCGTCCGCGTTGGAAAGATCGCTTTCGGACACGTTTGCATTTTGATTCACCTGATGGGAAACATGATCTTTTCCCGCTTTGCTTTTACCGCAGGACGTAAACAAAAAAGCCATCACCGTACACAAGCAAATGAGAGAGATTGTTTTCTTGCTTTTCAGCCATTTCATCTTCATTTGCTCTCCCCTTTCTGCCCGAATTGCAGGGCGATTTCTTTCAGTTCGTCCCTGATGCGGATATGCTGGGGACATACCTGTTCGCATCTGCCGCATTTGATACATTCCGCCGCCTGTTTTCTGCCGTGACCGCCGACCAGCCAGCCTTCCTGCTGTTTGGCGCGATCAATATTCCCGTAGAGCGTGTAGATGTTTTTGGCGGTAAAGGAGCCGGAAATACCGATCTCCATCGGACACACCTTCGCGCAGTAGTTGCAGGTCGTACACGGAATCAACGGTATGCGGTTGAGGGCTTCTCTGGCGTTGTTGACGGTTGCTTCCTCCGCCTCCGACAGACCCTTGAAATCATTCATGAAGGAAATGTTGTCCTCCATCTGGGGAATATCGCTCATGCCGGAAAGCACAACGAGAACGCCCTCCAGATTGGCGGCAAAACGGATGCCCCATGAAGCGGCTGACATTTTGGCATCGTGCGCTTTTAATATACTTGCCACCGATTCGGGCGGATTGGCAAGCAGTCCGCCCTTGAGCGGTTCCATCACGATGACGGGCTTTCCGTGCTTCCTTGCGACTTCGTACACCCCGCGCGACTGAATGGCGGGATTTTCCCAGTCCGCGTAATTGATTTGCAGCTGCACAAATTCCGCGTCGGGGTGCGCCGTCAGAATTTCCTCCAGTTCCTCCGGTGTGGAATGGAACGAGAAGCCGTAATGCTTGATTTTCCCCTCCGCTTTCTTTTCACGGACAAATTCCCACATATCAAAATCGTCGAAGAAATGGGTTCTCATCTCTCCGAGATTGTGCAGAAGATAATTGTCAAAATATCCCGCGCCGGTCTGCCGCAGAGAGGTTTCAAACTGCTCGATTGCGTCCTCTCTTGTTTTGCAGTTGATCCACGCGGCGTTCTTGGTCGCCAACTGAAAGCTCTCGCGGGGGTACCGCTCCACAAGCGCCTGACGGATTGCGTCCTCGCTGCCGGGGTATGCCCAAGCGGTATCAAAGTAAGTGAATCCCGCGTCCATGAACGCATCGACCATCGCCTTGACCTGTTCCAAGTCAATCGCGCCGTCCTTTCGCGGCAGTCGCATAAGACCAAAGCCAAGTTTCTTGATTTCTTTTTCAAAGAATAGCATCGTGATTCTCCTTCCTTATTTCAGCTTGCCGTAATCCTCATCGGACACCGCCTCATGCCACTCGGTGCTTGTCGCTTCGCCGGGAACCTCCACAGCGATATGAGAGAACCATGAATCGGGCGCCGCACCGTGCCAGTGCTTGACGTTCGCCGGAATGTTGATGACCGTTCCGGGCGTCATCTCCACAGCGTCCTTGCCCCATTCCTGATAATAGCCTCTGCCGCCCACGCAGATCAGCATCTGACCGCCGCCGTTTGCCGCGTGATGGGTATGCCAGTTGTTGCGGCAGGACGGCTCGAAGGTCACGTTGAACATCGGCACCTGTTCCATTGACAGCGGGGCGAGATAACTCTGTCCGACGAAGTATTTCGCGTAAGCGTCATTTGGCTCACCGATGGGAAAAAAGAGCGTATTCTGATACCTGTCCTTCTCAGTTAATACAGGCTGTTCCTCATTCCATACTTCCTTTGCCATACGGAACACCGCCCAGCCCTTCGGCCAGCCGACATACATCGTAGCGTGGGTGATAATGGCGGCGATTTCTTCCTTTGTTACGCCGTGCGCTTTGGCGTTCTGCAAATGGTATTGCAGAGAAGTGTCCGTAACGCCCGACGCCATGAGCGACACCACCGTAATGATACATCTGGTCTTGACGCTGACGGCTTCCTCATTCCAGACTTCTCCGAACAACACGTCGTCGTTCAGATGGGCGAACATCGGCGCAAATTCGCCGAGCTGCTCTCTTCCTGCTGTCTGTACGATTTTTTCATTCATTGTGATCAATCCTCCGTTATTTTCTGATAAATTGCTCATCAGAATCAGGCGTTCCCACTTCATCTGAAACGAATCTTTCCGCTCTCATGTGAAGATCATATTTCTCGCGCAAAGCGGAAATTTCAGACATCATCTCTGAGCTGTGATGAAGATCCAGTGCTGCCTGATCTTCCCATCTGTCAATCAGGAGAACCGTTTCCGGGTCACTCATTGAGATAAAATACTCATATGCCAGATTCCCTTTTTCCTGGCGAACAGCATCGGCAATACCGGATCTTTCCATTTTTTCGGCAAACTTTCTGGCATTTCCATTGACGCCTGTGTAATAAAGGTGCAGCGTTATACTCATATCGTTTCACATCCTTTTTTATATTTCCAAAGCAGCATACCAAAATTTCCGGATACTGCAATCAGAATGAATCACTAATTCATCTTCCCGCAGTTGCCGATCTTATCTCCGGTAATGAAATATTCATAGGTCGGGAACTCGAACAGCACCGGCTTGAATATATGATAATCAATCTTGCCTCTGTCATTCAGCACCGATTCATCATCAATATCCTCCTTGATTTTCTATCTGGTATTTCCAAGCAGCTGCATCACACAGCGATACACCATTTCATAAATGCTGTGAAGGGTAAACTGCATATTGGCTTCCTTCATAGCGTGAAGCTGTTTTTCCGTTGCGACTGCGTAAGGGTACACGCCGAATAAAAAAGGGAAAAACACAAAGATAAACCGCTCTCTGTCCACCGTGGGAAAGAATTTGTCAAGACAGGCTTTCACTGCGTCGAGTGAAGCAGCGAAAGCAATCTTGAATTCCGTCAGCCGCTCCGGACGGGAATGTTCCTCCATATCGTAATGGTTCATGGCAAGCAATTTCAGAAGCTGCTCACGCTTTTCAAGGGAATGCGCCAGCGCGTCGGCAAAATCTTCCGCAGACATACTATCAGTCTCTCTGACAAGGGTGCTGAGTTCCACTGACCACTTCTCATACTCACGCTGCATGAGCGCCAGAAAGATTTCTTCCTTCGTCTGAAAATAATTGTAGATCGACGGTCTTGAAAAACTTGTTTCCACGCTGATGTCTTTGAGGGTGATTTCTTTGAAGCTCATGGTTCGATAGAGATTTTCGCAGGCATTGACGATTTCCTCCCGACGGGAGGCTGTCAGTTCCGGGGAACCTTTGGGCATGGTTTCCACCTCCTTTTCACTGTACTGACATCGAGTCACTATCAATAGTGTAGCATCGTTCTGACATTCTGTCAACACTAAAATGAAAAGAAACAGATTTTCAGCGATATAGCCGAATCAAAGCAGTGACATTGTGTCAGCTTACACAAGTGAAAAGGGAGGAAGCCCCGAATTGCATTCAAAACTTCCTCCCGATGGATTATGCGTGAATGTTCATACTGCAGAGCGCCTTTACCAACTGCGGGTTAAAGTGATCAATGATCTCGCTGTGACCGAGGTCTTTCGCGCCGATGGTTTTCATCTCGTCTTCGGTCAGTTCGAAATCCCAGATGTCGATATTCTGCGCCATACGCTCCACATGAGTGGATTTCGGCAGAATGGAAACGCCGCGCTGCACGTTCCAGCGAAGCACCACCTGCGCCGCGCTCTTGCCGTATTTCCTGCCGATTTCCGTGAGTACCGGGTCGGTGAAGATGCCGTGCTTGCCTTCCGCCAGCGGTCCCCATGCCTGCGGAACAATGCCGTATTCCTTCATCAGGGCGATAGCGTCTTCCTGCGTGAAGAAGGGGTGAAGTTCCACCTGATTGACCGCCGGAATAACTTCCACATTCTCGCAGAAGTTGGCAAGAACGAAGGGATAGAAATTGGAAACGCCGACCGCTTTGGTCAGACCTTCCTTGTAGGCCTTTGTAATGCCTCTGTAAGCGGCAAAATAATCGCCGAGTGCCTGATGGAGCAGTACCAGATCGACATAAGGCAGACCGAGTTTGGCTAGCGAGGTTTTGACCGCTTCATAGGCGGTTTCCTCGTTCTTTTCGTCCTGCACCCATACCTTTGTGGTGATAAAGAGTTCCTCTCTCGTCACCAGACCGTCTGCGATGGCGCGCTGAACTGCCTTGCCGAGCGCTTCCTCATTCATGTAGGCGGCAGCGGTGTCGAGCAGACGATAACCGGTTTTGATGGCGTCATAGACGACCCTTTCACATTCCGTCGCATCAGGAATCTGGAAAACCCCGAATCCCTCCAAAGGCATTTTTGCTCCTGTGTTGAGCGTTGCATACTGCATAAATGAATCCTCCTTGTGTGTTTTCTTGTTTTTGATTTTATGAATTTGCTTCAGTAGCAATGCAAAATAATGTCCGACAAAGACAAACAATCCCATGACAGCGATGTAATCCAGCAGGAATAGCGCAATCGGTTCGTCTTCATCAAAGAAAATGAATTGCGTCACGCCGGACAGATATTCCGGCAGCTTTCTGAAAATAAAAGCGTAGACGCCGTAACCTGCAATCAGAATGGAGAATCCTCTCGCAATCCATTTCAAAATCGGCTTGTTCTTCGGCAAGTTTCGGGAAACCATGCCGACCATCATTGACCAATGAATCCCCAGATGCAGCGACAGCAGCACAAAATTCCAATAGCCGCACAGCATATGAACCGTTCGGGCAAGATACGCGCCGCCGAGGTTCAGCGAGGCAAAGATATACCTTGACAAAATCGCGCCGCTGACGGCGGAGCAAAGCATTGTCAGCAGAATCAGGCAAGCGGTGACGGTCTGAAAAAGGCGGTAGGGCGTATATTTTCCTTTGCATACGCTCTTGATCCACTTCCGATTGAGAATGTGATGAATCACAAACAATACCGTCATTCCAATGCCGAGCCATTCATGGGTGAATTCGCCGATTTTGGAATAGCCCATCAGCAGAAGCAATACAATTGTCATCGCCGCGTCAACGGTGATTCGTACAATCTGTATTTTTCGCACCTTGCTCATTTTGAATACCCAAGTCCTTTTACCCATTCGCGCACGTCATTTTCGGAAGAATCCACCTTGCCGCCGCGAATGGAGAGCGCATCGTCTGCTTTTACGTCCGCACCTTTCGCGAGCGTCTGAATGGTGTTCAGGCTGTTTGCGCCGTCCGAACTTCCCTCATGCGAGAAGAACGGAATAACCGTTTTGCCTGACAGATCGACGCTTTCGAGGAACGTCCACATCGGCATGGGAAGATCATACCACCACACCGGATAGCCGAGGAAAACCGTGTCGTATTTGGCAAGCTGTTCGGCGGTCAGTTCCACGTTGATTTCGGGACGCACACCGTCGTCCTTTTCCTTCTTGGCGCGGTCGGCTGTATCGTTGTAGCTTTCGGGATATTCCTCTTTGGCCAGCACGCGGATGATGTCGCCGCCGGTTTCGTCGGCCACCCAGCCCGACATACTTTCAAGGTGTCCTGACCATGAGAAATACACCACCAGCACATTGGTGGATTTGGAAAGGTCCTGCTTGGCTTCCTGCGACGCACGGCTAGCGCCGCAGCCTACAATGGATAAAGTGAGCATGGCAAGGGCAAGCAGCAGGGCGGTCATTTTCAAAAATCTTTTCATTTGGATTTCACTCTCTTTCTATTGGTTAAACTGTTTTACCCATCTGATACGCATCCGCGAATGCGGGGCTGTTCTTGATTTCGCCCGGCTGGTACACGCCCGTGCCGTAGATAATGCCCTTTTCCATCGCGCCCTCAACGCAATCGGCATATCCGCGGAAGCATTCAATCGTCCGCACCTGCGATTCGCGTTCTTCATCGGCGCAGGTGACGATGTAATAGAATTCCTTGTCTTTTACTTCCGTCCAACGGGCTACCGTGCGGTCAATGACCGTCTTGAGCTGTGCGTCGATGGAATAGAAATACACAGGACTTGACAGCACGATTACGTCCGCGTCGATGATTTTCTGCAGCACCTCTGCCATATCGTCCTTTTTGGCGCATACGCCGCCCGACTGCTGACAGTAATAACAGGCGCTGCAATAGCCGATTTTCTTCTCCGCCACACGGATTTTCTCGACCTCGTGGCCTGCTTCGATTGCGCCGCGCATAAACTCATCGCAGAGCAGGTCGGAATTGCCGCCCTTGCGCGGACTGCCCGAAAGAATCAAGACTTTTTTGCTCATGGTAATCTCTCCTTGTTTGATGAAAATTTATCTGCATTCCAGCAGGATATTGAAAAGCTCGTCAGCGGTGAATTTCTTTGCACAGCCGCCTGTCAGAATAGTCGTATCGGCAATAGCCCGAAGGTCGGCGTCGTCGCTGATACCCATTTCCGCAAACGTGGTCGGCAGACCGATTTCTTTGATAAACGTCGCAAGCGCGTTCACAAAGGCGTTGGCAAGTTCGCTCTCGCTCTTTCCGGCAGGGTCAATGCCCCAGACTTCAACCGCCAGTCTCGCAAACTGAGGTGTGGCTTCATGGAGCATATTCCGATACAGAACAGGGTGCAGCACCGCCAGCCCCTGACCGTGATTGCAATCGGTGTAAGCGCCAAGCTGATGCTCCAGCATATGACACTGGAAGTCGGTGGCTTTGCCGATTTTCAGAATACCGTTTTCCGCCATTGCCGCTGCCCAGATCAGTTCGCTCCGAGCCTGTATATCGTCGGGATTGGCAAGCGTCTTGCGGATATTGCGGATAATGTTCCGCTGCGTCGCTTCGTTGATTTCGTCGGACAGACTGACCTCACGGGGAGAACCCATGTAGGTTTCCATGCTGTGGGAAAGGGAGTCAAAAGCGCCGGAAATCACCTGCTTCATCGGCATGGTCATGGTGTAGGCGGGGTCGAGGATAGCAAAATCATAAAACGCTCCCCAGAGCGGAGATTTCATCAATTTCTCCGTGTGGGTGATGACAGCGCCGTTGTTCATCTCCGCGCCCGTTCCGAAAGCAGTGACCACAGCGCCCATCGGAACGAATTCGGTCGGCTGTCCGTGCCGCGTGTATTCGTAATCCCAGATGTCCTTGTCCAGCTTGACCTGCGCGGACACAATCTTGCAGCAGTCGATGACCGAACCGCCGCCGACTGCGAGAATGAAGTCAACATTGTTTTCCCTCGCCAGCTTTGCGCCTTCCTGCACTTTGGCGTAGGTGGGGTTGGACATAATGCCGGTAAACTCCGTGACCGTCTTTCCGGCGGCTTTCAGAATGCCCATCAGTTCGTCATACACGCCGTTTTTCCTGATGGAGCCACCTCCGTAAGCCAGCAGCACATTATCTCCCGCTTTGGCAAGTTCGTTTGCCAGATGATTCTGCGCCGCCTTCTCCCCGAAATACACCTTCACGGGATAGCTGTAGGTAAATGAATTCATCTGTTTTTCGCATCCTTTCAATCGTCTATATTTATTGGGGCTGTCGCACAAGGGAAATAAAAATCCCTGTGAGACAGCCCCGATTTAATGATAAAGCGTGAATAAATATAGCTTTCATATAAAGCATATAGCCCAAAAGTGAATGTATACAGATATTATTGTACAACAAAAAGACG
>JAFRXY010000094.1 GCA_017441385.1 Clostridia bacterium | reverse complement strand
TACCAAAAAGACCGCTATCGCGTTTCCGGCGATTCCATCACCTGCATAGAGGGAAACGACCGCACGGACAGGCTCATAGAAATTCCGTATGAGCCGGAGATACACATTCCCGGCGTACCTGACAGCTACGGCGGCGCGTAACGAAGGAAGGAGAAGCTATGCCAGAACTCAGCAAATTATTTCTACAGATAGTTCAATTGAGCCTTGAAGCGGGATTCCTTGTGCTGGTGGTGCTATTGCTTCGACTGGTGTTCCGCAGCGCACCCAAGTGGCTGCATTGCCTGATGTGGGCTTTGGTAGCGGTCAAGCTGATCTGTCCATTCGGCATTGAGATCGAGGCAAGCCCCATGCCCCGGAGCGACGCGTTCAGAAGCAGCGTGGAAAGCGCCGCGTCCGTCAGTGAATCGGTCGGGGAATTGCCAGGGGAATTCCCCGGACAGCACCCGACGCAGCAGGAACAGCCAAGCCAATCGCACGGAGCAGGAATACAAAGCCATGCGGCGCAAAGTCAATCCAAACCCGCTGGCAGCCGCACGATTCTTCCGTCCGCTGTGAAAATCGGCTCGTGGGTATGGCTTGCCGGAATGGCGGGCATTCTGCTGTACGCGGCGGCTTCGACTATCGCGCTCAGGCGCAGGCTTGCCGACGCGGTTCCGCTGGACGATTCCACAGAGAATCCCGACAGAATCTACCGGAGCGACCGCATACAATCCGCGTTTGTCTTCGGCATTGTGCGACCGAAAATCTATCTTCCGTTTGGCATTGACGGGGAGAATTTGCGGCAGGTGATCGCGCATGAAAAGGCACATCTTCGTCGATTCGACAATGTGACAAAGGCGGCAGCCTTCATTCTCGCGGCGGTCTATTGGTTCAATCCGGCGATATGGCTGGCGTACATTCTCTATTGCAGGGACATCGAGCTTGCCTGCGACGAAAGCGTGGTAAAAGGAAAACAGCCGGACGAGCGCAAGGCTTATTCGATGGCACTGCTGGCATGTTCGGCGGAAAAGAACGCGTTTATGGTAAGCAGCGCGATTCCCGTACAGTTCGGGCAATCGGCTGTCAGAAGGAGAGTGGCAAATGTGCTGAAAAACAAAAAGCCCGCCATTGGGCTGATAAGCGTGGGAATGATGGCAATTGTCGCGGCACTGATTGTGGTGATCACCAGACCGGCTGATTACAGAACGGACGTTCCGAAAGAGCTTGACGAAGCAGTCGCACGCAGTATTTTTACAATGAACGGCGTGTCCATGTCGGATATTACGGTGGACGGGCAAATTCGTCATTACGCTGCGGTCGGTGAAAACTGGGAATTCGATAGAGAATCCCCTTACAAAACCGAATGTCTTGGAGAAGGTCATGAGATACTCGGCTATAGAGAAAAAGACGGAAGCGTGGAAGTTTACGCTCTTTGCGGAGTACTTGAATACACCTTCAGCAACGGAAGATTTGAGGAATGTAACGGTTATACCTGTGTGCCTACGCTGATGATCTTTGAAAAAGACAAGGACGGCCGTTATCTATTCAGGAGTGGTAAAGATACCGCCCATGACGAAGAATTCAGAAATTCGATAGAGGAAATCTTTCCGAAAGAACTTGCCAGAATTGCCGTAAATATGGCCGGTGACAGTGAAATCGGAGCCTCGATTGAAATACAGTGCCTGCCTTACGCCGAAGCATATCTCTTCAAAATCGGAAGAGCGGGAACACTTTCGGTTTACGATGATAAAACCTATGTTTTCTCCACTCTCGAAGGTTTGGGTGTTTCGGATAAGGTTGCAACCACGCTTTTTCATCTTCACCCTGATTACAGCAATTGTTTTGATGAGAATACAAAAGCAGGCAACATTGAAAAAGTCGAAAACGGCGTGCGTTACGTTTATACTATAAATGAGCATAAAAGAGGCACATTCGTCAAAATGCACAAATGACGATTAAGCGACCATAGCCAAAAGGGTAGACTTCTCCCCACCATTTTGAGCAAAGTCAAAAATAGATGAAACCCTTTCAACGAGAATGGTTTTGGAAAGTAAAGCATAGCCTTCCGAGAAATTGTAAGAAGTTGAAGACAAGCAAGCTAGCAGATAGGCAAGTGATGAAATCAACCAGAAACGCTTAATGCCGTTTTGAGAGCGAATCTGATATTTGTCGAGAGCCAGCTTGTTCTTGCAGTCACGGAAGTAGACTTCGATCTCCCAACGCACAGCATAAAGATTCAGGATTTCTTCATCGGAAGTAAGATCGGCATTTGTACAAATAAATATACGGAGTGCTCTTTCTTGTCCGAATGCGCTGACAGGATAGCAAATCAGAACCACCGCTTTTTCAATGTCATTGAGCTTGCCTTCATAACGGTAAACGTAGTATTTCCGACCCTTCACGGTGACGATGTGAAAGAGCGCAATACGACTCAATGTTTTGGCAAATTCGCATACATTCATTTTCATGCCATAGGGATACAAGATACGATTGGATTTCAATGCGCCGACAGTGTAAAAGCCTTTTGTCGCAAAAACATCTATCAACTTCCCGCAAACGTACCAACTGTCACAAAGCAAATACGAAGGATTCGGGGCGGAAGGAAGACTTTGCGCCAATTGCTTTACAATGTCGATTTTTGAAACCGATTTATCGTACATCACGATGGCATAATTCAAGGTGGTTCCGTTACATGATAACATTACGCTGACTGCCTGATGT
>JAFRXY010000093.1 GCA_017441385.1 Clostridia bacterium | reverse complement strand
TCCCAAAATCGCAGTATTTGGAGGGAGATAAAGACCTTATACCTTTTGATTTCAATATGCTTTTTTAGTACTATTCATCTTTTTGATTTCAAAGAGGAGTTTAAAACTATTTCATCAAACTGCTCTGTTGAAAAAAGAAAATATAGTACTAGGTTGCAGATGTGTTCTCTTTCTTTAGGTTAGTGCATATGGGGCGCTGCCCTGGACCCGGCAGGGAGCCTTGCCCCCTGCACCCCACGCCGCTATCGCGGCTAGTTAGGCGCTGCGCGCTTTTCTTTTCCTTTCCCTTTTTCTTTCTTCTTTTTTTACTGCTTTGCGCTTTCGTCAATCGACGCTTTGAGCTGCTCCGCTCTCGCCGACGTAATCAGCGCGTCAAAAATCTCGTCCAAGTCCCCGTTGAGTATCGCTTCCAGCTTGTAAATCGTCAGCCCGATGCGGTGATCCGTCATGCGCCCCTGCGGATAGTTATAGGTGCGGATTCTCTCCGAACGGTCGCCTGTGCCGACCTGCAGCTTCCTCTCCGCCGCAATCTTGCTGTTCTGCTCTTCCATCGCCGCTTCATAAATGCGGGAACGCAGAATCTTCATCGCACGGTCTTTGTTCTTGTATTGGCTGCGCTCGTCCTGGCACTCCACCACAATCCCCGTCGGAAGGTGGGTAATGCGGATAGCGGATTCCGTCTTGTTGACATGCTGCCCCCCCGCGCCGCTGGAACAGAAGGTGTCGATTTTCAGGTCGGCGGGATTGATTTCCACGTCCACCTCGTCTACCTCCGGCATGACAGCGACCGTTGCGGTGGAAGTGTGAATACGCCCCTGCGTTTCGGTTTCCGGCACACGCTGCACACGGTGAACGCCGCTCTCGTATTTCAGCTTGGAATAGGCCGACTCGCCGTTGACAAGGAAACTGATTTCCTTGTAGCCGCCGAGTTCGGTTTCATTGGCATTAACTACCTCGACCTTCCAGCCGCTGCGTTCCGCGTACATGGAATACATGCGGAACAGCACGCCGGCGAAAAGCGCCGCTTCCTCTCCCCCGGCACCGCCGCGGATTTCCATCACCACGTTGCGGTCGTCATTCGGATCTTTGGGCAGCAGCAGGATTTTCAGCTCGTCGGAGATGCCCTCCAGCTTCTCCCGCGCTTCACTCAGCTCGCTCTCCACCAATTCCCGGAAGTCCTTGTCGGATATGCCTTCGTCAAGCATGGATTTGGATTCTTCTTCTATCTGCTTGGCGCTCTTGTACTCGCGGTATTTCTCCACCAGCGGGGTGAGATTCTTATATTCCCGCATGGTGTCACGGTAGAGCGCGTTGTCGTTAATCAGGTCAGGGTCGCAGAGCTTCTTGCCGAGTTCCTCATACCGTACCTCTGCCGCAGATAATTTGTCAAACATATTTTGTCATCCTTTTCTTTGTTTAGGGATACGCTGATGAAAGGCGCAGCCGTCGATTCCGTGCCGCGAGGATGCGCGTTTGAGCGGTGCGAGAATCGACTTGATCAGCGTTTCCCTAGCATCGTTTGTAAAAAATCGTCAATGGTGCTAATGATCTTCCTCGCGGATAATCTTCTTGATATTCCTCTCGATCTTCCCCCGCGCAGCCATGACTTCATGCCCGCAGCCCTTGCAGCGGATTTTGAAATCCATCCCTACCCTCAGCACTTCAAATTCCTTGCTGCCGCAGGGATGAGGCTTTTTCATTTCCAGAATGTCGCCTACTCTGACATCCATTTTCGGATTCCTCCTTTGATTACATACATATTTATTATAACAGTTTGCGGCGAATATTGCAAGACAATTGCTGAAAAACCCGCGGATTAGGGAATAATTTCCAATTTTCCCAAAATCGGCGGGTTTTTCAATGTGTCAGATGGTAATAAGCCCAAGCGTATTTGCAAGGGAGCTTGCCAGAATGATCAGAAGGAAGAAAGGCGCAATGTATTTTGTGACGACATAATACATCGGCTGACGGCGGAATTGGGAGGAAAGGCGTACTTCTTTCTCGATGCCGTCGAAGCCGATCACCTTTATCACCAGAAGGCAGATAAAGAAGGCGGATATCGGCATCATGAGCGAGTTGGTAAGAAAGTCGAAGAAATCGAGGATCTGCATACCGAAAATTTTTACAAAGCTCCATATACCGTAGCCAAAGACGCTTGCCGTTCCCAGCAGCAGCGATACAGTAAGCACAATGACGCTGCTCAGTGTGCGTTTTAATCCCAGTTCCTCCGAGATGGTGGCGGTGCAGGTTTCAAAGAGCGAGATGGCGCTGGTGAGCGCGGCAAACAGCACCATGATAAAGAACACGCTGCCGATGAGATTGCCGAAGCCCATGCTGTCGAACACTTTCGGCAGTGTAATGAACATGAGCGAAGGCCCTGCTTTCAGCGTCTTGATGTCCCCGCCGGTGAAGGCAAAGACCGCCGGAATGATCATGAGTCCCGCGAGAATGGCAATGCCTGTGTCGAACCATTCCACGCGGGTGGTGTTGCGCTCGATGTCGGAATCCTTCTTGAGGTAGGAGCCGTAGGTGATGAGTATGCCCATTGCCAGCGACAGGGAGTAAAACATCTGCCCCATCGCCGCGACAACCGTCATGATGGAGAAATCCCTGAAATTCGGCACAAGGAAGTACTTAACCCCTTCCAGCGCACCGGGACGGGTAACGGAATAGGCGGCGGTAATAACCGCCAGCAGAATGAGAAGCGGCATAATAATCTTGCTGACCGCCTCAATGCCGTTCTTGACCCCTGCAATGATGACAAAGAAAACCGCAAGCACGAACACGGCAAAGCAGATTTCCGACACGAGAGAATCGCTGATGAATCCTCCGAAGAAGGTGTCTCCCGCCGCCTCAGAAGCATCCCCCTTCAGATATTCCACGCAGTACCTGACCACCCAGCCGCCGATCACGCTGTAATAGGGCAGTATCAGCATGGGAATGACTGCGTTGATCCAGCCTCCGGCTTTCAGCCACTTCTGTTCCCCGAAGGAGCTGAAAGCCCCGACCGGACTTTTGCCGGTCATGCGTCCGATGGCCGTTTCCGACACGATCATAGCGTAGCCGAAGGTCAGCATAAGAATGAGGTAGACCAGCAGGAATATTCCTCCGCCGTATTTTGCGGCAAGGTAGGGAAAGCGCCAGATATTCCCCAGACCCACCGCCGAACCTGCCACAGCCAAAACATAGCCGATATTGCCGGAGAATGTGGTCTTTTGCCTGCCGTCCTTGGATGTCCCTGTGGAATTATGTTCTTTATTCTTCATTGTATCCTCCCAAATCGGCGATCATCAATATTCACTCAGGCCTAATTCAATGCGGATGCCCGTGACAATATCCGTTTCGCTATCCAGATAGAAGATCGCCCCGTAGTATTCGCCGGAGCAATGGCTCTTATCGGCATTCCAGTTCAGCGGAGGATAATAGTAGTATTCCATCATGTAGGAATTGTCGTATTCCTCGCCGTAGCGATTGATATAAGCGCAGTACATCTCATCAGTCGGTTTTTCTTCAATAAACCATGAACTGTTGATATTGCCGTAGATGTAATCGCCGCAGGATTCCTCCATAGTGGAAAAATAAAGAGGTTCGGGTTCCTTCTCATAGGTAAAGGCGTTGAGAACATCCTCTTTTGTGCTGCCGACATGCAGACCGCCGGCGAAGGAGACTTCCGGTGAATGGAGAACGATAGTGCCGAGGGTCAGGTCGTTCCCTTCGTTGACGTCGAAGAAGGATAGGCTGAATCCCTTGTAGAGATAGTCGATACAGGTGCCGTAAATAAATCCGTCCCCCGTGCCGTCCCGCTCTTCGTCGGGTGCGCCGAGAATCTTCTTCACCTGCTCCTGCGTCATGCCGATTCTCACGCCCATAGCCGCCGCGTCGTCCGCTCCGAATTGATGCGGGGTGAATGGCTCGGATGAAGAAGAAAAACCGTCCTCCGGCACAGGATGCACGCCCCAGTCGCAGGAGGCCAGACTGGCGGTCAGCAGGAAGGCCGCCAGAAGCAGGCTGATCAGTCTGGTTGTCTTTTTCATTTCTGTCATTCTCCTTCTCTTAATGTTTCGGTTCTTTTCACAATGTCGATCTGAATGATCTTGTCCTCTCCGGGATTGGTTCTGAAAAACAATTCATATGTTGTCAGGCTGTATTCTGTTCTGTCTGCGTTCCAAACAGGAGGATCGCAGTAAACGTACATCAAGGGGGCCATACCGCCGGCGGAATCAAAGCAGTAGCCCATCTGTACCGGTTCATCCGGCCACTCAGAATTAAAAATACCGGGAATCAATTCGCTGCCTTTGTAAACATACAATTCTTTTTCTAAGAATTTGCCGTCTTCTTTGAAGGTGATACCTTTGGGATTGTCAAAGGCGTTGACAGCTTCATACAAAGTACTGCCAACATGAAGCCCATTGGGAAGAGATACGTTGTCCTCTCTGAGATAAAGATGGGAAAGACGGTATTCGTTATTGTTTTCCGCATCGAAGCTGAGGGTCAGTCCTGGGTATTCCAGACCGATATATTCGTCAAACAACTCACTGGCAGGAACTGTATATTCATAATCCGGTGTTCCCAGAAATCCTTTGACCTCCTCCAGCGTCATGCCGGGCTGAATGCCGTTGACCTTACAGTCATCCGGATCGAATCGATGCCCCTGCACATACTCTGACGATACGGCGGCAGAGGAAGCAGGATCGGTGTCGGGTGGAGTGACCGAATTTCGCTTGGGCAAGAGCGGAATGCAGGAGGAAGACAATAGCATTGCGCAAACCGCCGTAAGAGCCAGTATTCTTCTTATGGTTGTTTTCATCATGATCATTCCTTTTTTAATAAAAATCTCAAACTTCCCACACCAAAAATGAGCCTAAAGCCCGCCGTTAAGGGCAAAATGGGCAATCCAATATCACGCAGCCTGAGCAATATGCAAAGAATCACGCAAATAGGCAGGTAAACGTGAGACAAAGTTCGCGAGCAATGA
>JAFRXY010000092.1 GCA_017441385.1 Clostridia bacterium | reverse complement strand
TTCATGATGAGCAGGATTCCGCAGGAGGATTAATCATCGGAATTGCCCATGGTAAGGTAGGCGGATTTGAATACATTATAACTTTCTTTAAGACCCGGAGCCTTCAGAACAACATCAAGCCCTTCCGCAGCGCCGGCATCCTCAAACTGCCCCTTCACGCTGTCGTAGTCGCCGTCCACGATGGCTTTGTCTAACAGCCCGAAGGCTTCCATAAAAGCGTTGTCGATGTTCGCCTGTTTTTCCTTATCGAATGCTTCGAATTTTGCCTGCATTTCGGATTTAAGATCTTCCACCTGATCGTCGGTGAAACCAATTGCTGCCGCGTAGGACGCGATTCTGGCGGCAAGCGCTGCCTTTTTCAGGGATGAGCCTGCGGTGCCTTCGCCGATTTCGGACGCATCATTCAAGATTTCTCCCAGCGTGTCCTCTGTGAGCTGTTCCGTGGCGGATGTATCCGCGCCTTCCTGACCGGAGGTCTGCTTATTGTCTTCACCGCAGCTTGCCATTAAAGAAACAGCCATACCAAGAGCGATCATCATTGCGAGTATTTTGTTCATTTTTTTCATTATGTTCATTCTCCTTGTTCTTAAATAAAAGATTTCATATCACTTTTGTTGGTTTGCGCAGGATGGTTTATGGCGGTCTAGGGATACGCTGATTAAAGGCGCAGCCGTCGATTCCGCGCCGCGAGGATACGCCATTGAGCGGTGCTTGAATCGACTTATTCAGCGTTTCCCTAAAATCCGGTCTTCTGTTTTCACTGCACCACATTGTGATCACTTCCTTTCATACGGGGGTCATTTGACAATGCGAACCCCATTCTTCTTACATTTTATATAGGCTTGTCCAATAAATGTCCAATATAAATGGCTATTTTTAGATTACAATCATGTCTTTATTATTACAGTTTTGTAACTATTATCTTTTATAAGTATGATTATAAGGTTTTAAGACAAAAACCGCTTTGTCCATTTTATAGGAACCAAAGCGGTTTTGATCTATTGATGATGCTTTTGATTATTCTCTATGTTCTCAGTCGGAATGGCGAGCGTGACCGTTGTACCCTCGCCGATGATGCTGTCAATTGTCAACGTACCGCCGCACATACTTTGGAGCCGTTCCCGGACGTTGCGGATGCCGATATGAGGCGCTTCGTCTTCTTTTATTTTTTCCGGGTCAAAGCCGCATCCGTTATCCTGTATGATAATTTCGTGATAACCGTCTTTTAGGCGAGTCACAACCCTGACGATTCCTTTCTCACAGCCGCGCACACCGTGGCGAATGGCGTTCTCCACCATAGGCTGAAGCGTCAGCGACGGTATCTCAAAGTTTCTGTCACCTATTTCATATTCCACCGTTATGGATTCAAACCGAACCATTTCTATATCTGTGTAAAGGCGGGTGTGTTCCAATTCCTTACCGAACGGAATCATTCCGGTCTGACCAAGCGATTCGAGATTCTGGCGCAGATACTTACCGAATTTGCCGGTGATATCCGCGGCTTCATCGGGGCGCTGGGTACACAATACCTGAATCGTGGATATGGTATTGTAAAGAAAATGCGGCTGGATCTGCGTCATCATGATCTGAATGCGCTGCTCCGCCATGAGGGCGTTCTCATGCTCACGGACAAACCGGAGATGCATCCACAGATAATAGAAGACGCTGTCGCAGACAATGGCAACGGTCAGGAATGTGACAGGATATTCTGAACGCAAAACGGTCATATCCAGCAAAACAGAGGCGATAATAACCAGCGTATTGAAGATCGGAATCGTATCGATCCAATTCCGTATGCCGCCAAACTCCCTGAAGGTCAGATATAACAGATAGCCAAGCAGAACGCCGCTGATGACGTGACAACTGTATCCAAGCGCCCCCCGATGAAAACTATTGCTTTCGTCAATCCAGAAGCAGACTTTTGAGAAGAGCGCCGTCATATTGATCCCGATATTGACAACAGCCAGCGCCCACGCGGGGAGATGTTTCCCCTTGGGACAGGCTAAGTAAAAGAACAAGATAATGATAATCGGTCGTA
>JAFRXY010000091.1 GCA_017441385.1 Clostridia bacterium | reverse complement strand
ATTTGACTTCTTCATCTGTGAGTCTTACCACGTTTTTCTTGCGTCTTCCCATATCTCTACTTCCTCTCGTATGTGCTACGAGAAGTATATCATATTTTAGTTTATTTTTCAATATGCCTGTACACTAGTTAATACACAAAGTATTGCCTGCGATTTTGGCTTCATCTGGCGAAAATATCTGCTAGCTGAACAAGTTCAGCAGCGCCATCCGCACACGCGGAGATTCTGAACAGGCTCTGAACCTGCTGCGTACATCCGAAGACCCGGCAAGCAATTTTTCTGCGGTTCATTGTAAACAAGCCTATGTATTATAACTCAATCTCTTCCCAAAATCAATAATAAAAGTAAAAACGCTGTGCCATCCGAACAGTCGGAACAGTGGGATTCCGGATCCGGAACGGTAAATGATTATTTATTTCCTGAAATCATCGGGGGAAATGCTGAAAACCTTGCTGTGATTGTTGTCCAGAACAATATTTACCGAGAAATCGGACAGCTGATAGACGCATGACCACTGTGTCCAGCTTACGCTTGCCGCGTCAAGGTTTTGCATCGCGTCCTCGGGCGTATTCACCGGCTTTTCTGTCAGACGCTTTGTGAGGGTATCGAATCTGTTGCACTTGCCTTCCGTTTCGCCGTCGCAGAGCCAGAAATTCGTGCAGACCGGGCTTCTGGTGATCTTCCTCTCAAATCCGTTTTTTTGGCCCCACTCGTTGGTAAAACGCCATTCCACCACGGCGGAACCTCCCTGCGCATCCGCAAGATAAATATGCTGGGCCATTCTGGACATGGAATTGAAATCGTACTGTTCCAGCATGTGAATGGCTTCTTCCACATTGGCCGCGCGGTCAAGCAGCATACGGACGGCGATCATGGTGTTGATTTTGGGTTTGCCGGTGTCCTGCCGGATGGAAGGAGGATTGAGATCCAGCACGGCCACCATCAGCCCCTTTTCGTTCATTCCGTCAACGCACAGATACGGGGCTGCCAGCATCAGGAATTTGCCCATAGTGCTTTCCGCTTGGATTCCGTCCTTTATTCCGATATTCACCGAGCCAAGAGGAACCATGCCGATGGAAGCGTACCCCTTGTCCGGCTTGGTGTAGACCGTCAGCAGATCGGTCTCGGAATAATCGAAATTGCGTCCGGCGATGTACCCGCCGCCGGGGTTCTCTGTAAGGAAGGTGCTGCAAGCGACATAGTCCTGATTGGCCTTTACCGGAATGCCAAAGTAGAAATTGTCGGAAACGAATTTCAAAAACTCATCTTCCGTCCGGATATTGGCTTTCAGTGCCTTGTCAAGTTTATAATCCTGAGAATAAGTGATCTTATAGATGCCGTCATCTATCCGTTCAATGGTGGAGATGGTTTTGACCGGCCCGTAGAGCAGCACCGCGGCGGCGACGACCAATACAAGCAGCAGAATACCCAGCGTGCCGAAGATTCTCCTGCCCCACTTTCCCTTTTTCTCCGGCTTCTTCTCCGTAAAGACGGAAACAGATTCTTCGTTCTCCGCCGGCGTATTTTCCGCCGCGGCAACGGCAGTCTTGTTTTCTTCCATACTGTTACTTCCTCTCATAAGATAATATTGCTACCTTCTACCTGCTTCAAAAATCTCCCGGTTCAAGGTGATAGATCGTGTCAAAGTCCCTGTTGGTGGCAACGTCCATGGTGAAGTCGGTCTGGTAATAGATTACAGACCAGTCTGTAAAGGTATATTCATCGATGTACTGATAGACCGATTCCAGAATATCCATGGCGTACTCGTGGGTGATTTCTTCTTTGCCTTCCAGCGCCTCTGTCATAGCGTCGTATCTCTCGCAGATGCCTTCGGTCTTTCCCTCAAACTGATACATAAAGAAATTGGTACACATCTTGCTTCTTGTTACATGCATCACACTCTTTTTTGTGATGGGCCATGTATCGTCCCTTGCCCATTCGACGACTGCCGCGTCGCCTGTCGCGTCAGTGATGAAAATGTGCTGCACCCATCCGTGACCTGTGTGAATGTCATACTGACGCAGCAGCTCGATGGCTTCATCCACCGAGGCGGCGCGGTCGAGAATCAGACGCACCGCCAGCGTCACGATCAGTTCCGGTCTTTCGGTATCGTCATGGATTTCCACGGTATCGACGTCCATCAATGCTGCAAACACGCCCTTCTCGTTCACGCCGTCCATGCAGATATAGGGGGCGGCCAGCATGGCAATTCTTCCCTCGGTGCTGAGCGCTTCGGGGCCGTCTTTACCTCCCACGCCAAGCATGTCCAGCGACACCATGGAAAGCGACTTGTAGCCCTTTCTCGGTGTGGAATAGACCGCCAGCTTGTCGGTTCCTCCAAGGCCGAAACTGCGTCCGGTGAGGTACTTGCCCCCGTCGGTTCTGGAGAGGAAGCCGCTGCATGCGTACTTGTCGATATTGGCGTCAATGCCGTAGCCGAAGTACATTTCCTCATTGATGAAATTCAGCAGATCCTGTTCGGTTTTGATATCCGCTGCCAGCGCCTTGTCCAGCGCGTAATCCTGCTGATAGTGTATCTTATAGAGATTGTGTCCCACCTGTTCCGCGCTTGCCATGGTGGTGAGCCTGCCGTAGAGTATGACAAACACCGCAATCGCCGCGACAAGCGCCAGAAGAATCGGCGTGAGAATGATTCCAAGCAGCACTCTGAGCCAGATTCTCTTTTTCTTCTTTGGCGGTTCCTTGGCTTGTGCTTCTGATTCGTTGACGGATTTCTCTGACGTTTCTTCCGTGACGGTGATCTTCTTTTCTTCCATGTTTTCCATTTTGCATTACCTCCGATTGATAATCTGTATCTTTGACTGGCTGATGTATAAAGGATAACATGCCCATCTGAAGATTATCTGAAGAAATCGATGTATTTTAAAAAAACTGAAAAAATTCTGAAAAAACAATCATTATTTCGATGTTCTATTCCCTGATAAAAACATAAAAACCGTCGCAATAAAATAGCCAAAATAAATATTGATTTTCGTTATTTTTTGTGATACACTAATTGCAATATTACCTGTAAAAGCTTCCGGTATTGCCAGAAGGTTTTGACGGGAAAGGATATGGAAGACTATGCTATCTTATTTTTCGGCGGATTATGTGAAGAAAGCAGTGCGGGAGAAATCCCTCTTCTCTGTCGGCGTCTGGATGTTGATTTTGAACACAGCCTATTCTCTCCTTGCGGGACTGCTGTTGATGTCTCCCCTGTACGAGATTCTGCTGAATATATTTTTTCAGTTTTTTCTCATGACAGTTCCGGGACTTGCGGTGACGGCGTTGTTTTTCGGTGAAAAGCGTGACCCTCTGCTGACCGGGGTCATGTCTTATGCGTGGGGATATGTCATTATTATTGCGGAATACCTGATGGCAATGCCTTTGGGAAGATGGCTTTCGCTGCCTGTTTCCTTGCTGGTGTTTCTGCTTTCCTGTGCGGTGCTTTGGAAGAAAAGGACGGAAATTCTTACCCCTTATCCCGATCAAAAAATTCCAAAAGGAATTGTCATTGTCTTCTTCGCTGTGTTAATTGTGTCGTTTTTTTGCTTTTCGGCCAAAAACGGGGGTGCGTTCCACGCAAGCGCCAGCTTCATGATTACCGATAACGCGACATGGTTCAATAACGCTTCTTCACTCTCGGTTTCACTTCTTCCCGGTAATCCAAGGCTTTCCGGCTATCCTTTGCGATATTATTATTTCTCCTGCATACCGCTGGCTTTTCAGGGAAATGCGCTTGGAATGAGGATATACTCTCTGGGAACGGTCTTTTATGCCCTCCCCAAAACCCTTTTGCTGACAGGCGGCATTTACGCTGTTCTCAGCAGTCTTAAACTCAACAAAAAAAGCATCGTATTCGGCATGGTCGCGATTGCTTTTTCAACCGGTATTGAACTGATCACGGTACAGACCTATGTCTCCCATATGATGGAGATGCCCTTCGGTTTTGACGTGGGAATAGGCTGTGCCTGCTGGATGCTGTATTATATTATTGAACAGTACCGCCGTCCGGCCTTCAGAGCGGAACTCTGCGCCGGCTGTGTCATCTTCATGGCCGCCGCTACCGGAACAAAGGCGCCGGCCGCTATGATATTTATTGTTGCCGCCGGCATCATATGTTTTGGATGGCTGTTCGGCAGGGAATATAAAAAAGCCTTTTCGTTTGGCTTGGGACTTCTTGCGGCGTTTATAACTGTCATGATGGTATTTGTCTATGAAGACCCTTCGGATTCCGTAAGAATGGGTGGATTTGCTCCTACACAGTTACTGTGGTACTCCTATCTCACATCATTCATCTATAATAATTTCATTATCAATATCTTTCCGTCGTTTCTGGCATATCCTACAATGGTGCTGCTGCAACTTCTGGCGGATCCGCTGATGTTTTTTTTCGGCATGACCGGTATTCTTCGCATTGTCAAATGGAAAAAAGCCCGCAATTCCATCTATCTTGGATTTGCCGTCAGCATTGTCTTCGGAATGTTTATGGGCCTGTTCTGGGCGCATGCGGGAACGAGCAATATGTATTATTCCATGACAGCGAGAGTGCTGTCCGTCTTGTTCGGCGTCTGCCTGTATGACAAAGAATTCAGTCAGTTGAAGCCCCTGCCGGCCAGAAGCATAGCCGGCATACTTTCCGTCATACTGTTTTTTGAAATGTATATCTTCTTTTTTATCGGATACGGTGACGGCTGTTTTCTGGACATGTGCAAGGGTGCAAAAAGAATTATCACCGTGCACTCACAGGGCGTAAGTGAAAACACCGCCGACACCGGCAAAATCAGCAGAGCTGCAATTGAAGCGCTCGACTGGATTCGCGGCAACACGGATAAGGACAGTATCATTGCAACATCGGCCAGCGTGACGAAAGAGCAGGGCAATAACAAGGACGCCTATATGTATTCGTCTATTTTTACTGAACGCATCATCTATATGGAAGGCTTCCATTATGTGCAGGAACCGAAAATGCTGAAAGAAGTACATCGCCGTCTTGACCTTCTGTATGATATGTATCATAACGATACCGATGCGTTGAGGCAGATCAAATCGGAGGGCGTAGATTATATCGTGTGCAATGTTGATGACTTCCCGGAGTTTCAACCTGACGGGCAGCTGGTCGAGAGGGTCTTTTCCAACGGCTGCACGGATGTTTACAGGATCAGATAACTTTTTGCCTTCTCTTTTCAGAAGAAAATTACGGAAACAGGTGGTATTTTGAAAAACAGAAAAATAACAGTGTCGCTGATCGTTTTGGCGGCCATAGCGGCAGTGGCCCTGAGCGTTTGTCTGGTCAGCAATCTTTCTACGGAACAGAAGGTAGTGTCAGCCTCCGATGTCCCCCGATTAGCCGCTGACACCGATATCTTTGCCGATAGCGATACAGTCGTCGCAAGGTTTATTCTGAAGGATCCGGACGCCAGACTGGAAATGAAAAGGCAGCCGGATTCTTCGGATTACGAAGTGGCGTGCGGCGCTTACATTGATTTTTCCCGGAATGAAATGGGAATTTATAAAGCGTGTTTGCCGGATCAGTATCAGGAAGTGGCGGCAAAGTGCGATATCGCGGGCATTTCCGCCAAGGGTCGTCCATATTCCGCCTATTTCGCCAAGGAGAATTCTTATGAATTGCATCTGACGCTGGTTGACGATTATTCCGGCCGATCGGTGGAAGTGCGGAGCAATACGACGGTAGCGGGAATAGGCTGGGGAAAGCGTTCCTGCAAAGTTGTTTCCGGGGATATCCTGATAAAGGAGTTTTTTGACCTGAGCGATCAGCCGTATCATGCAAGGCTCGCGATTATCGGCGACAGCTTTGTCGAAGGGAATTCGCTGCTGGATGAAAGAGATAACCGGTATCCTTTCCTCATAAAAAATCGCCTTGACGGAGATGTATTTATTAACGGAAAGGGCGGAGCGCGTTCCGCCGACGGAGTCAAATGGATAAATTCCTATCTTCTCGGCGCAGTTAAGCCAAAGTATATGATACTGGCTTTCGGAATGAACGACCGTAAACTGTTTGTCTGGCGGAACAACATGAATAAAATGTGCAGCATATTGGAAAAGAATGATATTATTCCCGTGCTTGTTACCGTCACGCCTTCTTCCAATGAGAATTGCGCATATGAAGAACATATGAAAATGAATGACTATATCCGTTCTTCGGGAAGAAAATACATTGACGCGGCAAAAGCCTGTTCAAAAAACAACGACGGAGTCACATTTGACAGCGACTTATTTATTGACGACGGAGTTCACCCGACGATAGAAGGTCATCGACTCATTTTTGAAAGGGCACTGATGGATGTGCCGGAACTGTTTGAATGACGCATGACTCTTTTGCTGTCGGGCAAGGCGATTCAGGAAAAAATCCGTAGATGCAGCTGCATTTACGGATTTTTGTTTGTGCGCAATAAATCTTTGAATGATTACGGAGAATCCGCTGTTGAGAATTGACAAATAATTATGGCTAAATTCTCTATCAGATGCCTGTAAAACACATTGAAAATTCTCATTCCGTGTGGTATAGTAATAGTGATGAAATCGATTACAATCAATTTCAATTTTATGAAATTCTATGAAGCGAGGTGCTGCTATGAAAGATATAGTAACCGTAGGAGAAATCCTTATCGACATGACCTACAGCGGCCGGAAGGACGGAATTCCCCTCTACACCGCCAATCCCGGCGGCGCGCCCGCCAATGTCGCCGTCGCCGCGTCAAGGCTGGGGGCGGAAACGGCCTTCATCGGCAAGGTGGGAAGGGATTATTTCGGCGACTTTCTCCGCCATACGCTGCAAGAGCAGGGGGTTGACGTTTCCGGTATGCTCACTGACAGCGATGCCCGCACTACCATGGCGGTGGTTTCGGTGTCGGAAACGGGGGAACGCAGCTTTTCCTTCTACCGCCGGAACTGCGCCGACGTGCTGCTGCGCAGCGATGAAATCAATCTGGACATGCTGTCCGACACGCATATTCTTCATTTCGGTTCGGTCAGCCTGACCGACGAGCCTTCCCGTTCGGCGACGGTCTACGCGGCGGAGAAGGCAAAGGCATACGGCGCGACGGTCACCTATGACCCCAACTACCGCGCCAACCTCTGGAAGAGCGAGGCACAGGCGGTGGAGCAGATGAAATCCGTGCTCGGAATGGTGGACATCCTCAAGATTTCCGACGAGGAGCTTCCCCTTCTGACCGGAACGGACGACTGGGAAGCGGGTACCAAGAAGCTCTATGACGCGTACGGCATTCCGCTGATCCTGCTGACCCTCGGGGCGGACGGCGCCTATTACCGCCGCGGAGAGGAAACCGGCAAAGCGGACGGATGCAAAGTGAAGGTAGCCGACACCAACGGCGCGGGAGACACCTTCTTCGGGGCGTTCCTGAACAGAATGGCGGCGCTGGGGATTTACCGCCCGGACGGACTCAGCCCGGAGCAGCTTTATGAAAGCGTCCGTACCGCGAATCTGGCGGCGTCGCTCACAACCTCGCGGCACGGAGCGATTCCGGCGATGCCGGACGCAGAGGAACTGAGCGAAAAGCTGAAAGAGATAAACTGAAAAATACTAAAGGAGGTACAACCATGGCCGAAACCAAAGCAAATCCAAACGCAAACGAACTGGAACAGCGCCTGAACGCGCGTTATGACGAGCTGAAATGGCTCTACTGTGAGCTTTACAACAACGATAGAAAGGGCTTTGATTACCTTTGCAAGCTGATCCGGGAATACTATGCCAAGCGGAACGACTCGCTGAAAGCCATCGACCGGGAGCGTGAAGCCAATCCCGACTGGTACCGGAGCAACGATATTGTGGGTATGATGCTCTATGTGGACAATTTCGCGGGGAATTTAAACGGCGTGATCAAAAAGATCGACTACTTCACCGAAAGCGGCGTGAATTACATTCATTTCATGCCGCTGCTGGAAAGCCCCAAGGAGCACAGCGACGGCGGTTACGCGGTGGCGGACTTCCGCAAGGTGCAGCCGGAACTGGGCACGATGGACGACCTGAGAGAGCTTACCGCGCTCTGCCACGAACGCGGCATCAGCTGCTGTCTGGACTTCGTGATGAACCACACCAGCGACGAGCACGAATGGGCCAAAGCCGCCCGGAAGGGTGACGAGCAGGCCAAGAGCCGCTATTTCTTCTTCGACAGCTGGGATATCCCCAGTGAGTACGAACGCACCGTGCCGCAGGTCTTTCCCACCACCGCCCCCGGCAATTTCACCAAGCTGCCGAGCGGCGATATCGTGATGACCACCTTCTATCCCTATCAGTGGGATCTGAATTACGCCAATCCGATGGTCTTCAACGACATGACGGAGAACCTTCTTTATCTGGCCAACGCGGGCATTGACGTCATCCGTCTGGACGCGGTGCCCTATATCTGGAAAGAGCTTGGCACGCCCTGCCGCAATCTGCCGCAGGTGCACAACATCGTGCGTATGATGCGCATGATCTGCGAGATCGCCTGTCCGTCGGTGCTGCTGCTGGGCGAAGTGGTGATGGAGCCGTCCAAGGTGGTTCCCTATTTCGGTTCCACGCAGAAGCCGGAATGCCATATGCTTTACAACGTAACCACCATGGCGAGCACATGGAATACCGTCGCGACCCGCGAGGTTGACCTGCTCAACCGTCAGATGGAAAAGCTCGCCGAGCTGCCCAAGAATTATGTCTTTCTCAATTATCTGCGGTGTCACGACGACATCGGCTGGGGTCTGGATTACGACTGGCTGAAAGAGCGCCAGATGGAAGAAATTCCACACAAGCGGTACCTCAACGATTATTTCACCGGCAAATACCCCGGCAGCGTTTCACGCGGCGAGCTGTATAACGAAGACCAGATTTTGCAGGACGCCCGTCTTTGCGGCACTACCGCCAGCCTTTGCGGCATTGAGGCGGCGGTGTGGAATGACGATGACGACGCGCTGGCACTGGCGGTGGACGCGGACATCATGCTGCACGCCTATATGTTTACCCAGAGCGGCATTCCCGTCATTTACAGCGGCGACGAGGTGGGGCAGCTCAACGACTACCGGTATCACGCCGACATCAACAAGAAATTCGACAGCCGTTACCTCCACCGCGGCAGATTCGACTGGAAGCTCGCCGAAAACCGCCGCGACCCCGAAAGCTATCAGGGCAGGATCTTCTCGGCTCTCAGAAAGCTGGAGGAAACCCGCGCGGCCAACGAAGTCTTTATGGCGCAGGCGGAATTCTATCCCATCGAAACCGGTTCGGCCAATGTGCTGGGGCTTTTCCGCCAGTACGGAAAGCAGAAGCTGCTGGCGCTTTTCAATTTCTGTGAGGAAGAGCGGAAGCTGTCCTTCGGGCACAGGCTCTCCTACACCGATCTGATGACGGGAAAGAAGCACGCGGTTCATTCCATTGCGCTGCCTCCTTACGGATTTGTGTGGGCGCTGGAATCCTGACGAAACCAAACCGATCTCACAGCAGAGATGATGCAGAATGAAAATTAGTGAAATTGCCGCTCTTGCAGGCGTTTCGCCCGCCGCGGTCAGTCGTTATCTGAACGGAGGCAGCATAAGCGAAGAAAAAAAGCAGAAAATCAGGCAGGTCATTGAGGAAACCGGCTATGTGCCGAATGTCGCGGCACGTTCGCTGCGGCAGCAGCGCAGCAACAGCATAGGCGTGATCGTGCCCAAGATCAATTCCGATTCGGTCAGCAATCTGATGGAAGGCGTTTCGTCGGTGCTGAGCCGGTCGGGCTATCTCACGATATTCGGCAACGCCGGCAACGACAAAAAACAGGAGCTTGACTACCTGCGCATGATGCAGGAGGTCAGGCTTGCGGGCATTATTCTCATGGGTACGGTGCTGACGCCGGCGCACATCAGCTTCTTTAAGGAAAGCGAAATTCCCATCGTGGTTTGCGGGCAGAATCATTCCTCGGTGAGCTGTATTTACCATGATGACCGCCGCGCGGCGCGTGAAATGGCGCGGCATATCATCCGCAAAGGCAGGCGGAAGCTGGCCTTTGTCGGCGCGGTGGAAGCTGACGTCAGCGTCGGGCTGAACCGGCGTCTGGGGGTGGAGGAGGCCATGCGGGAAGCGGGTCTGAATCCCGAAGAACTGGCGAGGACGCAGGTGCGCTTCACCCTGAACGAGGGCAGCAGAGGAATGAATGAGATTCTGGAGGGCGGTTTCGTTCCCGACGGGGTTGTCTGCGCGACCGACACCCTTGCGGTGGGGGCGATCCAAGCCCTGAAGGAACGGGGATTCCGCATTCCGGAGGACATCAGCGTGGGCGGCATCGGCGGAGGCATGGCGGGCGCCATCATTTCCCCCGCCCTGACGACGGTGCAGCTCTTCCACAAGGAAAGCGGCGAAAAGGCCGCCCAGCTCCTGCTCTCCATGATCGAATACAGCCGGGAGCATTCGGGCGAAAAGCTGCCGCTCACCCACACCATGCTCGGCTACAGGCTGATTGAACGTGAATCTGTGTAATCCCAATATAAGGAGGGACAGCCATGAATGAAAAAATACTGCTGCTGGACATTGACGGCACTCTGACCGAACCGGGGTACAATATTCCGCCCGATTCGGCGCTGGAGGCTATCCGGAAGGCGCAGGCCAACGGTCACAAGGTCTTTCTCTGCACCGGAAGGAATCTGGCCATGCTCCGGCCGCTGCTCAAATACAATTTTGACGGATATGTCGCCAGTGCCGGCGGGTATGTCGTATGCGACGGCGAGGTGGTGTTTGACCGCCCGATGAAGCCGGAGGTCTTCCGTCTGGCGATGGATGTATTCGGGCGCAACCATGTCTTCCGCACGGTGGAATGTCTGGACGGCACCTACGGGGACAACGGTCTGGAAGACCTGCTGGAGGGCGCGGATGCATTTTCCAATTCCGAGCTGCTGCGGTTCCGCCGCCAGCTCAGCGAATCGCTGGACATCCGTCCCATGAGCGAATACAACGGCGCTCCCGTCTACAAGATCGTCTTCATGTGCACCGACCGGAAACAGCTCGACGAGCCGATGGAAGTCCTGAAGGAGCATTTCGTCTTCTGCGTGCAGAATCTGGAGGCGGTGGGATGTCTCAACGGCGAGGTGTTCGGACTGGACTTCAACAAGGGCATCGGCATTCAGAAGCTCTGCGACTATCTCGGCAAGGACATTTCCGACACCGTCGGCTTCGGCGACAGCATGAACGACAGGGAAATGTTCGAAGCGGTGGGATACAGCGTATGTATGGAGAACGGTCATCCCGCTATGAAGGAGATGGCGGACTATATCTGTCCGGCAGTCGGAGACGACGGACTGTACAAGGCCTTTGAAAAGCTGGGGCTTATCTGAAAATATACCTATTTTTTAGCGTTATGTTTGTAATTATTGTCAATTTACAACAATGAAAAAAAGCATTACAATAATATTGTAATCGATTTCAAGAGTGTTCAAAAATCTTGAAAAATATATAAAACAAAGGAGTGTTTTTATGGATTACAGAAAATGCGCGCAAGAGATCTACGATCTCGTGGGTAAGCGTGAAAACCTCGTATCTGCCGCGCATTGCGCCACAAGACTTCGTCTGGTGACCAATGACAACAGCAAGGTAGATATGAAAAAGCTCGAAGATGTGGACGGCGTCAAGGGCGTTTTCAGCTCCAACGGCCAGCTCCAGATCATTATCGGCACAGGCGCCGTCAACAAGGTGTATGACGAATTCCTCTCGATCAGCGGCATGACCGCCGCCACCAAGGCGGACGTCAAGGCCGCCGCCGCCGCCAAGCAGCCCCTGCCCTTCCGCATGATCAAGGCGCTGGGCGATGTGTTCGTTCCCATCCTGCCGGCCATCGTCGCCGCCGGTCTTATGATGGGTCTGCTGGAAGGCATGACCAAGATCTGGCCGGATATGGCCAATTCCGGCACCTATCAGATCTTCCATCTGTTCAGCAACGCGGCTTTCGTATTCCTTCCCGTCCTGATCGCCGTTTCCGCCGCGAGGGTGTTCGGCGGCAACATCTTCCTCGGAGCCGTCATCGGCATGATCATGGTGCATCCCGACCTCACCAACGCGTGGAGCGTGGCGGGTATGCTCGAAGCCGGGGAAAAGATTCCGCAGGCTTCCGTCTGGTTCGGTCTGTATCATATCAACCTGACCGGCTATCAGGGACACGTCATTCCGGTCATCATTGCCGTGTGGTTCATGTGCTTCCTCGAGAAGAAGCTGCATGAGAAGGTTCCCGAGATGATCGATCTCTTTGTCACCCCGCTGGTAACGGTTCTCGTGACAGGTTATCTCACACTCACAATTTTCGGACCCGTGTTCTCCACCTTGGAAGAATGGATTCTCATTGCCGTTCAGTGGATCATCACCATTCCCTACGGACTCGGCGCGGCTGTCGCGGGCGCGATTTATCCGCTGACGGTGGTCGCCGGCGTACATCATATGTACAACACGGTTGAAGCGAGAATGCTGGGCAGCGGCTACAATACATGGATGCCCATCGCCTCCTCCGCCAACTTCGCACAGGGCGCCGCCTGCTTTGCGGTGGCTCTCAAGACCAAGAACCACAAGTTCAAGAATCTGGCTCTGCCGTCTTCTCTCTCAGCGTTCTTAGGAATTACCGAGCCTGCCATCTTCGGTGTCAACCTCCGTCTGGTCAAGCCGCTTGTCTGCGGCATGATCGGCGGCGCCTGCGGCGCGGCTGTGGGTGCCATGCTGGGCATCGGGGCGACCGCCTACGGCGTGACGGGTCTGTTCGGATTCCTCACCTGCGCCGATTTCATCTGGCAGTATGCCATTATGCTGGCGGTATCGTTTGCTGTTTCATTTGTTCTTTCATGGTTTATGCACAGCGATAAGACAGAAGAAGACGAAGGCGAAGCGGTGGCGGAAGAAACCGCCGCTCCCGAAATCACCTGCGAACCCGGCAAGGTCTACGCTCCCATCAAGGGCAACGTCATTCCCTCCGCCGAAATTCCCGATGAAACCTTCGCCGCCGGTGTGCTGGGCGAAGGCATCGGCATCGAACCCGCGGAAGGCGTGGTGTACGCCCCCTTCGACGGTGAAATTTCCTCCACCACCGACACCAAGCACGCGATCGGCATTTCCTCTCCCGACGGCATGGAGCTGCTCATTCATGTCGGCGTCAACACCGTTGCGATGGAAGGCGACGGATTCGAGCTTTTCTGCGCCGAAGGCGATCAGGTCAAGGCGGGACAGAAGCTGATGACCTTTGATATTGAAAAGATCAAGGCGGCGGGCTATTCCACCACCACCGCCGTGCTGGTTACCAACAGCGACGACTACGCAAATCTTGAAATCAACGAAGGCGGATGCGATCCGCTCGATTGCGTGATTACCGTCAGCAATGAAGAAAGCAAGCCGGAAGAAGGCGCCGAAGCTCCCGCAGAGGAAGCTCCCGCAGAGGAAGCTCCCGCAGAGGAAGCTCCCGCAGAGGAAGCTCCCGCAGAGGAAGCTCCCGCAGAGGAAGCTCCCGCAGAAGAAGCTCCCGCAGAGGACGCCCCTGTTGAAGTGTAATTCAAATACACTGATTCATATCCGGTCAATCGCATCATCTAAATCGAAGGGTGAGGCATGAAAATCAAACAACTTCACACTTCACCCTTCAAATTCCACACTGAATTAAAGGAGTATGCTCTATGAAAAAGTTTTCTTACACCATCACCGATCCGGTAGGTATTCACGCACGTCCCGCGGGCGTTCTCGTCAAGGCGGTCAAGCCCTTTGCCAGCACCTGCACCATTACCAAGGGGGACAAATCGGTTGACCTCAGAAAGCTCATGGCGCTCATGGGCATGGGCATCAAGTGCGGCGACACCGTGGAAGTCACCATCGAAGGCGCCGACGAAGACGTCGCGGCCGAAACCATCGAGAAATTCTTCAAGGAGAACCTCTGATTCCATTCTTCAATCGCTGAATAGGAGGTATGCTCTATGATAACAGCGACAGGTAAGTCGATTCTCAAAGGCATTGCCATCGGAAAAGTCAGATTTCTAGCCAAAAAGCAGGCGGAAATCAAAGAGACCGCCGCCGACCCAGCCGCCGAACTGAAACGGTATGAAGACGCGAAGGCGCTGGCCACCGAGCAGCTTCAAGGGCTGTATGACAAGGCGGTTGTGGAGGCGGGCGAAGAACACGCCGCGATCTTTGAAATTCACATGATGATGCTGGACGACGACGACTACAACGATTCCATCACCGAGCTGATCAATTCCGAGGGCAAAACCGCGGAATTTGCCGTCAAGACCACCGGCGAGCAGTTCGCGGAAACCTTCGCTTCGATGGACGACGAATACATGAAGGCACGCGCCGCCGATGTGCGGGATATTTCCGGCCGCATGGTGAATATCCTCACCGGCGCCGAAACCGGCCCCGCCGGCAGCGACGAGCCGTTCATCATCGTCGCGGAGGATCTCGCGCCCTCCGAAACCGTTCAGTTGGACAAGAGCAAGCTGCTCGGCTTTGTCACCCGTCTGGGCAGCACCAACAGCCACACCGCGATTCTGGCCCGCAATATGAATATTCCCGCTCTGATCGGCACCGAAATCAGCGAGGAATGGGACGGCAAGACGGCCATCATCGACGGCTACAACAGCTGCATTTACATCGAGCCGGAAGAGGAATTGCTCAGGACGCTCGACGAGAAGCGCGTGCGTGATCTGGAGCAGCGCGCCATGCTGCAACAGCTCAAGGGGCAGCCCAACGTCACGCTGGACGGCAGGGAAATCAATGTCTACGCCAACATCGGCAATGTGTCCGACGTGGGCATGGTGCTGGACAACGACGCGGGCGGCATCGGCCTGTTCCGTTCGGAATTCATCTATCTGAATTCCAAGACCTTCCCGACGGAAGATGAGCAGTTCGCCATCTATAAGAAGGTCGCCGAAATGATGGGCGGCAAGAAGGTCATTATCCGCACGCTGGATATCGGCGCGGATAAGCAGGCGGATTATTTCAACCTTCCCAAGGAAGAAAATCCCGCGCTGGGCTACCGTGCCATCCGCATCTGCCTGATGCAGCACGAGATATTCAAGGCGCAGATCAGAGCCATTCTCCGCGCGGCCGCTTACGGTAAGGTGAGCATCATGTTCCCGATGATCATTTCCGTCAGCGAAGTGAAAGAAGCAAAGGCGATTCTGGAGGAATGCCGCAAGGAGCTTCTCGCGGAGGGCAAGGAAGTCGGCGAGGTCGAAATCGGCATCATGATCGAAACGCCCGCCGCCGTCATGGTGGCCGACGAACTGGCGGAGGAAGTGGAATTCTTCTCCATCGGCACCAACGACCTGACGCAGTACACGCTGGCCATCGACCGTCAGAATCCCAAGCTCGATCATTTCTATGATTCCCATCATCCCGCCGTGCTCCGCCTGATCGACATGACCGTACAGGCCGGCCACCGGCACAACTGCTGGGTCGGTATCTGCGGCGAACTCGGCGCGGACACCACCCTGACCGAGACCTTCCTGCGCATGGGTCTTGACGAACTCAGCGTGAATCCCGGAGGAATTCTCGGGCTGAGAAAGGTCATCCGTGAGCTTGACCTCGGCGGCGCACAGGAACCCGAAACCGAAGCTCCCGCGGAGGAAAAACCCGCCGCTCCGGCAGAAGCGCCCGCGGAAGAAAACCCCGCCGCTCCCGTGGAATCGCCGGAACCCGAACCGGAGAAACAGGCCAAAAAGGGCAGGTTTTCCCTTTTCGGAAAAAACAAAAACAAATAACGGCATCTGAATGTACACTGCGGTGACATGAACATTCTTTCCCCATAAAAGCAAAACCGGCAGGCTTGACTGTCGGTTTTGTTGTATGCTGTATAGGATTTGATATTGATGAATCATGAGAGTGAAATACTGCGGAAACGCATCTGCTTCTACGGCAGGGTGCAGGCGGTGGGCTTCCGCTTTCAGGCACAGCAGGCCGCCAGAAAGAACGGCGTGACCGGCTGGGTGCATAATGAATACGACGGCTCGGTGACCATGGAGATTCAGGGCACCGAACGGCAGATCAACGAGGTGGTGGCGGAAATCGACCGCGACCCCTACATCCGTATCGAGCGGTTGGAAACCAAATGGCTCGAAACAAACCCTGACGAAAAAAATTTCCGGATCAAGCGGGGATTCTGAGGGAGGAATGAAACCTTGAAAACATGGACGAAGGAAGAGCGCTACCGTGTGCTGCAAAGCGGCGAGGAAATCCGTGCGCTTCACGAGAAGACAATTCAGTCGGATTACCGGCAGCACTATCATATTCAGAGCGTCACGGGGCTGCTCAACGACCCCAACGGATTCGTCTTTCATGACGGCGTATGGCATTTGTTCTACCAGTGGTGTCCGTGGGGAGCGGTGCACGGACTGAAATACTGGTACCATACCGTTTCGGAGGATCTGGTAAAATGGAAGAATGTCGGTGTATGTATAAAGCCCGACACGGAGTACGACAACAAGGGCGCCTATTCCGGTTCCGCCCTTCCGCTGGAAGACAATCTCTATCTTTACTACACCGGCAATCACCGCGACGAAGACTGGACGCGAAGGCCCTATACCTGTCTGGTGGATCTGAAGGACGGAGGCACCGCCGTGAAGCTCCCGCCGCTCTTCGGCATGAATGAGGATTACACCGAGCACCAGCGCGACCCGAAGATCATTCACAATGAGCAGAACGGGAAGTATTACATCATCATCGGTGCGCAGACCAAGGAGAAAAAGGGCTGCTGTATTATTTACAGCTCCGATTCACCGACGGAAGGCTGGAATTTCGCGGGGCAGCTCAATGTGCCGGGGTTTGAGGATTTCGGCGACATGTGGGAATGCCCGTCTATTGAAACCGTCAGCGGCTACGACGTGCTGATCTTCTGCCCGCAGCATCTCACATTGCCGGGAAGAGGCGGCTCGGTTCACCACAACGGCTATCTGCTGGGGCATATGGACTGGGACACCCTGACCTTCACCCCCGACAATACCCGCTTTCATGTGCTGGACTTCGGCTTCGATTCTTATGCCGCCGAGTGCGCCGCCAATCCGAACGACAGAAACAAGGCGACGCTGGTGGCGTGGATGGGACTGCCCGACGCGTCCTATCCCACCGATGAGGAAGACTGGTCGGGCTGCCTGACCCTGCCGCGCGAGCTGAGGGTGCGCGACCACCGGCTCATTCAGCAGCCGATCGACGAGCTGCGGGCGCTCCGTGGGAAGAAAATCGACCTCGAATCCACCGACCTTCTCCCCCGCGTGTGCGAGATGGAGCTGATCAGCCGCGGCGGAGACCTGACCTTGCAACTGTTCGCGGCCGGGGACGGTTCCGGCGGCATGACAATTGCCTATGACGACGGCGCAAGGGAGATCACGGTCGACCGTTCGGGGCTTAAACGCCGGTTCAATACCGATCAGGGCGAGCGGCGCACCCGCCCCCTGCCCAAGGGACTGTTCCATCTGCGGATTTTCATCGACCGCAGCTCGGTGGAAATCTTTGTCAACGACGGCGACGCGGTTTTTTCTTCCCGCATTTTCCCCACTGAAGGGGAAGAAAGGCTGATTGTGCAGGGCGACGCGTCGATTCATCTTTGGGAGCTTAACAGGGCGGTGGAAGAGAGTTTCGCGGTAGACTGAGAGTAATATTCATAGGAGTCCTTTGAGGAAGCATCCTTCCGGAAACCGACAACCCAATCACAGCAACACAGCGGCAGGATGACGCAAGGTACAGAAATCCTGCTGCTGTTTTATTTTGAATAAGGGTCATACCACATTGCTGGGTTTGAATAATTTGGGTACGTTTAGCATTGTTGACAAAAAAGGCAAATAATTGTATAATAATTTATCTGCCAAACAGGAAGTCAAACACAAAGACCCAAGGAGCTTTTTTGCATATGAATCAGATATTTGACGTATTTATTTCCTACCGCCCCAGCGACGGAACGGAATTGGCAAAGGTTGTTTGTGATTATCTGACGTCGCGCGGGCTGCGCGTATTTCTCAATACCAATGATCTGACCGACGGCAAAATCTTTTATACGCAGATACGGAGGACACTGCTCACAACACCCCATTTTGTGCTGATTGCCACTCCCGACGTTTTCCGCTTCCGCAGAGAAGATGACTGGGTTCGTTATGAAATGACTATAGCGGTCAATGAATTCAAAAAAAATCCCCGCGACCGTTCCGTCATTCCGTTGGTGCCGGCAATAACGGCGTTTCCGGGATACGGACTGCCGAAAGGGCTCGAAGATCTGCCGCGCTTCAGCAGAATCAATCTGAAGAGCGTGGCGCCGTCAGAAGCCGAACTTCACTGTCTTGCAAGGGCTGTCTGCCGGGTGAACCGCCGCAGAATGGAGAGAGCGGGGCACCGTTTTCTGAAAGAGTGTTCGGTGGAAGGCAGCAGATTCTTCCCGCCCTGTGCGGACGAACGCATCATGCCGCTGAACAGGAATGAAAAAAAGCCCAAAGCAAGCGGAAGCCTTCTTCCCGTCTGCGTGACATTCGGCCCGCACAGAGAGGAAATCTCTATTAACGATGCTGTGCAGGCGCGGAATTACAGTTTCTGTCTTATCGGCGGGAAGGGAACAGGAAAAACAACCGCTCTGCTCGGGATCATGGAAAGCACCTACAAAGGCAATTACTACAGCGAACACACCGAACTGCCCATATTTGTCGATCTGACCGGCGCCCCCCGGCGCGGCGGCTGTTATTCCGGCGAGGAGGGTCTGCCATCCGGATTTATCCTGTGCGAAATCGCCAGATTGTTTCTGGGACTGGACAGCGCCGCGAAAGTTCCGAAGGATTATGTCAGCAACATAAACGCATTGTTCGGCAGGAGGAACCGTTTTCCGGAATACCTGCTTCTTTTGGACGGTCTGGACGAAACTTCCACGGAATCAGTGAGCGATGACAATGACAATGACAATGGCAATTCCCGCTCCATCCGCTCTCTGCTCACCGATGAAATCATCTATCTTCTCACCCGATGCCCGAATGTGCGTGTCATGTTCACAGGCAATGCCGAAAAAACCGACATCAACTGGAGCGAATACGGGGTTAAAAAACTCTGTTTTACCGGTCTGAAACCCGAATCGGCGGCCGGATATCTGGGAGGGAAGAAATACTCATCCCGCGAAATCAATGATGTCATGTCGAGAAGCGGTCTGGCGGACTGCATTGCAAAGCCGCTGTTTCTCTCCCTGTTCGGTTCGTTAAAAAATACGGAAGGCGTGTCCAACCGCAGTGAAATCATCAGCCGCTTTTTGAACGAACGCAGAGAAAAATTGCAGACGGAATACATACGTGAAAGCCCCATGGACAGCGGTACAAAAGAATGGGTAACGAAATGGCAGCTGTGGTTCATGCTTGATTTTCTGCTGCCCGCGATAGGTTCCCATATGGAACGCACAGGGAGTGTAAAGATTTCTCCTGATGAAGCGGCAGGCGTCATCGAGCCGATTCTGTCCGGCCGGGAGGAACAGGGCAATGGGCCGGACAATTCGGTCTGCCAGTGTTCGGTTCTGGGTGAATACGGCCGGAAATGCTTTCCGGACTACAAGGGCAGCGAAGGCCTTCCGGCTATCGCCCGTTCCATTCTTGAAGTGAACGGGGAGATGGCGGAAGTAGCTGAATTTGTGCTGAAGGCGTCAACCGATGTGCTGGGACTCCTGTACCGCGACGCCGGGAATGCGTTCGGATTTATCCATTGCTGCTTTCGTGATTATTTTGCGTCGGTTTATGATGTGAATCGATTGCGTATTGCCATACAGGCGGCCTCCAAATGCAATTATGACCTCGCCCTGACCAGCCTTGCTTCATTTACGGGACGTGTGAATGATCGGGAAAAAACGGAATGGATGGTTGAGCAGTTCGGCGTCAATGACAAAGCCGGAAACTTCCTTGGCAAAAAACGGAAAAAAAACGCCCCCGACCCGGAAAAAGCTCCCATACAGATGGAGCATGCACTTACTGTTTTTCGGGGAAGATTTGATGATGAAGTCGGATACGGGGTATACAACCTGATAGAAATGATAAAACTGACGGGGAAGGAATTGTCGGAGGTTGACCTTTCCTATCTTGACCTTTCTCTTGTTTCCTTCAACGGTCTCCGTCTCGGACGTGCCGGGGCGGAGGGGGCTTGTTTGCAGGGGGCGAAGATCAGTATGGATAATCTTGTTTGTCAGGGACACAGCGATACGGTGGAATCCGTAGCCTGTTCCCCTGACGGCAGGAGAATCATTTCGGGGTCGCATGACGGCACCGTAAAGGAATGGGACAGGCTGACGGGACAGTGTGTGCGCACCTATGCAGGGCACAGCGATTGGGTGAATTCCGTTGCCTTTTTCCCTGACGGCCGGACATTCCTTTCAGGCTCAAGAGATAATACCGTCAGAGAGTGGGACAGAGTGACGGGGAGGCGTATACGCACCTATACGGGACACAGCAGAGCGGTCACGGCCGTCGCCTGTTCGCCTGACGGCAGGACATTCCTTTCGGCCTCTGTCGATAAAACCGTCAGGCAATGGGACACCCAAACCGGACAGTGTGTGTTTACGTTCGCGGGACATACCGGCTCGGTGTATTCCGTGGCCTATTCCCCCGACGGTATGACATTCCTTTCGGGAGCGGTTGACGGAACGGTCATGGAATGGGATTTGTTGTCCGGCGAGTGTATCCGCACCTATTCAGGACATACCGATTGGGTCAATACCGTCGCCTGTTCTCCCGACGGCAGGACATTCCTTTCCGGCTCCAATGATAACACCGTCCGGGAATGGGACAGATCGACCGGACAGTGCATTTGCGTATATAACGGACACGGCAGTTTTGTGAATTCAGTCGCTTATTCGCCGAACGGCAGGAGCTTCGTTTCGGAGTCCTATAAATCCGTTCTGGAATGGGATATCGCTGCCGGACAGTGCATAAGAAGATATAACGGACACAGTCATTTTGTCAATTCCGTGGCGTATGCGCCCGACGGAAGGACATTGCTTTCGGGCGGCATGGATGGTACCGTCATGGAATGGGACAGATTCTCAGGACGGTGTATCAGAAAATTTGATAGGTATAATGGCGCGGTCTGTTCCGCGGCGTTTTCTCCGGACGGCGCCACATTCCTCACCGGCACGGTTGAGCATACGGTAAGAGAATGGGACACGGCAACCGGCCGGTGCGTCCGTACATATGAAGGACACGGCGGACAGGTGAATTCCGTCGCCTATGCGCCCGACGGATGCACCGTCATTTCGGGATCCGCTGACAATACCGTCAGGGAATGGGATGTTGCCACATGCCGCTGTATCCGCACATACGAAGGCTGCGGCGGCGAGGTGAAATCCGTTGCCTTCTCTCCGGAAGGGAATACGATTCTTTCGGCGGGCGGGGATAACGCCGTGATGGAATGGGATCGGGCTGCCGGACAGTGCGTATGCACCTATGATTCCTTTGGAAATGACATCTGTCCGGCGGCCTTTTCCCCCGCCGGAAGGAGATCCTTTTCAAAATCAAGGTTTACGAGAAACCGTGAAGCAAACCGGGCGGCGGAACAGCCGCCGCATAGAATGAGGGAACGCGGCGGAGAAGTCAGAGAAGCCGCCTATTCGCCGGACGGAAGGATTGTGCTTTCGGCGGACAGAAACAGCGTCAAACTGTGGAATAGATTCACAGGACGATGCATCTGTGTCTGCCAGGGACACAGCGGTGAAGTCAATTGCGCCGACTGCTTTACAGACGGGAAAAGCGTGCTTTCCGGCTCTTCCGATAAATCGGTCAGGGAATGGGACATAGCTTCAGGGCAGTGTATCAGAGTATTCCAAGGCCATAACGGAGCGGTATTGAGCGTAGCCTGTTCGCCGGACGGAAAGACATTCCTTTCCGTCTCTGCCGATAAGACGGTCAGGGAATGGGACAGGATCACGGGGGAGTGCCTGCATACCTATGAGGGACATAAAGGAAGCGTCAACACGGTAGTCTACGCGCCCGACGGCAGGACAATTCTCTCGGGAGCAGAAGACGGCACCCTGTGCTTATGGTCAACCGAAACCGGCGAATGTCTCCGTGTGATCCGCAATTATCCGGGACTGCATATAACCGGCTGCGATATGCGCGATCTGCATGAGGAAAGCACCGTTGACAGAGAAGCGCTTCGGCAGTACGGAGCGGTTGTGGAGTAAACGGACAACCGGAACTTCCCTGACTTGCCTCATGAAAAAATTCCTCTTTTTGCAAATTACTGATTTACAAACCCGAAGATATATGCTATAATACAGTTTATCAATTTCGACAAGGAGGAATACTCTCTATGGGTATGACGATGACTCAGAAGATACTGGCGGCGCACGCCGGGCTGGAAAGCGTGACGGCCGGACAGCTCATCGAAGCAAAGCTGGATCTGGTGCTGGGCAATGATATCACCTCGCCCGTTGCCATCAACGAGCTGGAAAAAGCGGGCGTGGACAAGATCTTTGACAGGGAAAGAATCGCCCTTGTGATGGATCACTTCACTCCCAACAAGGACATCAAAGCCGCCGAACAGGTAAAGAAGGTGCGGACGTTCGCCCGCAAGTACGACGTGCTGAATTATTTTGACGTGGGGCAGATGGGCATAGAGCACGCGCTGCTTCCCGAACAGGGATTGGTCGGCCCGGGCGACTGTGTGATCGGCGCGGACAGCCACACCTGCACCTACGGCGCACTCGGCGCGTTCAGCACAGGCGTGGGTTCCACCGACATGGCGGCAGGTATGGCCACCGGCAAGACATGGTTCAAGGTGCCTTCCGCGATCAGATTTGTGCTTACCGGCAATCCGCAGGGCTGGGTCACCGGCAAGGACGTGATACTTCACATCATCGGTATGATCGGCGTGGACGGCGCGAGATACAAGTCGATGGAATTCACGGGCGAAGGTGTGAAGCACCTTTCCATGGATTCCCGCCTCTGCATTGCCAATATGGCGATAGAAGCCGGCGCGAAGAACGGTATTTTCCCGGTGGACGAGATTACCGAGGAATACTGCAACGGCAGATGCCAGCGCACCCCTGTGGTTTACACCGCCGACGAGGACGCGGAATATGACGAAACCTACACCGTTGACCTTTCCGCACTGCGTCCGACTGTGGCATTTCCCCACCTTCCTGAAAATACCCGCACGGTGGACGAGATCGGGGAGAAGGAAGTCAAAATCGACCAGAGCGTGATCGGCAGCTGCACCAACGGCAGACTGGAAGACCTCAGAGCCGCCGCCGCCATCCTCAAAGGCCGCAAGGTGGCCAAGGACGTGCGCTGCATTATCTTCCCCGGCACCCAGACCATCTATTTGCAGGCCATGCGCGAAGGTCTGCTGGAAATCTTCATTGAAGCCGGCGCGGTGGTTTCCACGCCCACCTGCGGCCCCTGTCTGGGCGGACACATGGGCATTCTCGCCGAGAACGAGAAGGCTGTCAGCACCACCAACCGCAATTTCATCGGCAGAATGGGACACATCACCAGCGAGATCTACCTTGCCAGTCCCGCCGTCGCGGCAGCCAGCGCAGTCACAGGCTACATCACGGACCCAGAAGCGCTCGCTAATAGAAACAGTTGAAGGGAGAAAAATAAAAAATATGCAGGCACAAGGCAGAGTTCACAAGTACGGGGACAATGTTGACACCGACGTCATCATTCCCGCCCGTTATCTCAATACATCGTCCCACGCAGAGCTGGCGGCTCACTGCATGGAGGACATAGACGCCGATTTCGTCAGGAAGGTGCAGCCGGGTGAAATCATGGTGGCCGGCAAGAATTTCGGCTGCGGTTCCTCCCGCGAACACGCACCCATCGCCATCAAGGCTTCCGGCATTTCCTGCGTGATCGCCTCCACCTTCGCGCGGATTTTCTACCGCAATGCCCTCAATATCGGGCTCGCCATTCTGGAATGCGAAGAAGCCGCGGAGGACATCAAGAACGGCGACGAGGTGAAGGTGGATTTTGACACAGGCGTGATCACCAACATCACCACCGGGAAGAGCTATCAGGCACAGCCCTTCCCGCCCTTTATCCAGAACATCATCACCTCCGGCGGTCTGATGAGTTCCATCAAGGACAGACTGTAATTGTCGGTATCATCATTTTCAAAAAGCTCCGGAAAGCGGCATTATCTCACTTTCCGGGGCTTTTTTTGTAGCCTGGTTAGAAATTTTATACAATTTTTGCGCTATAATTAATATTGACTTTCAAAAATAGAATGATTATAATACTATGGACGATGATTCCGGAACCATTACCTCCGCCGAATCCGCCAAGGATTTTGAAGCGCAGGAAGTTATCTTTGACCTTGACGAGGAAAAATATAAGCTGGGCGAAAAGGTGAATAAGAATGACCTCAAGCTCAGCATTTCCCCGGCTTCTTCCGGCGAAGCTCTTTACAGCCAGATTGCGAAAGCCGACAAGAATTTCAACAAAGACAAATCCAGACTGGTTGCATACGATATCAGCCTTTCCAGCGACACCTGCGATCGCTTCAAGCTCAAGAACGGCATCAATCTCACCCTCAAGTATCCTTCCGACATGGCGAAGGAATGGAATAAGTACAATTACAAGGTCTACCATTTAGCCGATTTTGATTACGACAAGCTTGCGTTGCTCGATCCTGCCAAAGTGGAGGAAATCAAATGCACCGCCGATAAGAACGGCATACACATCACCGCTCCGGGATTCAGCCGGTATGCGATTTCCATCACCCCCAAGAGCGGCGGTTCCGATTCTCCCGGCACAGGCGAATCCAGCGTCTCGCTCAACGTCGTGCTGCTCATTATTCTGATTTCCGTTGCCGGCATTACCGGCGTTATCGCCAAGCGCAGAGGCGAGCTTTTCTGGGCGAAATAAACAATCACAATATCCGGCTTTTTCCCGGTTTGTTCCGGGTGAAGGCCGGATTTTTCGCCGTTATTCATGAAACTTGTAAATTTTTTCATATGTTGGTTGTTTCGGGCGAATAGAGATTGACATTCCCTCTGTGAGGCGGTATAATAATAGTGTATATATGCAGATGAGTATCGTTTGTGTTTGTGTTTGAGTAACAGAACATTCCGTAAGGAATGATTGAAAGGACTGATTGCTAATGAACAGGTCGTACACCAGATTTGTTCCTCACGGCCGTCCGGCGCAGCCACGGCGTTATATGAGTCAGGAATATCGTGTTTCTCGTGTTTCTCGTGCTTCTCGTGCTTCTCGTGAATATCGCACCGCTCCTGCGGCGGTGAGCCGTCAGGCGTTTCGCCCGAGGCAGCCGCAGCAGATGAAGCCGCAGCCGCGCAGATCCTATTGGTTCCCTATCGCCACCATGATGGCGGCGGTTCTCTTTGCGGCATCCGCCGTTATCCCGGGGTCCGTCTTTGACGCGTTTGCTTCCGATAAAGGCGGATATACCATTAAGGTCACTTCTTCTGCCGGCTCCTACAGCCTTACAGTGACCGGCGGGGATGCCACAGGAATCGAGCTTCCGGGCGAAAGCGCCGCCAAGACGGTTAATCCCGATGACGGCACAGTGACGTTTGACGTTTCACTGAATGACGAAACGGAATTTGTCATTGACTCGACCGCTCCCATTACGGCCGCCTCATTCGGGGACGGCGCAGAGGTCATCTCGGTCATTGACGGCAATTCGTCAGGACTTCGCAGCATAGACGTCAGCAAATGCAAGGGGCTGCAATCGCTCTATCTCAAAGACACCGATATCAGCAGTCTGGACGTGAGCGGTCTTACTTCCCTCGGCTATATCAATGTGATACACACTCCGTTTGCGACACTGGCCAACGCTTACGCTCTGGAAACGAGCAACCCCGACGGTTGTGCCATTTCGGTCAATCCTCCCGCTTACACCGCGGGCGAAGACTGCATTGAGCTTTCGCTTGACGGACTGGGCGATTCGAAGGATCTGACGGTCACTCTGAACGACGGAACGGAGGTATTGCCCGACGGCGATAAATACACCGTGTCCAACAGCACCCTGAGAAGGATATACAGCGAGCGGGGAACCATTTTTATGCAGGTATCCAACTCCGCCAAACCGAGCGCGACATTCTTCATTGACGTGTTGAAGGAAGATCTGCCCGACGGCGTGATTCTGGCTCCGGCTTCGGGCAGCGGAACCGACACAGGCAGCGGAACCGACACAGGCAGCGGAACCGACACAGGCAGCGGAACCGACACAGGCAGCACCGAAACCGGCAATTCCCAGACCGGCAACAACCAGACCGACGATACCCAGACCGGCAACAACCAGACTGACAACACTGAAACGGGCAATACCGGTACAGATACGGACGGTGCCGACGACGAAAATGCTTCGACGTTTACCGAACTGGCAATTGACAGCGGCAGCAAGAACATCATCAAAAAGGCGGAAATAGAAAAGAACGACGATGTGGATGACAAAAATCTCAAGATCGTCGCCAAAGCGCCTTCCGCTTCGGACAAGAAGACATTCCTTGCCAAAATCAAGGAAACCGACAACAAATTCAGCGACACGGATGCCAACCTGATGGTGTACGACATTTATCTGGTGAACGCCAAGGGCAAAAAGGTATCTGTCAAGGGCAAATCCTCCGTCATTGTGACACTCGCTTACCCGTCAACGGAAGTCAGCACACTGCATGACATTTTTGACTACAAGGTTTATCATCAGAACGACGACAAGTCGGTTGATACAAGCATAGAAGCCTACAACTCCGATAACGGTATTGCGTTCGCAACGGACAGCTTCAGCCTGTTTGCCGTTTCCTCCACGAGGAAGGCAATGAATTACCTCGACATGGTGATCGCCGACGACAGCAAGAATATCATCAAGGCGGCCAGAGCGCACGAGAA
This sequence comes from Clostridia bacterium, assembly GCA_017441385.1. Lineage (GTDB taxonomy): Bacteria > Bacillota > Clostridia > Oscillospirales > Acutalibacteraceae > RUG762. The sequence goes on along the minus strand of JAFRXY010000091.1, from coordinate 29,210 downwards.
CGCGGCTTTCTCCATTGAAAACGGCAATGAGTACGGCGGGGACGATATTCAGATTGCCGCGTCTGCTCCTTCGGACGAGGAAAAGGCTGAATTCCTCACCGCGATCAAGAAGGCGGATAAGAATTTCAACGAGAAAGACAAGAACCTGATGGTCTACAAGATCAGTCTCAAATGCATTTCCGCAGACAAGGCGGCGGCGCTTGACGCCGGCAGGGTCGATTTCACCCTTGCTTATCCCAATGACACAGTGAAGAAGGACAACGCCAAGTACAATTACGCCGTTTACCATCAGAAGTCCGACAAGAGCGTCGATACCAAGCAGGTGGCGGTCGGTACGGGTGACGGTATCATGATCACCACCGACGGATTCAGCCTGTTCGCCGTGTCCAGCACGTTGAAGACATCGGGCGGCAGCGACAATCCCGGTACAGGCGAAGCGAATGTTTCTTCCAACATTGCCCTGCTGCTGGCGCTGCTTTCCATGGTGAGCTTTGCCGGCGTGTACGCCAAGAACAAAGCCGAGCAGTATTGAATGAAATACTATGGATGAAAGACTGCTGGGCTGTTTTGTGAAGGTGTACGAGCTGGGGAGCATACACAAGGCGGCGGAGAAGATTTTCGTGACGCCGCAGGCCGTGAGCAAGATGATCAAGAAGCTGGAGGAAGAGCTGGGACGCAGTCTTTTCACCCGATCGACGCAGGGACTCAATCCCACGGTCTACGCACACAAGCTGTATTCCACCGCGAATGTCATTCTCAGCGAGTGCAGCCGCATCAAGAGCGAATTCACCGAGGAGAGCATCAACGCCCTTTCCACGCTGCACATTGCGACGACCTACGGCGTTCCGAAGTACCTGACGCTGCGATTTGTCACGGACTTTTACGATACCTACCCCGATGTGCATCTCGATCTGGTGGAATATCCCGAATACCCGATCTATGATATGCTGCAAAGCGGGCGTGTGGATTTTGCCTTCCTTCCGCAGCCGATTGACCTCATCAATTACGAAGCGGATTTCTGTTTTTCCCACGACTTCCGCGCCATTGTCCATAAGGATCACCCGCTGGCGGAACGCAGTATTATTCGCTATCCCGATCTCAACGGCTATCCGATCATTCTCAAAGGGCGCGATTTCTCCCTTTATCCCCACAATATCACCCGATTTGTCAAGGGCGGGCTGAACCCGGAGATACTTCTGGAAATCAGCGATGATTCGCTCATTGTGGAGGCGGCGCGGCAGAAGAGGGGAGTGGGCATTTCCGCCACCTTCCTTGCGGAGGAATACGCCGATGCGCAGGTGAAGATCATCCCCTTTGAGGACGAAACCTTTGTGCGTCATGTCTTCCTCGTTCACCGCAGGGGACAGAAGATGAGCCGCGCACAGGAGAGCTTCCGCACATTCACCACCGAATGGATAGAGAAAAACAAGAAATAACCGTAAACCCCAGAACAGCCGCGTCCGATCAAGCCGGCGCGGCTGTTCTGGGGTTGTTTGTATATTGGCATAAATGATATGCGGCGTAGTCTATAGATTGTAAAGAATGAAGCTGTAGAGACTGGCGAAGTGAAGCAGGCTGCCGCCCAGCACAAAGAGGTGCCAGAGGGTGTGCATGTATCTGACCTTCACGCCGAGTCCGTAGAGAATGGCGCCGACGGTGTAGATCACGCCTCCGGCCACCAGCATGAGAAGCTGCTCATGCGAGAGCGCTGCCGAGATGTCTCGGTAAGCGAAGATAATGCACCAGCCGGAAATCAGATAGCATGCCATGGAAATCTTGCTGTATTTTTTCAGGTCAATGATATTGAGCGTGATGCCGACAACAGCGGTCAGCGCAACGATGGCAAAGATGATTCTGCCGGCGAGATTGTTCATGACCATCAGCGTATAGGGGGCGTAGGTGCCGGTGATCAGCAGGAAGATCGAGCAGTGATCCATGATCTGAAATTTCTTCTTTGCCTTTGTCAGTTCCCAGCCGTGATAAATGGCGGAATTGGCATACAGCACGATCATGGTGACAAAGAACACGCACATGGAGAGAGTGGCGACGGGATTGCCCGCGGCAAGCAGCAGCTTCATGCTCATGATCCAGCCCGCTACGCCCAGCAGCGCACCGAGCGCGTGGGTGGCACAGTTGAGCAATTCCTCATTGAAGGTGTAGGTCGGCAGGCTCAGCGCTTTGATCTGTCTCTGACGGCTGACCTCGTGCTGTGCGTACAGCATTCTGTAATCGTTGATGGACATATTCATGTATCGTTATCTCCTTTTTGCAAGAGCAGCTTTTTCTATATGACTAGATTATATCATGACAATATCAAAATGTCAATACCTAGTTTTAAAAACCAGATAAATATTTTTTAAAAACCACATCATATCATCGGTATTTGTGATTTCTCGTGGAATATACATCAGTTCACATAAAAATGGGGGGAAACTTCCGGGAATGATTTACAATTTATTCATACATTTTTGTTTTCTCAAGCGTGTTATCTGTGTAAGGAGGTATTCATTGCCATGACAACACCCGAAGAAATCATCGCTCAGTATTCCACGCTGGTGATGAATCTAGCCAGGTCGCGTGTCAGTTATTCTGACGCGGACGACGTATATCAGGAGGTATTTTACCGATACATAGACAAGGAGCCGCGTTTCAGGGACGAGCAGCACGCAAAGGCATGGTTTATCCGCGTGACATGCAACATCATCAACAGCATTCCGCCTCGTGGGAGGAAAGCACCCTCATTACCGGCGAGGAAACGGATTAGAATTACCCTTCAACGATACAAAATACAATCCCCCGATTTCACGCGATATCACACGAAATCGGGGGATGTTTCTGTTGATTGGGAGAAAATTACCGCCGGCCGCTCTGGTTGCCGCGCCCGCTGTCGGTGGGATTGAATTGATTGGGGCTGTAGCGGGAGATGTCGGTCGGGTAGTAATACTCGTAGGTGTATTCGTCGTCATCGTCGGCGGTCTGGGTCGGAACGCGGCGGTTCTGCTGTTCCAGCCGGTCGACGTGGTCGGTCAGCCTTTCGCCCGATTGGCTGTAGCCCTGCGCCAGACGGACATTCCGCGTGTTGCTCTGTGCCGGGGAAGGACGGTCTTTCAGCCGTTCGTCCGGCGCGGCGTTGACGTACTGATTGGAAGGCGGCTGGCTGCGGGTAACATTGCTTTGCAGCCGCGCGATGGAATTGTCCACCTCGCCGGTCAGCTTTTCCAGCTCGCGGCTCTGCAATTCGGAGCGCCTGCGTTCGTACTGATACTGAGCGGCAGCCGCGTCGTAGGGATTGACGTATTCCACCGGTTGCGGCTGAGCGGGATATCCCGCGCCGTATCCGGCATTGGGGGGTACAACACCCTGATAGGGATAAACCGGATAGGAAGGATAAGCCGGAGGATAATAGGGCTGCTGCTGGACGGGTTGAGCATACTGCCCGTAATAGGCGGCAGGATTGGCAATGTAGGAAGGCACGGCGTTTCTCGGCGGCTGCTGCTGACGCGGCTCTCCCGCCTGCGGGGGATAGCTGCTCTGAGGATCCCTTCTGCCCGTGCCGATAGATGTGTTGACCGGAATGTAGGGGGATTCGTTGATGTCGGAATCCAGAAGGCTGTTTTCCTCCAGCTCCTCGACAGGTGTGTGCAATATCAGATTGGGCTTGGGAAGGTCGTAGGTTTCATAGAAATAATCGTCCCATTCCTCGTCGTCAAAATATTCGGCGGGGTTGGAAACGTGGAAAAGCGAGCCGATGGCAAAGAGCGCCATGAAGATATCGGTAAACACCAGCGGATTGCTCAGCAGGTCTTCCGTTGACTTGCAGTCTTTGACCAGCCAGTTCACGCTGTAGAGAAGGGATGTCATGATGCCGATACACCCGGCGGCAAAGCCCCATTTGATGGAATTGGAATTGATGCAGCAGAAGAGTTTGCCGATGGTCAGGAAAAATATAGTGAAGGAACAACACATCGCGATGACGGGCAGTTCCGCGCTGATGTCCGCCATGGAAGCCGACCGCAGAAAGGCGGTGAGCATTCTGTAACCGTACCACAGCGCCGGCAATATGGGAACGACCGGGAAGGAGAGAATCAGGTTTTCGCCCTTGAAGAAGCCTACGGAATAGAACATCATCGCCAGTACGGTGAGAAGCCCGAGCAGCAGGAAGACAATGCCGCCTGTGCCGCTGTACATGGGCGAATTGTCGCTGATCATTCCCAGAATAGATGAAAATCCGCACGCGCCAGCTGCCAGCATGGAAACGAGTCCCAGTCCTCCCGACTTCCGGGCCGCGTAGGAATGGGGAAAGTCGTCACTGAAAATCGAAAAGGCGACGACCAGCATGAGAAAAACCGTCATCAGCACATTGCTGATAATTCCCACCGTGCTGACGAATTCCTCCGAAGCGTTTTCGGAAAATATATTGCGATATAAAGAAATAGGTATGACAAGAGAGGCGATTATAAATAAAACCACCATCGAACGTCTTATTTTCATCCGGTTCCCTCCCAAAAAAATATGTGGCACATTGCTATTTGAGATATTGGTTTCCTTCTGACTGGAATATTATAACAGCAAACGGCATAAAATACATAAAACAGACACAATAATGCGTGGACTGTTCGGTCGTTAAATAATCACTTTATATTTTATCCCAATATGCAAATAAAGTCAAGAGATAAAAAACTTACAGCAGGGAAATCAGATTTTAAAAAAAGGTAAGTGCGCATCAGATAAAGTATCCAATCCCAAATCGGTTTTCCCCGATTTGGGTTGCACCGTAGCAATAGAACAAAGGAAGGAAATATATGGCAAGACTGAAAAAGGTAATCGCGCTGTTCGTTTTGTTTACAGTGACCCTGACATTGCTTCCGGCCGTGTCGCTTGCGATGTTTGACGTGAAGGACAATTCCATCGGAAGGCTGCTTTCGCAGTGCAGCCTGAGTTTGCGGAGTGAGAGAAATCCTGTTGTCACCGTGACGGTTCCGGAAACGGGGGAGAGGAAAGTGGTGAGCGAAGCGGAATTCCTCTGCGGAATCGTCGCTTCACAGATGCCGCCGGAATACGACGACGAGGCGATCAAGGCACAGGCGGTCGTTTCATACACCCTGCTGCAATACCGCAGGCGCCACGGTTTTCCTCAAGAAGAACAGAGTTTTTTAACCGGAGAACAGATGAAACAAAAATGGGGAAGCAATTACACGCAAACTTATTCCCGTATCGAAAGACTGGTCGGGCAGGTGTACGGGGAGTACATCGCCTATGAAGGAGAGCCGATTCTCGCGGCGTATCATGAAATTTCCTGTGGGCTGACGGAATACGGCGGGAATATCTGGGAAGGCGCATTCCCCTACCTTGCGCCGGTGGAAAGCCGCGGCGATCTCTGCGCCGAGGAATACCGCAGCGCCCTCAGACTGACGGAGGATGCATTCTCGTCCGTATGCCGGGAAAAGCTGGGAATTTCGCCCGACAAGGCCGCGCGGGAATGGCTGGGGGAATGTGTGCGTTCCGACTCCGGGTATGTCATGAGCCAATATCTGTGCGGGAAGCCATTCACCGGCCAGAAGCTGCGGAATGCCTTCGGCCTGCGGTCGGCATGCTTCACCCTGAAACACGAGGGCAATGAGTTTGTCTTTGACGTGAAAGGAATCGGACACGGCGCCGGAATGAGCCAGTTCGGCGCCAACCTGATGGCGCTGGACGGAAAGAGCTACCGCGAGATACTTGCGCATTACTACAAAGGCACAGAGCTGCAAAAGAAATAAACAGGCGGCGGAGTCCTTCTGAAAATTCTCAGAAACACTCTGCCGCCTGTAGTATTGTTTTATAAGGTGAGAGTAACCCAAAGGATTATTCTTCGCTTTCGCTGTTTTTGGTTTCCGCCGGTTCGTCTTTGCTGTCTGACTTTCTGTTCCGGATCACGACAAACGCGATGGCACAGGTGGCAAGCGCAAGCATAATCACCGCGACTACTGTCATGAGAAGCGTTTCGCCGGTACCGGGAGAAGGCTCGCTGCCGCCCGACTTTTCAATGCTGACCAGACCGATGGGGCTGAACTTGTCGTTTTCAAACCACACGCCCTGCGCGTTGTAAGCGACCGGTGTAATACGCTCGAGATTGCCGTCGTTCTTCTGATGGTAGACAGAGTAGACATAATTGGTGTAGGCCTTTGTCTGTGATGACGGGAAAACAAGGCACAGCTTGAGCTTGCCTTCCGTGATGGTGATGGTGTTGCCGCTGCCGTCCACCAGCTTGATGTCATACACTTCAAGAATGGAGTTGTCCGGGTCAAAGCTGTTATTGATTTTTCTGATGCCGTCGCTGAAAGTCTTTTTCTTTGTGGCGTCAAGTTTTTCAACGATAATTCTGATCTTATCCAGCGCAACATCGTCGTTGCCGGCCTTTGCCTTGGCTGTTTCAGGAATCTGCGCCGATTTTACGAAGCCGTTGTTGGGATCGTCGAGCTTGACGGCAATGTCATTCGTTTGCGGCTGTGTAGCAGAAGTCTGGGTTGTGGAAGACTGCGAAGCCGACGTATCGGAAGTGGAACCCGATGCCGAAGTGTTGGAAGTGGAACCCGATGCCGACGAGGAAGAACTCGAGGCCGACGAGGAAGAACTTGAAGGCGACGAGGAAGAACTTGAAGCCGACGAGGAAGAACTTGAAGCCGACGAGGAAGAACTCGAAGCCGACGAGGAAGAACTTGAAGCCGACGAGGAAGAACTTGAAGCCGACGAGGAAGAACTTGAAGCCGACGAGGAAGAACTCGAAGCCGACGAGGAAGAACTTGAAGCCGACGAAGAGGAACTTTCTGTGGAGGAAGTATTTCCCTGATTCCAGTTGACGTCATAATCAGACGTGCATAGATCGGGGAATTTCAGGAACACGCTTTCGTCTACTGTCACATAGCCATTGGGAGTATGGTTGGGAAAGTTGTTGGAACCTTTGAGGAAATAGGTGTCGGAGATAGGAGTCTGGTCGGTGTCATCCCAAGTAACGTCTACGGCGTACCACTTGTTGTCGTCCATCTTCACATATGTCCACATGTGCGCCTCCGAGCCTCCTTGGCCGATGACGAGGGCACAGGGAATGTTGAATCTGTCGCAAAGCACCTTAAAGGATTTGGAATAGCCTTCGCAGACAAATTTCTTTGTACCGTTGAAAAGCGGAGCGATTGTATGAGCGTCCGAAGCGACATTCTGTGACGCAGCCGCATGGTTATAAGTGGAATTTGTGCAGATATAATCGTGGATATTCTTAACCGTTTCATATCTGGTATTTCCCACGGTAATTTCATCGACGGCGTTTTCGATACCCTCCCGGACGGTGCTTATTTCATTGACCGCGCCGGAATAGGCTTCCGATGCGGTAACGGTGACTTTGGTGATGGCGGCGTTGTAGCCGCCGTTTCCGTCTTCCAGACATGTGATGGTAGACTGGGACGAATAATCCCTTATCCAGAAAATCTCAGGGTGATCGTAGCAGAAGCAGCAGGAACCGTACGCCACGCTGCGGTCGCATTCTTTTTTGGCATTAATAAAATTTTCATTAGTAAGGTCAACCGAAACCTGATTGTTTTCGATGATGCATGCGCCTTCCACTACTATAGGGGGATTGAGCGTAACATCAAAGGTCATATTGCCCGCACCGCTGATAAAGTTGGCGACATACCCGTCATATACATTGATCGAAACGGAATCGTCCAGCTCGCTCTTGTAATTATTCCCGTATGTAAGAGGCGTGGCGTAGAAGTAAAACATACTGCTGTCACGGTTTTTGGCAATGCCGATATTCAGCTCCGCATTACCGTTATCGATCGTTTCGGTCTTGCAGGTCAGAATGTCTTTGCCGCCGCCGTTGGTTTTCATGCCGGAAGCTCCGGCCGTTACCGCTCCGACGGAAACCGAGAGCAAAGCGATGATCACTGCCGAAGTAAGCAGTGTACGCAGGGCGAGTGTAAGTTGACGGTTTTTCATTTTTATCAAGCCCCTTCATTTAAAATTTTAACGTCGGATAAACCAATCCTTCTTGAAAGCCGTTTTGCCTGCGTGGGTATTCTCTTTTCATTATATGTTTTTTCGATTGTTTTGTCAAGTCCCGGATGAAATGTTGAAAGTAATAGGGTAAAATGAGGAAGAAATTTAAGTAAAAAAATACAAAAAAGCCGCTGCTCCCGTGCGATAAACTCACATTCGCAAAGGAACAGCGGCGAAGCGCGTCAATTATTGATGAAGAAAGAATCAGTTGTTGATGAACTTGGAGCTTTCGTCGTTCCAGCTGTAGAGCTTTCTGACTTCCTCACCGACGATCTCGGAGGGATGCTCAGCGGCGAGCTTGCGCATTGCCTGGAAGTGAACCTGACGGCCTGCGGGAGACATGTCGAGGAGGAATTCCTTGGCGAAGGAGCCGTCCTGAATGTCCGCGAGGATCTTCTTCATGGTCTTCTTGGTCTCGGCGGTGATGATCTTGGGGCCGGTGACATAATCGCCGTACTCAGCGGTGTTGGAGATGGAATATCTCATGCCCGCGAAGCCGCTCTGATAGATGAGGTCAACGATCAGCTTCATCTCGTGAATGCACTCGAAGTAGGCGTTTCTGGGATCGTAGCCTGCTTCGCAGAGAGTCTCGAAGCCTGCCTGCATCAGAGCGCATACGCCGCCGCAGAGGACAGCCTGCTCGCCAAAGAGGTCGGTCTCGGTCTCGGTGCGGAATGTGGTCTCCAGAACACCGGCTCTTGCGCCGCCGATACCTGCGGCATAAGCCAGAGCCATGTCAAGTGCGCGGCCTGTGAAGTCCTGATAGACAGCGACAAGACAGGGTGTGCCCTTGCCGGCCTGATATTCGGAGCGGACGGTGTGACCGGGCGCCTTGGGGGCGATCATGGTGACGTCGACAAACTTCGGGGGCTTGATGCAGCCGAAGTGAATGTTGAATCCGTGAGCGAACATGAGCATGTTGCCTTCTTCGAGGTTCGGCTCAATGTCCTTCTTATACATATCCGCCTGAAGTTCATCGTTGATGAGGATCATGATGATGTCGGCCTTCTTGGCGGCCTCGGCAGCTGTAAAGACCTCCAGACCCTGCTTCTCAGCCTTTGCCCAGGACTTGCTGCCCTCGTAAAGACCAATGATGACATTGCAGCCCGATTCCTTGAGGTTGAGGGCGTGCGCGTGACCCTGGCTGCCGTAGCCGATGATGGCGATCGTCTTGCCTGCGAGCAGAGAAAGATCGCAGTCTTCCTGATGGAAAAGTCTTGCTTCTGACATAGTTGATTTCCTCCAAAACAAAATTTTTTTGACAGCTCATCCAAGCTGTATCCGGTGGAATTCACCCGAATTCCGTGCGATGTGTCCAGTATATACCATTCCGGAGTGGAATGTCAATCAATGTTTGGGCAAGTATCGTCAACTATAGGTTGATACAACTGTCAAAAATCAGATGTCAATCAATGAAAGATATCAGCCGCCGAAGAATATGTGTTCCACGAGAATCTTGCCGCCGAGGCAGATCAGAATAATTCCCCCGACAAGCTCCGCCTTGGACTTGTAACGGGTGCCGAAGACGTTGCCGACCTGAAGACCTCCGGCGGACAGGACGAAGGTGGTGGCGCCGATAAGCAGGACGGCGGGAATGATATTGACATTGAGAAAAGCGAAGGTCACGCCGATCGCCAGTGCGTCGATGCTGGTGGCCACCGCCAGCGGAAGCATGGTTTTGAAATCGAAGGAACCGTCGGGTTCCTCGTCGTCGCCGCCGCCAAGAGCTTCACGCGCCATGTTGCCGCCGATGACGGCGAGAAGCGCAAAGGCAATCCAGTGGTCGATGCTGGTGATCATGGATTCAAACTGCCTGCCCAGAAGATAACCGATGACCGGCATGAGCGCCTGAAATCCGCCGAAATACATTCCTACGGTCATGACGTGCCGCTTGCCGATTTTCGGAACGGCAAGCCCCTTGCACACCGAGACGGCGAAGGCGTCCATGGAAAGCCCAACTGCGATGACGAACAGATCAAACCAATTCATTGCTGATTCCTCCGTGAGATGAATTGTTAAGAAAGCAAACAAAAAAGGCGAAACCTACCTGCCTCGAAAAAAAGCAGATAAGTCTCGCCGTTTCGTACAAAGCCGGAAACTTCCGTTTCAGTATGTCGACTTTATCACACACAGCCTTTATCGGGGCCGCGTGCCGACTACTCCCTTAACCAAGGACAAGTCTATCATATTTTTTGCCGTTCGTCAAGCATAATCGGGAAGTTTCAGGTCTTTTTGTTGACTTGACTAAATAAAAAAAGTATTATAAAATAGATTCAGTAAAAACACAAAAGGAGAAATTAGCTTGACGGAAAGAAAAGGAAACATTCTTGTCGTGCTGACGGGCGGAACCATCGGAAGCAGATGCAGCGACGGAGTCAGGGGAATCGAAGGGGATTCTCCATATAGATTGATTCGGGCGTTTCGGAAAAAATACCCGGAATATGCCGGCTGTGAGCTGGAAGTCATCAACCCGTGCAGCATTCTCAGCGAAAATCTCACCTGCGATGTGTGGAATGTGCTGTATCATTCGCTTTATTCCGTGGATACTTCCTCCTATGACGGAATTATCATGACCCACGGCTCGGACACCCTTGCCTACACGGCGGCGGCCATGGGAATGCTCCTGCGACACACGGAATGCCCGATCGTGCTGACAGCCGCCGACCGTCCGGTGGATGACCCGGCTAGCAACGCCATGCCCAATTTCCGCGCGGCGGTGGACTTTATCCTTACCGGCGGATGGAAGGGAGTATTTGTTTCCTACCGCAGGAATTCCGACGGCGCACAGGTTTTTTATCTAGCCACGAGGCTGCTCTCGGCGGACTGCTATGCAGACGAATTTTCGTCCTTCGGCGGAGGCTGCTTCGGCAGGGTGGAGGAAGGACAATTTCTTCCGGAACTGTCGCCGGTGAATCCCGCGCCCGCTTCCTTCCAAGGCGGATGGCGGCCGATCGCCGGAGAAGGGGTAGATCTCGCGGCGAAAAAAATCATGCTGCTGCGTTCCTATCCCGGAATGGATTACACGGCCGTTGACCCGCGCGGCTTTGCGGCGGTGGTGCATTACGGATATCACTGCGCGACGGCATGCACTGTGGGGGAGAATACATCGCTGTCTGCATTCGCCCTCAGATGCCGCGATTGCGGCGCCATTCTGTGGCTCGGCTCCTTCAAGAGCGGCGAAAGCGAGATTTATTCCACACAGGCAGGTATGGAAGGGCTGGGAATCAGGCGATTCTACGACATGTCCCCCGAAGCGGCCTATGCCAAGGCGGTGCTGGCCTATAATCTGCCGGCAGCCGACCCGGATGAATTCATGAAGAGCTGTGTCTGGTATGAAATGATCGGCAGACACAACGGTTGAAGGAGTGGAAGGGATGGAAGAAAGATTGAACGGAAATATCCTTTCAAAGCAGGGCGGGGTCATGCGGCTTAACACCGCATGCAATGCCGACATGCTGAAAACGCTGGCAATGGCGATTATGCTGATCGATCACATCGGCGCGTTTCTGCTCCAACAGAGCGACCCCGCCTACTGGCCGGTGCGTTCGGTCGGAAGGCTGGCCTTCCCCATCTTCTGCTATCTGTTGGCGGAGGGGGCGTACTACACGCGTTCCATGCCGAAATATCTCGCCAATCTTGCCCTGTTTGCCTTGATCAGCACGCCTCCCTACAATCTGGTGCACGGCAGTCCGTGGTATTCGCCTGACAATGTCAATGTGTTCTTTACGCTGTTTCTCGGGCTGGCGGCGGTCTATTCGATCAGCGGACTCCCGCAGGGGGTTTTTCGCAGGCTGGGGAAAGAAAAATGGGCGGAGAACAGGGCGGCCTGCGTTGTCTTCGGGCTGCCGCTCTGCGCCTTCTGCTATTACGCCGCCTACTGGATGGGCACCGATTACGGCGAATACGGCGTGGCGGCGATTCTGCTGTTCTGGCTGCTGAGAAAGCGGCCTGCCGACGCATGGATCGGATTTACTTTGCTGACCTTTGTGTTCTTCTGTTTCTTTATCGCCGTCAGGAATGAATCCGGCGGGGTCGAATATATCCGTATCAATCTGCATAATGTCGCGACCAATCTGGTGAACAATCCGGACGCGGAGCTGTATTATTTCAAGCAGAGGCAGATGTACGCGCCGCTCGCGTTTATTCCGTGTCTGCTCTACAACGGAAAAAGGGGCGACAAAAGGGGTAAATGCGTAAAATATCTGTTCTACGCGTTTTACCCCTTGCATTTGTGGTGCCTGTGGTTTGTGCAGCTTTGCACAAAGTGATTATATTTTTTAAAAAATTACATTCCGAAGAAATCAAGCTCCTTGCCCTGCGCGTGACGTTTCAGGCAATAGAAGTAGATCATATAGGCGTAGGCCGAGCGGTAGGTATTCTTGGAGTGGATTTCGTAATAATCCTTTTCGCCCACCGCTATCTGCACGCGGTTCTTGTGGACGCAGCTCATCTTGGTGATATCCTCAAAGTTCCAGACAAATGTCTTTGCGCCGGTACTGACGGAATTGCCTTCCTCGTCGGTTTCCAGCGCGTTGTCGGTGACAAATTCCATTCTGTCGCTGTAGAGAGCAAAGCTTCCCTCGCCGATCAGCACGTTCTTTGAGGCGCGTTTGGTCTTGTACAGTTCGTTTACGGGCGTGATCAGGACAGGCTCCTGTCCGGTGGTGTCGTAACGTCCTTCGCTCACCAGCTTTGCCGCCTGTTCGCGCTGCCAGTCGTCCCACCTGTCGAGGGAATCGAACACAACGTCGTCCCCTTCCAGGAATCCCTCGCTGTTCATGGTGACCCTGTAGCCGCAGCCGGTGCAGTAAACGCTGTCGCCTTCGCTTTTCATGGTCATCAGTTTTCCGCACTTCGGGCATTGGAAGAGCATCCGCTCCGCGCCGTCGAGCAGGTCGTGCCCTTTGAAGGAAACGTGCATTGCACGCTGATATTCCATCTCGTTGAAGCTGAGCGCCTCGCAGATGGCCTCGTAGATTTCGTCCACCGACATTGCCGCAAGCTGTTCCGGCTCTATGACACGGACAAGCTCGCAGGTGGTTCGGCCTCTGCGCCATGAATTGCTCCAGCGGGGCTTGGTCAGATAGCTTCCCTTCACGTTGAAGAGGGCGAGCGGCATCTTGAACTGCTTGACCAGCTTGGCGGTCGCGGGGGCAATGTAGCTTGTCTTGGCGGAATAGCAGCAGTTGGCCTCCGGGAAGATCAGCAGGCTGCCGCCGTCCTTTCTGACCTGCATGGCCTCCTTGATGGATTTGAGATCCACCTGCGCCCGTACAATGGGAATAGGCCCTGCGATATGGGCGACGAATTTGCCGAAGACAGGGTGCTTGAATAAATGATCGCTTGCCAGCGCGTGAACGATGCCCGGAACGGAGTTGATCACCATGAGCGGGTCAAGATCGCAGGCGTGATTGCAGAGGATCATGTAAGGCCGATTGGTCAGATCGTTTTTGGTGCGTTTGAAATTCGCCTTGTACTTGAGGAAGGCCATTGTCAAGGGTCTTCCTATGCCAAACCAGAATTTATGCCGGGGAAGATTGTATTTCTTTTCCGGTTTTTTCTTTTTTTGCTTTTCGATTTTTTGGTCGGTGCCGGTTTTCTTGACGGTTGTTTCGGTTTTTGCGGTCTTTTCCTCTGATTCTGACACAAAAGTCACTTCCCTGATGAATTAATAATGTGATTGACGGTCTGTCCGCCGCGATGCCTTATCCATCATATGCCGGGAATCGACTGATGTGTTAAATAGGGCATAAAACTGACAATGAAAATTTCCAGCAGACATACAAGAATAAAGAATACCATGCCGCCCGATGTGACGAAGTGACAGAACTTGTGCCTGACCGAGTCGAACTGCGGCAGCCTTCTGTCGTCGGGCACTTCCAGCTTTATCCATGCGCGTTCCGCGTTCGTTACGGTTTCGGAGTCGGCCGCAAGTCTCTTCCTGCGGGCGCTGAGACCTCTTATCCTTCTGAAAATGAAGTAAATCAACGTCAGCGCGGCGAACGCCATTGTTGCGTAGTCAAAATATTCGATGTAATACTCATAGGTATCCAGCCATTCGGGCAGGAAGTAGTTGAGTATCTGCGGCACGGAGGCGAAAATGTTGTTCGCCATGTGAATAAATACCGTCTGGCGGATATTGCCCGACTTGGCGGCAACATAGCCAAGTACAAGCCCGATCAGGAAGGCCATAGGCGTCTGTCCCATGTTGCCGTGCATCAGCCCGAACGTCAGGGCGGAAGCGACGATTCCGAAGCCTGAACCGTATTTGGAAAGCGTGCGGAGGACAGCGCCGCGGAAGATGTATTCCTCGGTGACCGGAGCGATCAGGCAGACCCAGACCAGATAGCAGATCATTCCCACCAGCGGCATATTGTAGGGCGTATAGAGCGTTTCTGAGCTTTCGGGTGTATAGCCCATGAAATCCCCGAACCAGATTCTGAGGTAATAATAGATAAGGTACCACGCGCAGTTGAGGCCGAGCGCGGTGAGGAGCGCGGTAAGGGTGAACGCAGGGCTGAGCTTGTCGCCTTTGAAGGGGTCGGTGAATTTGTATCGCCACTTGCGGAGATGAAGGGAGGCGGGCAGCATATTGCCGACAATCGCCGAAAGCCCTCCGGCAAACATAAGCGGAGACATAAGATAGGCGACAAATTTTTCGGTATTATCGGCTGCCGACGAAACCATTTCCGGGTTGATAATCAAAATGATGATAGCGGCGACGATGATTACCACAAGCTGTACAGCCAGCATCAGACCCGTATCCGCCATCAGCATGAGTCCCACGCGGGAACAGTGCTTGCGGAAGGTCATTCTGTCCATGTCTTTTTTGGGAAGATATACAGGCTGTACCGGCTGTCCGTAGACGGGCTGAACGTACTGTCCGACCGGCTGTCCGTACATGGGCGGCACATACTGCTGTTGCGCCGGCTGTCCGTACATGAGCGGCACATACTGCTGTTGCACCGGCTGTCCATACATGGGCGGCACATACTGCTGTTGCACCGGCTGTCCGTAGACGGGCTGAACGTACTGTCCGACCGGCTGTCCGTACATGGGCGGCACATACTGCTGCTGTACCGGCTGTCCGTACATGGGCGGCATGTACGGCTGGGGCGCCGGCTGTCCGTACATCTGGGGAATATATTGCTCGACAGGATGACCGTCGGTGTTCATAGCCGGCAGAGCGCTGTCGTCGTCAAATGCCCCTGAAAAAGCGGGCACGGTATTTCCGGCCGTCTGTTGGACTTCATATTCCGGCGTCTGACCGTTGAATGGATTGTCCATGTGTTACTCCCCTTTTTTGAAAATGATCAATTTGCTCAGAATGTAGTTCAGAATAACGACGACTACGTTCGAGCAGAGCTTTGCAAAGAGCGATTTGGCGTCCTTGAGAGGGCAGTCAAGAATATCGGCGAGCAGGCGTTCAATGGCGATATATCCCATAACGTCTACCATCAGCCATATGATCAGCTCGTCCACCAGCAGCGAAAAAAGTCTGGCGGCGACAAACGAACCGACCTCACGGGCAATGCCGGTGAGTGAATTTTCATTACTTCTGAACACAAAAATCCTGTTGGTAATATACGCAAAAGCCACCGCGAATATCCATGCGATGACATTGGAAATCAAGGCGTGAATGCCTAATGCGGAACAGCAGAGCTGAAACACGACAATATTCACAACAGTGGTGCAGACTCCGAAAAAGAGGTATGAAAAAACTTCACTGGTCAGAAATTCTTTTAATTTGACACAAAGGTCGTTCTTTTTATTTTCGGACATTGAGCGTCCTCCCATCGCTTTATCGGATGAATTTCACCGCCGTACCGGTGGCAAGTATTTCTGACGCGCCCTGCATGACGGAGGATGTGGTATATCTCACATTTACGATAGCGTCCGCGCCGAAGCGGGAGGCGTCCTCAATCATTCTGGCGGTGGCTATTTCGCGGGCGTTGTTGAGCATATCCGTATAGGCCTTGATCTCGCCTCCGACAAGTGTCTTGAAGGAAGCTCCGAGGTCGGAACCGAAGTTTTTGGTCATGACCACGCTTCCCCTGACGATGGAAAGTGTTTGCAGCTTCTGACCTGAAATGTAATCCGTATTGACAAGTACCATTTTGATAAACTCCTTAATGATTTCTATACAAGCGGAAACCGTTTTTCCGCTCAACTTTTATTATTATATCATATATCTGCCAAATTTGCAATTAGTATTTAATTATTATTTATTCTTTTATCTATTTTATCCAATATGCAGGACGGCGCACAAAAAAAGACCTTCGCCAAGGAAGAATCCTTCCAATGGCGAAGGCCGTATTGATTCCGTTATCTGCCTTGCAGGGCAGGGAGAGAATTACTCCTCGTCCTCCGCTTCTGCTTCGGGTGCTTCCCCGGCGTTCTCAGGAGCGGCTTCGGGAGCGGGAGTCTCCGCGGGCTTCTCCTCCTCTTCGGCGCTGAATTCGAGAATGTAGCCGTCGTCGGTCAGCTGGTCGCTCTCCATGTCGTCGGTGCCGAATTCAAGGATGTCGTCGTCATCGTCGTCAAGCTCGAAATCCTCAAAATCGTCGAAATCGTCGAAATCGTCCTCATAGTAGCAGCCGCACTTCTCCTCGAAGAACTTGCTGGCCTTCCTGCCCAAACCTTTCAGTACAGCCTTGGGAGAAATGTCCTCGCCTTTTTCGTGTCTCTCGACCACTTCTTTGGCAATCACAAACGCGGCGGCGGCCGTTACGCCCATGGCAACCAATTTCCAGAAATTGCTCATAATACCATTTCCCTTCAGAAAATTTTATAAATCAGAACCTTCCATTCAGGTCAAGAATAATTATAACACATAAAAACGAACAAATGGTGAACAAATCAAAATAATTTTCTATTAATTTTATATATTTTTTTGAAATTATGCTTCCTCGCCGCTTACCAGCCGCTTATAGATCTCGCCTTTTTTCAGCCCGGTGGCTTTGGCCGCCTGCTTGGCCGCTTCGCTGCGTGACATTCCTTCCGCCATGAGGGAACGCGCCATTTCCGCCGCCTGACCGGGAGTGTAATGTCCTTCGGAATCCGACGGTGCCGCGCCCTCGACAATAATGACAAATTCCCCCCGCGGAATTTCCCCGTCTTCGGCGGAATATCTCTCCGCCGCCTGCGACAGGGTGGTGCGGATGACTTCCTCGTGCAGCTTGGTGAGTTCCCTGACAATGGCGATTTTCCGGTCGCCAAGCGCGTCATACATGTCGGACAGCATGGCAGGCAGCTTGTGGGGCGCCTCGTAGAAAATCAGGGTGCGCTTCTCGTCTTTGATTTCCAGAAGGTGTTCCCGGCGGCTTTTTTTGTTGACGCTGAGAAAGCCCTCGAAGGCGAATCGTCCGGAAGGCATTCCGGAAACCGCCAGCGCCGTTACCACCGCGCTTGGCCCCGGAACGCAGGTGACGGGAATGCCCAGTTCGTGACACTTGTCGACGATGTTCTCGCCCGGGTCGCTGATGGCCGGCATGCCGGCGTCGGTCACCAGCACGCAGTTCTCGCCCGAAAGGAGCCGCGCCGTAATCACTTCTCCGCTGGAACGCTTGTTGTGCTCGTAATAGCTGATCAGCGGCTTTTTGATCCCGAAGTGATTGAGCAGCTTCAAGGTCACGCGTGTGTCCTCGGCGGCGATAAAATCGCATTGCTCCATCGCTTCCAGCGCACGCGGGCTGATGTCGCCGAGATTGCCGATGGGAGTGCCCACCAGAATCAGTTGTCCTGCCATTTGGATTTGTCACCGTACCTTCCGTAAATATTTCTCATTTCGTCGGAATAATTCCCATTTCCGTCCTCTACCGTAAGCACCGGAAGAAATTTGACTCCCGGTTTGCCGCCTCTGCGCCCTTCCGCCAGCACCAGCCAAGGCTCCGATCCCGCACGCTGCTGCACAAGGCGAAGTTTCTTCGGTTCGATACCCTGCTCCCGCATGGCGCAGATCACGTCGGTCAGCCGTTCCGGGCGCTGGCACAGGCAGAGCCTGCCGCCGTATTTCAGCAGGTACCTTGCCGCGCGGCATACGTCGTAGGAATCGCACATCACTTCGCTGCGGGCGATGGTGCGTTCCTCGCTCTTGTTGGCGAAGCCGGAACCGGCCGGGAAGTAAGGGGGATTGCAGGTGACAAGGCTGCATTTTTCCCTCGGCAGATATTTTTCCGCTTCACGCAGATCCCCTTCGATGACTTCAAACCGGTCGCTGTCACCGTTCGCCTCAATGCTCATGCGGGCCAGCGCACAGCATTCCCCCTGTAATTCCAACCCCGTTACCTTCGCGCGGGGGGCGTCGCCGCTCAGCCAGAGCAGGGGAATGATGCCTCCGCCGGTGCAGAGGTCGGCGGCAATGTCGTTCCGCCTGGGGGAAGCGAAGTCGGCGAGCAGCACAGCGTCGGTGCCGAAGCGGGAATGCGGGCTGACATAGATGACCCTGTTGCCCGCGAGGGGTTCTATGGAATATTCAAACATTTCATTATTGATAGCTATCAACTCACTGCCGCGAAATAAATCAAACGGCGGAACGCCTCCCAAGCGGGTTGCGTTCCGCCGAATGTACTTTTCAGAACGTGACTCTGTGCCGAAGTAAATTAAGTACAATTACTCAGCAGAGGGAGCTCCGACAGGGCATGTGTCAGCGCAAGCGCCGCAGTCGATGCAGACGTCGGGATTGATGACGTAAGGTGTACCCTCAGAGATAGCCTCTACGGGGCAGCCTGCTGCGCAAGCGCCGCAGCCGATGCAATCTTCACTGATTTTGTATGCCATAATAGCACCTCCATAAAATTTTTTGCAGATTCATTATATCACATTGAATGCAAAAAAGCAAGTATTTTGTCTGACGAATTTGGTAAAATTTTATACAAATATGCCACTTTTTTACATGTCAATTTGACGTTAATTGACTTGGCGGAATGTCAGTCCTCTTTCTCGTACACATTCATGACAAGGCCGGTGGTGGGCTTGGGATAGAAGTAGGTGGATTTCTGGGGCATTTTCTCGTCCGCGTCGACGATATCCTTGATGTCCTGAATTCTGGTGGGATTGAGGATGAAGCAGCACTGGTATCTGCCTTCGTCCACTGAGGCAATGGCTTCGGTGAAACTGCGGGTGTAATTGACGCAGTCCTCATTGTTGCAGTGCATAACCCTGTCAATGATGAGCTGGTGAAGAATGCTGATGTCGAGATTCTTGAGCGCCTTGCTGCTGTCGGGCATAGCCTTTTCCATGGCGGTGCTGGCGCTTCTGAGCCTGAGAAGATACCATGTGTCATGGCCGACATACCACGCTGTGACTTTCTTGCCCTGTTCATAATATTCAGCGAGGGTCGGCTTTATGCCGCTTACGCCTTCGTGCTTGTGAATATGGAAATTTTCCCCGATGTCCTTTAGGAACGCGTCCACATCAAAACCCTCGCAGTTCTTGATGAGACGGTGGGTGGGGAAGAGGGTGAACTGATCTTCGTCCATATTGACCAGAAGCATCATGACATAATCGCAGGGGGAACCTTCGGGAGCGCCGGCTTCGCGGCACATGTTGCGGTATTTGAGCGAAGTTTCGTATCTGTGATGACCGTCGGCGATGTAAAGATTTCTCTTGTCAAAATCGCGGCAGAGCGCGGCCACGTCCACTTCATCGTCCACCACCCAGAGACGGTGGGTGCAGTCGCCTTCCACCGCCTCCATATCGGGCTTACGCGCGGTCAGAAGCTCCAGCTTGGAACCCGTGCGCCTTCCGCTGTCGGTGTAGAGCGAATAGATGGTGCTGATGTTGGCATGGGTCGCCTGAATCAGATGGAGTCTGTCCGCCTTCGGCTTGGAAAGGGTGAATTCATGCGGCATGATCACGCCTTTTTCGAATTCCTCTATCTTGACAAGGCTGATAATGCCTTTCACACTTTTGGCCGCGCCTTCGGGGGTTCTGTACGCCTCCTCGTAGATGTAGAGCGCCGGCTTGGCATCGCGCTGCATGATACCTTCCTTCATCCACCCGTCGAGCGTCATGGCGGCGGCGGCGTAACGGTCTTCCACGCCGTCCTCCTCCACGGGAAGTTCTATCTTTACGATGTTGTTGGGATTTTTGCTGAGATACCCCAGCCTTTGCTGTTCATTGATAATGTCATAGGGAGGACAGAGCAGATCGTCCATCTTTCCCGCCTTTTCCGTGAAGCGAACGCCTCTGAAGGGCTTGATTTCCGCCATTGCATTACATCCTTTCAAGCTGTTATTGCTGATAAGAAACGGTTGTTACTCCGATTCCGTGTTTTGTGATTGTTCTGCGCTGTCAGGGTCGGAAGAACCTGCTGCGTCTTGTGATTCCGCCGCATTGTTTGAACGGTACCCGGCAAAAAATTCATCCACGCTCTCAGCCGCTTCCGAAGCGTACCCTGTCAATGCCTGATAGAGCGGTTCTGTCATGACCGGCGTCCATACGCCGTTTTTATATCGGTAAGTAATTTTGATTGTTTCGGTAACCGTGCAGTCGCTCAGATCCCCGTCCAGCTGTGCGCGAAACGATTCGTATACCGCGTCGGCAACCTCCTGTCGGGTTTTGTAGGAGCCGTGCTTCCACTCGTAGGCGCTTGTTTCCTCCATGACTCCCGCCAGCATCTTCCGGACGGCAAGTCTGAGATCGAGGTGAGTCATTTCGACCGACTGCCATGCCGACCTGCCGCTGACTTCCGGCTCCGAAAGAGGGGTAATGGAAACACTCTGAATGATTTTGGAGAGAATAACGCCTTCCATGCTGTTTTTCAGATCACTCGGGCTGATGTCCACAGCACTGCCGGTAAATTCAAAGGCAGCCTTATAATCTCCGTCGGAAACGAACCCGCAGAAGGTATTCAGTGCCACGGTAGGATTGTTATCCTCCGTGATATACATGCGCTTGCATGAAGCGAAAAGCAGCGTTATGCAAGCTGCCGCCGCAATAAGCGCGGAATATTTCAAGAAAGATTTCATCATCGCCTTTGATACCTCGCTACTCTCCGACAGGAAAACATGCGTTACATGCTTTCGGTTTTTTCTGTGCTTTCTGCCTCGTCGGGTTCTTCAATTTCTTCCGCCTCACCGGTTTCTTCTGCTTCCCCGACTTCCCCGACTTCCCCGATTTCCTCGACTTCCCCGACTTCCCCGATTTCCTCGACTTCTTCTGCTTCATCGTCAGCTTTATCGGCTTCATCGGCAGTTTCATCGGTTTCGTCGGCGGCCTCATCGGCTTCATCGTCTTCATCGTCAGCTTCTTCGTTTTCGTCGTCTTGGTCGTCTTCCTTGTCTTCCTCGGAAATTTCACCGACTGTGCCGTCGGAGAAATAGAAGATGCTTGCAACGTATCCGATCAGAACGACTGCGGTTGTGACTATATATGTAATTCTGGCCGGAAGCCCGGAAACGCTGAAAAGCTTGACCATAATGCCAAGCAGCAGCGCGAGGTTTACGATGAGCGCAACGAGCTGAACCGCCGAGAATGCGAGAAAGCCGGCAGTCAGAGAGTCGTTTTTCACTTTCGAAGACAGACACGATACGGCTCCGATCAGGAAAAGCAGCAGAAGTCCGACGGCTGTAATGGCACAAAGCGCGCCGAGCGGAAACGAATCGCTCTGAATGATAAAACCTGAATAGAACAGAGCCGCAAATGAGGCGAAAAGCAAGCCGATGGTGAGAATATCAAGTATAATTCCTCCGGCCTTTTTCTTACCCGAAATGTTTTGATTTTCCATAAACAATCTCCTTCATCTGAATGTAAAGACAGAGCGGGCTGGTTACAGACGCCCCTGTATTGTCGGCTTAAAAAAGCCCGATAAATAAATGTTATCATTTCCGCATGAATCAGTCAAGTATAATTTTTAAAAATATGTTTTTTTTTAAAATGTTAAAAACTTTAAAAATTTAAAAATATATCTGATGAATGATATCCGCTGCGGCACTCCGGCTATTGGTTTTTGGGCTTTTCCACCGCGAACGCTATCTTGATCATGTTACCGTTTTCCCACTGACATTCCAGCAGATAATAGTACATTTTGAGATTTCTGTAATCAAGATGAAAAGAATAGGCAAAAGGATCTTCATCTTCATTTACCAGTTCGATGGCGATGGTGTCATAGGGAAGACCGGAATCGGATCGTACCGTGTTGCCGTACTGTGTCAGGTTTATGGCCGACGGCAGCTTTTCGGACGGTTCAAACACCACGGAGATGACGGTATCCTGATCAACCCGGGGAGCGTGGTGCAGTCTCGGCGCGTAGTGGTCGAGCATGGTCTTGTTGAGACTGTCGTCGGAAACGAATTCCTCACCGTACCACTTATATTCCAGAATAAAAATCTCGTCGTTTTTCTCGTGATCAAAACAGATGCCGATCTCGTCGGTCACGTCAATGCGGCTGACTTCAACGACCGAAGAGGGGAGGGCGTCGCCGGGAGAAACGGACGAACTGTTATCGGCCTTGCAGCCGGTTACGACTGACGTTAAAACGATTGCAAGTGAAAAAAACACGGTTGCCAGCTTCTTCATCTTCAAACACTCCTGACTATTGATGGAAGATATAATATAGCTATTTTCTGACATTGTCAATATTCAATAAAAAAATTATTGCGTTTTACACTAAAATAATAGTTAAATTCAAATTTTTTTTTCAAAAAAATTAAAAACAGGTTGCAATTTAATGAATATATGATATAATTTATTTAAATGGTTGAATCAGAACCGATAGTCAACGATTTTTTTAACGGGAGGCTTTATCCGGCAATGAAAAATGATAATAAAGATACCCTGAAAAAGAAAAACAAAAAGAAAAAAGTTCACGGGACGCTCAATATCAATCTGTCGCAGGCTGATTTTCTGAATAACAACGAAGAAAGGGCAAACAAACTGTACGGCAAGATATGTCTTTTTGCCGGATTCCTTGTTATGTTCTGTCTGATTCTTAACGAATCGGGCGTGTTCCGTATCGCGCCTGTGATCATGAGGATCGTCTGTATCGCTTCGACCATCCTTTTCTTTATTCCGTTTGTCATCTCTTATTTGCTAAAATGCAAGGGCGAATGGGTCAAATACTTTATGATCACGGATATTCTTATTGTCGTGGTCATGCTCTATTCGGTATTGTCATACCATGTAATGATGCTCTGGCTGTTCCCTCTTGTGTCAAGTATCATCTATTTTGATAAAAAGCTGGTTCATTTCGCGATTTTCACCACCGTTCCGGCGATCGTGCTGGGTCATTATCTTGCGGCGACGTTACTGCTTCTGGGCGATGACCCGCTCAGAACCGTCAAGGCCGCCATGCTGTACGGTGCGCTTCCGAGGATTATTGTTTTTCTTCCCATTGCCTTCATTGCCCGTCAGGTTGCCAGAAAGGCGTCCAAGATGCTGACCAACGTCATTGACAATTCCAACGAAATCGGAAGAATGACAAACGGCATTCAGATGGTCATGAGTCAAACACAGGGATTGATGGGAACACGCGACATGAGTGTGCTGGCGGAACGTATGGTGCTAAACCTCGGAGAACTGCTTACCCTTATGCTTTCCCCCGAAAAGAAACCGGTCGGTACAGTCGGGGTGCTTGACGGAGATCATTTCTACACCGTTGACAGCGACGGCAATCCCAACAATATCTGCCGTGACCTCGGCGATGATATCGGTTTTGAATTCAATAATGCCCGATTCAGACTCAGTAAGTATATTGAAGGCGCTACCAGCTATTCCGAGGAGAGAGAAGGATTTGTCAATATCCGTTTTTACGACAAGGGAAAGCTGATGGGCTTTGCCTCGTTCAGGCAGGATGTAGAATCCGACGACTACAGCATGAAGGAAGTGCTGAATATCTACACCTACAGCACTACCAGTATCATCAACAACACCATGCTGACATTCGACATGTTCCGCACACAGGAGCAGCTGGCCTATTCGCTCGCTGTCGTTTCGGAAAATTCTTCTCAGGAAACGGGTCAGCATATCCGCCGCGTTTCAGAATATGCCAGAGTGATGGGCAAATATGTCTGCGATACCGCGGAGCAGCTTGAAACATTCCGCATTGCCGCCATGCTTCATGACATTGGCAAGCTGATGATTCCCAAGGAAATCATAGAAAAGCCCGGCAGACTGACAGCCGAGGAATTCGGCGTGATGAAGAAGCACGTCATCTACGGCAGAGATATCATAGGCAACGCACCCGGCGAGGTTATGGAGATGGCGCGGCATATTATCCTTCACCATCACGAGCGCTGGGACGGCACAGGATACCTCGGTGTTTCGGGCGAAGATATAGACAAATTCGCGAGATATGTTTCGGTTTGCGACGTTTTTGACGCTCTGCTCAGCCGCAGAAGCTATAAGGCGCCATGGCCGGCACAGAAGGTGTATGAGGAAATTACCTCCCAGAGCGGCAGGCAGTTCGATCCTTCGGCGGTTGAGGCATTCAAGAAGTGCTACGTCGAGATGCTCAAGATCAGGGATCAGTTCCCGGATGACGACAGCGACGAAGAAAATCTCCTGTCCGCCGATTCACAGATAGCGACTGCGGAAAATGACAAGATCAATGATCAGGAAGCGCAGAGACGTAAGGCGCTGCCCAAGATCAATGTCGATCCCGCCATTGTCACACCTATTTCCATCTAGACTTTTCCATCGATTCCTTTCTTTAAAGCTGGGCGTCAGTTCTTCGGGACTGGCGCTCACATTTTTTTGTGCAAATAATTGATAAAGAAAAAGTGTACCGCGTCCGAAAAAGGCCGCCGTACACTTTTTGCTGATTTCAGGATAATGCCGCTGAATGACAGCATTCAGTTGAGATTCAGTCTTTTGAAAACCTCCGCATAGGCTTCTTCCACGCCGCCCATATCGCGTCTGAATCTGTCCTTGTCGAGTTTCTGGTGGGTTTCGACGTCCCAGAGGCGGCAGGTGTCGGGTGAAATCTCGTCGGCGAGAATGATGTCGCCGTGGAATCTGCCGAACTCGATCTTGAAGTCGATCAGCTCGATGCCGATGGTCTTGAAGAATTCAATGAGAACTTCATTCACTTTGTAAGCCATGGCCGCGATCTTGTCAAGCTCTTCCTGCGTGGCCGCGCCGATAGCGAGAATCTGGCTGTCGTTGATCATGGGATCGCCCAGCGCGTCGTCCTTCAGGCAGTATTCCAGTGTGGGACAGTTGAGCTTTGTACCTTCCGCAACGCCGAAGCGCTTGGAGAAACTGCCTGCGGCGGTGTTCCTGATGATGACTTCAAGCGGTACGATCTGCACTTTCTTGACGAGAGTTTCTCGGTCGTTCAGTTCCTCGACATAATGGTTTGTGACGCCCTTCTGCTCCAGCAGCTTGCAGAGCATGTTGGACATTCTGTTGTTCACCACGCCCTTGCCGGCAATGGTACCCTTCTTCTCGCCGTTGAATGCGGTGGCGTCGTCCTTGTAGGAAACGATGCAGTAATCGGGATCTTCGGTAGCAAAGACCTTCTTTGCCTTGCCTTCGTAAAGCTGTTCTTTCTTTTCCATAATTTTTTACTCTCCTTTGTCTTTGATGTTTATGAAAATCAGAAACTCTTAATATATAGAAAGGTATCTGTCTATTTCCCATTCGGTGACGGCAGTGCGGAAGCTGTTCCATTCTTCCTTCTTGCCGGCGACATAGCTCTTGTAGACATGTTCACCCAGCACGCCGACGATATATTCGTCTGCTTCAAGGGCTTCAAGGGCTTCTTTCAGATTGCCGGGAAGGCTTTCGATTCCGACGGCCTTTCTGTCCTTCTTGGTCATGGCGTAAATGTCGTCGCTGATCTGATCGACGGGGGTCATTTTGTTCCTGATACCGTCAAGACCCGCCGCGATACAGACCGCCAGTTCAAGGTAGGGGTTGCAGGCAGGGTCGGGATTGCGAAGTTCCACGCGGGTGCCGGCGCCTCTGGAGGCGGGAATCCGGATAAGGGCGGAACGGTTGCTCGCCGACCAGGCGATGTAGCAGGGGGCTTCAAAGCCGGGAACAAGGCGCTTGTAGGAATTGACCAGAGGATTGGTGATGGCGGCCATGCCCTTCACGTGCTTCATCAGTCCGGCGATGAAGTTGTAGGCGACTTCCGAAAGCCCCAGTCCGTTGGGATCGTCAGGATCACAGAAGGCGTTCTTTCCGTCGAGGGAACAGAGGGATATATTGGTATGCATTCCGGAACCGCATACACCGTAGCGCGGCTTAGGCATGAAGGTCGCGTAAAGTCCGTGACGGTAGGCGACTGCCTTGACCGTCAGCTTGAAGGTCATGATGTTGTCGGCGGTGGTGAGAGCGTCGTCGTATTTGAAGTCAACCTCGTGTTGGGCTTCAGCCACCTCGTGATGGGAAGCCTCTATCTCAAAGCCCATCTGGCCGAGGGTTGTGCAGATATCGCGGCGGCAGTCCTCGCCCATATCGGTGGGAGCGAGGTCAAAGTAGCTGGCTTCGTCGTAGCTGTTGGTGGTGGCGTGGCCGTGCTCGTCTGTATCGAAAAGGAAGAATTCGGCTTCGGGACCGATGTTTACGGTGTAACCCATTTCCTCGGCTTCCTTCAGAACCCGCTTGAGAACATATCTGGGATCGCCTTCAAAGGGAGTGCCGTCCGGCTTGTATACGTCGCAGATGAATCTGGCAACCTTGCCGTTCTGCGGCCTCCACGGGAAGATCACGAAGGAATCGAGATCGGGACGCAGGTACATGTCTGATTCCTCGATACGCACGAAGCCTTCGATGGACGAGCCGTCGAACATGCACTGATTATCGAGGCATTTTTCCAGCTGGCTCACAGTGATGGCTACGTTCTTCATGTGGCCGAATGTGTCAGTGAACTGAAGACGGATGAATTTTACGTCTTCCTCCTTGACGATTCTGACAATGTCCTCTCTGGTGTACTTTGCCATAAACAAATCAACCTCCGTAATTGCTTTACAAATGAGAAAAAGGCGTCAGGAAAAACAACCTTCCCGAACGCCATTGTTCTCCAAAGCATGAATTAATTCTATCACAACAGGGCCGTTCTGTCAATTGCTTCATCACAAATCAGGCAAATTCTGCCCATTCAACCAAAAGAATGGCAACAGCAGTATTTTTTTGGAGCAAATCACATATCCCCCTTTCTAAACGGCGTGCGTGATTGAAAGGGTCGGACCCGGTAGAGTTGGCGTATTCTCTCAGGAAGTGTCAGCCTGTTTTCAGCTGCGTCGGTAAACACAGGCTCCCTGTGCGTTTGACAGTCAATTATACCATATAGAACGATGAATAGCCAACACGAATTGGCTATTTTATCCCTGTAGGGAATGAATGGGAATTTCATGATGATTTTTAAAAGAAATTAAAATTATTGTTGACAAAGCGTTAATAATGTGTTAATATAAATTGTAATTCAATGACGGTTCCATGATATATCCGGCTTTCTGTGAAACGTCTGAAAGGATTTGAAAAATAAGAATGCTCAACAAGCTTTTTAAAAGCCTGCTGGTAATAAGCGGAACGATGCTGTTTGCTGTGCTTTTAGGGATCATCTGCTTTGGAAAAAGCATGGGCGTGATCTTTCAGGACAGCAACGGCATGCTGTTTTATCCCGGTCTGGCAATTACGGTATTGGGGCTGCTGCTTTCGCTGGCTTCTTCCATATTTATTCTGAAATATTTCATTTTTTTTACCCGTACACGGGTAGTTGATTCCGAAGGCAATACGCTCAGCGACAACAGATTTTTGACTGTCGGCTCGTTTGTTTTGCCTCCGATCATTATTGCGGCAGCCGGCGTGCTTTTCAGTATGGTGCTGATCGGAACGGGATTTGGCTTGATGTTTGATATTCTTACTATGTACGTTGTCAATCTTTTTGCCATTGCATCGGTCTTTCTGATAATTGCCGCAGTGATATTTCTGTTTTCCGTTATCAGACATAAAATTCGCCGCCGTTTCGCGTGGATTGCGTCAGGCTTGTTGGGCTTCCTGGCTCTTATTATGATCACCGCGGCTGTTCCGGGGATCAGCGACATGTCTGTCAGAGAAAATGAACTTTCCGCCATTACGGCAACTGTAGTGCAGACGTCTTCCTATACAGGCTTTTTATCCGGCCCGGGAAAATCCGTAATACGGATAAAGGGTACCAGCGGCGAAATGATTACGCTCAGATACGGCGGAAGCCGCAAATCGTTCAGTTCCGGCAAGAAGTACACCTTTTACTATCTTCCCAAGACGCACCTGATTAAAAAGGTAACGCCTGCGGATAATATTCAGTATTGAGAGAATGACAGATGCACGCAAAATAAAAAGTCGCAAAATAAAAAGGGGCGAATTTATCGAAAAAAATGAATAAACCCCTTGACACGACTCCGAATGTATGGTATAATGCCATTCGTTCGGAGTTGCAAAGTCAATTTGCTGATGTGGCTCAGTTGGTAGAGCAGCTGATTCGTAATCAGCAGGTCAGGGGTTCAAGTCCCCTCATCAGCTCCATTTCCGGACGCATAGCTCAGCTGGTTAGAGCGCCTGCTTCACACGCAGGAGGTCGGCGGTTCGAGTCCGTTTGCGTCCACCAGAATAGGTGAACAAAAAAGATGCACCTCCCGTAAAGCCCCTATTTTAGGGGCTTTTCGTGGTTTTAGGGGGCGAAAGACGGCAAGGTTTTTCCGTAGATGCATTTGGCTGATTTTGCGCCTTGTACGGACTCGAACCCCTGTTGCATCTTTTTTGAGCCTTGCTTCCCCCTTTTTTCAAGAAAATTCAATACTCAGTCAATCAAGCGTGCAGGTAGAAAATCTGTGCGCTTTTTTGTAGATAAGCAACAAAGCCGATGATTAGAAGAAGGACGCTTGCTCTGCGTCCAACAGAAAAATCGTCGGCTTTTTTTGTTTGCTAATAAAAATTTTAGGAGAGTGATTACCAAATGAGATTCAAAAGCCAGCAGCACAAGTCAACCTTCAAGAAAGCAATCCGGAAGAAAGACAAGAAAGACACCCGGCTCATGGCGGCGATGTACCTGCTCACGGCGGATCAGATTCTGTGGAACAAGGTGAAGGGCAATATCCGAGAGAGCCGCATCGACTACGATGAAGTCAGGCTGGATACGGTGAGCGAAAACTGCTACACCCTTTACAGCGCGTCGAAGGATATGTACTTCAATACCGACCATGTCTCACTCAGCGATATCTTCGACACCAAGCTGATCTCGGAAAAGATGT
>JAFRXY010000090.1 GCA_017441385.1 Clostridia bacterium | reverse complement strand
TGGGAAGAGGCAGATGCAGAGGAATGCTATAAATACGCAAAAGACCCGCAGATAGGGCCGATAGCCGGGTGACCGGTACATACCAGCGTGGAGAACAGCCGACAGGTCATCCGGGACATTCTGATGGTACCGGAGACCTACGCAATCGTACTGAAGGAAACCGGGCTTCCCATTGGCAGCATCGGTCTTCACCACAACGACCTTGCCGAAAAGGACGATGAAGCGGAGCTTGGCTACTGGCTGGGCGTTCCGCTCCCCGCGTGGCTCATGCAGACACTGAATGTCATCATCAATCTGCTGCGGTCAAAGGCGGTGTTGCAGATTTGTCCGATACGGGAAGAAAAGGTGTCCCGTATGGTGAGAAAACAATCGTGCCAATCCGCCGCGTTCCTGATGACTGGTTCTTCTGTGGGAATATATAGCAGCGGAAAATTGCTCGAATTATTATAATCTCCGAATAAGTAATTGCGTTTGACACAATCGTTGACGATCGGGTTCGCAATGGTCTTAATCATGGTGCTTGACAGAGCCGATCACTCCGTATCGGTCAACGGCACGCCGCTTGCTCTCACGCGGCAGGAATTTCAGATATTGGAGCTTCTTCTCCTGAACCCCAATAAGGCCTTCAGCAAGCAGGAGATATACGAATACGCATGGAATGACTTTTACATCGGTGAGGACAAGACCATCAACGTCCACATCAGCAATATCCGCAGCAAGATACGCGCCGTTTCGGATGAGAATTACATCGAAACCGTATGGGGCATCGGTTTTAAACTGTCAAAGTAACGCCAATGAAGGGTTTGATTGTAGGCTTGATATAATTGACGAGCAGTAATACCACCTCCGTTGAAACGTCATTCCGGCGTTTCTGCGAAGGTGGCTTTGTTGCTCTTGGTAGAAGAATAGTCTCTAATAAATAAAAAATTACATTCTGTCACTAATGGCCTTTTTGAGCTTCTGCACGTATGCTTCGGGTTCGGAAGACTGATAGCTGCAATGGGCATAGCCGTGAATGTCCTCAAAAGTGGCGTGGGGATAGAGCTTCATCAGACGGGGACGTGAATCGCGGGCTGGTTCCTCGTCCGAAAAGAAGAAGAAGAAACTTTTTTGAGCGTCGACCGAGAAGGCGGGCGGATCGCATTTGTAGCAGATTTGAACCATGTTTTTAAGAGTTTTTTTGGAGAAGATGCGGCGTTCCCGCGCCATAGACTTGATAAGTCCCTCGTATTGGCTGATTTTGCCCTTCGCGACGAATTTCACGAAAGGATTGTTCATCATATTCTGATAGACCTCATCGGGATCATCGGTGTCGAACAACTTCCCCAGACTGCTGAATTTTTTGTACATCACACGGCGGAAGAAGGGATTGAAATGGAAGAAAGGACCGCCGTCAAAAAAGCTGCACGTGACGGGGATACCGTCGGTTTCGCACTGCTTTCTTACAGCCAGCGCGACTTCCGCTCCCATCGAACTGCCTTGCAACAAAGCAAGGGATTTGATACCGTTTTCCTTAAGATAGCCCGTGAGCTTCTTGGCTTCTTCTTCCGCAGTCAGCAGGTTTGTGCCGTCGTGACCGTGACCGTCCAGCGTCGGCATAATAACATAGTATTCGTCGGCGAGGTATTTCCCGAACGGCTCGCAATCATGACAGCTGCTGAAGCTGCCGTGAATCAGGAGAGCGGCTGGATTATTGGGATTGCCTAATGTTTCAAACGTCATGTAATCAAGTCCTTTCTAAAGCGTGCGTATATTTTCTTCGATGATATCTGCCATTTGTTCAAGAAATGCTACAGTGTCAGGCGAAAGCTGTGATGTCAGCGCCGTGATTTGTTCTGTCATAGTGCGGTGCATTTCGCGGTGTTCGTCGAGGATGCGTTTGCCTTCCTCACTCAGGTACAGTTCGGTGGTGCGACCGCCTTTTTCGGATGGTTTCTTGACGATTAACCCCTTTTCGTCGAGAAATTTGAGAATCTGAGAAACGGCGCCTTTGGTAATCATGTAATCCTCGGCAATGCGGGTGACGGTGATGGCTTCATTATCGCCGATGATCTCGACCATGTGTGATTGCGCGGGATAGAGCACCAGCCCGCCTTTATATGTGTGGGGCTTTTTTGCTTTGGCGTTGTAAAGATTGATTAGTTGGTAGACTTTTGTGAGCAGCTCGGAGGATTCCATGAAATCATCTCGATTCTATTATATTTAGCAGCTAAATTTAGCTTCTAAATATAGACTATCACACTGGTTTGCGTTTGTCAAGTGTTTTTTTATTTTTGCTTAATGGTAAGTTTATACGAACCATTTTTCTTTCTCTGCAAGCCGCAATTTATCTTGACTTATGCGCTCTTCTGTGATATTTGTTGTTGCGAAAGGTCAGGTGAACGAAGCAGCATGAACATCATAGAAGATTTGTACTACGGACGGATATCGCCCTACGAGATGAGCATATCAGCCACACTGGAATGTCAAAAGCTGAAAGCACTCGCAGACAGGAACGAGGATTTGTTGAGAGAATCGCTCTCCGATAAGCAGAAGGAAATGTTGGAGAAACTCATAGAAAGCGTGACGGATATATCCTCCATCTCAGAGCGGGATATGTTCATCGCCGGATTCAGGCTTGGCGTGAAGATGATGATTGATGTGATGAAGGACGAATAATCGCCCCCGTTGCCACATCTGTGGCACTGTGGGCGATTGAATCCGCTCAGTCGGAAAGTATGCACCTATACCTAAAAATGGCTTAAATCGGGTGATTTGAGCCGTTTTTAGGGTTCGATTGACAGGAAATCTACTTTTCGTTTGTTGCCTTTATTGTGTCTTGAAGCGAATACCGACACACCCCGTAGCACTGCTTATCCTACTGTGACAGATTCGATTTATACCCATACGCTGTTTATGCGTTTGTTTAAAATGCTGTTTCTATCTAAATTATGGAAGCCGGTATTGACTTAATTCGGTTTTTATGATAAAATGATTCCATAATCAAAACTTTTTATATTATTTATGCTAAGTTTTTTCATGTGCTTCTTGAAAGGATGAGATGAATGAAAAAGATGAAACGTCTTAGTAACCTTCGTACGATGATAGTGTCGGCGGTGCTGATCGTCTCCGTTTCCTGTCTGTCAGGTGTCCTGGCCGCATACGCAGCCGAGGGAACGGAGTCACCGGACGCTGTTTCGTATTCTGACGAAGCCGAAGCTACCCAAGAGGTTGCTGCCGAGAATTCCGAAAAGTTTGTCATCAGCAGACCGGTGGAAATCAAAAGAAGCAATATTACCGTTTCTCAGACCGTTGACGCAAAGCATTACCGCTTCAAACCCAATGCCACTTACAACGGAAGCTTCCGAAGCGAACTGATTCCCAACGAGATTCCTATCTATGATGCGCTTGTCGCTTCGATGGTGACAAACGGAAGCAATGACCCTGTAACGGTCGATATTAGCGGAATGAATTATACCTTTGAACAACAAGATGCTGTCAATGATTTGGTGATATCAGCATATGCCGCGTTTTCCATGGATTATCCTGAGGTCTACTGGATTGGGGGCTACGAATTAAGTATGTCTGGCTCTGGCGGCATATTGAAAAGTGTTAAAATTACTCCCAATCAGCGCTATGAGGGTGCATACAGCGAACGGAGTACGGTTCTCAGCGGCGTTAATGCAGCTGTCAGCACCATCAGTTCATTGAGAGCATCCACTTCCCGGTATGATACCGTAAAGGCAATTCACGACTACATCTGCAACACGATGGAGTATGATTATGAAGCCGCAAGTTCCGGCAATATCGGTCAGGCGCATACCATCGCTCCCCTTTTTGGCGGCGGCGGCGGCAGAGGGCATAAGTTCGTGTGTGAGGGTTATGCCAACTCCTTCAAGCTGCTGTGTGATAAATTCGGAATTCCCGCCGTACATGTCAAGGGGACAGCGTACACTAGCGAGGGGGACGGCGGCCACAGCTGGAACTACGTTCAGATGGACGACGGCAAGTGGTATGGCGTCGATGCCACATGGGATGATCAAAGCTCGTTGGTTTACACCTACTTTTTAATCGGCAGCAACACAACGGTCTTCAACCATAAAATATTCAGTGAAGATCATGTTCCCGGTAATCAGGTTATGTCGACCGATACGGTGAATCCTCTCGTATATCCTCCTCTTTCAACGGAAAAGTATGATCCTACTGCGTCTGTTCCCGCAACCGGCATCAGCCTTTCACAGACATCTCTTAGCCTGACAAAAGGCAATACCGCGACGCTTACCGCCACGGTCACACCGAGCGGCAGCACCGACAGTGTCACATGGACATCCAGCAACACCGCCGTTGCGACGGTTTCGAACGGCGTAGTCACAGCGGTGGGCAATGGAAGCGCGACAATCACCGCGAAAGCCGGCAGCAAGAGCGCGACCTGTTCCGTGACGGTGACGACCCCCGCGACCGGCATCAGCCTTTCACAGACATCTCTTAGCCTGACAAAGGGCAATACCGCGACGCTTACCGCCACGGTCACACCGAGCGGCAGCAGCGACAGCGTGACATGGACATCCAGCAACACCGCCGTTGCAACGGTTTCGAACGGCGTAGTCACAGCGGTGGGCAACGGAAGCGCGACAATCACCGCGAAAGCCGGCAGCAAGAGCGCGACCTGCTCCGTGACGGTGACGACCCCCGCGACCGGCATCAGCCTTTCACAGACATCTCTTAGCCTGACAAAGGGCAATACCGCGACGCTTACCGCGACGGTCACACCGAGCGGCAGCACCGACAGTGTCACATGGACATCCAGCAACACCGCCGTTGCGACGGTTTCGAACGGCGTGGTCACAGCGGTGGGCAACGGAAGCGCGACAATCACCGCGAAAGCCGGCAGCAAGAGCGCGACCTGTTCCGTGACGGTAACGACACCGGTGACCAATTACGACGTTACGCCGAATATCAACGGCGGCGCTTCCAAGCTCTATGAACCGTGGGGACTCCGCTATTTCGCGGTGTTTAACGGAGAAGATGCTGACAAGATCACCGACAGAGGCATTGCCATCCTGAAGGAGACATATTATAGCGCCGGAATGAAACCCGCAGCATTCTGCTCCAATCAGAATGCACATGTGTTCCTCGATTCCCGCGGTGAACTGGAAGTGGAGGCCGCGTCTTCCACTTATCCGAAGGGAAGATATTATGCTACCCTGACCAAGGGCATTTATTCCTATGATATCGGTTCAAAGTACTATGTAGTTCCTTTTGCGGTCATGACGGACGGCCGCACGATTTACGGAACCATCAAGAGCAATTCCATGGAGAAGATTCTCAAAGCCAATCTGAACCTTTCCACCATTACCTCCGCCGAGAAAGCGATCTGCACATGTATTCTTGAACTCAAGGAAAGTGTGGCACAGCATTATGCGGCAACCGGCGTGCCGGGCGCTTCCGTGGATATGGATGTACCGCGCGGTAATTCTCAGACGGCGGCCAGTTCTGTCGTCGCGGCAGGAAACGGCATTACACCGAACGTCACCAGCGGCGCTTCCAGACTGATTGAACCGTGGGGCCTGCGCTATTTCGCACAGTACGGCAGCAGCACGGATATCAGCCAGAGAGGCATGGTCATTCTCAACGCAAAGTACTACAATGCCTCTTACAGCACATCTCCTGACGCTATGCGGCTCAACCCCAACGCCTATGTATTCCGCGACAGTGACGGAACACTGGCGGCGGAAAGCGGCACTTCCCGTTATTTCGGAACCCTGACAGAAGGCATTTCCTCCAAGGATATCGCGGATGTGTATTACGTGGTGCCGTTTGTCGTGAAGAAGAACGGCAGCTACGTTTACGGATCAGTCAAGTCGAATTCCATGATGAAGATCATGCAGGCCAACCTGAATTCTTCTTCTGTTCCGGAGACAGAGCGCGCGGTAAGCGAGGATATCATAGCGCTTTACAATGCGGTCAAGGCGTACTATGAGGCACAGTGACCGACTGAAAAGCAGGTGCTGTAAATGAAAAAAACTAACCGTATAGTAATTGCCGCATTATTGGTAGGTTTGATAGTTGTTATAGTAGCAGGGGTGGTAATCCTGTTTATGAACGGTTCTTCTTCTGTACCTCCGACGGACAATGCGGTTTCCATGAACGAAGAAGGCAGTGACAGCCGGACGGAATCGGGAACCCTTCCCACCAATCCGAACGATGACGGCTTTGGTACAGAAGTGTCAATGTAATGAATGACAATTACAGAAAGGAAAATTTAACATGAAAAAGACAGGTATCAAAAGAATTCTGGTCGGCCTTGTTTCACTCAGCATGCTTATGAATCTCGCGGTGCTGAGCAGCTGTGATTTTGGAAAAAATTATGATGACGATATCGCTGATCTCCAGAGACAGATTGACGAGCTGAAGAAAGAGAATGAGCGGTTATCCGAAGAGCATAAGCGGATTATGGAGAGCATCGGAATGGAAATCGACCCCGAAGAAACAACCGAATCATCGGAGACCGACACTGATGCCACTACCCCTTCCACGACAGCGGCCGGAGATAATAAAGCGTCTACGACGAAAAAAGCGGGAGCCACCACAAAACCAGCTTCTTCCACCAACTCACAGGCAGCCTCTACGACTACCACACAGGCAACCACCACGACTACCCAAAAACCTGATGACGACGGTTTCGGAACAGAAGTCGGCATGTAACCGTCATGTATCGGATTTTGATGGATTTCCTTCTCAACAGCGTAAATAAGTAGAAAAAAAAGAGGCTTTCACTGTCAGGAACCAATCAACAGTTTCTGGGTAAAAAGCCTCTTTTATGAGAAAGAAAAATACACCTATCCCGCCGGTTCGTGGTCAAATGATATGCCGTGATGTATCGTTTGAACAATACGAAAAATAAAATATAATTTTGAAACAGCCTATGCGGTCAGTATTTCGCTCGACAAAAGCGTCAATGGAATTCTGTCGCGAAGGCTGTTTCTTTTTTGTGATGCATCCGGGAGTGAAAATCAAATGATTATCTTGACTGCAATTGTCGCGTGTGATAGAATGGATGCAGAAGCAGTTTTGAGGAATAAATAGAATATGAGTAAAAGACGTTACTGAATGAAACCAACGCAGGAGGAAACCGAAAAATATGCCAATGGATACAATCACTGTGCGCGGCGCACAGGAGAACAATCTCAAAAATATCGATGTGGAATTCCCGCGTGACAAGATGGTGGTGTTTACCGGACTTTCCGGCTCAGGCAAAAGCTCGCTGGCCTTTGACACCATCTTTGCGGAAGGACAGCGGCGCTACATGGAATCGCTATCGTCCTACGCCCGGATGTTTATGGGGCAGATGAGCAAGCCGGAAGTGGATTCCATCGAGGGCCTTTCGCCCGCTATCTCCATCGACCAGAAAACCACTTCGAAAAATCCCCGTTCCACCGTCGGAACGGTTACTGAAATTTATGACTATCTCCGTCTGCTCTATGCCCACATCGGCATTCCGCACTGTCCGATCTGCGGACGCGAGATTCAGCAGCAGACCATTGACCAGATTGTCGACAAGATTCTTTCGATGGACGAAGGCACGAAAATACAGGTCATGGCGCCCATCATCAAGGCCAAGAAGGGCACTCACCAGAAAGAGCTTGACAGCGTGCGCAAGTCCGGCTTTGTCCGCGTGAGAATCGACGGGAATATCTACGACCTTTCGGAAGAAATCAAGCTGGAAAAGAATATCCGCCACAACATCGACGTGGTGGTCGACCGCCTTGTGATCAAGCCGGAAATCCGCAGCCGCCTTGCCGATTCGCTGGAAACGGCTTCCCGGCTGACGGGAGGCATTTCGCTTGTCAGCGTAGTGGGTGGCGAGGACATTCTCTTCTCGCAGAATTACGCCTGTCCGGAGCACGGGATCAGCATGGACGAACTCACCCCGAGAATGTTTTCCTTCAACAGTCCGCAGGGCGCCTGCGAACACTGCACCGGTCTTGGTATTTTTATGAAGGTCAATCCTGATCTGGTCATTCCCGACCGTTCTCTTTCCATACGCAAGGGGGCGATTCATGCTTCCGGCTGGTATTCCACCGACGACGGTTCCATCGCCACCATGTACTTCAAGGGGTTGGGGAAGGAATACGGCTTCACGCTTGACACTCCCGTCAACAAAATGAGCGAAGAAGCGGTCAACGCGATTCTCTACGGCACCGGCGAAAAACAGCTGGAATTCACCCGCAGCAACTCTTTCGGCAGCAGTAAATTCATGGCAAAGTTCGAGGGAGTTATCAACAATCTCGAACGCAGGTACAACGACACCCAAAGCTCGTGGTCAAGGCAGGATATCGAATCGCTTATGACCGAAGTCCCCTGCGATTTTTGTAAGGGCGACCGATTGAAGCCGGAAATTCTTTCCGTCACGGTCGGCGGGCTGAATATTGCCGGGTTTTGCAAACTGTCTGTCACCGAAGCGCTGGAATTCCTCGACAGGCTCGAACTCACCGAACACGAGCATTTCATCGCCGACCGCATTCTGAAGGAAGTGCGTCTGCGTCTGGGATTCCTGAACAATGTTGGCTTGGAATATCTCACGCTCTCCCGCTCTTCCGGAACCCTCTCGGGCGGTGAAAGCCAGAGAATCCGCCTTGCCACACAGATCGGCTCCTTCCTTACCGGCGTGCTTTACATTCTGGACGAGCCGAGTATAGGACTGCATCAGCGGGACAATGACAAACTTCTTGCTACATTGCAAAGGCTGCGGGATTTGGGCAACACGCTGATTGTGGTGGAACACGATGAGGATACCATCAGAGCGGCGGATTATGTGGTGGACATCGGCCCCGGCGCGGGCGTTCACGGCGGTCAGGTCGTCTATTCCGGCGACGTGGAAGGGCTGATGCAGTGCGAGGATTCCATCACCGGACAGTATCTCAGCGGCGTTCGGAAAATTCCGGTTCCCGAAAACCGCAGGCCCGGCAACGGCCATTGGCTTACCGTCAGGGGCGCGGCGGAGAATAATCTGAAGCATATCGACGTATCGGTTCCGCTTGGCACCTTCACCTGCGTCACCGGCGTTTCGGGTTCCGGCAAAAGCTCGCTGGTCAACGAAATCATCTACAAGCGTCTCGCCTGTGAACTCAACAGGGCGAAGATCGTCTGGGGGAAGCATGACGCCATAGAGGGTACGGAATTTCTTGACAAGATCGTGGAGATCAGCCAGTCTCCCATCGGCAGAACGCCGCGTTCCAACCCCGCGACCTACACGGGGGTATTCACCGACATACGCGACCTGTTTGCCAATATGCAGGAATCGAAGATACGCGGTTTCGACGCGGGGCGGTTCTCCTTCAACAAGAAGGGAGGACGCTGTGAAGCCTGCGAAGGGGACGGCATCATTCAGATTGAAATGCACTTCCTGCCCGACGTGTATGTTCCCTGCGAAGTCTGCAAGGGCAAGCGTTACAACCGCGAAACACTGGAAGTGAAATACAAGGGCAAGAGCATTGCCGATGTGCTTGACATGACGGTGGAAGACGGAGTGTCTTTCTTTGAGAATCATCCCAAGATCGTGCGAAAACTGAAAACCCTTTACGATGTAGGACTGGGCTATATCAAAATCGGGCAGCCGGCGACCACTCTTTCGGGCGGCGAAGCGCAGCGTGTCAAGCTCGCCACCGAGCTTTCCAAGCGGGCGACAGGCAAAACGATATTCGTGCTGGATGAGCCTACCACGGGACTTCACACGGCGGATGTTCACCGGCTGATCGAAGTGCTGCAAACGCTGGTGGAAGGCGGCAATACCGTGCTGGTCATCGAGCACAATCTCGACATCATCAAGACCGCCGACTATATCATTGACTTAGGCCCCGAAGGAGGCAACCGGGGCGGCACCGTTGTGACATGCGGGACGCCCGAGCAGGTGGCGGAATGCCCGGAATCCTACACGGGACAGTACCTTCGCGCGTTGCTTTCCTGAATCAACAAAGAAAAGGCGCTCACGCGGCGCCGGGAGAGGGGAGATAATAATGGCAAAAAGCAAAGAAGTCAAGACCAATGCCATGCGCATTCTTGAAAGCATGCATCTTCCGTACGAGGCCAAGACCTATGAATGCAGGGATTTTGTGGACGGCGTGCAGATAGCGGATATTCTGGGGTTGCCGCACGAGACCGTCTACAAGACCCTTGTGGCACAGGGAACGAGCAGACAGTATTATGTCTATGTCATTCCCGTCGAAGCGGAACTCGACCTGAAAAAGGCGGCAAAATCCGTCGGCGAAAAATCCGTCGCCATGCTGCATGTCAGGGACATCAACGCCGTCACCGGCTACATCCGCGGCGGCTGCACCGCCATCGGCATGAAGAAGCAGTACGTCACACGGATTTCGGATTCCGCCAAGGAGCTGGAAAGCATCATTGTCAGCGGCGGGAAATTAGGCGTTCAGCTGAAACTTTCGCCGGATGATTTGCGGAAGGCCTGCGCGGGGGAATTTGACGACATTACAAGATAAAATTGACAAAAATCCCGACAGATCGGAAAATCTGCCGGGATTATTCATAGAAAAATTATTTCTGTGCGTTTGCCCTGTTGAGCCATGCTTCGGCAAGTTCCAAAGAGTCGGCGAAGGAAGCGCGTTCAATGCTCTTGACGATTTTGCCCTTGCCCTTGATATCCGGGTCAGTGAAGCGAAGCTGAATCTCAAATTTAGTGCCGACATCAATGTCGTTGATCTTTTTGGTGGCAAGCTCCTTAATAAAAATAATGTACATGTCGCTCATGCTGCCGTAGTACATTTCGCTGCCGCAGCGAACCAACGGACGTCCCTTATAGCAAAGATAATTGTTTTCCATTATAAATCCTCCAAGAAAATGATAAAAATAATAATAAACAAGCCAAAAACGGCGGCTCTTTCATCACAAAAAAGCCGCCGTCAGTCTCTTGATATTGCATTACTCGTCATCAAGATAAGACTTCACCAATTCGCTGAGCAAATCGTCCCTGTCAATCTTGCGGATAATACTGCGAGCGTTCGCGTGCGTTGTGATATAGGTCGGATCCTCCGAGAGAAGATAACCGACAATCTGGTTAACCGGGTTGTACCCTTTTTCTTTAAGAGCGTCATACACGATCTTGAGCAAAGTCTTCATTTCCTCAGCGTGATCCTGTTCAATGGAGAAAGTCATCGTCTCATCCATTTTCAAACACCTCCGTACAAATACTATTTTACATCAATTCCCCGCTGTAATCAAGTCATTTTTGATAAAAAAAATATAATTTCTTCTACTGACAATTATACACCCATGAGTATGACAATAATCTGATAAAATTATGAACAATTTGAAAAGATAGTTTTAATTTACTTGATTATTCACCATTGCGCTCTTAAAAATGAATAATTTGAAAATTTTTAATCAGATGAAAAAAAAGTTGTTTTTGGCAGAATGGTATGATATAATATACAAAAGTAATTTGAATTGGAGTTGCATGTTTTTATGATCAGCGATGTTGTATGTGAATGCCTTGTTAAAAAGGAAGTTGATGTGGTTCAAATGGTAAAGATTGCCGCTGTTTTTTTGGGCGGATTTCTGATTTCCTTTGAGCTGATGGTACTGGTGTCCATTCACGACCCTACCAGAATGCTCGGGCCTGCGCTGCTTTTGGTCGGATTGTTCCTTACCGTATTTTTCGGCAGACGACTGATATTTGTGGAATATGAATACGCGTATTTCGGCGGTGAAATATCATTTGACAAAATCAGCGCCAAGAGCAAGAGAAAGCATCTGACCGACGTGGAATTGAAGTCGGTTGAAAAAATCGGTCGCATCGGTGATGAATCGCTCCAGAAGCTGTCGGTTACCAAGATTTGCGATTATTCCGCAAGCAAAAACAATGAGAACACGATTTATCTTTATTTCAAGGATGAAAAAACAGGCAATAACACGGTGATTCTATTTACTCCCAACCAGAAAATGCTCGACGCTATGAAAACCGCTGTGAACGCGGCTGTCTATCGCGAGTTCTTTTCCACCGCCAGAAAAAACTGATTCTTCATCCGGATATCCGTATTACAGGCACCGGGACAGGCTGCCCCTTGTGGGTGCGCTTGTCCCTTTGATTTTTAGAATATCTTTTTCTCTGAGGAGGTTTTGTCATAATGATTATACTCAACAACGCACAGACCAAGAAACTGGAAGATTACGCGGTCGCAAACGGAGGGTTCGATCATACCCGGCTCATGGAAAACGCGGGCGCGTCGGTCTGTCGCTTGATCAATGAGATCTTAGGCTCGGCCAACAAATCGGTAGCGGTGGTCTGCGGAATCGGCAACAACGGAGGCGACGGCTTTGTGGTTGCCAAACGACTGCTGGAAGGAGGCGCCAAAGTCCGCGTGCTGCTTGCGCTTGGCACTCCGACGACCGACGACGCCAAGAAATTCCTGAGAGAGAGCGAAGCCGCCGGTATCAAGACACTCTCTTTCACGGCGG
Organism: Clostridia bacterium; assembly: GCA_017441385.1. Classification (GTDB taxonomy): domain Bacteria; phylum Bacillota; class Clostridia; order Oscillospirales; family Acutalibacteraceae; genus RUG762. The sequence continues at coordinate 81,938 of JAFRXY010000090.1, read as the reverse complement.
AAGATGACAGGCAGGAATTCGCAAAGACCATCGAGAATTCCGATATTATTGTTGACGCGATATTCGGCGTCGGTTTTCACGGGAGGGTCAGCGACGAACTCAGTCAGGTCATTGAAATGATCAATTCCTCACGCGGAACGGTTGTTTCGGTAGATGTGCCCAGCGGAGTGGATTCCGATTCAGGCGAAGTATCGGGCGCATGCGTTAAGGCGGATCACACGGTGACCTTCTCCACCCGCAAGCCGGGACACGTCATTTATCCTGCCGTGGATTACTGCGGAGAGGTGCATGTGGCGGCGATCGGAATAGATGAACACGTTATTCATGAGCAGGAACACCACATTTCCACCATTGATTATGAGGATGTCCGCCGCTGTTTCCCGAAGCGTTCGAGCAACACCCACAAGGGCACCTTCGGCAAGCTGCTCTGCATCTGCGGCAGCATGGGCATGGCAGGTTCCGCAACATTTGCGGGCAAGGCGGCCGTGCTTTCCGGCGTCGGCATGGTGGAAATGGCCGTGCCGGCGGAGATTTATCCCATTGTCGCGGGCAATCTGGTGGATCCTGTCTATCACCTTCTCAGGAGCAGCGATAACGGCACCGTCTCGGCGGATTCCATTCCTCTGATACTTGAAAAAATGAAGACCGCCACAGCCGTCATGATCGGCTGCGGCATGGGGAAGGGCAAAGACGTCACCGAAGTGGTGGAAGCCGTGATACGCAATTCCGATGTGCCGATCATCATTGACGCGGACGGTCTCAATGCCATCAAGGACGATCTGGGGGTACTGGGAGAGGCGAAGGCTCCTATCGTGATGACCCCTCACCCGGGTGAAATGGCCCGTCTGGTCGGCAAAACGAATGTCGAAGTGCAGTCCCAGCGTCTGGAAGTCGCTTCTTCCTTCGCGATGACATTCGGGGTTTACATGGTGCTCAAAGGCGCCAACACCGTCTGTGCCACCCCTGACGGCAGAATCGCCATCAATCTCACGGGCAATCCCGGCATGTCCAAATCAGGCAGCGGCGACGTGCTGGCCGGTCTGCTCGGTTCGCTGCTGGCACAGGGAATGAAGCCGGAAGAAGCCGCCGCCTGTGCGGTTCACATTCATGGAATGGCGGGTGATATCGCAGCCGACAAATACTCGCAGCATTCCATGGCGGCCAATGACATCATCATGGAATTCTCCGAGATTTTCAGAGATATTGAGAAAAACTGATTGAATAAAGGACTGATAGATATGGCAATCATAGCCCCGTCGCTGCTTTCCGCCGACTTCACAAGAATGGGGGAGGAAGTGAGGGAAATTGAATCTGCCGGCGCAAAGGTGCTTCATATCGATATCATGGACGGCCATTTTGTGCCCAATCTGACCTTCGGATATTCGATGGTGAAGGCGTTGCGGCCGCTGACCGACATGGTGTTTGACGTTCACCTGATGATGACCGACCCCATTGATTACATAGAGGATTTTGCCAAGGCGGGTGCAGACGTTATCACGGTACATACCGAATGTGACAGCGATCTGAACGAATGCATTGATCTCATACACAAATGCGGAAAAAAGGCAGGACTTTCGGTCAAGCCGAAGACCGCGCCGGAAGTCCTTTTCAACTATCTGGACAGGCTGGAGCACATTCTGATCATGACGGTGGAACCGGGCTTCGGCGGTCAGTCCATGATGCCGGAGTGCCTTGCGAAAATCGCCCCGATCAAGGCGGAATGTGCCGCGCGGGAGCTGCGTATTCCCGTGATGATCGACGGCGGGGTGAATGCCGCCAATGTGCGGACTGCCGCTGAGGCCGGAGCGGATATGATGGTGGCCGGCAACGCGGTATTCGGCGCGGCTGACCGCGCGGAGGCATTCCGCCGGCTGAGTGAACGCAGCGAAATCTGACCAAAAAAGCATTGCAGTCCCGTTTTGCGGCGGGAAATGCAATGCTTTTTTTGTTTTACCATCTGATTTTGTCTGTCAGGCGGCCTGACGTACTGCCGATAATGTGATTCATCGGGTCGTAGACGGCGCGTTCAAAGTGGGTGGCGGAATCGATATCCTCCGCGACAAGCTCGCCGTAAGGCCCCCGTTTGAAATAGTATGTGATCATATAGCATCCGTCGCTGAGTTCGGTGCGTATGCTGGTGATTTTTTTGGAGTATGCCGGAATGTTTTTCACTTTCTTAACGCGGGTATCTATCTGTTTCATTCCCACTTTTCGGGCTGTAATGTGCTTTACTCTTTTCATAGGACGATACACCCTTCCGTTGGTTTTATAAAATCACTTTACCACATTTTTCCGGAGAATGCAACTGCGCTGCAAAAAAATAATGAAATGGCTCAGGCGGTTATGGGATAAGCCGGTAGTTATTTCCAGCCGAGATACCACACGTATGATTTGGTAAGGGTATCTACCAGTTCGCCCAGTGTGTGGCTGCGTGTCAGACGAAGCACACGTTCATGGCAAAGCGCGAACTGTTCGCGGGCGATCCTGAGCGAAGTTTCATAGGACGGCGTACCGTTTGGCACGAAATATTCCACAACGCCGTACCCAAGCACTGCGGGCACCGCTCCGCAAAGCTCGTTCCAGTGCTTTGAAACCATGATCAGATCTTCGTTTGACGGCGCTCCGTTGATGCCGCCGATGGGGAACCATGCGAATACTTTCCACGGATCCGAAACAGGCACCTGCACAAGAAGGATATCCTTGGTGGTATAACCGTTCTTTGAAAAAGAACTGAAACAGGTGATCGACGCGCCTCTTGCACCGGAGCGTTCGAATTCATCAATGTGAATGCCCTTTCTTTCCATCATTGCGGTTTTTCGGGCATAGACAGACTCTATCTTATCTGTTCCGGATACCCATGCCGTATCGGCAATGGCTTTCTTGCGCATTTGGCGCAGTTTGTCATAGTCTATCTGTCTGCCTCGCTCGTCGCAGCAGAGTTTTTCCGCAAGCTCCTCGGAAACAGGAATCAAAACCGCGGTGTAATCCCATTCTTTGCCGTAATGAAGGGCGTAAAGGTATTTGCGGTTAAGCAGATCTATTTCTGTGCCGGTCGGAATTAATTTGTAGTGACAGTCAGCATAATCAATCAGGCGCTCCGCAGGCGTTTTTTGAAATTTCTCCGGTTTAGGAGAAACTGGTTCTTCCTGATAGGCAGGTTCTTCCTGATAGGCGGGAATTTCCTGATAGGCGGGTTCTTCCTGATAAGCGGGAATTTCCTGATAGGCGGGTTCTTCCTGATAAGCAGGTTCTTCCTGATAGGCGGGAACTTCCTGATAGGCGGGTTCTTCCTGATAGGCGGGAACTTCCTGATAGGTGGGTTCTTCCTGATAGGCGGGAACTTCCTGATAAGCGGGAACTTCCTGATAAACAGGGACGGTTCCATTATCCGAAACTTCCGGATATTCGTTGGCAGCGTAATACTCCGGCACATCACGGTAACCGGACACGGAAGAGATATTGGAAGCAGGTGTGAGCTGGGGTGAAAACGGCTGCTGCGTCGGCGCATCGCTGCTAAGATTGATCGGCTCCGGACTTACGCCGGAATGGTTATGCTTTGCGGGCTGAATAACGACACTTTGCGAGGATTCCGTACCAAAATCATCATCCGAAAAAAAGTCATCGGAAAAATCGTCCTCTAATTCATCCGCGCTGTTATCGGTCTTCTTTTTATTTTTGGAAAACAACATGATCTGAACCTCCAAACCGAAAAGAATGAACTTGTTTTCGTTTAATTATATCATATATTGAATTGGATTAAGTTAATTTTTTGTTACTTTAGCAAATGTGAATAAGGACATCGAATTCATTTTTCGGAGAAGCGATTATAAATGGCCAGACCGAACCCCAGCATAATGAATCCCGCAAAAGGAAGCGTCATTCCTCCCGCGTTGAGTCTGATAAAGAATTTTGCGCCAAGCAAGGTGCCGCTGCCGAGTATTTCCCGTAAAATTCCAATCGGTACAGCCATAAGAGCATACAGCCACCAGTGTTCCAGTGCGTGAGGAAGGGCGTCGGAGGGTGAAACAAAGGGCGAATCAGGTTGCAGCCTTGCCAGCACCAGCGCGTCGGCAGCCGCCAGAGGGAGATACATTCCTATGCTCTCCGCGGTTGCCTCTGCAATCAGAATAAGTATTTTCCCGCAGATACACACGATAAAAGACGCAGAGACAAGATAAATCACACCAAGCATCGGGGGCATATATTCACCGCGCTCAAAAATATAGACCGTCGCCATTCCGCAGCAAAGCACCAGCATGACGGCGGAAAGGGTCAGAGAATTGGCCGCCGTCGTGCAGGCGGCAGCGATGGTAGCGATTCCTGCGCCGTCCAGAAGCATAGGATGCCGCAGTTCCGACTCCGAGGCTCTACCTCGTCTTCTTGAATTCATCAAGTTCACGCTCCTGCTGTGTTTTCATGCGGTATTTTATCCGTTCGCCCAGTTTCTTTTTGACTGAACGGTAGGAAATTCCCCTGCTGCGGAAGTGCCACACCATGCGGTCGAAGGCGTCGGCAAAGGGCGTCATGATCAGCACGGCAAAGACGCCTCCTGCCTCCACGCTGCCGAAGTGCTGAATGATAACGGCGAGAGCGCCGCAGATACCTCCCCAGAAATACCGGGCAGTCGCCAGCTTGGGACAATAATTCGGATAGGCGGCCATAAAAATGCAGCAGAAAAAAGTGGAACCGCCCAGCAGATCGTAGACGATATACATAAAAGTGGAAGCGGTGTGGTAGGGTACGGCAAAGGATACAACCGCAATGGCCGCCATGAAGGAAAGAACGCACTGCCACGCGAGATTTCCGCTGATAAACAGCCAGACCGCCGCAATCACCAGAAGCACCACGGAAGTGGTTCCGAGCGGGCCTGCGACCTCGCCCAGCAGATATTCGTTAATGTGTGTGAAAGGATCTTCGCCCTGACGCAGCTGCGCAAGCTGTGAGAACGCGGGGGGCAGAGAATCGTTCGATCCGAATGCGAAAAGCCGGGCGGTTACGTTTTCATTCAACTGGGAATAAGTGAATGTTTCGGCCGGAAAACAGACAGCCGCCAGACAGTACCCGACAGCAGCCGGTACAAACGGCGTGCGGAACCTTCCGCCGAAGGGCATTTTGCCCACCGTCACGGCGGTTCCGGCGGTGAATATCACCAGCTGATAATGGGCGCACGCCGGCATCAGCATGGCGCAGGCGAGTCCGGTTTCCACCGCTGTCAGGTCGGAAACCGTCTGTCCGCGCTTTGCCAGATAATTCCAGAGCGCCTCCGCGCCGACCGCCGTAAGAACCCCGAATATCACCATGAGCACCGCGCGCCCTCCGTAATGGAGCAGCGGCAGGGGCAGCAGAATGCACAGCGCGCAGATTCTCTGTACGGTAGTGGAAAGCTGTGTGTCCGACTGCCGGAAATAGGGCGCGGCGCTTACCATAAAATCTTCAGACATATCCGTATGATACTCCTATTCGTCCCAGTTGTATTCCCGAAGTCTGCCTTGGTTTTGCAGTTCGGGATAATCCCATTGGCGGAGCGCCTCATAGACCCCTACCGCCACGGCATTGGAAAGATTCAGGCTGCGGGCCTCGCCGCGCATGGGCAGACGCACGCAGCGTTCCGGATTGGCGTGCAGCAGCGATTCCGGCAGTCCTGCCGTTTCTTTGCCGAAGACGAGAAACGCGTTGTCCGGGTAGTGAATATCGGAATGCGCGTGCAGCGCCTTTGTGGTGAAAAAATAGAAGCTGCCGCCCGCGTTCTTCTCAAAGAAATCGTCAAGGCTGCTGTAGTAAGTGATGTCAAGCAGGTGCCAGTAATCAAGGCCGGCGCGTTTGAGCTTTTTGTCGTCCGGCGTGAAGCCCATAGGCTCCACCAGATGCAGGCGCGCGCCGGTGGCCGCGCAGGTGCGGGCGATATTGCCGGTATTCTGAGGTATCTCCGGCTCGACCAGAACAATGTTAAGTACAGGCATTTTGTTGCGGAATTCTCCTTTGGGTTGATCGGTTGAATCATGCATACACATATATAATGAATGAAAATTGCCGCGATGTCAATAATAAAAATGCGGCAGGCCAAATTTTCTTAAGACTTTATCGGGAAAGCCATTGCCTGCCGCGTTACGGAAGAATAGCAAGGAACACTGTTCATCATCACCAATGAATTACGGAAGGGGACTAGAAAGAAAATGCAGAGTCGAAAACAATCTTCCGCCGGCATTGGACTCTGGCTGCTGCTGGGAATTGCCGTCGGCGCGGCTGCCTGCTGCGGCGTTTCGGGCATGTGCGGGACGACGGCGAGACGCAGGCTTCGCCGAAAGCTGATGCACGCTGCCGACGCGGTAAACGAAGCCGTCGATAACATGTTCAGCGCAATGAAGTGAGTGGAAGAATCATTCCGGCGCGTATCGGACGGATTGCTTTCGGGGCAGTCTTTGAAGATACGCGCCGGTTTTTCGTTTTGAAATAATTTGAAAATACTTCAAAAAAAATTAAAAAAATATTGACATTCTTGCAATAAGACCTTGCAAATAACCGCGAAATATGGTATGATATTAATTATCTTATCTTTTCGTTTTTATCGTATGCAAGGAGGTGAGTCCAATGTCCTTTCGCCGGTGGCAGATAGCCAAATCGGATAAAGTGCTCTCCCGCAGCGTGGCACAGCGCTTCGGAATCGACGGTTTCGCCGCCCACCTGCTCACATCGAGGGGCTTCTGCTCGGATGAACAGATCAGCGATATGCTGGGGCTTGACGACGATACCGCAGAATTTATCGACCCTTTTGACATTATCGACATGGACAAGGCGGTCAGCCGCATCCGACGCGCGATTGACCGTTTTGAAAGAATCGCGGTATACGGCGATTACGATGTGGACGGCGTCACTTCCACCGCGCTGCTGTTTTCCTATCTTGAATCTGTGGGCGCGAATGTCATGTACTACATTCCCGACCGCGAAGGCGAAGGATACGGACTCAACTGTCAGGCGGTCGATTCGCTGCACGAGATGAATATTGACCTGATTGTCACGGTGGACAACGGTATTTCGGCTGTCAATGAGGTCGCTTACGCCGGATCGCTCGGAATCGACGTGGTCATTACCGATCACCATCAGGAGGGTGACGATCTTCCCGCCGCCGTTGCGGTGGTTGACCCGCACAGGAAGGACAGTCTCTGCCGCTTTAAGGAATACGCCGGTGTGGGTGTGGCATTCAAGCTGGTCTGCGCCCTTGAAGGAGACAGCATGGCTGTCATGGAAAACTGCGGCGATCTGGTGGCGCTCGGCACGGTGGCTGATGTGGTCAGCCTTACCGGAGAAAACCGCCGGCTCGTCCGGCTGGGATTGCGCCAGCTGCAAAGTTCCTGCCGTCCGGGACTGAGCGCCCTCATCGATATGGCGGGACTGAGCGGCAAAACAATCACTTCCACCAGCATCGCCTTTGTGATAGCGCCCCGGCTGAATGCCGCCGGCAGGCTGGGCAAAGCATCTCATGCCGTCATGCTGCTCATTACCGAAGACGACGAGGAGGCTTCCTACCTTGCGGAAGAGCTTACCGCTCAGAACAAGGAACGTCAGGCCATCGAGCAGATTATTGACCGCGAGGTCACGGAAATGCTGGCAAAGGACAGTTCCGTTCTCTACGACCGTGTCATCGTGATAGCCGGAGAAAACTGGAACGGCGGCGTGGTAGGAATATTCGCCTCCAGAATCTGCGAGAGGTACGGAAAGCCCTGCTTTATCATATCCTATGAAGGTGACAGGGCGAAGGGCTCCGGCCGCAGCATTGAGGGATTCTCGCTTTACGAGGCCATTTCCGCCTGTGCCGATACCCTTACGGGGTTCGGAGGGCACACTCTTGCAGCGGGAATCAATCTGAAGACCGAAAACATAGATCCATTCCGCAGGGCGATCAATGATTACGCGCGGGAGAAATACCCCGTCATGCCCTCGCCTGTGCTGAATATTGACTGTCAGCTCCCGCCTTCCGCCGTCACATTGCAGCTCTGCGACGCTTCACAGCTGCTGGAACCCTTCGGCGCGGATAATTCAACGCCGGTCATCGCGGTCATGGGATTGAAAATTTCCGATATTTACGGCGCCGGAGGAGGGAAACACCAGCGGCTGACGATGGAGCGGAACGGCGCTGTCATTACCGCTATGAAATTTTCCACAGCCGATGAAGATTTCCCGTTTAAGGTTGGCGACACGGTGGACATTGCGGTGACGCTGGATAAATCCATCTATCGCGGCAGGGAGAGCCTGACCGTCATCGTCAGGGACATAAGGCTTTCCGAAACGCACTTTGACGAAATCAAAGGAGGAAGGCAGCTCTTTGAAAAGATGCTGCGCGGCGAGCCGCTTTCCGACGAAGAAACCGATCAGCTAAAGCCCACCCGCGCTATGCTGGGAATTGTCTACCGCGCCGTTTCGGGCGGTTACAGGGGAGAGGCAGATGTGCTTGGCTGCCGTTTGAAGCGAATGGGGGTAGGATTTGCCGCCATGCTCACGTCCATGCGGATTCTCAGCGAAGGCGGTCTGCTGCGTATGAGTGACGAAGGCTCCGTCATCTCGGTGGAAGCGGTGGAGAGAAGGCAGGGAAATAAGATCTCACCCGAAGAAACCCCGTCGGCCATCCGTGTGGGGTACAAAAATGTATAAGTATTGATATTTATTTTTGAGTAACTATCAACGGCCATCGGCCGTTTTTGAGGAGGGAAGACCATATGACGAAAGGAAATGACGACATCGCAAGAACTGATGTCAACGAGAGAGATTTTACGGATAACGTGGTGGAAGCATACCAGACCTACGACGTGCTGGTGGCAAACATAGCGAAAAGCGGCAAGGATTACGACATGGCCGCCATCGAAAAAGCCTATCTTTTTGCGAATAAGGCGCATGCCGGACAGAAGCGCAAATCGGGAGAGCCGTACATCGTTCACCCGATTTCGGTCGCCAATATCCTTGTATCGCTCGGGATGGACACCGACAGTGTGGTCGCCGCCCTCCTTCATGACGTGGTGGAGGACACTCCCGTTACGCTGGAGGAGATTGAAAAGACGTTCGGAAGTACCACCGCGCAGATCATTGACGGACTCACCAAGCTGAGCAAGCTGGGATTCAACACCGAAGAAGAGCATCAGTCCGAGAACGTGCGCCGCATGCTCATTGCCACCAACAAGGACATCCGCGTGCTGATTATCAAGCTGGCTGACCGTCTGAACAACATGCGCACCCTCAGCGCCATGTACCCTCAGAAGCAGCGCACCATTTCCCGCGAGACACTGGAAGTCTATGCCCCTCTTGCTCACAGATTGGGTATCCGTCCCGTGAAGGAGGAACTGGAGGATCTGTCGCTGAGATATCTCGACCCGATAGGCTACAATGAAATCTGCGAAAGACTTTCGGCGCAGCAGGCCGACCGTCATGCGTTCCTTGAGGAAATCAAAGAGGAACTTCGCGAAAAACTGATCGAATATAATATTACCAACGCCGAACTGTCGGGTCGAATCAAGTCGGTTCACGGCATTTACAACAAGATGATCATGCAGGGCAAGAGCTTTGAGGATATCTATGATATATACGCGGTGCGCATCATCGTTGATACCGTCACAGAGTGTTACGCCGCTCTCGGTGTGGTGCAGACGACCTACACTCCTCTTCCAAGCCGCTTCAAGGATTACATCGCCATGCCCAAGTCCAACGGCTATAAGTCGCTGCACAACACTTTTATCCGCAAGAGCGACGATCCCAACAAAAATGCCGTTCCCTTTGAAGTGCAGATCCGCACGCGGGATATGCATCTCACGGCGGAATACGGCGTTGCGGCTCACTGGAAGTACAAGACCGGCATGGCAGCGGAAGGCGGCAACAAGGTCTTTGAAAACACCGTGTCATGGATACGCAAGATGATCGAGGATCAGATGGACAGCGAAAGCGCCGATGTTCTCGACGTCATCAAGGAAGACATCATGCCGGAGGAAATTTATGTCTTTACCCCGAAGGGGGAGATCAAGGTTCTTCCCAGAGGCGCGACGGTCATCGACTTCGCCTATTCCATTCACAGTCAGGTGGGGCACCGTATGATCGGAGCGAAGATCGACGGAAGGATCGTCCCGCTCAACACCGTGCTGCATACCGGCAACAGAATCGAGATTCAGACCACCAAGGAAATTACCAACGGCCCCAGCCGCGACTGGCTCAATATGGCCAAGACCAGTCAGGCCAAGACCAAGATCCGTTCATGGTTCAAGAACGAGCGCAGAGCGGAAAACATCGAGGAAGGCAAGGCGGAATTCGAACGGGAGATGAAACGAGCCGGTCTGATCATTCCGGACGACAAATTCGATGAATTCATGCAGGAGCAGATACGCAAGTCCCACAAGGACAGCATTGACGATTTTTACGCCGCCATCGGCTACGGAGCGATCGTCATTACCAAGCTCATGCCCCGTCTGCGCGAGGATTACGCCAGAATCGTCATCAAACCCATGGGTTTGCAGGGCATTGAAGGTAATTTTATTGAGGAGGAACACAAGACCTTCAAGGGCGATCCCGGCGTGCGGGTGGAAGGCATTGACAATTGTCAGATCAAGATGTCCCGCTGCTGCAATCCCCTGCCGGGCGATGAAATCATCGGCTTTATCACACGCGGCTTCGGCGTGTCGGTGCATAAGAGAAGCTGCCCCAACGTGCCGGAAGATATCTCCAAATGCGAGAATCCTGAGCGCTGGATCAAAGTGTATTGGAGTGAAAGCACCAATTACCGTGAATTCAAGACCACCCTGCGCCTGTTCTGCCTGAACCGCAAGGGACTGCTCGCCGACGTGACTACCCAGCTTTCCATGATGCACATCAGCATCAGTATGCTCAATTCCCGCGAACTGAAGGACGACAACGCCATGATTACGGCCACCATTTCGGTCAGCAGCAAGGAGCATCTGGCGCAGATCACCTCCAAGCTCTCCCGTATCAGCGGCGTGCTGAGCATCGAATAATTCAGATTTTTTTACAAAGAATGCGGAAGGCTTCGCCGGAAATATTTTCAGGGCGGAACCTTCCGTGTTTCAATTTCAAATATTGGGGAATGATAGTAAATGGCAACCAGCAAGATATGCATCACCACGATCGGAGGGTGCAGCTTCGACCCGCTGGCTCCGGAGCTGGGGGATATCGACATCAACGACATTGCCCATTCGCTCAGCCTGATCTGCCGTGCCAACGGACATTTCAGCGAGTTTTATTCGGTGGCAAGGCACTGCCTCAACTGCGCCCGTGAGGCGGAGGCTCGCGGCATGGGGGCAAGAATGCGTCTTCTCTGCCTGCTGCACGACGCAACCGAGGCCTATATCGGCGATATGACCCGCCCGCTCAAAAGACGGCTGCCCGACTACTGCGCATGTGAGCAGCGGCTTCATGAGCGGATTCTGGAACGGTTCGGCATTCCGGGCGAAACAGGCGGTGAGGAGGCGGCAGTCAGGGACATCGACGACTGCATGCTTTATCATGAATTCCTGCTCTACAACGGCGACAGGCTGTATGATGCTCCGCCGGAGATACACATAGAGATTGCCGGCAGCGAAAGAGCCTGTATGCAGACAAAGACGGAATTTCTGGAAATGTTTGAAAAACTGATGAGAGAGGCAGGTTATAAAATATGCTGATTTCGGTGGTGCTTCCCTGCTACAACGAGGAAAAAGTGCTGGCAATGACATTCCATGAGCTTTCCGCCGAACTGAGCGGGGTGACCGGCGACTATGAGATGATTTTTGTGGACGACGGCAGCCGAGACGGCACCCGCGACCTTCTGAAAGAATTCGCTCAGAAGGACGGGCATGTGAGATACATTGCCTTCAGCCGTAATTTCGGCAAGGAATCGGCTATGCTGGCGGGGCTGCAATATTCCTCCGGAGACTATACCGTGATCATGGACTCCGACCTCCAGCACCCTCCTCAGCTCATCGGGCAAATGCTGGCATACGCCCGACAGGGCTACGATCAGGTTATCGCGCAGCGCGACCGCACGGGGGACAAAAAGCTGGGCAGTTTCTTCGCGCGGTCTTATTACAGGCTGGTGGACAGGCTGACCGACGTGGAACTGACCGACGGTATCGGCGACTTCCGGATGCTCAGCCGCAAGGCGCTGAATGCCCTTCTGACCATGCATGAATACAACCGCTTTTCCAAGGGGCTTTTCTCGTGGATAGGATTTAAGGAAAAAATCATCCATTACAAAAACCGCAGCAGGGCGGCGGGGGAGAGCAAGTGGAATTTCCGGTCGCTGGTGCGGTACGGGGTGGACGGAGTGCTTTCCTTCAACAACAAGCCGCTGCGATTCTGTTTTTTCATTGGCGCCTTTGCGATTCTGCTCAGCTTGGTTTATCTGATCTTTCTTTTTGTGGGTATTATCTTCAAGGGCATCGACATGCCGGGATATTTTACCACAATATTCACCATCTGCTTCTTTGGGGGGGTGCAGCTCATTTCCATCGGCATTATCGGGGAGTATGTGGGAAGGATTTATTACGAAGTCAAGCGCCGTCCGCATTATCTGCTGGACGAAACCAATTTCAGCCAAGACAGCAGAGCGAAATAATGATTTTACGCCCGTGTGGAATTTTCAGGATTCCGCATGGGTTTTTTCTTTCCGGTATGCACATGTTGGGGAAAAATGAATATCATACTATCAGGCGGCAGTGGGATTCATTCTCTTGAAAAAACGCCTGAAAGGAGTCCGATCAGTATGAACAATATTCCCGAACCCCAGCGTCAGCGAGGTGTTTCACCCTTTGTGCCGGAATACGAAGATTACATCAGCAGCTATCCCGGCAGAGGTACCCTGAAGGTGCAGATCAGCGCGGCTTATGAAGCCTTCCCGGTGAGAGGGGTGGAAGTAGACGTAGCGGTGATTCACAACGGCGTGCGCTACCTGCTCTACAGCGATACGACCAATTCCTCCGGAATTGTGGACAACATGGTGCTCCCCACCCGTGTGGTCGATACCGTCCTCAATCCCAAAACTTCCGACAAGGATGAGGCGCAGTATCTGGTGTCGCTCTTTCACCCGTCCTTTCAATCGGTCATTGACAAGGTGGTCACGGTGTATGACCGCATTGAAACGATACTTCCGCTCTCGCTCACACCGGTAAATCAGATGACGGAGGGGAGATAAATGCCGACATTGCCCATCATTCCGCAGACCGTTACGGTTCACCTCGGCGCGCCGAATGAACAGGCTGAAAACGTCACGGTCAGCTTCACCGAGTACATCAAGAACGTCGCTTCCAACGAGATTTACCCCAACTGGCCGGAGGCGGCGCTGCGGGCGAATATTCTGGCGCAGATTACCTTTGCCCTCAACCGCATTTACACCGAATACTACCCCAGCCGGGGCTACGACTTTGATATTACCAATAACACCCTCTACGATCAGGCATTTCAGCCGGACGGGGAGATTTTTGGCAATATCAGCGAGATCGTGGACGAAATCTTCAACAATTACATCGTGCGCAACGGCAGTATCGTGCCGCTGTATGCCCAGTTCTGTGACGGCGTTTACGTCCAGTGCAGCGGTCTTTCCCAGTGGGGAACGGTTCGTCTCGCCGAGCAGGGAATGAACGCTTTTCAGATATTGCAGTATTACTACGGCGACAATATCCGGCTCGTCATGGACGCGGCAGTGGGAAACAATACCCCTTCCTATCCGGGCGTTCCGTTGAGAAGGGGATCCTTCGGCGACGACGTGCTGATCATCAAGCGGGAGCTGAACCGCATCGCCCTGAATTATCCCGCTCTGCCGAGAATCAGCAGCCTGACAGGCGTGTATGATTTTGAAACCGAACGGGCGGTGACGGCCTTCCAGAATATCTTCAATCTGGAACCCGACGGCGTGGTGGGAAAGGCGACGTGGTACAAGATCAAGCAGATTTACGCGGCGGTCAAGCGGCTCTCCGACATCACCGGCGAAGGGCTGGAAATCTCCGAGGTGGAGAGAAAGTACACCCGGTCGCTCCGGCTGGGGGACAGCGGCGTGGACGTGGAGGCGCTGCAATATTATCTCGCCTTTCTGGGCTATTTCTTTCCGGAACTGCCGCCCATTCCCATCACCGGCTACTTCGGGGAACAGACCCGCGACGCGGTTTTCACATTCCAGAAGCTCTACGGGCTGACGGTGGACGGCATTGCGGGAAGGCAGACCTTCGGCGAGGTGGAAAGAGCCTACCGCGCGGCAGTGAGCGAGCTGCCGGCGAATTACCAGAGCGCCATCGGCGAACCCTATCCCGGACGGTTCCTTGTGTTCGGGGACACCGGCGAGAGCGTCACCATCATTCAGCGGTACCTCAACATCATCTCCCAGACCGACCCGCAGATTCCGCAGGTCAATGTGACCGGCACCTTCGACGAAGCGACAAGAAACGCGGTGCTTGCCTTGCAGCGGCAGCTCGACATCGAGCAGAACGGTGCGATCGGCCCGGTGGAATGGAGCCGTATCATCACGCGCGGCAATAATCTGTAATAGGCAAAAGAAAAAAAGCAAAGCGCAGCGAATAATTAGCGAGCGAATGCGAGCGCGGGGTCCAGGGGCCCACTGGTCCCTGGCAGGTGCAGGACAGAGTCCTGCCGGGGTAGCTTTTTTCGCTTGAAAAGCGGAAAAACAGGGGCAGCGCCCCTTCGCTGCGATACACCCGGAAAAAGATTCACCCGGGCGCAGCAGAAAAGGTAAAGCAAACGACACTCCCTTGCCCCGTCCCCAAAATAATGCAAAAAACTCCCTGCCGCCTGATCGCGGCAAGGAGTTTTCGCATGTAAGAGAAAATAATCACACCCGTCTTTTGGCGGTAATCGGAACGGATGCAATCAGCAAGGCGACGGAAGCAACCGCCGCGACGAGAAGCGCGGTGAAATAATCCGAAGGCTGCGCCTGTCCGGTGAGCAGATCGCCGCTCTGCGTGAGGAAGGATGGCAGGTATTCCCTGACCGTTCCGACCATAAGCAGGAGATTGAGGGCGATATAGACCGCTCCGACGCCGAGCAGCACCTGCGCGGTGGAACCGGCGAAGGAAGAAAAGAAGGAAATGCAGCAGAGCAGCAGCGCCCCGAAGAGCCACAGTCCGAAAGCGGCAAAGGCGTAATGTTTCACCACGGAATTGTCCCAGTAATAGTCGGTGTAGTAGTAAGTGATAGCGTAGCTCATCCAATAGCCGACGCTCCAGACCAGCAGCATGGTGAAGGTTTTCGCCGCATTGACGGCGTTTCTCCGCAAGCCCTTGGAGAGCAGCGGAATGAGCGTGCCCTTGGCATATTCCGAGGTGAAGATTCCGCCGAAAATCAGCAGCACGACCAGCATAGCCATCGGCATATTCTTGAAGAACTGCACCCATGAATCCATCGCGGTGACATTGTACTCCGTGACGGTAAGGCCGGAGGCCTCCAGCGATTCCGCCATGGATTCATAGAGCCACGGCGTGAGCTTAGCCACGGCGGGATTCATGATGCCGAAGAGGACGAAGATAATGAGGAAGACCAGCAGACGACCGCTCCGGCGAAGTTCCAGCAGCTCCTTGCCGGTGAAGGTGAAAAAGTTTCTGATACCGTTCATTCGCCGATCACCTCCATGAACATATTTTCCAGATCAGGTTCCCTGCGCTCAAAGCGGATGACAGACAGATGTCTTTCCAGTATGAATTGCATCAGTTCTTCCGCGTCCTGCTGAGAAGCGCTTTTCAGTACAAAGCATCCGTCGGTTACTTTTCCGGACGGAAATTGCTCTGCCAGCAAAGCCGCGTCGGAAGGGCTTTCCGGCAGCACTTCCACAGCCGTGTCGGCGCGTTTCTTCCTGATCTCGTCAATATCCCCGCAGAGAACGATCCTGCCCCCTTCCAGAAAGGCGACGCGGTCGCAGATTCTCTCCACGTCGGTGAGAATGTGGGTGGAGAAAAAGACGGAGGTCTGCTTGCCCGCGTCCTTCAATATGTCGAGAATCTCCCTGCGTCCCACGGGATCGAGGGCGGAAGTCGGCTCGTCGCAGATCAGCAGCTTGGGGCGGTTGATGAGCGCCTGCGCGATGCCCAGACGCTGTTTCATGCCGCGGGAATAGCCCTTGACGCGGTGCTTTTCGTCCGCAAGTCCCACCAGTTCGAGAAGCTCGTCCGTGCGGTCTTTGATTTCCGAAGGCTTCATTCTGGCGACCCTGCCGCAGAGCGACAGGTATTCCCGCGCGGTCATGTAGCCGTAGAATTCCGGCACGTCGGGCAGGTAGCCGATGAAGCGGTTGGTTTTTGTGCCGCCGAAGGTGACCTTTTCGCCGCAGATCGAGATTTCGCCGCCGTCGGGTTTCAGCAGACCGATAATGGATTTCATTGTGGTGGTCTTGCCCGCGCCGTTGCGTCCCACGAACCCGAACACGCAGCTTTCCGGCACCGAGAGCGTCACGTCGCTGAGCACCTGCTTGCTGCCGAAGCGCTTGCGCAGCCCGGAAATTTCAAGCACGTTTGTCATGAATTATTCGTCCTCTTTTCCCAGAATGAAGTAGAGTATCGGCCCCACGAAATTCATCATGACGATGACCACGATCAGCCACAGCACGCGGTTGCCGTGCTTGTAGGTCTTGTGGGTGAGGACATGCACCAGCGCCCAGACGAAAAGGGCAAGCTCCGCCACCAGCAGCGGCAGCAGCAGGGGAAGATATTCCGTTAATGGGTCAAAATTCATGTTCATAGGTTAAACCTCCTGTGTGTTGGAATTAGTCTTTCTTTTCTTCTTTCGCGACCTCCACGCAAAACCCGTGATGTCCGCAGGAAGTGCAGGTCAGCTTGCGTGTGGAAGGCGTATGCCGCGCAAAGAACATCTCCTTGAAGGTCGGTGTGAATACCGTGTGGCACTGCGGACAGAGATAGGCCGTATGGTCGTAGTAGTATTTGGAAATCAGAATTCCCCACGGAATCGCAACCGCTGCCCAGAGTACGAATAGCCACCACCAACCCTTTGTCATCCACAGAAGGATGGCGGCCCATTGCAGCAGGGTGACGGGAATGCCTGTGCTCAGCATCACGGCACGCATTTTCCAAAGTTTTTTCTTGTTGGTCATTGTGTAGGCTATGTCGCCGATGGATTCAAAAGAGATCTTTTCCACGTCGCGGAGATCGCGCCGGAGCGATTCCAGTTTGTCCAGCTTTTCCTTCCGCTCACCGATTTCCTCCCTGAGCGTCTGTTCCTGCTGCTCCAGAAGCAATGATATGACGCTGCCCGGATCGTCCTCGGCGAGCATCTGGGAAATGGAATCCAGAGGAAGTCCCAAGTCCCTCAGGAAGCAGATGATCTTCATGCGTTTGAGATCATTCTCGGAATAAAGCCGCCTGCCTCCTTCGGATAATTCCGCCGGCACAAGGATGCCCCTTGTGTCATAGTACTGCACCGTCCTGACGGTCACACCGCAGAGCTTTGCGATCTCTCCTGTCGTGTATTTTGACATAGCTGTCACCTCCTTTGCCCTCAGAATAGCGTATTACGCGGCGTTACAAGCAATACCTTACGTAAGGGGATTTTTATTTTTCCGTCATCATTTACAATTTGCTCATATCGCGTCTGCAATTCGTTCATATTGATCATGCGGGGTAGACACGCACCATGCAGTGCTTCACCCCGGGAAAGGATTTTTCCACGCTGTCATGCACCGACTCCGCTATGGCATGCGCTTCTGTCAAAGGGAGTTCCCCGTCCACCGTAATCACCGCGTCCACGTACATTTTCGCCCCGAACATGCGGGTTTTGAGTTCGGGAAGCGATTGCACGCCCTCCTGCGCGAGGATGATCTCGCGGATGGAATTCTGGGTGGAATCATCGCAGGCTCTGTCGGTCATCTTTCCGATGGCTTCGCTGAATATTTCCACCGACGCTTTGATAATGAATACGCAGATCACCAAGCTCGCGACCGGTTCGCAAATCGCAAAGCCCATTCTCGCGCCCATGATGCCGATCATCGCTCCCACGGAAGAAAGCGCGTCGCTGCAGTGGTGCCACGCGTCGGCCTTCAGCGCGGGAGAGTCGATCTTCCGCGCGTAGATGATGGTCAGCCAGTATAAGCCTTCCTTGGCGGCAATGGAAATAACAGCGGCGATCAGCGCGGCAATCCCCGGCATTTTGGCGGTCAGGTATTCCTTGGAAATCATCAGGTCAACGGAGGTTTTCGCGATGCCGAGACCGGTAATAAAGAGAATCATCGCCAGAATGATACCCGCGACACATTCCAGCCGTTCGTGGCCGTAGGGATGCTCTTTGTCCGCGTCCTTTGCCGACAGCCGGAAGCCGATAATCACGATGACGGTGCTGAATACGTCGGAAGCGGAATGCACCGCCTCGGATACCATCGCGCCGGAATGCGCCAGAACGCCAGCGGCCAGCTTGCCGACCGACAGTATGAGATTGACCGCTATGCTGATTGCGGAAATTCTTTCGACTACCTGTTTTCTGTTCATAAAGAACCCTCCAAAAATGCGAGTATAAAAAACGCCTGCGGAACAATTTTGTCTGTCCCGCAGGTTGTACTTCTGATGAAAAGAAAAAGAAAACAAACTGCTGCCTGCTGGCGCAAGCCCGGCAATTCCGCAGGACGCGGTTGCCTGTTCAGTCAATCATTATTCGGTTATCATGACAAATATGCTGAATACTCTCAATCCGGAAAAACTATTAGTTGCAATTAACAGTTTTTCCTTTAATTTGTCGATAACATTATAGCACAATGATTGCCGGATGTCAATCTGAAATTTCGTTTTCCTCTGCTTCTTCCTTCTCCTCCGATTTTTCGGGTTCTTCATACAATTCCGCAATTCCGGATTCTTCCTCGTCCTCTGTTTCGCTGTCCGACTGCTCCTCAAATTTGAAGCCCACCATGCCGCAGTCGTACCAGAGCAGCTTCTGAAAGATTTTTTCCGAGTACCAGTTAACGTCGGTGACGGAATCCTCGTCACCGTCCAGCGTTTTCCGGTTGATGTTCGGAATAAGGAGTATCTCGCTTGTGTCCGCCGCCAGCAGGGTGATTCCATGCCCTGTGTCCCGGTAATACAGTACCAGCCCTACCGTTTCTTCCCGCCGGAGCTTGCGGTCGAAGATGGCGTAAAGCCCGCTTTCGGTGATTTCCCCCAACTGCCAGTCAAAGCTGTCGCGGTCGCCGACAGGCAGGTATTCGGCGTGGTTGTCGTCGTCGTAATACGACCAGCCGAGACTGCTGAGCAGCTTGATGAAGTCGGTCACGCTGCCCGAAAAATCCGAGCAATCCAGTTCAAAGCTTGCTTCTCTCCCCATGTCGACGCCTCACTTTTTTGCAATCAGCAGCTTACGTTAAGAATCTGCGCCTTTCCGTGCAGCTTGAGTGGAATGCTTGCGGCGGGAACGAAAATGCAGTCGCCCTTGAAAAAGGGCAGCATCACGCCCTCTCCGTAAAGCACGCCGCAGCCGTCCACACAGAGCAGCGCGTGAAAGCTGTTGCTCCCCGTCTGAAAGTACCAGAGCGAGCGGTGAATTTCCGTATTGAGCAGCAGCCTTTCCACCTGAAAATACCGGCACCGGATCAGCAGTTCGCTGGCGGCGCCGTTACGGTAGCGCAGCACCCGCATGGGCTGCCTCGGCGCGTCGGAGGATTTCAGATTGATGACGTTCATCGCCTGATCGATGTGAAGCGGACGTTTTTTGCCGTCCTTTCCAACACGGTCGTAATCGTAGAGCCGATAGGTCACGTCGCTGTTTTCCTGAATCTCGGCGATCAGCGCACCCGCGCCGATGGCGTGAACGGTGCCCGCTTCAATATAAAATAGATCGTTCTTGTGTACCGGTACGCAGTTGAGATAATTGCCGATGGTCTGATCTTCCAGCGCGTCTCTCACCCGCTGTTGGGTCATGTCCTGATTGAAACCGTAGACCAGACTCGCCCCCCGTTTCGCGTCCAGCACATACCACATTTCGGTCTTGCCGAGGGAATTTTCGTGCGTCAGGGCGTAATTGTCGTCAGGGTGAACCTGCACCGACAGATCGTTCTTTGCGTCAATCAGCTTGATCAGGATAGGCAGTTCCAGCCGTCCCCTCGTGATTTCCAGCGGATGACTTCCCAGAAAATCGGGACGGAAATTCAGTATGTCTCCCAGCGCCATTCCCTGAAATTCTCCGCTGCATACGGTGCTCTGTCCGCTGGGGTGCGTGCTGCATTCCCATGTTTCCGCCAGCGGATCCATGTCTATATTTTTTCCGAAATCGTCATTCAGCCGGCTTCCGCCCCACAGGTAGCTCTTGGCGGCCGGGGCAAGCATAAATGGAAAATTCATATCGGTTCCTCCGTTCAGAAGCGGGAGGGTTTATTTATACGGAAATTCGTATTTCTTCTTATCGGAAACGCTGATGTCCCTGCCGATCTGCACCTCGATCATTTGCAGGCCGTCGGTTCCCGCGACGACAGTGTGCTTGCAGCCTGCCGCCATGGTGATGACGTCCCCCGGCTTGACCGGCTGTTCCATGCCGTCCACGATGGTGTAGCCCGAACCGGTAATAATGGTCCAGATCTCGTCTCTCCGCTCGTGGCTGTGGTAATTCATCTTATGCCCGGGGTTGAGAATAACCTTGACGGTCATGCTGTCTTCTTCCACGTCCAGCACGCGGTAGCGCCCCCATGATTTTTCCGCGAACATGATGCGCTGCTTGATGTCATCCACAAACGGCTTGATATAGCTGCTCTGCTCCATGTCCGACACCAGAATGCCGTCGGGAGAAGCCGAAACGACAATGTTCTTGCAGCCCATAATCAGCATCGGCACACCCATTTCGTTAATGGCGTGGACGTTCTCGCACTTGTCGTTCATTCTCACGTCGCCGACGGCGTTTTCCTCCATCGCATCGGTGAGGGTATTCCATGTGCCGAGATCCTTCCACTGCCCGTGGTACCGTACAATGCTGAGATTGCTCTCGTTTTCCACCACCGCGTAGTCAAAGCTGATTTTCCTGAGCGTTTCGTAATTGCCGTACAGCTCGTAGTAATTGTCGGTTCCAATGAGTTCGCGGCTCTTTTCCAGCACGTAGGAAAGCCTGTAGGCAAATACGCCGCCGTTCCAGAGACAGCCTTCCTCGATGTACTTGGCTGCCGTTGCCGCGTCGGGTTTTTCCTTGAAATCGAAATGGCAGCTCCCGTCCTCCTGTTCGTGGGGGAGAATGTAGCCGTATTTCTCGGTCGGGAAGGTGGGCTGAATGCCCATCAGCACCAGACCGCCTCTTTGAATGGCCTTGTGGTACATTTCTTCCAGACATTTGAAGTAGCTGTAATCCACATAGGGGTCGACCGGACAGACCACCACCGCTTCATCGGCGGGAACGCCGATCACGTCGTGAAGGTAAGCTGTCGCAAGGGCGATGGCGGGAAAGGTGTCCCGCCGGCAGGGTTCCACCGAGATGGAAACGCCGTCGCCCAGTTGATTGTGGATGGAAGAAACCTGCGATTTGGAGGTGGCTATCGTGACGGTTGCGCCGGGGTCAACCGTTTTGATCTGACGGTACACCCTCTGCACCATCGACTCATATTGGCCGCCGTCTTCCTTCCCCATGGGAATGGTGTGCTCCGGCTTCCTGAATATCTTGATGAACTGCTTGGAACGCGTGTCGTTCGACAGCGGCCAGAGCCTTTTTCCGGAGCCCCCGGATAACAGAATAATATGCATATGGCGTGCATCACCTTTCCGCGCGCATTGGATTATTCAGAAAGTCCTCGTAGGACAGCCGGATGCCGTCCTCCAGTTCGGTTTGGTAGGTCCAGCCGAGCTTGGCCGCCTTGCTCACGTCGAGCAGCTTGCGGGGCGTGCCGTTGGGCTTGGAAGTATCCCATTCAATGCGCCCCGTATAACCCACCACCTTCGCGACCAGTTCCGTCAGCTCCTTGATGGTAAGTTCCTTGCCGGTGCCGGCGTTGACCGTTTCGTTGCCGCTGTAGTGGTTCATAAGGAAGACGCAGAGGTTGGCGAGGTCGTCCACATAGAGGAATTCGCGCAAAGGACTTCCGTCCCCCCAGCAGGTGACCGACTCCGCGCCGGACACCTTCGCTTCGTGGAACCGGCGTATCAGCGCCGGAAGCACGTGGGAATGGGTGGGATGATAATTGTCGTTGGGGCCGTAGAGATTGGTGGGCATGACGCTGATGTAGTCGGTGCCGTACTGGGTGTTGAGATATTCGCAGTATTTCAGACCGCTGATTTTGGCGAGGGCGTATGCCTCGTTGGTTTCCTCAAGGGAGCTTGTCAGCAGGCAGCTTTCCTTCATGGGCTGGGGCGCCATGCGGGGGTATATGCAGGAGGAACCGAGGAATTCCAGCTTCTTGCAGCCGTTCTGCCACGCGGCGTGAATGACATTCATTTCCAGAATCATGTTGTCATATAGGAAATCGGCTTTCGCGGTGGCGTTGCCCATAATGCCGCCGACTTTTGCCGCTGCTAAGAAAACGTACTCCGGCTTCTCCGCAGCGAAAAATGCTTCCACAGCTTCCTGTCGGGTAAGATCAAGCTCGCTGTGGGTGCGGGTGACGATGTTGGTATAGCCCTGTCGCTCCAGCTCTCTGACAATCGCCGAGCCCACCATCCCGCGGTGTCCGGCGACGTAGATTTTCGCGTTCTTTTCCATCATGGCTTCACAGCGCCTCCTTCATGGCTTTTTCACGTCTGGCCAGCTCCCTGTCGTGCTTGGCCATTATTTCGACAAGCTGCTCGTAGCCGGTGCTCTGGGGATTCCAGCCGAGCACGGTCTTCGCCTTGGTCGGGTCGCCGAGAAGGTTGTCCACGTCGGTGGGACGGAACCACGCGGGATTGACGCAGACCAGCATCTTCCCGGTTGCCGCGTCGTAGCCTTTTTCGTCGAGTCCTTTTCCTTCCCAGCGTATCTGAATGCCGTTGGCGGCGAAGGCCTTTTCAGTGAAATCGCGCACGGTGTGCTGCACGCCGGTGGCAATGACGAAATCGTCCGGCTGCTCCTGCTGCATAATCAGCCACATGCATTCCACATAATCCCTCGCGTAACCCCAGTCGCGCAGGGAATCCATGTTGCCCAGCTCCAGATGATCCTGCAACCCTTCGGCAATGCGGCCGGCGGCAAGGGTAATCTTGCGGGTGACGACGTTCTCGCCGCGGCGTTCCGAGGCGTGATTGAAGAGAATGCCGTTGACGGCAAACATGCCGTAAGCCTCGCGGTATTCCTTCACCATCCAGTAGCCGTACTGTTTGGCGATGGCGTAGGGACTGTAGGGATGGAAAGGCGTTGTCTCTTTCTGTGGAATTTCCTCCACCTTGCCGTAAAGCTCGGAAGTGGAAGCCTGATAGATTTTGCAGCTTTTTTCCATGCCCAGCATGCGCACCGCTTCCAGAATACGGAGAACGCCGATGGCGTCCACGTCGCCGGAATACTCCGGCACGTCGAAGCTCACCTGCACATGGCTCTGCGCGGCAAGGTTGTAGATTTCATCGGGTCTGGTTTCTTTTATGATTCTGATCAGCGAAGTGGAATCGGTCAGGTCGCCGTCGTGCAATCTGATTTTTCCCAGAATATGCTCGATACGTCCCGTATTGGCAATGGAAGCGCGCCGGGTGATACCGTGCACATTATATCCCTTTTCCAGCAGGAATTCCGCCAGATAGGAGCCGTCCTGTCCCGTAATGCCTGTGATCAGCGCGGTTTTATTCATTCACTTTTTCCTCCTGATGTATCCTCTTGACAAAAACGGCCGGATTGCCTGCCCAGATTTCATAATCCGGAACATTATGGGTAACAACCGAACCTGCTCCGATGACGGAATGCTTTCCAACGGTCACACCTTTCAGAATGATGGAATGTCCGCCTATAAACGCGCCTTCGCATATTCTGACAGGTTTGCTCTTTACGCCCGGATCGGGAGACTGTAGCCTTTCTTCGTAATGGATGGAGTGAAAGTCGGTGTCGTATATTTTTACACCGCCGCCTACAAGAACATTGTCTTCAATCTCCACACGTATTTTTGAACAGATAATGGTATGAGAAATTCCGACATTATTCCCTATGATAATGGAACTGTCCGGAAAGAATGTCTGAAAGACCACTCTGTTTCCGCCCACCGGACTTATGGTTTCCTTGGAAATAAAATGGCAGTTGTCGCCGATTTTATACCTGCCGTGCCCCTGTATGACCAGTCTGCCTTCGCATTTCAAGTGATGTCCTACCGAAACGCGGTAATAAGTAAAAAGCATTTTATTCCATAACGAGTCTATAAACTTCATAACGTCCCTTTCTTAAATGCCGTAAATCTTCTTGTAAGTCTCCAAAAAATGTGCAGGCCGCAACAAATCCCTGTATAATTCAGCTGTTTCGTCATATTTAAATGAGAGTGCCTGACGCAGCGCCGCTTCGGTGTTTTTAAGAATATCCTTCTCATCGGTGACGTCCGCTGTGAATCCAAGATGATTCTGCTGTGTGATATTCCCAAGCGTGCCGTGATCCGATGAGAGAATCATCTTGCGGCAGCACACGCCGTCGGTCAGCGGCCCGCTAGCCCCGTTGAAGTCCCGCCTGTAGATACAGTAGATGACGTCGGACGCAGCGATGCCGGACTTGTATTCTTCGTCGGTCAGCGGCCGTAACATACAGCGAACCTTCTGCTTATAAGGCTCCGTTGCCTCTGTGATTTCCTGTTCGGTAATGTCGGTCAGCCTGCCGAGCATCAGAAGCTGAAAATCCGTTTCGGTTTTTTGCAGAATATGCAAAAAGGGGATGATGTTTTTGTAACAGGAAATACCGCCTATGATTCCGATAACCGGAACGTCCGCCCGCATCTGTAAATCTGCTTTGCACTGCGCGCTGTTCAGGCCTGCAAATGCGTCAAATTCAAAAGCGGGATATTCGCAGTGCGCGGCGTTTTTTATTCCGGCAGCCGTCATCTGTTGTCTGAGCGTCTCGGAATGAACCACGCAGGTATGCCCGCGTCCGAGATTCATGAGTCTGTAGCTTATCCTGCGTGCTGTTCCGGGGTAAAAATTGTGATAGGTGACGATCACTCTGTCACATCCCAGGGAATGCAGTCCGCAGCCGAACCATCGCATCAGGCTGTCGCCGTCAAGAATGTGAACGACGTCGATTTTGTCCCGTTTTACAATCCGTCTGATCTGTCGTATCCACGAGAGATAGCCCTTAAAGGATTTCAGCGATGATCCGGTGATGAATGGATGGAAATGATCCTCCCGAAAGCCGGTGTTTTCCGGCGCAAAAGAAAAAAATTCAATGCCGTCTGTTTTTGACAGCCATTTCAGATAAATTCTGCGATGTCCGCTGAAATTTCTTTCACATAAAAGAACCTTCATCTTAAAGCCTCCACCACTTCATGCCGGCATCCATCAGGTCTTGAATTTTGTATAGTCCCTTTACGTCTATGAGAACTTTCTGCTCATCAGGCACCGCCCGGAAGATTTTTTTGATCTCACGGAGCGTCATGCGGCGGAATTCATCATGTGCAACGGCAATAATCACACAGTCCGCGTCGCTCACATCTTCCATGGGCGTGAGTTTCACACCGTACTCATGCATTGCTTCGGTTTCGGAAGCCCACGGATCCACCACGACAGGCTGAATTCCGTATTCCCCCAGCCGTCTGATGATGTCGCTGACCTTGCTGTTGCGTGTGTCGGGACAGTTTTCCTTGAAGGTAAGGCCGAAAATAACCACCTTGCTGTTTTTGGGCGCCTGCCCGGTTTCCACCATTTTTTTTACCGCGGCGTCAGCTACATAATCGCCCATGCTGTCGTTTACAATGCGCCCGTTGAGAATGATCTGGCTGTGATATCCCAGCTTTTCTGCCTGATAGGTGAAGTAATACGGGTCCACGCCGATGCAGTGACCGCCCACCAGACCGGGACGGAATCCCAGCGCGTTCCACTTGGTGTTCATGCCGTCTACTACTTCGTTGGTGTCAATATCCATGCGGTCAAAAACCATAGCAAGTTCATTCATAAATGCGATGTTGATGTCCCTCTGGCTGTTTTCCACGACTTTTACCGCTTCGGCGGTGCGGATGTTTGAAACGGGGTGTGTTCCCGCTTCGATGACGATATTATATACCGATCTGATAATCGCAAGGGAGTCCGCGTCCATACCGGACACGATTTTGCGGATATTCTCAAGCCTGTGGGCTTTATCGCCGGGGTTGATTCTCTCCGGACTGTAGCCTACCTTGAAGTCTGTGCCGCATTTGAGTCCGGATGCGCGCTCAAGGATGGGAATGCAGACGTCTTCGGTACAGCCCGGATATACAGTGGACTCATACACCACGATGGAACCGGGCGTCAGATTGCGACCCACAATTTCCGATGCGCCGATGACGGGAGTAAGGTCGGGAGTGTGGTCTGCGTTTACCGGAGTAGGAACGGCGACTATGTGGAACCTCGCTTTTTTCAGATCGTTTTCATCTGAGGTGAATTCCACAGTCGTATGGGCAATGGCGTCGTTGCCGACCTCCAGTGTCGGATCAACGCCTGATTTGTAAAGAGCAATTTTTTCCGCGTTCAGGTCAAAACCGATCACGCGGACGCCCTTTCCGGCAAAGGCAACTGCGATAGGCATACCCACATATCCCAGTCCGACAAGTGAAATACATTCCTCACGGCTGAGAATTTTATCATATAGTGACATTTATATCCTTCCTTTGAAAAACGCATTGGCAGAACAGGCCGAAATGCCGTCAGTTGTTCGCACGGGTTTCAACTGTTTTGACCGCGTCGCCCCATGAAAAGCGTTCCAATACTCGTTTGTGCGCCTTTTCGCCTATTTCTCTCCCGTAGAATTCCTTCCCGAAACAGTCTGATATAGCCGGAGCCATTTCCTGCGGGTCAGAAAACAGGAATCCCGTTTCCTTATCGACGATAATGTCGTCGGGGCCGGGAGCGTGCATGACAAAAACAGGAAGTTCATAATACATTGCCTCCAGAATCGACATGCCGAAGATTTCGGTTCGTGAGAAGCTGACAAGTGCGGTTGATGCGCGGTAGTATTTCCACATTTCGCTGTTGGGAATCTGCCCTGCCCAGATCACATAGTCTGAAAGCCCTTTTTGGGCAAGATTGTCAGACAGTTCCTCCTTCAGTGAACCTTCACCGATGATCATGAGCCTGTATTTTTCGTCTGATTCATGCAGGGCTTCAAAGACCGTCACCACGTCCAGCGGGTTTCTGTCGTATTCAATTCTCCCGACCATCAGAATATATTTCAGTCCCTGTTTCAGATGCAGCGTTTTCAGAAGGTCACGATCAGTCAGGCGATAATCATTATGAAGCAGGCCGGAGTCAATTCCGACGGGAGCCACCTGAATATCAGTGACGCCTTTTTGTGTGAGTTCCGTCTTGACGGCATTGGTTTTTACCATAACCCCGGTTTTTTTATAAGTGTTATAAGCGCTTCCCGCGCAGAAATTGATCACCGTTCTTATCAACGGAGAGGTGCTTGTGCTGTGCGTGATGCCGACATAGGGGATGAATTTAATATGATGTCTGACTGCCCATCGGTAAACCCTGCTTGTCCAAAGCTGTATGTCAGAAAAACAAATAAGCACGTCCATTGAATCGTCCAGCATTGTTTCGCACCGAAAAACAGAATTATTTCCGATTGTGCTTACTCCTATTGGATGAAAAAATACATTGGGAGCTATTTCTTCTGTTTGATCCGGCTGATTTTTATGAACGCACTTGTAAATATTGACTGTATGTCCTTTACGCCCCAGAGCCTTTCCAAGCCCGACCTCCTGCAAATTGTAAAAACCTTTATTTCCGAAATTTCCTACGCTGAGAACCAGCAGACCGATTCGCATGCCGCACCTCCATATAGATTTCTTCCAGACGGCGGTAGTTGGCCTCGGGGGAATATTTTTCCGCGAAAACGCGTCTTGCGTTGTCCCTGACGCCGGAGCCGTCCCCCATGGCCTTCCGTACCGCCTGTGCCAGAGCCTGTGCGTCCCCCGGCCGGAATTTCCAGCCGGTAACGCCCTCCTCCACCAGACTTCCCGCGTTCCCCAGATCGGAGCAGATAACCGGCACGCCGCATGAAAAAGCCTCGATCACCGTCATACCGAATCCCTCATACCAGAGCGTAGGCATGATCAGCGCCCTGCTGTCGGCGATCAGTTGATTGACCGACGCACTGTCCAGAAATCCCTTCATTTCCACATGAAGTCCTTGCGACCGTTGCACGCACCAGTCTTGCATCGGGCCGCTGCCGCATACCCTGAGCAGAGGCGCTTCCTCCCCCATCAGGCTCCATGCTTCAAACAGGGTTTGAATGCCCTTGAGCTCGTCCAGTCTGCCCACATAAATAAAGCTCATCGGCCCGTCCTGTCCTTCACGCCGTTTCTGCATGCCGGACGGCGGGGAGAAGGTAAAATTCGGCTTTACAAAGACCTGTGACGGGGGGATGACCTCCCGCTTCCCGTTGAGAGTGAGCAGCTTTTCCCTGTTGAATCCGGTCAGGCATATATAATTGAGTTTGCCGTAAATGCCGGCGGCTTTATGAAGTAAGACGCTGATTACCAGAATCAGCGTCTGCGCTTTTGAATTTCGATAGCAGCCGTGCTTAATTGCGCAGCCCAGCCCTTTTTGAATGCAGTCCTCGCAAATATGACCGTCGCGGTAGAGAGCGGCTCCCGGGCAGATGAAACGGAAATTGTGTATGGTCTGCACAACCGGAACGCCGCATGTAACGGCGGCATAATAAACAGAGGGGGAAATGAGGTTCAGCGTATTGTGGACATGAACGATGTCAATGCCTTCGCTTTTGATGATTTGTTTCACATCACGCGCGGAACGGGGATTGCAGACTGTCATAATGGGAAGCAGCAGTTTTTTGAGCCGGCTCATGGTTTTGATCTCGTTGTTGTTTCTTGTATACAGAACAACCTCATGCCCGTTTTCTTCGAGGAGCTTTTTTTCGTTTTCCACAACGGTGTCTTCCCCGCCGGGAATCTGATAATGATTATGTACGATCAGAATTTTTGCTTTTTTATTCTTATCGTTACGGAGTGTTGTATTGTCCGGCATTTGTCACTTTCCTCTGATCACAGCGTTCCAGATGAATTTGGAGTTGGTAATAAAGTATCTCTTGAAAAGTCTCTTAGGCTCCTGCATCAGCCGGTAGAGCCATTCCAGATTGTGCTTCTGCATATATTCCGGGGCGCGGGAGATGTTACCGGCGAAATAGTCGAATCCGGCGCCCACTCCCACCATCAGACCCTTCACACGGCCCTGATGCGCTGCCATCCAGTTTTCCTGCTTCGGTGCGCCCAATCCGACCCATAGAAAATCCGGCTCCGCGCTGCATATGTTTTCAATAATTTCCCTGTCTTCTTCCTCGGTCAATGCACGGAAGGGAGGCGAGCAGAAGCCGACCACCGATATACCCGGAAAGTCGCGGGTGATATTGATGATGAGCTTTTCAAGCGTTTCAGGCGTGCTTCCGAAAAAGTAATGGCGATAGCCCTTCTGTGCGGAAACCTTGAAGATTTCCCCCATATAATCGGGGCCGGTGGTGCGTTCGATCTGCTTGGCGCCGCGCTTGCGCCCCTCATCGGAGAGAGGCCCTCCGTCCGGAATTGCCATAATTCCGCCGTTCTGAACCGAGAGAAAATCGGGGTTCCCGTAAGCCTCCACCGTGGTATGCACATTGGCCACACAAATGTAGTCGCCGCTGAGTGCGCTGAGATTCTCATCTGTGAAGCGCATGAGCCAAGGCATATTGATATCGGCGATTTCCACGCCCAGTATTGTAACAGTGGGTATGGCAGACTTGTCCGCCGTGTGTATGTAATTCTTCATCTGCCATCGCCGTCCTTCATAAAAAATGATTTCATTAATTATAACATACCACCAAAGAAAAAGCAACGATATTTACATTTTTTTTATATATTAATTGCGGGAATTATGGAATCTTATAATATAATGATCTTCCGCGGGTTCTGATAGCCTGTATCTATTGCATTTTTAAGTTGACTGTGATAATATGGAAGCGGATCAAGCACAAAACAGGGAGGAATTCTGATGACGTTTCTTAAAAAGAATCATTCGGACATAAAATACGACAGCGCGCATATGACTCCGGTCATTCGCTGCAGTATATGCACAGGCGAGAAGGTTGCCGGATTCCGTGATAACGCCACAGGGAAATTCACCGATGTGATGCTGATCAAAAGCAGTCAGGACTTGGAGGCCTTTCGCAAAAAATACGGCATAAAGGGTGAAATCGAAAAGATTTACTGAGGGTCATTTTGTTAAAAATAACAGTTGCAAAACTTGAAACAGTAGCGTATAATGTATTACAAGCTGCTCAATAAAATAATAATAACAGCAAATGCTCAGAGGGATAAGTAATCCGTGCGCACGGCATTCAGAGACGGAACGTCATCGGCTGCAAGCGTTCCGTGTACGGCATGCGGAAGAATGCACCCTTCATCACGCATGTGCGGGGAAAAACTGTAACAGTTTGACAGTTGAAGTATTCGCACACGATTTTGCCGCGTTAAGGCATGCACGAGTGATAAACAGGAGTGGAACCGTGGAATTGATTCAATGAAATTTCGCCTCCGATGGGTTGCTTTTTGCGGCGCGTCGGAGGCGTTTTGTTTTTCATCAATTTGTTTGAAAGGATTATACGAAAAATGAGTGATTTAATGAAGGCACGCGCCGTTATGGCGAAAAAGCTGAATGTGATGGTACGCAAGATTGAGGGGGTTTCCCTGTTTGTGCTGACCGGCCATGATGAATATACTCCCGGCGAGATTTTCTTTGTGGTTGCCGCGGCGGATGACGCTGCGCTCCCGAAGGCGATTTCGGATTTGAATTTCCTTATCAGGGAATTCCTCAGACCGACCGACATTCAGAAGAGTGAAGCCGACAACCGCACGTCGGTGAATTATGAATTTGAAAACGGACTGAAAGCCCAGGTTGTCTTCTGCAATGAAAACAATCTTCCCTCTTTTGAATGGTGGGTGCCCTATCTGGATAAAAACGGGGCGGCCATGGGCTGTTATTCTCCTTCGTCAAGGAAAAATGCCGATCCGACTACCGATCAACCCAAGCCGGAAAGTGAGTTCTCAGATGATTTCGAGGACGATTTTGACGATACATCCGCCGATACAGCCGATGAGCCGGGCGCAACGGCAGAACCACAGCCGGAGCCTGAACCGGAAGTCGCTCCCGAACCGGTCGTTCCCGCGCCGGTTGTCGCCGCCGCTCCTGCACCCGTTCATGAACCCGAGAAGGAAAAGCCGGACAGGGACATATGGAATTATTTCTACGGCCGGGTAAATGTGGCAAAACACGCGATTTCCGGCGGTTCTTCGATTTACGCATGTGAAATCATGGGCGAACTTCGCACGCTGCTGATCAAATTGATATGCGAGGCCAACGGAATTACGGAGGATTACATGCACAGCATAGATCTTCTTCCGGAGAATCACCGCGCCGCTCTGCTGAAAACCTATCCTTCAAAGATCGAAAACGGCCCTATGATTTCCGCGCTTGCTGCCGAGCTTTCTATCTTTGAAGAACTGATGAAGCGGTCGTCACGCTGAGCCGGACGATTTTGAATTGATTGTAGGAGCTGATGAAGTATGTCCAGTTACCGTCAGGATCTGATCAGGGCCATCATGGAAAGAGATCCCGCCGCACGCAGTGCCATTGAAGTCAGACTGCTCTATCCGGGTTACAAGGCGCTCATGTCTCACCGCAGGGCGAATTGGTGTTTCCGCCACAATCTGAAATTGCTGGCGCGCTGGATCAGTGAACGCGCCAAGAGAAGAACCGGCATTGAGATTCATCCCGCCGCCAGGATAGGCAGGGGAGTGCTGATCGATCACGGAATGGGCGTTGTCATAGGAGAAACCGCCGAAGTGGGCGACGGCTGCACGATTTATCAGGGCGTCACGCTCGGAGGCACGGGAAAGGACACCGGCAAACGTCATCCTACCATCGGAAACAATGTCCTGATAGGTTCCGGCGCGAAGGTGCTTGGCCCCTTCACGGTAGGGGACAACGCCAGAATTGCCGCGGGGGCGGTGGTGCTGAATGAAGTGCCGTCCGACGCGACGGCCGTCGGAGTCCCCGCAAGGGTGGTACGCGTCGCGGGACAGTCCATTCCCGCCTGCGACCTCGACCAGATTCATTACACCGATCCGGTTGCGCAGGATATCTGCCGGCTTCAGAACGAAATTGTCCGTCTCCAGAAAAAGCTCGACATGGGCGGTCTGGAAAACACCGACGGCGGAGGAATATGAGCGCGGCTTTACGTCCGTAAAGCCGCTAAATGAATAGAGAATAATGAATAATGAATAATTGAGGAAGGGCTTCGCCCTTGGAATGTATTTGGAGGAAAAATTTTTATGAGAATATTCAATACGCTTACGAGGAAAACGGAGGAGTTTGTGCCGCAGGTTGCCAATCAAGTGAAAATGTACGCCTGCGGCCCGACCGTCTATAATCTGATTCATATCGGCAACGCGCGTCCCATCATTACCTTTGATACCCTGCGCCGTTACTTTGAGTGGCGGGGAATGAAGGTGACGTTCGTGCAGAATTTCACCGATGTGGACGACAAGATCATCAACAAGGCAAAGGCCGAAGGGGTGGATTATAAAGTCATTTCGGAACGCTACATAGAGGAATACTGGAAGGACGTCAAGGCGCTCGGCGTCAAGCCAGCCAATATCCACCCGAAGGCGACCGAAAACATCGACAAGATCATTGAAATCATCTCCACGCTGGTGGAAAACGGACATGCGTATGAAGCGCAGGGGGACGTTTATTTCAGTGTCAGAACCTTCCCGGACTACGGCAAGCTCTCCCATCTTCCTCTGGAGGAACTGGTGGCCGGGGCCAGTGAACGCGTCGATGCCGGCGACATCAAGCGCGACCGCGCCGACTTCGCGCTCTGGAAGGCTGCCAAGGAAGGCGAACCCTACTGGGATTCGCCGTGGGGCAAGGGCCGACCCGGCTGGCACATCGAATGCTCCGCCATGAATCTTGCCCTTTTAGGCGAAACCATCGACATTCACTGCGGCGGACAGGATTTGATTTTTCCCCATCATGAGAATGAAATTGCGCAGTCCGAGTGCGCTACCGGGAAGCCTTTTGCGTTGTACTGGATGCACAACGGCTTCATCAATGTGGATAACCAGAAGATGAGCAAGTCGCTGGGTAATTTCTTCACTGTGCGTGATGTGGGCGAGGCCTTCGGCTACGAGCCGATCCGTCTTTTCATGCTTTCCAGCCAGTACAGAAGCCCGATCAATTATTCCGTAGACATCATTGAGCAGAACAAGTCGGCGCTGGCCCGCCTGTACACCGCCCTTGAAAACGTGGAATTCTATCTCTCCAAGGCTCCTTCCGGCTGGCAGGAGGGGGAGGACACAATCAAAGAGCAGCTTCTCTCCCACAAACAGCATTTCATCGACTCGATGGAAGAAGATTTCAACACTGCCGGAGCGGTTTCCGCGATCTTCGATCTGGCCCGTGATATCAACACCTATCTCGGCGCGTCATCAACCCATTCCAAAGAGCTTGCGCAGTTCGCGCTGGATCTTTACAACGAGCTGACAGGCGTGATGGGTCTTCTCTACAACCGCAAGTCCAATGACCTCGACAGTGAGATCGAAGCACTGATTCAGCAGCGTCAGGCGGCCCGCAAGGCAAAGAATTTTGCCGAAGCCGACCGCATACGCGACGAGCTGAAAGCGCAGGGCATTATTCTGGAAGATACCCCTCAGGGCGTGAAATGGCACAGAAACTGATCAACAGATAATGCTCCAACTCCAAACAAATCCCCCTGTTTTCGGTGAAAAACCGGAAACAGGGGGATTGATTATTTAAAAAGCCAGCGTGACAATCAATTATTTGATCATGCTTGCCACTTCGTCAGCGAAGTTGTCTTCTCTCTTCTCAAGGCCTTCGCCCTTCTCAAAGCGGACAAAGGAAACGATCTTGATGTCGCCGCCGAGAGCCTTTGCGGTGTTGGCCACATAGGTTTCGACATTGATGTCGCCGTCCTTGACGAATGCCTGCTTGACAAGGCAGATTTCCTCAAAGAGCTTGTTGACGCGGCCGGGGAGAATCTTCTCCTCGATGATCTTAGCCGGCTTCTTGGCATTCTTGGGATCGTTGTGAATCTGCTCCATGAGAATGGCCTTTTCCTTCTCCAGTTCTTCCGCGGGAAGATCTTCGGGAGCGCGGTACTTGGGATTAAGAGCGGCGATCTGCATGGCGATGTCCTTGCCGAACTCGGTGAATTCAGGCTTTGCCGCGACTTCCTCGGTGGTGTCGAACTTGACCATAACGCCGATTCTGCCGCCGCCGTGGATGTAGGTGACAACGGGGCCTTCGTACTTCTCGAAGCGGCGGATCTTGATGTTCTCGCCGATGACAAGGATTTTCTCCTTGAGCATTTCGTCGATGGTGGCTTCGCTGCCGGCAGCCTTGCAGGCAAGCAGAGCTGCCACGTCAGCGGGATTCTCGGCGATGACGGTCTTGGCGCAGGTGTCAACGAAAGCCATGAATTCAGCGTTCTTGGCGACGAAGTCGGTTTCGGCGTTGACTTCGATGACGACGCCTGTATTGCCCTCGACAAGGGCGTAAACGGTGCCTTCGGCGGCGATTCTGCCTGCCTTCTTCTGGGAAGCGGCGAGACCTTTCTCGCGGAGAATGTCAACAGCCTTATCCATATTGCCGTCTGCTTCGGTGAGTGCCTTCTTGCAGTCCATCATGCCGCAGCCGGTCATTTCTCTTAAATTTTTAACATCAGCAGCTGTAAATGCCATGTGAAATTCCTCCTGTTATAGTAAGATTATCATTCATTCAAAGATACAGAATATTTGATTACTCAGCGGCTTCTTCCTGAGCGGCTTCGGCAGCCTCAGCTTCCACCTGCTCGCCCTGTCTGCCTTCGAGAACGGCGTTGGCGATGACGGAAGAAATCAGCTTGACAGCGCGGATAGCGTCGTCGTTGCCGGGGATAACGTAGTCGATATCATCGGGATCGCAGTTGGTATCGACAATCGCGACCACCGGAATGCCGAGCTTCTTGGCTTCGGAAACGGCGATCTTCTCCTTGCGGGGGTCAACCACGAAGAGCGCGCCGGGGAGCTTGGTCATGGTCTTTATACCGCCGAGGAATTTTTCGAGCTTTTCAATCTCGAGATTGAACTTAATGACTTCCTTCTTGGGTAGTCTGTCGAATGTGCCGTCGGCAGCCATGGTATTGAGCTGGTTCAGACGGGCGATTCTGCGGCGGATGGTGGTGAAGTTGGTGAGCATGCCGCCCAGCCATCTTTCATTGACAAAGTAGGAATCGCAGCGGAGCGCTTCCTCTCTGATAGACTCCTGCGCCTGCTTTTTGGTGCCGACGAAGAGGACGGAATCGCCGTTCTCGGCAACGCTTCTGACGAACATGTAGGCTTCGTCGAGCTTTCTGACCGTCTTCTGAAGGTCGATGATGTAGATGCCGTTGCGCTCGGTGAAAATGTACTCAGCCATTTTCGGGTTCCAGCGTCTGGTCTGGTGTCCGAAGTGGACGCCTGCTTCAAGCAGCTGTTTCATAGATGCTACTGCCATAGTGAAAATTCCTCCCGGTTAATACCTCCGCCGATGCTTTAAGCCCAGTGTGAAATAAAAATTTAGGCAAATGAAAGCAGACGGACAAAAAAGCCCGCACCGTGTCTTTCACAGCCCGGCGTGCGAATTTCTGAACTATTATACCATATGATTTGAATGAATGCAAGTGTTTTTTCATTTATTTTTCAGACAAGCCTGTCTAAAACCGCCCTGATATGCATACACTAAGTCGAAGGAATTTTCATTCAAAATGAAAGGACAGGTATTCCGTAAATGAATAAGATATATTTTTATATCAGAAAAGCAACCGCCATAGCACTGGCTGCGGGACTGTTTTTTGCTGTATCGGCGAGGAATGAACTGACAGTATACGCGTCCCCCGCACAGGCGCAGCAGGAACAGACCGCGGCGGAACAGACAAAGGAAAGCGATAAAACGCAGCCCGCCGATTCCATGGGACTGACGGCGAAAGCCGCCGTTCTGATGAATGCCGAGACGGGCAGAATCATTTATTCCGTCAATGAGAATCAGCAGCTGCCGGAGGCTTCCATCACCAAAATCATGACAATGCTGCTTGTCTTTGAAGCGATTGACGACGGTACCGTCAGAATGGACGACACGGTGACCTGCAGCGAATACGCCGCTTCCATGGGCGGTTCGCAGATATGGCTGGAACCGGGCGAAACCATGACGGTGCATGAGCTGATCAAGGCGGCGCTGGTGGGTTCGGCCAATGACGCCTGCGTCGCGCTTGGGGAACACATTGCCGGCTCCAACGAGGCCTTTGTTTCCATGATGAACGCCCGCGCCGAGGAGCTGGGTATGACCGACACATTCTACTGCAACTGCACGGGACTCGACGCGGAAGGACACGTCACTTCCGCGAAGGATATCGCAACCGCTTCCGCCGCGCTGCTCCGGCATGAAAAGGTGCTGGATTATACCGGCATCTGGATGGACACGCTTCGGGACGGCAAGCTCCAGCTGACCAACACCAACAAGCTCATAAAACACTACAACGGCGCGATAGGACTTAAAACCGGCACCACCAGCAAGGCGGGCTGCTGTATTTCGGCGGCGGCGCGGAGGGACGGAATGACCATGATCGCCGTTATTCTCGGAGCGCCGGACAGCAAGAGCCGGTTTGCAGACGCGAGAAAGCTGCTTGACCACGGCTTTGCCAAGTACGAGCTGACCGACGTTTCGGAGATTGAGGTGGAGCTGCCGGAGATTCCCGTTGCGGGCGGCATGGAAAAGAAGGTGGGCGCGTATGCCGATATTGCGGGCAGCGTTCTCACCGAAAAGGGCAAGGGGAAGGAAATCAAGGCGGTGGTCGAACTGCCGGAATCGCTGGAGGCGCCGGTGGAAGTCGGTCAGCCGATAGGCGTTGTCAGGCTGGTGCTGGACGGTGAAACCATCGGTCAGTACGACGTCTGTTCCGACCGCGCTTCCGAAAGAGTCACCTTCTCCGCGGCGTTCCGCGAACTGCTGCGGGGACTTGTCGCGAATTGAACGGCGCAAAACACTATCCGCTCCGTCATTCTATATTATCATAAAATAATTCCGCTCTCCTGAAATCCCCCTTCCCGGCGCTTACCGCTGCCGAACGGTGAATTCCCAGAAACTTCACAAGCTCATAGGGGTCTATCCAGATTTCGTTTTTGCTGCTTTCGTCAAAAATGAGCTGTACTCCGAAGTGCAGGTGCGGGCGCTGCATGCCGTTGTAGTCCTCCTTGTCGGAATAGCCCGTCATGCCGAGATACCCTATCACCTCTCCGGCGTAGACCGTCTGTCCTTCCGCCAGTCCTTCGGCGTAGGGATGACCGCTCCGGAGATGAGCGTAGTAGTAATACCTCCGTCCGTCCAGACTCCGCATACCGATGCGCCACCCGCCGTACCTGTTCCAGCCGAGAACCTCCACCATACAGGTTTCGACATTGATCACAGGCGTTCCGACGCTGCCGAACAGGTCGTGCCCCAGATGACGCCGGCGGAATCCGAATTCCCGCGAGCTGCCGAAGTCGTCGCTGTGGGAGAACGCCCAGCCCCTCGCGATGGGGGCAAAGGCTTTCAGCCCGTACTCCCGCCGGAAGGCCGGAGCGCCCGATGGCGTTTCACCGTCCTGTACGGAATAGTCTCCCACCATTCCGCCCAGCACCGATTCATAAGCCACGCTGTAATACTCGAAGTATTTCATGTTGGCTGTGATTTCGTCAAGGCTTTCTCCGCTTTTCAGCCGGGAGGCGGGCTGATCCATATCCGCCTTTCTGTACCGGGAAAAATCCCCTCCGTACTTTGCGCCGAGAATGGCAAGAAGATCAATCCAGTGTATCTCGTTTTCCTGCCCGTGTGCGGCGATGTCGTAGGCCAGCGCGTCCTTCATTGCCTCCGCCGTCACGTTGAAATCCACCCATTTCAGCAGCCGCCCGCCCGTCTGTTCGTGCCATTCCGACATTTTTGATGCAATGCTGAAAAATATCGCCATGCAGAGAAGGATGCTCACCAGTGCGATAATGGACTTCTTGCACCTGAGAGCCTTACCCCATTCAAATGAATCCGCCAAAAGAAAAACGCCTCCGTTCGATACATCAAAGTTGCTTACTTCCATGTATATGCGCGGAGGCGTTTTTTATTATTTTGGCAAATGACTATTCCTGTGAATCTTCCTCTGTGTCCATCTCGCTGTCCAATTCATCCAGCCAGCTTGCGTCGTAGTGTTCGTCCTTGCCGAGTCGGGAAGGAATGGGAGTGAATACCACGTCGTCGTAGGAAAATTTTTTCTTCTGCGTGAGCAGCTTGATGAAGCTGTAGCCCTTTTTTTCATAGCCCCGGTTGCCGTAGAAGACATGGGCCCGGTTGCGGTTGAGTCCGCTGGAAATGACAATGCTGTTCGCGCCGGTTTCCTCAGCGTACCGTTCCACACGCGCCTCCAGTTTGCTGCCGATGCCCTTGCTCTGGTAGGCTCTGCTCACCGCGAGGGCGATGACCCTCACATATTCGCCGTCCAGCTCAAAGGCAAGACCCCTCATGATGCCCACAAATCCGATGATACTGCCTTCGTCCTCGGCGACGAAGGTTACGTACTTGTCGGCGTTGTAAATCCTGATGACCCTGTCGTAAACGTCGGAGGAAATATCGTCGTATCCCAGCTCGTTGCGGATCAGCCCCACAATGCCCATGACGTCCTTTGCTTCCATCTCTCTGATAATCAATCGTATCACTCCTTTTACCGTTTAAATGCCGAATACATACAGCCGCGCGAGTCCGAACATCTCCCTGAACCAGTAACCGGTCACAAGGTAGGAACGGGTTTCGCAGCAGCCGGAATAGATGTTTTTAAATCCCGATTTTTCCGCCCAGATTCTCGCTCTCAGCTCATGAAAGCGATCGGTGACAATCACAATGTTTTCCGACAGTCCGTTAAGCTTGATCAGCGTCCGGGTGTAGAGCAGGTTTTCCTCGGTGCTTTCCGAAAGCTCCTCCGTGTAAATTCTGTCGGGAGAAATGCCCTTTTCCACGAGGTATTTTCTCATCACATAGGCTTCCGTGAATTGTTCGTCGTCCCCCTTGCCGCCTGTGACGACGCACTTGATTTTCGGAT
The DNA here is from genome assembly GCA_017441385.1 of Clostridia bacterium. Lineage (GTDB taxonomy): Bacteria > Bacillota > Clostridia > Oscillospirales > Acutalibacteraceae > RUG762. Next base: position 42,731 of record JAFRXY010000090.1, on the reverse strand, counting down.
TGTCCCTGAGAATGGCATAGGCCTTCTCCAGACGGTCGCTGAGCATCCAGCTTGGCTGATCTCCGTGCGCCTTGCAGCCCAGCACCACCAGCGTATAGCTCGGACAGTCGGAAGGGACGGCGGTGAGCGACGCTTTCAGCATCATGCCCGAAACCACCCCGAACGCCGCGACGCAGGCGGTGAATACCAGCGCGGCGAGCGATACCGCTGCCGCTTTTTTGAATGTCCAGTTGCGGTCGATCAGGTGCCAGAACATCGCCGTCAGGCAGATTCCCAGCATCACCGCCGACGAGGAAAAGACCCCGATTCCCCGGATATGGAAGAATGCCGGCGCAATGCACCACAGAAAGAGCAGCCCGAAGACAATCATCAGCATTTTGCGCAGGGTGGATATTTCCCCCGGCCGCTGGAAATAGAATTTTTTATCCTTTTTCCCGTTTGTTCCGTCAATTTCGTTCCTGCCGGTTCCTCCGGGCTTTGCGTCGCTGTTCGGGCTGTCCGCGATAACGGTCTGCTTGCTGCTTGCACCGGTCTTTTCCGGCTTCGGTCTGCCCGCCGCCTGACGGATATTTTCGTTCTGACGGGCGGCGGCTTCGTCCAGAGAAATGCGCCGTTCCGGGTTGCCCTGCCGTCCGGAAAAATCCGGCGGCTTTTTCGGAATGAGATCCTGATCCGGAGCTCTTCTCCGCTCCTGTGAAGGAAGCGGTTCCGCACGTCTGTCCCGCAGCACCTCCGTCCTGCCCTGACGGACGGCTTGTTCCGCCTTCAAGCGGGAATCCGCGCCCTGCTCAGAGCGGCTCCTGAATCTGCTTCCGGAGGGCTGACGGGGGGGATTGGAATGATTCTGCATTCTGCCTTCTCCCATGAGCCGCTTATGCCTTGGAATCGATCATATGTACGTCGAGCTGATTGAACGGAATCTCCACGCCCGCCTTGTTCAGCTCAGCGAGAATATTCTCGTTGATGACGTATTTTGACTCGATGAAGGCGGCGGTTTTGACCCATACCTTCACATCAAAAGTGATGGCGCTGTCGTCAAAGGAGGCAATGCCTATGACGGGATCCTTGTCCCAGCTGACGTCCTTGCAGGCTTTGAGAGCGGCTGTAATTGCCTTCTTGACGGCGAGAATGTCGGAACCGTAGGCGACGCCGATGGTCAGTTCCAGCCGGCGGGTGTTCTTGGCGGTGTAGTTGATGATCATATCGCTGGTGATGACCGAGTTGGGAATGACCAGCCGCTTGTTGTCGGCGGTGGCAAGGGTGGTGAACATCAGCTCGATGCGTCTGACTGTGCCCTTCTGCCCGTCAATTTCGATGAAATCGCCCACCTTGAAGGTGTGGTTGAAGAGAATCAGCACGCCGCTGGCGAAGTTGGAAAGGCTGTCCTTGAGCGCGAGACCGATGGCAACGCCGGCGGTACCGAGAGCGGCCACCAGTGTGGTAACGTTCATCCCCATCGTGGAAAGCGCGGTGATCACCACAATAATCTTGATAATAATCTTGACGCAGGCATACAGGAATTCCCTGACGCCCTGATCCACTTTGGCCTTTTCCATGCCTCTGACGACGATACGCGCGATGATTCCCGCCAGCCACCAGCCTATCACGAGAATGGCAAGTCCTCCGAGAAACTTGGGCGCCATGGAAGCCAGCCATTTCCCGATGGCGTCAAAGTCGATGTGCTTGTTGAAAAAAGCGACTACGTAATTGTTCCAGAATTCACTCATGATAAAAACTCCTTAGAAAATCATATTTCTCAAAAAATTATAACACCTTTTTATTTAATATGATAGTACTATTTTTTAAAATGCTGAAAATTTTTAAATCTTTATAAAGATAACAAAAAGCAGGCTCTTTCGTTCAGGAAAGAAACCTGCTTCAAAAATGTTATTTGATTCCCAGAGCCTCCGCCGGGTCGAGATATCTGTTTTCGCTTCTGACTTCAATGTGAAGATGGATGCCGTCGGCCGCTTCACAGGGGATTTCTCCCACGGTTCCGATGGAAGCGCCTTCCGCGACGTTTTCGCCCTGTCTGACCGCCGTGTCCTTGTTGAGTCCCCGGTAATACACCATCAGTCCGTCGTTCTGATTAACGACTACGGTGGTGCCGTAAAGCGAGTCGTTCGTAATGTCGGTTACCTTGCCTTCACCGGCCGACTTGACGATTTCGCCCTTCTCGGCGGCGATGTCAAGGCCGGTGTGTATCCGCCAGTCCTTCATCGTGCGGGAGTAAGCGAGCTGTTTCAGGCTGCACGGCTTGATAATCGCGCCGCCGGAAGGACGCACATAGCTTCTGGCATTCCCCATGACCTGAATGGCTAAGGTTTCCTCGCTGTCCTCGCGGTCCTCGAATTCGTCAAAATCGTCATTTTCGTCTTTTGCCGCCTTCCGTGTGGTGGCCTTTGTCCGGTTCTGTACGGCAGGTGAAGTCTGCTGGGTGGTGGAGGCTTCCTCCGTGCCGCTGCCGTCGGGAATCGCGGCCCGGGTGGAAACGGTCTGCCGGGAAGCGGAAGGAAAGGCGTCGTCCGCCGTTTCCGTGAGTCTGTCCTTTCCGACTCTCATGACCAATGCGCTCAGGGCGATGGCGGCAGCCGTCACAAAGAGTGCGAATGAAGCATAGCTGCTGAGCGGCCTCTTTTTGCTTCTCATTGGAGAACCTAATTTTATTCTGCTCATAATACATGCGACCTTTCTTATTACCTGATAAAATAAAAACATCTGCAATTCTAGTATTGCCTCCAGCTCCGGCAATATTCATAACAAACCGCGGAATACGCTCATTTTTCTTTAACATATATTTCATTTTAAATTATTGAAAAATCGCAAAACAAGTGTTACAATTATCATGTAATTTTATATGATTCGAAAGGGATGAGGGCTGATGGTGTATGATGACAGAATCACCAAGCTTTGCGAAGAAATAGCGGAACTTGTCAGACCTGTGCGGATTATCATTTTCAATGAGAAGCACACGCCGGCGGGAGAGCTGATTTCCTTCAAGCTGTGCGTCGTCGTCAAAGAAGGGGAATGCATCAAGACGGAGCAGAAGATCTACCTGAGTCTGGAATGCGAGCTTCCCTTTGACGTGCGGGTCTACACGAACGAGCAGTGGAATAATGCCATCCAAGACCCGGAAACCTTTGCCTATCGCGGGATTCTGAACGGCGGTGTAGTGCTTTATGAGTCGGAATAGACACGGCAAGCGGGACAGCCGCCACTACTTTGAATGGATGGAGTACGCAAGCGAAGACCTCGATGCGGCGCTGCAACTGTATGAAGGGGGTACCTGCCTGAATTCTGCCGGTTTTCACTGCCAGCAGACCATTGAAAAATCGCTCAAGGCGTATCTTCTCTTTATGAGCGGTCAGACATTTGACGGACATAATCTCTCGTGGCTGGTGCGTCAGGCATGCAAATACAATTCCAGATTCAACTGCTTTATAAGTGAAACGGCGCTGCTCAACAGGTATTACGTTGAGTGCCGCTATCCCTCCGATAACTGGGAAAATCCCGACAGAGAGATGATCGACCGCAATATAGGGGTTACAAGGGAGATTTATGAATATATCTGTTCGCTGATCTATGATGACGATTACGACAGCGACCATTTCAGCGATAAATGAAAAGGAACAGGAGATGACAGCCGATGGATAATACAGAGCGTCGTGAACTTTCGCGCAATGTCCGGAGCATCCGGGATTCCATGCCGCGGAATTATGTGGAACGCGGCGTCTGCCGGCATGAAATCAGCGGCAGGAATGCCGAGAGCGACGGTATAGAGTATCAGCCTAAAGCGGTAAGCGACTACCGGAGCGACCGCCTGCGTGAGGAAAAAGAAAAACGGGAAGCGGCCATGGATGCCGCGCCGAAGCCGGATGGGAAATTTCACCCTAACGGCGCGACTTACGGAAGCGACGGCAAGGAGCATTCCGCTTCCGCCAGAAGGTTCCAGCGGCGCACCTCATCGCGTCCGGCTAGGCAGCTTGCACCCGACGAGGAACCGCCTCTGCTCGATACATTCCGCGAGGCTGCCGAACGCAGAAAGCAGAGCAAGCGTGATTTTGAGGAACGCTACGAACACAGCAAAAACGGCGCTTCCAGAGTGGAGCATATCAGGGAGAAGGACAGAGGCGGCACGGTCATCCGCGATGTGGAATATTACGTCCCGAAACTCTCGGGGGATGGGAGCGAAGAAATCAACAATTCCAAGCGCGGCAAAAAGAAAGGGCGCAACCGGAAACCGATGAAGATGTGGCAGAAAGCGTCTGTCACGGCGCTGTGTCTGTTCATTGCCTTTCTCATGTCGCTGGGCGTCGGAGTCAGCGCCTTGCTGAACCGTATGAATTTCGTCGATTCCAAAGAAACCGCCGCCCGCAGCGCCGGCTCGAAAATCGACGCACAGGCCGACGCGGCGGCGGCGGCGGAGATGGACGGCGTGGACGATACCGAGATCGAACTGCCGGATACGCCGATTATGTTTGACTCCGACATCGAGAATATTCTTCTGATAGGCAGCGACCGCCGCACCATGAGCGAAGAAGGCCGAAGCGACGCCATGATGATGCTCACTATCGACCGCAAGCACAAGAAGCTCAAAATGGTTTCCTTCCTGCGCGACCTTTACATCAAGATACCCGGGAAGTACGGAACCAAGCTCAATTCCGCCTATTCGGTCGGAGGCGTGGACCTGCTCAAGAAGACCCTGACCGCCAATCTGGGAATCAACGTGGACAAGTACATCATCGTAGACTTCAAGGCGTTCAAGACGGTTGTCAATAAAATAGGCAAGATCAACGGCAAGGGCGGCATCAAAATCACAGTCACTTCCGCCGAAGCGAGATACATGTGCAGCCATGAGAAATACGGACTCTTCCCCCGCTTCAGCAAGGGCAAGGGCACCTACTACATGAACGGCGCGGAAGCGCTGAATTACGCCCGTATCAGAAAGATCGACTCCGACTTCGGCCGTACCAAGCGCCAGCGCAAGGTGCTGACCGAGATTATGACCGAATTGAAGGACGTAAGCAAGGTGGATTTGCTGAGTATTGCATACGCCTGTCTGGAATACGTCACTACCGATTTCAGCAAGGGCGAGCTGGTGGGTCTTGTCACCGAAGCCGCCGAGATTGCCAATTATGAAACCAAGCAGATTTCCATTCCGATCAAGGGCAGCTACACCGTGCAGAAGATGAGCAACGGCAACGAAGCGCTTGCGGCCAATCTCAGCGTCAATTCCGACAAGCTGATCAAATTCATCTACGACGACGATATGACCTATGAGGGCAACGAAAAGGAAATTCACGGCATATATCTGCCCAACCTCAAGGGCATAGCCAATTCCAAGCTGACCACCCGCAAAGAGACTACCACTACCAAGGCGGGCGACGGCGATACCGGCAGTACGACCGCCAAGGACAGTCAGAATTCCACCACGGCGAAGGGCGATACCGGCAGCACGACGGCCAAAAGTACAAAAAGTACAAACAGCACAAAAAGCACCACCAAAGCCACCACCAAGGCGGGCTGACAATTCAACAGCCGTGCAGCGGAGCATGAATCCGGTGTACGGCTGCATTTTTGCAGGAAATTTCGGGTTGACATTATCTTCGTCAGACCATACAATAATGAATGACGAAATGACAAGAGGTGCATCGAAATCAAAGACGTCACATTAAAGATAAGTGAGGAAAAAAGCGTCGTCATTACGGCGGTTATGATACAGCGGGCGGTGTTTGTTATCATTGCGCTGGCGGCTGTCGCCGTGATATGCAAAAAGACGGTTTCTCCCGGCCGGTCTAAAATCAGGCAGATCGACCACACCCTGCAGAGCATCTCCTTCGACTGCGACAGGATCGCGGTGTATGTCGGCGACGAGGTGCAGGTAAAGCCTGTCGCCATTCCCAAAAACGCCGATGTGTCATATACATGGGAGATTGCCGACGACGGCGTTCTCGGCGTGCAGAACGGCAGGATCGTAGCTCTGAAAAGCGGAAACACCCTGCTCGGGGCGGTTTCAGGAGATATTTCTGCTCAGATAAAGGTCACGGCAAAATATAAGCCCCTTCCGCCGGAAAGCACGCTTCCTCCCCTCTATTACGAAAAGCTGATGATCGCCAATTACAAGAATACGCTAGGCGCCGATTTCGTTCCGAAAAATCTGGTAAAGATTCCCGAAAATTACACAGCCGAAGGATATGACGTGCTTTATGCAACCGAGGAGACGTTTTCGGCATACAAAAAAATGTATATTGATATGTATTATGCTATCAAGGGACGAATGCACATTATCAGCGCCTACCGCAGCTACGCCAAGCAAAGCGAGCTTTACAACAAGGCGGTACAGAATTACATGAATCAGGGGAAAACCTCCACCGAGGCCCGTTCGCTGGCGCTTGGCACCACCCAGACCCCCGGCAATTCAGAGCATCAGCTGGGCTGCACCATCGACGTGAGCAACAGCAACAACACCGACCACGATTATTATGACACCCCCGAAGGAAAATGGCTGGCAGACAATTGTTACAAGTACGGTTTTATCATACGCTATCCCTCCGACAAGGAAGACATCACACGCATCAAATATGAGCCGTGGCATATCCGCTATGTGGGAGTCAATCACGCAACCTATATGTATGTCAACCATCTATGCTTGGAGGAATATATTGATCTCCAGAAGGAAGCCGAAACCGCCGCCAACGATTATGCCATCGACAACCCCGCGACAGTCGAGTGAAAAGGTGATGGAAATGGGCAATTTCACACGCGGACAAAAACTCAGCCGCGATTTTTACCTCTGCGACGGTCTTGAAGCCGCCGGAAAGCTGCTCGGCAAGATTCTCGTCAACGATTCTCCGGAAGGATTGACCGCCGGAAGGATCGTCGAGCTGGAAGCCTATATGGGGGAAAACGACAGGGGCTGTCACGCCTACGGCGGTCGGCGCACGACCCGCACAGAAATCATGTATGCCGAGGGCGGACACGCCTATGTCTATCTCATCTACGGCATGTACTGCTGCATGAATATCATCGTGAACAGGGAAAACATTCCTCACTGTATTTTTCTCAGGGCATTGGAGCCGGTCGAGGGAATTGAGCTGATGAAGCGGCGGCGCGGCACCGACAATCTCCGGCAATTGTGCAGCGGTCCCGGCAGGCTCTGCATTGCAATGGGAATCGACAAATCCCTCTACGGCGAAGACCTCTGCGGGGAATGTCTCTGGCTGGAGGACGACGGATTTGTCCCTCCCGGAATCATCCGCGGAAGGCGGGTCAACATCGACTACGCCGGAGAGGACGCGGAACGCGACTGGCGTTTCGCGGTCAGGGGCAGCCATTACATTTCGTCGAAAATATAAGAATTTTTCAAATGCCGTCCGATGAAAAAACCGGGCGGCATTTTTGTTTGGTCTTTTTTATCCGGATTATTTCAGATAATTCACTTGCATTATATTGAAAAGCATGATATTATATAAAAAGAATATGCTATATCTTAAAAAATATGGCAAATTTTAATATAGTCACAAAGGAGGAATATACTCACCATGACTGAGAGATCAAGCGAAATCTTCGGCAATCCCATCCCAAAAAAGGCGGTCAAAGCAGCCGCCAAGTCCAAGAAGAAATTCGCCCGCAAATTCGGCGATGACAGCGCGGCGGATTATAAGGTCAAGCTGGTTCCCAACGCAATACTGAAGGATCCGCTCGGCGTCTACGACATCCGTGTGGACGAAGGGGAAGGCGACATTCCCTTTGACACCGGGAAGGGAATTATCGTCGGCAACATCCGCATGGGCTTCGGTCATTACCGCATTTCCATCGCAATGGCTTCGGCGGCGCACGCGCTGGGTTACACGCCCTACTGGATGGATCTCAATTCCTACCCGAATACCACCTGCACCAAGGTGATCGGCGCGCAGAATGACCTTTATTCCATGGGTTCAAGGCTTTCCCAGAAGAGCAAGCTCTTCAACAAGAAGTACTGGGAGCCGCTCAATTACGAGGGATTCCGGCAGCTCACCTACAACGCCGGCGACCAGAAGAACGCGGAATTGATGGCGCCGGTCTACAGGAATATCCCGAAGGAGATTCCGGTCATCGGCACGCATGTGTGGCCGGCGCAGGCGGCGCTTCACGCCGGAATGCAGCATGTCGTCAACGCGATTCCCGACAACTGGCCGATGGCGCTTCATTTTGCGGAGGGCAGCGTCCATACCGTTCAGACGCACCAGAGCTACATGGGCTATCGCATTCTCAACGGGATGCAGAAGGAGGACGTGCTGAACCCCATGCCCGCCGACAGCCTTGTTTATACGGGACATTACATCGACCACGAGCTTGTCAGTAATCTCGAAGCCGATTGCGACGCGAGAATGAAGCGCAAGGCGGACGGCAAGCCCATGCGGTTCCTGCTGACGATTGGCGGCGCCGGCGCACAGAGGGAATTATTTGAAGCTATCATCAAGCACCTTCTGCCGCTCATCAAGGAGAAGAAGGCGGCGCTTTATGTCAATGTCGGTGATTACAGGAAGGTCTGGGAGACCCTCTGCAAGCGTATCAAGGGTCTGAAAGAGATCAGCACCGAACACTTCAACGACTGGGCGGACACCAATTCCTTTGCCGCTGCCGCGATTGACGGCGAAGTGGAGGGAATACACGCCTTCTGGCACGAGAACATCTTTGAAGCGGTCTACTGCACCAACCTGCTGATGCGTTCCGCGGACGTACTTGTCACCAAGCCGAGCGAGCTTGCCTTCTATCCGGTGCCCAAGCTGTTTTTGAAGAGAATCGGCGGACATGAGAAATGGGGCGCGATTCACTCGGCGGAGATCGGCGACGGCACGCTGGAATGCGAGGACGTACCGCACACCTTGCAGATGCTTGATCTGTTCCTCGGCGAGGACGCGCTGTTCAACGGAATGTGCGAGCAGATAAAGCAAAATAAAGCGACAGGCATTTACGACGGCGCGTACAACGTGGTAAAATTAGCAATGAATTTGAAGAAATAAAAAAGAAAAGCGAAGCGCATAATTAGCGAGCGAATGCGAGCGTGGGGTCCAGGTGGCCACTGCTCCCTGGCGGGTCAAGGGCAGAGCCCTTGCGGGAGGTCGAGGGCAGAGCCCTCGAGAGGGAGCGCAGCGACCGAGCAAGACCAGCCCGGACACGCGACAGGGTCAGGCGAATACCGAAGCACTTCCCCTGACATCAGAACGCACTGCGACGTAAGACCATCCCTAACCCCGAAAATCGCCGCTTCCGTCTGCATTCGCCCAAGCCCGTTTTAATATGCAGCTGGTCTTGCTCGCTCGCTCCGCTTAACAAGTTAAGCGAGGCTCGCTTGTTCGACGCTGCGCTATGCTATTATTTTATTATTTTCTAGGAGGCCATCATGAAAAGATTAACCAAAAGACAAATGCGTATCTTCGCGGTCGGCCAGCTCGGCTGGTCTATGCTCTCGGGTATTATCAGCGCGTGGTTCGTCACCTTCTACCTTCCCACGCAGGCGGATATCGAAGGCGGCGCCCAGCAGTATATCGTCCCCGGTCTTGTCATCGGCGGATTTCTCACCATCCTCGGTCTTATCACCGCCCTTTCCCGTGTGTTCGACGCGGTCACCGACCCTCTTATCGCTTCAATGTCCGACAGAAGCAAAAACAAGCGCGGCAGGCGCATTCCCTTCATGCAGCTGGCGGCAATCCCCCTTTCCGCTGTGACCGTCCTGCTGTTCTGTGCGCCTGTGGAGGCAATCAGCAACACCAACATCATCTGGATTTCCGTTTTTATCGTGCTGTTCTATCTCTTTATGACGATGTACTGTACCCCCTACAACGCTCTTATCTCCGAGTTCGGCAAAACGCAGGACGACCGTATGTATATCTCCACCGCGATTTCGCTGACCTTCTTCGCCGGCACCATGCTCGCCTATACGCCTTTCGTATTCGCGGGAATGCTGCGTGAATCCTACGGCTTCGCGTGGAGCTACCGCATCTGCTTCATCGTGCTGGCGGTCGTCGCCTGCATCTGCATGCTGATTCCCACCTTCGCCCTGAAAGAGAAGGAATTTGTCGATACCAAGCCTTCTGAGACCAATATGTTCAAGTCGCTCGGCGCGACCTTCCGCAACGGCAGCTTCCGCACTTTTGTCGGTTCCGATATCATGTACTGGGTGGGCTTGACGCTCTTCCAGACGGGACTTCCCTTCTTTGTGAAGGTTTCCATGAATATCGACGAATCCTTCACCATGTATTTCCTCGGCGGCATGACTGTTCTCTCCGCCTGCTTCTACCCCGTCGTTTCGGGGCTGGTCAAGAAATTCGGCAAGAAGAAGCTGGTCATCACCGGTTTCCTCGGTCTGGCGCTGGCTTATGTGGTTGCTACGCTCATCGGCATTCTCGGCACCGCTGAAAATCCCGGTCTGCTTGAAATGGGTTCCATTCCCGGCGTTTACTTCGGCATCGCGATCTGCGTGATCGCAGCTTTCCCGATGGCGCTTCTGGGCATTATCCCCCAGTCTATTGTCGCGGACGTGGCTGAAGCGGACGGCATTGACACCGGCGAAAACCGCGAGGGCATGTTCTTCGCCGCCCGTACCTTCGCCATGAAATTCGGTCAGTCGCTGGCTATGCTCATCTTCACATCCTTGGCCATTATCGGCACCACACAGAACAAGGAAAGCAATGACATCACCGCTTCGGTACTCGGAATGACCATCGTCGGCATTGTCGCGGTCGTATTCTGCGTGCTCGGCGCGATGATTCTCGGTTTCTACAATGAAAAGAAGGTCATGGCGACCATCGATAAGAAGAATTCTCCTACAGAGGAAGCTCCTGCCGAAACCGCAGAGGAAGCACCTGTTGAGACCGCAGAGGAAGCTCCTGCCGAAACCGCAGAGGAAGCACCTGTTGAGACCGCAGAGGAAGCTCCTGCCGAAACCGCGGAGGAAGCACCTGTTGAGACCGCAGAGGAAGCTCCTGCCGAAACCGCTGAAAAGCCGACCGTGGAAGAGATCGAGCAGGAAGTAATGGCAATCACCGAAACACCTGTTGAAGAAACACCCGCTGTCGAACAAACAGATGAAGAAGACAGCGGCATGATCACAAAATTCCCCGACGACGAGGAAGGAGAATAAAAGAAATGATCCGCAGATTGGAAGGAGAACGCCCGGCGTTTGTACTCGACACCAAAGCCACGACCTACGTGATTTCCGTCAGCCCGTCGGGACACGCGGAGCATCTTTATTACGGCACAAAGATTGCTGTCAGCGACGCGGCGCAGTGCGATGTCTTCCGTGAAAAACGGGAATTTGAGCCGGGCAACGTGATCGCCTATTCCCATGAATTTCCGACCACCGTGCTGGAGGACATGTGTCTGGAAATATCCTCCGGCGGACACGGGGACATCCGTGAACCCTTCCTTGAACTGGTCAGGGAAAACGGCTCACGCACCTCGGATTTCAGATTTGCGTCCTTCACCATTACCGACAGCCGCACGCCGCTTCGCACATTGCCCTGCGCCTACTGCGAGGACGGCAAAATCGAGCATCTTACCCTGACGCTGACCGACGGGGAGCTTGTGCTGGAACTGCATTACTGCGTCTTCCCGGAATGCGACGTGATCACCCGCAGCGCGAAGCTCATCAACAAGGGGCAGAGCAGCGTTGCCATCGAACGCCTGCTCAGCACGCAGATCGACATTCCGTTCAGCGGCGTTTCGGTCACGTCCTTCCACGGCTCGTGGGCGCACGAGATGAACAAGAATACCGCGTCGCTCAGCGCCGGCAAATTCGTCATTGAATCCCGCGCCGGCTGTTCTTCCAGCCGCGCCAATCCCTTCTTCATGGTACATTCGCCCGATGCGTCGGAGAATATCGGCGCGGTCTACGGCTTCAACCTGATCTACAGCGGCAATCATTACGCCTCCGTCGAAGTCAACGCCTTCGGCAAGACCCGCATTGTCAATGGCATTCAGCCCGAAGGGTTCCGCTTCCTTCTGCGTAAGGGCGAAATGTTTGAAACGCCCGAGTCGGTGATGACCTTCTCGGCGGGCGGCTTCTCCGGTCAGAGCGAGAATATGCATGCATTCGTCCGGGAGCATATCGTGCGCGGCAAGTGGAAGAAGCAGCCGCGTCCCGTTCTGCTCAACAGCTGGGAGGCCTGCTACTTCAACATTTCGGAGAGCACCCTGCTCGACCTCGCTTCCATCGGCAAGGACTTGGGGCTAGAAATGCTCGTGATGGACGACGGCTGGTTCGGCGAGCGGGGCGACGACACAAGCTCCCTCGGCGACTGGGACGCAAATCCAAAAAAGCTGCCTCACGGTCTGAAAGGATTAGGTGAAAAGCTGGCGGCGAAGGGCATGAAATTCGGCATTTGGGTAGAGCCGGAAATGGTCAATCAGAAAAGCAAGCTCTTTGAACAGCACCCCGACTGGGCGTTGTCCATTCCCGGGCAGCCTCATTCCGAAGGCCGCAAGCAGCGCATTCTGGACCTTGCCAACCCGGAAGTTGTGAAGTTCGTCATTGAGAAAATGACGGAGGTCTTTTCCTCCGCCAAGATCGATTACGTCAAGTGGGATATGAACCGCATTTTCTCCGACGTGTATTCGCAGTATCTTCCCCCTGAACAGCAGGGCGAAACGGCGCACCGCTATATCTGCGGTCTGTATCAGATCATGGCGGAACTGACCAAGCGATTCCCGGATATCCTGTTTGAAGGCTGCGCTTCGGGCGGCAACCGCTTCGATCTGGGCATTCTCAGCTACTTCCCGCAGATCTGGGCGAGCGACAACACCGACGCGCTCAGCAGAGCCTATATTCAGGAAGGCTACAGCTACGGCTATCCGCAGTCCACCTACACCGCCCACGTCGCTGCCAGCCCCAATCATCAGACGCTCCGCGAGACTTCACCCGAAACCCGCTTCGGTGTGGCTTCCTTCGGCGTGCTGGGCTATGAATGCGATGTGCGCGACCTTTCCGGCGAGATGAAGAAGAAGATTGCCGCGCAGATCGAATTATACAAAAAGCTGCGGGATGTGCTGCAATTCGGGCAGTTCTACCGCATACGCTCCGGCAACGTACACGAATGGGTGTGCGTGTCGCCAGACAAAAAGCAGGCGGTGGGCATGATGCTGCAAGAGCTGGTGCAGCCCAACACGCAGGCGGAAAGGTTCTTTGCCAAAGGACTTGATCCCGAAAAGACCTATCATTTCTACAATGTCTCTCAGCGGGTGGACGTCAAGCAGTTCGGCAGTCTGGTCAATACCCTTTCGCCCATCCACATCAAGCAGGATTCCATGATGCACAACATCGTGGCAAAGGCGGTCAAGCTCAACGGTGAAGCCGAGGACGTCACCGCCACCGGCGCGGTGCTGATGTCCACCGGCGTGGCGTTGAAACCTGCCTTCTCCGGCACCGGCTTCAACGAGAATGTCCGCGTCTTCCCCGACTTCTCGCTGAGAATCTATTTCATGGAAAGCAAATAACGGACTCATAAATACGTGAAGTGTGATGTTTGAAAATAGGCGGATAATGCCGCATTTCTTCCACATCACACTTCACTTTTTTGCGCAAAAAAATAACGAACAGACAATAGGAAGGCATTTATTTCCAGCGGGTAAGCGCTCCTTCGTCATTCTCTATTCGTTATTCATTATTCTCTATTCTCTTAGCGAGCGAACGCGAGCGCTATTGCCTGTCCTCAAAGATCATGTAGATGGTGTTGGGCCCTCCGTGGGTCGCGGTGGTGCAGTTGGAAACGCTTTCCACAATCTCCTCGAATTTGCCGTATTCCTTGAGCCGGCGGTGCATGTTGGCGATGAGTTCCTTGTTGTCGCTGGTGTAGCCGATCATAACGCGCCTGTGATCCGCGTATTTTTCCGCGAGATCAAGCACGTAATCCATGTACTGATCCTGCACGCTCTTGACAGAGCCGCGGAATTTCTTGGGCGAGGTGATGATGCCCTTCTCGTCGATGTGCATCATGGGGTAGAGCTTGAGCAGGTTCGCGCCGAACGCCACCAGCATGGAGCAGCGTCCGCCCTTGGCCGCGTAATTCATGCCGCCCAGCAGGAAGTTGGTGCGCACATGGGGAATCATCGCCTTGATGGATTCGCTGATTTCCTTGGCGTCCATGCCGCCGTCGCGCAGTTCCGCGGCGCGGATGGCCATGAGAGCCTGCGCCCCCGTCAGGGTGTAGGTGTCCACCGAATAGATGGAAACGCCGTATTTCTCGCTGATTTCCCTGGCGGCAATGAGGGAGTTGGCATAGGACGAGCTGAAGACGGAATTCATCGCAATATGCACGATGTCGCAGCCATCCTTCGCGAAGGGCTCGAAGAATTCCAGAAAATCGTGGGGAGAACAGGCGGCGGTTTTCGGCACCTGCCCGTGTTCTTCAAAGTATTTGAACAGATCGTTTGGCTGACACTCGTAAAAATCCTTGTAGCTCTTGTCGCCAAGTGTGATGTGGAAGGGAATCATTCCGTCAATGTGGAATTTTTTCAGGTTTTCGGGGCGGAGGTCGCTTCCCGTGTCGGTGGTAATGATAACTTTGTTTGACATGTTTTTGAATACCTTCTTTTCATTATATGTAGTCTTCGTATCCTGAGCCTTCTCTCTTTATTTTAGCAGATAGTTTGTTTGACTGCAAGACCTTGTTAAAAAAACATAAATATATTTCTGATAATATTGAAGTTATGAAAAAAATGTGTTAGAATAATGGAAAAAGCCTGCGTCATAATGGAGGAAATGTAAAATGGAGCCAAAAAAATCACGCCGGCAGGAGTGGCTGCATCTGCTGCTGCTGCATGTGATGATTCTCGCGGCGGCGCTGCTTTACATGGCGGTCATGGTGAAGCTGGAAATCTTTTGTCCGATTCGGCATTTCACCGGCATTCCCTGTCCCGGCTGCGGCATGTCCCGTGCGCTGGGCTGCCTGCTCCGGCTGGATGTGGAAGGTTCCCTGCGGAGCAATCCAGCGCTGCTTCCCTGCATGTGCGCGATGTTTGTCCTGATCAACCGCGAGACAATCCTTCTGGAGAAGGTCAGTCTGCGGGTGAAGGATATGATCATCGGGCTGGGCTTCGGTTTTACCATTGTCGTTTACATAGTGAGAATGGCTTTTTTCAGAATCCCGTGAGAAATCGGGGATTCAACAAGGGATTAGGAGTTCAATGGATTTAGAAAAGGAGAGAGTGCGTTATGACCAACAATTTCAATGTCAAGAATTCCTTCGAAACCGACGAGGAACGTCTGGAAAAGGAACAGCTCCGCCGGCAGAAGACTGCTCTGGTCGACCGTTTTCTGGTGATGAATCAGAACGATCTGCCGGACGATAAAATTCCGATGCTCAGGGAGAATATGCTGCATTGCTCGATGCGCAAGCTGGCCGAGATACAGAGCCTTACCTGCCGCAGGGTGGAGAATATGCAGTTTATCTCTTTCATGCTGGGCTGGACGGGCGTTGACAGAATGCTGCTCGGCGAGGTGGGCATAGGCTTGCTCAAACTCTGCACCTTCGGCTGCTGCGGCGTGCTGATGATATACGACTGGCTGATGATGCCCTACAAGACCCGTTACTACAATTACATTGAAGTGATGAGCGTTATGGATTACGACGATTACGAGTATCACAATTGACCTGTGTGCGTATTATACAAAAATATTAATATTTCAAGCGAAAAGTTCTACATATAAAATTGTAAAATTTTACTTGCAATCAGCAAACGGCTCTGATATAATAGCTAGGTACGCGACACGCATGGCAAGGCGTACGTGCGCGTAAAAATTGCAGCGACTGCACATGAGATATGCGTTGAAGTGGGAGGTTGCGTCCCTTGCGAAAGCAGGCGGACGGTTTTTCCATGGAGTATGTCCGATTTTAAACCGGGCGAAAAAGTGTGTGCGGTTCTTTGCGATTTCATCGCAGCGGACTATCGGAGCCTTTTGAGTTGCTAAGGCCGAGATGCGCCCTTCTCGTGACGGTGTTTACCCAATGAGCGCCGTCAGGAGGAAAGAACCGTGCTGATACGCTTGCTATTAGTTTTCACTGACCCGGAAAGCCAATGACACCCCCTGAGCGAAAAATGGCTTCCGGTTTTTTAGTGCCCGTGTATGAAACACCCGGACGCGTTGTTGAAAACATCGGGTACCCAGCGAAGATCATGTAGCAGCGGTTCGCCGCAAAATTCATCAAGGAGGCGGCTATTATGGCAGTCAAGGAAAAAATCAGAATCAGGATCAAGAGCTACGATCATTCTCTCGCCGATCAGGCGGCACAGAAGATCGTAGACGCAGCGAAGCGCGAGGGCGCACAGGTCTCCGGGCCCGTTCCGCTCCCCACCGACAAGGAAATCGTCACGATCCTGCGTGCGGTTCACAAGTACAAGGACAGCAGAGAGCAGTTCGAGTACAGAACCCACAAGCGTCTCATCGACATCCTGAGACCTTCCAACAAGGTTGTGGAGGCTCTTAAAGGATTAGAGCTCCCTGCAGGCGTTGAAATCGAGATCAAGCTGTAATCGGCTTCATCGACGTTCCAACCAACGGCAGTCGAGGTCAAGTTGAAGCGTGTCAATACCCGCGTTTCAACCAATAACCTATCATAGGAGGCAGAAACATGCAAAAAGGTATTATCGGCAAAAAGCTCGGCATGACCCAGATCTTTGACGAGAAGGGCAACGTAGTGCCCGTCACCGTCATCGAAGCAGGTCCCTGTGTTGTCACACAGAAGAAGACAGTCGAGACGGACGGCTACAACGCCGTTCAGCTTGGTTTCGGAGAAGTCAAGCTCAAGTACAGAAAGGGCGCAAAGAGCTCCAGAACCGAAAAGTTCCAGGGCAAGCCCAGCAACATCTCCATGGCTCTCGCGGGCCACTTCGAGAAGAACGGTGTTGCTCCCAAGAAGTATCTCAGAGAGTTCCGCTTTGAGTCCATCGACGCTCTGAACGTCGGTGATCTCATCAAGGCAGACACCTTCGCGGCAGGCGACAAGGTAGACGTCGTCGGCACAAGCAAAGGTAAGGGCTGGGCCGGCGTCATCAAGCGCTGGAACTTCGGCCGACTCAAGGAGAGCCACGGCACAGGCCCTGTTCACCGTCACGGCGGTTCCATCGGCGCCTGCTCCGATCCCTCGAGAGTTTTCAAGGGAAAGAAGATGTCCGGTCACCTCGGCAGCGAGAGAGTCACCGTACAGAATCTCACAGTCGTCAAAATCGATGTTGAAAACAACCTTATCGCCATCAAGGGCGCCGTTCCCGGTCCTAAAGGCGGCGTTGTGCTCATCAGCGACAGCGTCAAAGCATAAGGGAGGAGGAATAGAATATGGCCAGCATCGCAGTAGTTAATACAGAAAACGAAAAGGTCGGCACGCTCGAACTTTCCGACGCAGTATTCGGCATTGAACCCAACGAAGCAGCGGTTCACGCTGTTGTCGTCAACTATCTCGCCAACCAGCGCCAGGGTACACAGAGCACCCTGACCCGCGGCGAAGTCTCCGGCGGCGGCAAGAAGCCTTGGCGTCAGAAGGGCACCGGTCACGCCAGACAGGGTTCCACCCGTTCACCCCAGTGGAGACACGGCGGTATCGCTCTCGGCCCCAAGCCCAGATGCTATCGCTACACACTCAACAAGAAGCTCCGCAGACTTGCCATGAAGTCAGCTCTCTCCGCCAAGGTGGCCGATAACGATATGATCGTTCTCGACGCCTTCACCATGAGCGAGTACAAGACCAAGGAAGTCGTCAAGATGCTCAGCGCTGTCGGCGCAGACCGCAAGGTTCTTCTGGTTATGCCTGAGAAGAACGACATGGTCATCGCCAGCGCAAGAAACATTCCCGGCGTCAAGACCGCTCTTGTCAATACGCTCAATGTCTATGACATCGTAAACGCTGACAAGTTCGTGGTTGTCAAGGACGCCGTAGCACAGATCGAGGAGGTATACTGCTAATGAATCCGAAGAACATCATCATCCGCCCGATTATCACTGAGAAGTCGATGGCAGGTATGCAGGTTGCTGAAGGCGAAAGCATAAAGTACACCTTCGAAGTTGACAAGAAGGCCAACAAGATCGAAATCGCAAAGGCTGTGGAAGCCTGCTTCCCCGGCGTAAAGGTTATCAAGGTCAACACCATGCACGTCAGAGGACGTCATCGCCGCCAGGGCAGATATGAGGGCTACACCCCCGCCTGGAAAAAGGCCATCGTAACACTTTCACCCGATTCTAAGCCCATCGAATTCTTCGAGGGTCTCATCTGATCGAACCGATCGACACACACGCACACAGGTAATGTATGGAGGAAGATGGCTCCTCCGCTAAGCCTGAGAATAACGAGGAGAGTGAATTAAATTGGCTATCAAGACATATAAGCCGACCACCAACGGCCGCCGCAACATGTCTGTGACCGATTATTCTTCCCAGCTTGACAAGGTATCTCCCGAGAGAAGCCTTCTCGCACCGCTCAAGAAGAATTCCGGCCGCAACAGCTACGGCAGAATCACCGTCCGTCACAGAGGCGGCGGACTTCGCAGAAAGTACAGAATCATCGATTTCAAGCGCCAGAAGGCGGATATGCTCGCGACCGTGCAGTCCATTGAATACGATCCCAACCGCTCGGCGTTCATCGCGCTGATCCAGTACGAGGACGGCACCAAGGCTTACATCACCGCACCCCACGGCCTCAAGAAGGGTGACACCGTCGTCAGCGGCGCTTCCGCCGACATCAAGCCGGGCAACGCGCTTCCGCTTTCGTCCATTCCCACCGGTACCTTCGTCCACAACATCGAGCTTTATCCCGGCAGAGGCGCACAGCTCGCCAGAGCCGCAGGCATTCAGGCACAGCTGATGGCGAAGGAGAACGGCTACGCGCTTCTCAGACTGCCCTCCGGCGAACTGAGAAACGTCTCCGCGGACTGCATGGCCACCATCGGTCAGGTTTCCAACATCGACCATGAGAACGTCAAGGTCGGTAAGGCCGGCCGCAAGCGCCTGATGGGCTGGAGACCGACTGTCAGAGGTTCCGTCATGAACCCGAACGACCACCCGCACGGCGGCGGTGAAGGCAAGAGCCCGGTCGGACGTCCCGGTCCCTGCACACCTTGGGGCAAGCCTGCTCTGGGTTACAAGACCAGAGCCACCAAGAAGGCTTCCGACAAGATGATCGTAAGACGCAGAAACGGCAAGTAATCTGAGAAAGGAGACTTTGATTAACCATGGGTAGAAGCGTTAAAAAGGGTCCTTTCGTGCAGCCGGTGCTGCTCAAAAGAATCCAGGAAATGAATGAAAAGAACGAGAAGGTCGTGCTCAAGACATGGAGCCGTTCTTCCACTATATTCCCTGATTTCGTAGGCCACACGATTGCCGTTCACAACGGCAAGAATCATGTTCCGGTATTCGTCACGGAGGAAATGGTCGGTCACAAGCTCGGCGAGTTTGTTCCCACCAGAACCTTCAAGGGCCACGCCGGCAGCAAGACCAGCAAAAAGTAAGCAGCTGAAAGGAGAGTACTGAAATGGAAGCAAGAGCAGAGCTTAAATACGCTCGCATTTCTCCCACAAAGGTTCAGATAGTGCTTGACCTTATCAGAAACAAGCCTGTTAAGGAAGCAGAGGCTATTCTGAAGAATACGCCCAAGGCTGCTTGCGAGTATCTTGAGAAGCTCCTCAAGTCAGCCGTGGCAAACGCAACCAACAATTTCGATATGGATGAGGATAAGCTCTATGTGTCGGAGTGCTTCGCCACCTCCGGACCGATCCTCAAGCGTATGCGTCCCAGAGCACAGGGCAGAGCATATCGCATCGACAAGAAGACATCACACGTTACCCTTGTGGTAAAGGAACAGAAAGACGACTGATTGAGGAGGTAAGCACATGGGTCAGAAAATTCATCCTCACGGCCTCAGAGTAGGCGTGATTAAGGATTGGGATTCTCGCTGGTATGTAGGCAAGAAGGACTTCGCCGATACGCTCGTCGAGGACTACAACCTCCGTAAGATGCTCAAGGAGCAGCTTAAGGCAGCCGGCGTTCCCAAAATTGAAATAGAGCGCGTATCCGGCAGGGTGCGCATTCACATCTTCTGCGCAAAGCCGGGCATCGTCATCGGTCAGAAGGGCGCGGAAATCGAAAAGCTTCGCGTTCAGTGCGAGAAGAAGATCGGCAAGCCCGTATCTATCAACATCGTCGAGGTTAAGGTTCCCGACGCGGACGCAACCCTCGTTGCCGAGAGCATCGCTCTCCAGCTGGAGAAGCGCGTCAGCTTCCGCCGCGCCATGAAGATGAGCATCGGCAGAGCCATGAATTCCGGCGTCAAGGGCATCAAGATCATGCTCTCCGGCCGTGTGGGCGGCGCTGAAATCGCGAGAAGCGAAATGTACAAGGAAGGCACCACGCCTCTCCAGACCATCCGTGCCGACATCGACTACGGATTTGCCGAGGCTCACACCACCTACGGTATCGTAGGCGTCAAGGTCTGGATCTACAACGGCGAAGTTCTCAAGGACAAGGACGGCACTTTCAAGCGCCCCGAGCTTCCGCAGCCCAAGAGAAACGACCGCGACAGAAGACCCAGAAGAAGAAATGACGGCGAGAGAAGAGCCGACGGCGACAGAAGACCCCAGCGCAGGGAAGGAGGAAATAAATAATGCTGCTTCCTAAGAGAGTTAAATATCGCAGAGTCCAGAGAGGTCGTCTGACCGGTAAGGCTCTGAGAGGCAATTTTGTTTCCCACGGTGAGTACGGACTTCAGTCCCTCGAACCCGCGTGGATCACCTCCAACCAGATTGAGGCTGCCCGTATCGCTATGACCAGATACATCAAGAGAGGCGGTCAGGTCTGGATCAAGATTTTCCCCGATAAGCCCATCACCGAAAAGCCGGCTGAAACCCGAATGGGTTCCGGTAAAGGTTCGCCCGAGTACTGGGTAGCGGTTGTCAAGCCGGGCAGAGTTATGTTTGAAATAGCAGGCGTCAGCGAGGAGATCGCTCGCGAGGCTCTTCGTCTCGCAGCCAACAAGCTCCCCGTCCGCTGCAAGTTTGTCAAGAAGGAAGAAGGCGGTGAGCAGTAATGAAGATTTCTGAAGTAAGAGATATGTCAGTCACTGATCTGAATAAAAAGCTCGCCGAACTCAAGGATGAGCTTTTCAACCTGCGTTTCCAGCACGCAGTCAACCAGCTCGAAGATCCTATGCGCCTGAAGGTCGTCAAGAAGGATATCGCAAGAATCAAGACCGTGCTCCGCGAGATCGAACTCAGCGGTGAGAACGCATAAGGAAAGGGAGGAAATGACTGTGAGCGAGAGAAATCTTAGAAAAACCAGAGTGGGCAGAGTAGTCAGCGACAAGATGGATAAGACCATCGTCGTCGCCGTCGAGGATTCCGTTCCCCACCCGCTTTACAAGAAGATAGTCAAGCGCACCGTTAAGTTCAAGGCTCATGACGAGGAGAACCAGTGCGGTGTCGGCGACCGTGTTCGCATTATGGAGACCCGTCCTCTCTCTAAGGACAAGAGATGGAGACTGGTTGAAATCATCGAAAAGGCGAAGTAATTTCGCCTCATTCAAAGGAGGAAAAGCACTGTGATTCAGCAGCAGACTCTTCTGAAGGTAGCCGACAATACGGGTGCAAAGGAACTTATGTGCATCCGCGTGCTTGGCGGTACCGGCAGAAAATTCGGTAATATAGGCGACGTCATCGTGTGCTCTGTCAAAAAAGCAGCACCCGGCGGCGTGGTAAAGAAGGGCGACGTCGTCAAGGCGGTCATCGTCCGTTCACGCAGCGGAGTTCGCCGTGCAGACGGCACCTACATCCGCTTCGATGAGAACGCAGCAGTTATCATCAGGGACGACAAGAATCCCAGAGGCACGCGTATCTTCGGGCCCATCGCAAGAGAGCTCCGCGACCATGAGTACCTCAAGATTCTCAGCCTCGCTCCCGAAGTACTGTAAGGAGGGTTGACATCATGGCAAACAAGCTTCACGTTAAAGCAGGCGACACCGTTATGGTTATCAGCGGTGACGACAAGGGCCAGACCGGCAAGGTGCTGGTAGTCAGCCCCAAGGAAGGCAAAATCATCGTGGAAGGCCTCAACAAGGTCAAGAAGCACGTCAAGCCCCGCAAGGCTGGCGAAAGAGGCGGCATTGTCGAAGCCGAGGCTCCGATGTACGCCTGCAAGGTTCAGGTTTACTGCCCTCACTGCAAGAAGGCTGTCCGCGTCAAGCACAAGTTCGTGCAGGAAGGCGACAAGCTCCGCAAGGTTCGCGTATGCGGCAACAAAGATTGCGGCAAGACGCTTTAAGCAAGGGAGGTAAGTAAATCATGGCCAGAATGAAGGATTTTTACAAGAGCGAGGTCGCTCCCGCTCTCATGGATAAATTCGGTTACAAGAGCACAATGCAGATTCCCAAGCTCGACAAGATCGTAGTCAACGTCGGCTGCGGCGAGGCAAAGGACAATTCCAAGGTCGTTGACGCGATCGTCAAGGATATCGAGACCATCACCGGTCAGCATCCCACCATCTGCCGCGCCAGAAAGTCGGTCGCTAACTTCAAGCTCAGAGAAGGCGTCACCATCGGCGTCAAGGTCACCCTCCGCGGCGACAGAATGTATGAATTCCTCGACAGACTCTTCAATGTCGCGCTTCCCCGCGTCAGAGACTTCAGAGGTATCAACCCCAACGCGTTCGACGGCAGAGGCAACTACAACATGGGTCTTAAAGAGCAGCTCATCTTCCCCGAAATCGAGTTCGACAAGATCGACAAGGTCAGAGGTATGGATATCTGCTTTGTAACCACCGCGAAAACAGACGAAGAAGGCAGAGAGCTCCTCAAGCTGATGGGCGCTCCCTTCGCGAAATAAGGAGGTATTATTGTGGCAAAGACGTCAATGAAGGTCAAGCAGCGCAGACCTGCAAAGTTCTCCACCAGAGCATACAATCGCTGCAAGATTTGCGGAAGGCCGCATGCTTATCTCCGCAAGTACGGCGTTTGCCGTATCTGCTTCAGAGAGCTTGCTCACCAGGGTCAGATTCCCGGCGTGAAAAAGGCAAGCTGGTAATGCCGGATTGGAGGTAAATATTCATGCAGATTACTGATACAATTGCAGACCTGCTCACAAGAATTCGCAACGCCAGTACGGCGAAGCACGAGACAGTGGACGTTCCCGCTTCCAACATGAAGAAGGCGATCGTACAGATCCTCGTAGACGAGGGCTATGTCAAGAGCTACACTGTCATCGACGACAAGAGCAATTCTCAGGGCACCATCAGAATCGTTCTTAAGTACGGCGCAGGCAAGCAGCCCGCAATCACCGGACTGAGGAGAGTTTCCAAGCCCGGTCTCAGAGTATACACAAACGTTGAGGATATGCCCAAGGTTCTCAAGGGTCTCGGCATCGCGATTCTGTCCACCTCAAAGGGTGTCATGACAGACAAGAAGGCCAGAGTCGAGAATGTCGGCGGCGAGGTCCTCGCATACATTTGGTAAGGAGGTGGCGAACAGATGTCACGTATTGGCAGAAAGCCTATCGTAATTCCGGCCGGCGTAGAGGTCAAAATCGACGGTCAGACTGTTACAGTCAAGGGTCCCAAGGGCACACTTACCAAGAGCTTCCATCCCAACATGGAAATCAAGGTAGAGGGCGCTGAGATCAAGGTAGAGCGTCCCAACGACGAACAGCTCAACCGTTCGCTCCACGGTCTTACCCGCACACTGGTTGCCAACATGGTGGAAGGTGTCAGCAAGGGTTATTCCAAGGAGCTCGACGTTATCGGCGTCGGTTACAGGGTTCAGAAGCAGGGCAAGGAGCTCGTGATGAACCTCGGATTTTCGCATAAGGTCATCATGCCTGAAGTTCCCGGCATCTCGATCGACTGCCCCACGGCAAACAAGATCGTCATTTCCGGACCCGACAAGCAGCAGGTTGGCCAGTTTGCCGCCGAAGTCAGAGAAAAGCGTCCGCCTGAGCCTTACAAGGGCAAGGGTATAAGATACACCGGTGAGTACGTCCGCAAGAAGGAAGGCAAGACCGGTAAAGGCAAGAAGAAGTAAGTAAAGGAGTGAATCTGAAATGGTTAAAAAGGTTGATACCAACAAGGCAAGAATCCGCCGTCACAAGAGAGTGCGCGGTAAAGTTTCGGGTACAGCTGAATGCCCCCGTCTCAATGTATTTCGCTCCTCTGCTAACATCTATGCTCAGATCATCGATGATACAAAGGGCGTAACGCTCTGCTCCGCTTCCTCCCTCGACAAGGATTTCGAGGGCAATGGCGGCAATAAGGAAGCAGCCCGCAAGGTCGGCAAGAAGATAGCCGAGATCGCTCTTCAGAAGGGCATCGAGGAAGTCGTTTTCGACAGAGGCGGTTACATTTATCACGGCCGTGTACAGGAACTGGCCGAAGGCGCCCGCGAGGGTGGACTCAAGTTCTAAGGAGGAGGAGCTACTTTGGCAAGAATTGACGCATCCAAAATGGAGCTCAACGAGTCGGTTGTAGCAATCAACCGCGTTTCCAAGACAGTTAAGGGCGGCCGCATCATGAAGTTCTCGGCTCTTGTCGTTGTCGGCGACGGCGCAGGCATTATCGGCTTCGGCATCGGTAAGGCGGGCGAAGTTCCGGACGCTATCCGCAAGGGCATCGAGAACGCCAAGAAGAACCTCATCAAGGTTTCTCTCAAGGGTTCGACCATCCCGCATGAAGTGATCGGCAAGTTTGGCGCAGGCGAAGTCCTGCTCAAGCCCGCCGCACCCGGTACCGGCGTTATCGCCGGCGGTCCCGTCCGTGCCGTTCTCGAAGCGGCCGGCGTAAAGGACATCAGAACCAAGGCACTGCGTTCCAACAACCCCTACAATGTTGTCAGAGCCACCGTTCAGGGTCTTTCCAGTCTCCGCACTGCGGAGGAGGTCGCTGTCGTCAGAGGCAAGACCGTCAAAGAAATCGTGGGTTAATGGGAGGTACGCATCATGGCAAAGAAAATCACACTTGCTAAGAGCCTCATCGGCTCCAAGAAGGACCAGATCGCAACAGCCTATTCCCTCGGTCTCAAAAAGCCGGGTGACACCACCGTTCAGCCCGACAACGCCCAGACACAGGGCAAGATCAACAAGATTATCCACCTCGTCGAGGTAACCGAAGCATAACGCAAGGAGGTGCGAAGACAATGAAATTAAGCAATCTTTCTCCCGCCGAAGGTTCCAACCGCGACGTCAAGCGCATTGGCAGAGGTCACGGTTCGGGCAACGGCAAGACCGCAGGTAAAGGTCACAAGGGTCAGAAGGCCAGAGCAGGCCGCGGCATGCGTCCGGGCTTTGAAGGCGGCCAGATGACTCTCCAGAGAAGAATTCCTAAGAGAGGCTTCAACAACATCTTTGCAAAGCAGTATGCAGAGGTCAATGTTGACAAGCTCAATGTCTTTGAGGACGGCACAACGGTCGACGTAGTCGCACTCATCGAGAAGGGCATCATCAAGAAGGAGCTTGACGGCGTCAGGATCCTCGGCAACGGCGAGCTCACCAAGAACCTCACCGTGAAGGCAGCCGCCTTCACCGCCGGCGCAGCCAAGAAGATCGAGGCTGCAGGAGGAAAGGCCGAGGTGATGTAAAAGTGATTCAGACAATCCGAAATGCTTTTACAATCCCTGATCTCCGCAAGAAAATCCTCTATACGATTCTCATCGTATTCATCTTCCGCATCGGCACCGCGATTCCGGTTCCGTTCATCGACGCCCAGCTGCTCAAGGACATGATGACCACCGTCACCGACCAGGGTGATACGGGCAACATCATCAGCTATCTGAATATGCTCTCCGGCCGCGCGTTTGAGAACGCTACCATCTTTGCGATGGGTATCGGACCCTACATCACGGCGCAGATTATCATCCAGTTGCTCACCGTCGCCATTCCTCCTCTGGAGAAGCTGGCGAAGGAAGGCGCTGAGGGACGCAAGAAGCTCAACAACATCATCCGTGCCACCACCATCGGGCTCGGTGTGTTCCAGGGCGCTATGTATTTCCTCATGCTCAAGAGCTACAACGTCGTCTTCCAGTACAGCACCAAATGGGTCAACACCTTCGTTACGGTCTTTGTCGTCACCTGCTTCTGCGCCGGCACCGCGCTGGTCATGTGGCTGGGCGAACAGATCAACAAGAAGGGCATCGGCAACGGCATTTCCATTCTGCTCTTTACGGGTATCGTCGCAAGCGGCCCCAAGGTGTTCAACACCTTCCGGCTCTGGTGGCAATTTGCAAAACAGGGCAGCACAGGTTACTACTTCGCGATCCCCGGTCTTTGCATTGCGTTCCTTTTCGTCATCTGGTTCATCGTGTTCATGCAGAATTCGGAGCGCAAGGTTCCCGTGCAGTACGCCAAGCAGATCAAGGGCAGAAAGATGGTCGGCGGTCAGAAGACCTTCATCCCGATCAAGGTCAATATGTCGGGCGTTATGCCCATCATCTTCGCTTCCACTATCATCTCGGTTCCCGCAACCGTCAAGATGCTGGTCTACAGAGGCAAGACCTATCCCAATTCCTTCTGGTACAAGGTGTGGAGCGTATTTGACAGCAACTCCCTGCTTTACGCGTTTATCTATTTCCTTCTGATTATCGCGTTTGCTTACTTCTATGTAACCATTCAGTACAATCCGATTGAAATAGCTAATAATCTTCACAAGAACAACGGTGCGATTCCCGGCATTCGTCCCGGCAAGAACACCATCGCCTATCTCAGCAAGATAATTAACCGCATTACCCTGATTGGCGCGCTCTTCCTGAGCGTGATCGCTGTTCTTCCGATCGTGATCAGCAGCTTTACTCACATCAACATCAGCTTCGGCGGTACGTCGGTACTGATTCTGGTGGGCGTCGCCCTCGAGACGGTTTCCCAGATCGAGAGCCAGATGCTCATGCGCCACTACAAAGGCTTTCTTGACTAATTAACAGCGAAAGCGTTCCTTTTGAATAACCGCAGGTTTGCGGTACATGACTTATTATCTAAAGACAGGGATGATACAGAAATATGAAGATTATACTTTTGGGCGCTCCCGGCGCCGGCAAGGGCACTCAGGCGGAGAAAATCTCCGAGGCTCTTCACATTCCGCAGATTTCTACGGGCAATATTATCAGAGAAGCGCTGAAAAGCGGCTCTGAGGTCGGTCTCAAAGCCAAGTCGTTCATCGAAAGCGGCAAGCTGGTTCCCGATGAAGTCGTCATCGACATCATCAAGGAGCGCATTGCCAAGGACGACTGCAAGGACGGCTTTATCCTTGACGGCTTCCCGAGAACCATCGCTCAGGCCGAGGCACTTGACAGCATGGGCGTCTCGATCGACAAGGTGCTCGACATCAATGTCGCCGACGAGGTCATCGCCTCCAGACTGTCCGGTCGCCGTGTCTGCGAAGCTTGCGGCAGCTCCTACCATCTGGTTTCCAAGAAGCCGGCTGTGGAAGGCGTCTGCGACAAGTGCGGCGGCACCCTGATCCAGCGCAAGGATGACCACCCCGATACGGTTGCCGACCGACTCAAGGTCTATCACGAGCAGACAGAACCCCTCAAGGCCTACTACGAGAAGAAGGGTCTTCTCCGCGTAGTGGACGGTCAGGACACTGTCGCCGACACAACCTATCGTACCTTCTGCGCTCTCGAAGACTGATTGATTTTCCTATGATCATCCAGAAAACGAGCAGAGAAATCATGCTCATGCGAGAAGCAGGAAGAATAACGGGCAACGCTCTGAAGGCGGCCGGCCGGGCCATTGAACCCGGCATGTCCACCAAGGAGCTTGACCTTGTTATTCGCCGTTTTATCGAGGGAGAGGGAGCAAAACCCTCCTTCCTCGGCTTGTACGGCTTTAAAGGAAGCGCATGTATCTCAATTAATCATCAGGTCATCCACGGCATACCCAGCAAGGATGTGATCATCCGCAGCGGCGACATTGTGAGCGTCGATGTCGGCGCGTATATCAACGGATATCACGGCGATTCGGCTTATACCTTCGCCTGCGGGGATATTACCCCGGCGGCGCAGCGGCTGCTTGACACCACCCGCGAGAGCCTTTACATGGGCATCAAGCAGGCGGTCAAAGGCAACCGCATAGGGGATATAGGCCACGCTGTCCAGAAGTATGCCGAGGCTCGCGGTTACTCGGTGGTGAGGGAATACACCGGCCACGGAGTAGGCGCAAGTGTTCACGAAGATCCCGGCGTACCGAATTACGGAACTCCTCACAGGGGCATCCGCCTTGAAGAAGGCATGGTCATTGCCATTGAGCCTATGATCAATGAGGGCAGACCCGGCGTAAGGCAGCTCGCCGACGGCTGGACAGTCGTCACGTCGGACGGCAGGCTCTCGGCTCACTTTGAGCATACCGTGGCGATTACCGCCGACGGCCCCGTGATTCTTACAATGCCTGACCCCGACTGATTCCGGTCGGGCGGCGTCATTCAATTGAAGCATACGAATCTGTACCCAATCCATGTTCGAGGAGGTTTTTCTTATGGCTAAGGAAGACGTAATTGAAATAGACGGTATCGTCAAGGAAGCGCTTCCCAACGCTACCTTCAAGGTAGAACTGCCAAACGGCCACGAGGTTTTGGCGCACATCTCAGGCAAGCTGAGAATGAATTACATCAAAATACTGCCCGGCGACAGCGTCAAGATGGAGATGTCTCCCTACGACCTGTCCAAGGCAAGAATCACATGGCGCTCCAAGTAAGTCACGAGGAGCATAAGTATAAGGGAGGCAAATACAAATGAAAGTCAGACCTTCTGTAAAGAAAATTTGCGAGAAGTGCAAAATCATAAAGCGCAAGGGTCGCGTTATGGTTATTTGCGAAAATCCCAAGCACAAGCAGCGCCAGGGCTGATTCCCGACGCAATATTTGGAGGTGTCTAACGAATGGCTCGTATAGCCGGTGTGGATCTGCCCAGAGATAAAAGGGTAGAAATCGGTCTTACCTATGTTTACGGTATCGGCCGCAAAAGAGCAAGCGAAATTCTCGCTGCAACAGGTGTTAATCCCGACACCAGAGTTCGCGATCTCTCGGAGGAAGATGAAAAGAAGCTCCGCGATTATATCGACCACAACCTGATTGTGGAAGGCGACCTTCGCCGCAATGTCTCGCTCAACATCAAGAGACTCATCGATATTCAGTGCTATCGCGGTGTACGTCACCGCAAGGGTCTTCCCGTAAGAGGTCAGAGAACCAAGACAAACGCACGTACACGCAAGGGTCCCAAGAAGACCATCGCCAACAAGAAGAAGTAAGTAGGAGGGTAAGCGAATTATGGCTAAAGTTACACCCAAAAAGGGCGCAGCAACACGCAGACGTCGTGAGCGTAAGAACATCGAAAGCGGAGCAGTGCATATCCAGTCTACTTTCAACAACACTATCGTCACGATCACCGACACTCAGGGCAACGTCATTTCATGGGCCAGCGCAGGCGAACTCGGCTTCCGCGGCTCCAAGAAATCCACTCCCTTCGCGGCTCAGTCCGCTGCCGAGACAGCAGCCAACGCCGCCAAGGAGCACGGCCTCAAGAGAGTCGAGGTTTATGTAAAGGGTCCGGGCCAGGGACGTGAAGCCGCAATCAGAGCATTGCAGGCAGCAGACCTTCAGGTCACCATGATCAAGGACGTGACGCCCATTCCGCACAACGGATGCCGTCCGCCCAAACGCAGAAGAGTCTAATTAAAGGAGGAACTTCACATGGCAGTAAACAGAGACCCTATTCTTAAGAAGTGCAGAGCGCTCGAGCTCGACCCCTCTTATTTGGGGATATACAAGTCCTCTCACAGAGAGCCCAAGCGTATGAGCCGCAAAAAGAGCGAATACGGCGTGCAGCTCCGTGAGAAGCAGAAGGCAAAGTTTATCTACGGCGTGCTGGAGAAGCAGTTCCGCGCCTACTACGAGAAGGCGGACAGAAAGCCCGGCATGACCGGTACCAACCTCATGGTTCTGCTGGAAAACAGACTGGACAACGTCGTGTTCCGTCTTGGCTTTGCCAGAACCAGAAGAGAGTCCAGACAGGTCGTTACCCACGGCCACATTCTTGTCAACGGCAGAAGAGTTGACATTCCTTCTTATCAGGTAAAAGTAGGCGACGTCATCGAAGTAAATGAAAAGACCAAGGAGTCCAATATGTTTGCCGACGTTCTCGAAGCGACAGCCGGCCGCGTGGTTCCCAAGTGGCTTGATCTGAACAAGGAGAACGGCAAGGCAAAGGTCGTTGCGGTGCCCGAGAGAGAGGACATCGACGTTCCGGTCAACGAGATCCTCATCGTTGAGTTCTACTCCAAGTAATTTGTTTTATTCGACAATGGCATTGTGCTTACGTTCATTAAACAATATACAAAGGTGCATCTATTGTATGCTTGATAAGGAGGGGTTTTGAATGATGGAGATTGAGAAGCCCAGAATCGAGACAGAAGAATTGGCCGAAGACGGAACCTACGGCAGATTTGTCGTGGTACCGCTTGAAAACGGCTACGGAACCACCTTGGGCAATTCGCTCAGGCGCGTTCTGCTGTCGTCGCTTCCCGGCGTTGCCGTAAATTCAGTCAAGATCGACGGTGTTATGCACGAGTTTTCTACCATCCCCGGTGTGAAGGAGGATGTGGCTGAGATTATACTCAACCTGAAGGGACTTACCGCCAGACTGAAAGGCGAAGGCCCCAAGACCGTGCAGATAGACGCCGCCTGCGCCGAAGGTGAAGGCGAGCTGAAGGTCACAGCCGGTTCAATCAGATGCGACAGCGAGGTCGAAATTCTCAACACCGACATGCATATCGCCACACTCGCCGAAGGCGCTTCGCTGCACATGGAAATCGTGCTGGACAGCGGACGCGGCTATGTTTCGGCGCAGAGGAACAAGGCGATCATGCAGCAGAATGTCATCGGTGTGCTCGCGGTCGATTCAATATATACGCCTGTAGTCAAGGTGAATTACAGGGTCGACGACTTCCGCGTCGGCAATGTCACCAACTACGACAAACTCACGCTGGAAGTCTGGACAAACGGGGTTATCAATGCGCAGGAGGCTGTTTCGCTCGGCGCAAAGGTGCTCACCGAGCATCTCAATCTGTTTGTAAATCTTTCCGAAAGCGTTTCTTCACAGGAAATCATGGTTGAGACAAGCAACACGGGCAGCGAGAAGGTCCTTCAGATGACCATCGAAGAGCTGGATCTCAGCGTCCGTTCCTTCAACTGTCTCAAGCGTGCGGGAATAAATACGGTCGAGGATCTCATCAGCAAGACCGAAGAGGATATGATGAGAGTGCGTAACCTCGGCAGAAAGAGCCTTGAGGAAGTAGTTGAAAAGCTCGAATCCCTCGGCTACAGACTGCGCAAGGAGGACGAATAAGGAACTTGCGTTCCTTGCGTTCCCCGCGGCAGATTAGACACAGACAAGTAGTAAAGGAGTGAATTCCATGCCCGGTACAAGAAAGCTCGGAAGAACTTCCGATCACAGACTGGCGATGCTCAGAGCAATGGTAACTTTCCTTTTTGAAAACGGCAAGATCGAGACCACCGTTACACGCGCAAAGGAAGTACAGCCTCTGGCTGAAAAGATGATCACAATGGCTAAGACCAACACTCTTGCCAATAAGAGAAACGTCATGGCGTTCGTTACCAAAGAAACCGTCGCAAAGAAACTCTTTGACGAGATCGCTCCTCAGTATGAGGGCGTCAACGGCGGTTACACACGCATCATCAAGATGGGTCCCCGCAGAGGCGACGCTGCCGAGATGTGCATCATTGAGTTGGTAACCAAAGAGGAGAAGAAGGAAGAAAAGGCAAAGAAATAAGCCTTTCTTTTTGAAAAAACAAGGCGCAGGACAGACCGAGGTAAGCATCCGGAGTCATTCTTCCTGTGCTGGTAAAAGACAACATGAATCCGGAACGGTGTGTCAAGAACGCACGCCGTTCCGGATTTTTAATTGATAATAATTGTTGACAACCGTAGAATAATATTGTACAATATTATCGCAGATATCTGTTATATCACATCTTGGAGGTATTATTATGCAGAACAATCCCACATATTCGATTTCCCACACAAAAATCCGCACATTTGTACAGGTTCCCATTTACGGTGATCCCAATGCGGTCGATGCCGCTGTCAGAGCATGTCTGGCAAATGAAGGATTTCATCCAACCAAACACACCGAAATGGGAAGGGATGAAGTCGTCTGGAAAAAGGGAACCGGTTTGGCATCGGCTATGAAGTTCATGAAGCTGCTCTATCAGCCGAATTTGCTGGTAATCACAGCATGGATTTCGTCAGGTCTCGGCCCTGTGGGTCTGTTTGATATGTCACTGGACGGCGGCTATGCGTTTGTTCCCAAGAAATCCTGCATGAAATCCGTCGAAAGAGTGGCGCAGGCTGCCCAGAGCGTTCCTCCTATGATGCAGCAGAATTATGTTCCTCAGCCGCCCCAGCAGTAATTTTTCCTGATATGAATATATGCCCCCTGAGACAGGCTTGTGATCAAGACTCATCTCAGGGGGCTTTTGCCGTTTGTTGATGGCCGCTTTAGCGGATAATAGCGTCCGTCACTCTGGCCGCCTGCACCGACTCGGCGATATCGTGCACGCGGATGAGATTGGCGCCGCCCAGAATGCAGGCGGTGTGATAGGCGACGGTTCCGGGCATCCGTCTGTCCGCCGGAGGATTGCCGCAGGACATGCCGATTACCCGCTTTCGCGAAGCGGCCGCCAGCATGGGATAATTTTCAAGGCAGAGAGAACCGAAATTTTTCGCAATAGCCAGATTCTGCTCATAGCTCTTTCCGAATCCCACCCCGGGGTCAAGGCAGATTCTTTCCCATTCAATTCCGTCATGCAAGCATTCTTCTGTTCTTGATGTGAAAAAATCGACCAGCGCGGAACACACATCCGCCTCTTCATCGAGCGGAATATTGTGCATGATGACGCATCCGACCCTGTGGATCGCGGCATATTTTCGCATAAGCGGGTCTTTGAATCCGGTCACGTCGTTGATGATCTGCACGCCGCATTCCATTGCCCGGAGCGCCACTTCGGGGTAATAGGTGTCCACCGAAATGATGAGATTCCTGTCGCCGCAAAGCTCCCGAAGCACCGGTTCAATCCGGTTCCATTCCTCGTCGGGCGGAATAGGCGTGTGTCCCGGCCGGGTAGACTGTCCCCCCACGTCGATGATGTCCGCACCCTGTGAAACCATTTCGTAGGCGCGGGAAACGGCGGACCGCGCATCGGAATAATGTCCCCCGTCCGAGAAGGAATCGGGGGTGACATTGAGTATGCCCATGATGCAGGTGCGGTCGAGCAGAATTTCCCTTTCGCCGCCGATCTTCCATATTTTCGGCTGTTTCAAATGCGTCAAAGTGTCTTCCCTCCCGCCAGCAGGGTCATAACCTCGTTGCGTGTGCGGGCGTCGCTGCGGACGATGCCTCGCAGGGCGCTGGTCTGGGTGCAGCTGCCTGCCGCTCTTGCGCCCCGCATGGTCATGCAAAGGTGCTCCGCTTCAATGACCACGGCTACCCCCATAGGCTCCAGATTTTTATAGAGGAAATCGGCGATCTGTGACGTCAGCCGCTCCTGCACCTGCGGTCTGCGGGCAAAGCAGTCCACAATGCGGGCGAATTTGGAAAGTCCGATGATCCTGCCGTTTTTGGGGATGTAGGCGATGTGGCATTTCCCGATGAAGGGAAGAAGATGATGCTCGCACATCGAGTAGAGCGGAATGTCCCGCACGATGACAACTTCACCGTTTTTGTCGTCCTCATTGAATATTTTCAGGTGGCGTTTCGGGTCGTCGTGCAGACCGCTGAATACCTCCTCGTACATTCTCGCCACGCGCTCGGGCGTTTCCAGCAGCCCTTCCCGCGAAGTGTCCTCACCGACCGCTTCCAGTATTTCGGTTACCGCCTTGACGATTCTTTCATGATCGACCATTTTTCGTTCTCCTTTTTTGCAAAAATTCTTTCCATTCATTTTACCACAGTCAGCCGTTTTTTTCAATCTTTTCGACCTATATATTTTCGGGCGGAACGGTTCGTAATTATCGGAAAAAGGAGATAGAAGCTGTATTTTTGCCGAATGTTTTAAAGATGTGAAGAATATCTTTATCATTAATTCGTGAGATTTACAATAAGTTAATATATTCCACAAAACGGGATATTATAATAATATGTAAAGTTGTCAATTCCAAAAGTGTCGGAAGTATTTTTTGGTCTTTCTTTACTGATGGGGAGAAAAGGTATGAGTCAGAAATCCGTTAAAAAGGGCAAAAAAAAATCTAGTCTCAATAGCAATGCATCCGGTTCCGCTGCTGTCACACAGATTGTTTGCTTTGTGATAGTGGTCAGCGTTGCTGTTTTAGGATTCTTCCAGACCCGCAGAGCGGTCTTTCAATTAAGGGGACAATCCTTTACCTTCCTGCAGAGCGAGAAGTATTCTGAAGGAGATGCCGCGGATGTGAGCGAAATTCCGGCTGACAATGACGACAGCAGCGCCGCACCCTCCACAACCTCAACAGCAGCTGCCACAACCCCGAAAAAGACTTCCCGTTCCGCTAAAACAACGAAAACCAGCAAAACCACAAAAACCACCCGGAAGAAAACCACAACCAAAAAGACTACAACTACAACGACAACCAGAAAAGAAGCGCCGTCCGGGACAATGGTAAAGATTACCGTTTCACCGGTCAATATACGTTCCGGTGCGGGAACCGAATTCGAAGTCATCGGAAGAACTTCCAGAGGAAAGGTGTATAGACTGATTTCCAAGGATAAGGATGCCGGCGGCAGGCTCTGGTATCATGTGTCCATGGACGACGGTAAAACCGGCTGGATTATGGCGTCGTGCGCAAGTGAAACCGACAACGCGGAGGAAACCACCGCAACGACCGCGACGACTTCGGGAAAAACCGCGCAGACTACAAAAGCATCAACAACCGCGCAAACGTCAAAAACAGCAAAAGCAGCCAATACCTCAAAGTCAGACAGGGACGGCAGGAGCGTGGAAATTACGGTTTCGCCGGTCAATATCCGTTCCGGCGCAGGAAGGGAATTTTCCGTTATCGGCAGAACTTCCCGGGGCAAGGTCTTCCCGCTTCTTTCCACCAAGACCGGCTCTGATAACAAAAAATGGTGCGAGGTCGAGCTGAAAGAGGGAAAAACCGGCTGGGTCATGGCGTCCTGCTGCAAGGAGAAAGATGATTCCGATACAGGAAAGACAACCAAATCCAAGACGTCTTCCGCTTCCCAAAAGAAAGACGCCTCTGCGTCAACCTCCAAGACAACCAAGACCACGACCGCAACTGCAATTACAACTGCAACCAAGACCACAACTTCCACGGAAGAGGAAAAGGACAAGCTGCTCATGAAGATTCAGCCGGAGGATAAATCCGCCAAGTACTTCATTGTGGTGTACATCGGCAGTCAGTCCACGGTGGTGTATAAAAAGGACAAAAACGGCGATTATACCAAGCAGGTTAAGGTGTTCACCTGCTCGACGGGAAAGAAGTCGTCCCCGACCCGCACGGGAAAGTATCACATAAGGGCGAAATACCGCTGGCGCTGGTTGGTGGGAAATGTCTACGGACAGTATAACAGTTCCATAAGCGACAGCTACCTTTTCCATTCCGTGCCATACTATCAAAGGGATTATTCCACTCTGGAAAACGAGGAATATGACAAGCTCGGCAAACCGGCGTCAAAAGGCTGCATCAGAATGTGCGTGCGCGACTGCAAATGGATCTATGATCATTGCGCAATCGGCACACAGGTCCGCATCGTTTCTGACAGCGGCCCCGCCGGTTCCGGTGTGCCGAAGCGGAAAACAGGCAGCAGGTACAGCGGCTGGGATCCTTCGGACAAATGGGCGCAGGGAAACCCTTATTTTGAATAGTCTGACAGCAGACAATTTGCAAAATTATTACAGCAATACGCAGCCGTTTTCGCGTGCCGTTGAAAAGCCGTGACGATAACGGCTGCGTTCTTTTTCAGGGAAATCAATTTTAGTTGGTAAACCTTTGGAATTTACTTTGCCGCATCGCAAATCAAAGCAAAACGATTTCGGATTAGATACTTTATTTGTTGCGCCCGGGTGTATTTTTGTCCTAGCAAGTTACAGCGAGGGGCGCTGCCCTTGACCCGCGAGGAGGTCCAGACCCCCTCGACTCCCGCGCTCGCAAGCTCGCTAATTGGCGCTGCGCGCTTTCCTTTTTTCAAAAGTGATTTCCGTGGTTTTTTATTCCGATCTTGACAATTATGCCGGCGGCCATTACAATTCAAAAACGCAAAGGCGGGGTGAATATGCGCAATCTGATGGTAAAAATCAAATACGACGGGAGAAATTTCTGCGGCTGGCAGGTGCAGAATGACCTTCGTACAGTGCAGTCTGTCTTTCAGACGGCGCTGAGAGACATTCTGAAGGAAAATGTGCCGATTATCGGTTGCAGCCGCACTGACAGCGGCGTTCACGCCAATGAATTCTGCGTCAGCTTTCACACCGCCTCCATGATTCCGTGCGACCGGCTTCCGCTGGCCCTGAACGCAAAACTGCCGGCCGACATAGCGGCATTCGGCTGTCAGGAGGTGCCGGATGAATTTCACGCCCGCTACAGCTGCAAGGGCAAGCAGTACCGCTATCTGATTCTGAATGCACCCCTGCGGGATCCCTTCTGGCATGCAAGGGCGCTGTGGTACAAATATCCTCTGGACGCTGCATTCATGAATGGTCAGGCGGAAGGGTATCTGGGAACACACGATTTCTCCGCGTTCTGTTCGGCGAACAGCGACGTCAGGGACAAAGTGCGCAGGGTGACACAGTGCGCTGTCAGGCGGCTGCCGGAGGACAGGAATATGATAGAATTCACCGTAACCGCCGACGGATTTCTGTATAACATGGTGCGGATCATGGTGGGCACACTGCTGCAGATGTCGGCCGGAAGGCTGACCCGCGATTCCATTCCGTCCATTATTGCCTCAAAAGACCGAGGCCAAGCCGGATTTACCGCCGACGCCTGCGGATTATATCTGAATAAGGTATTG
This sequence comes from Clostridia bacterium, assembly GCA_017441385.1. GTDB lineage: Bacteria > Bacillota > Clostridia > Oscillospirales > Acutalibacteraceae > RUG762. The sequence goes on along the minus strand of JAFRXY010000090.1, from coordinate 5,723 downwards.
TATTAGCGGAGAATATATGATATAATATGAGATAACTCTTATGAACTGTTTTCAGTTCATAAGGAGTTAATGTGAATGGATTATACTTTACGGAGGGAAATATGCCAATGGCTGAAAAAGTGAATACTCAGAACAAAAAGAACCCCAAAAGCCTTAAGGCTCATGAAATAAAGGGCAAAGCAAAAAAAATCGCAAAAAAAGCCGGCATTTCCTTAGGATTTCCGGGCAATGACCGGATGAAGCTGGCGGCGAAGGGCGCGGTTGTCGCTGCGGCGGCTGTGGCTCTGCTGATGCTTATGATTGTCGGGGCGAGCTTCAGACCCTCCGATTTAAGATACGGATTCAGCGATAAATGTGCTTTCTTACAGGCTTCGGGACATGGCTTTGCCGAAGAGATTGCGGGCAGCCGCACCGTCAGGGTTTCCAATGTCGTCAAAGGGACGGCGCTGCTTACCGATACAACGTATTCGGTATATGACAGCAAGGGAAGGGAAGTCGTTTCGGAGAGCCACAGCTTTGCCTCTCCCGCAATGGAAACTTCCGGCGTGTATTCGCTTCTCTTTGACCGTATGGGGAAGGATTATACATTCAGAACCGTTTCGAGCGTGATTTCCAAAGGCACCGCGGAGGATTCCATTATATGCGCCGCCGTTTCGGAATCCGGCAGTTTTGTGCTGGTTACCAACAGCGAAACAACCAATGCCAAAGTGATTGTATTCTCCGCTGCCGGTCAGGCCAAGCATAAATGGAAATCGGTGGAATATAAAATATCCGACGTGGCCATCAGCCCTTCCGGCAGGTACATTGCGCTGAGCGGCGTTTCGGTCAAAAACGGGGAGCTTGTTTCTACTGTCATCGTGCAGAAAGTTGGCGCCAAGGAAAATCTTAAGGAATTTTCCTTTGAGGACACACTGATAATGGATGTGGAATTTGACGGCAATTCCCGCATTGTGGCGATAGGCGACGATATGGTGGCAGCGCTTGATGTAAAAAATAACCGCAATTCGGGCTACAGCTATGACGAACGCATTCTCAACAGCTACGATATTGGCGAAAACGGCGACATTGCGCTGGTCTTTTCAAGCAATTCCGACGGCCGCAATGCTTCCGTGGTGGTTCTTGACAGCAGCTGCCGTGAAATCGCAGCAATCGAAACCGAAATGACATCCCCCTATGTCGATGTTGGCGGCGGAAGAATCAGTCTGCTGTTCCAGTCAACCGTAAGCTGCTATAATTACAAGGGCAAGCTTGTGAAAGAGGCGAAGGTTCCGGCGGACTGTCAGGAAATTGTTTCATCTCAGGGAAAGCTCCTTGCCAAGGGCGTAATGTATCTGACGGAAGTAGATGTAGGGAATTGATCGGCGAAAAACACTAAATTGTTAATTTTGTTTGAACAAGGTTGTTATTACGGTGTTTTTATGTTATCATAACATGAAGGGTAAGTTTCATTGTTCAGGTTGTCAACATGAAGGGAGTAATCAGCAATGTTTGGATTGTTGCTTGACGCGGCTACGATAGTGTTCTTCATATACATGTTTAAGAAGTGTGCTGTCAAATCGCAGATCAGGAACGCTGTGGAGTCTTTGATGTTTATCTCGTCAGCCATCGTGTCGGTGCCGATCGGCGTTTTTCTGGGGGACTTCTGTTATTCCAGCTTTTTCCGTCCTGTCATAATTGACCGTGTGGAGTCTATCGTCACCACTTCGGGCGACGTTGATACCAGCATGAATTCCATCGAAAGAATTATGTCGGGTATGCCGGCTATGGTAAACAATGCCGCGCGGATTTATCACACCACCTCAGGCGAAAACCTGAACCAGCTCAACAAACTGCTCGCGGGTGATCTTTCCACGGCGACCGGAGAAATAGTGGATATTCTTGCACGTCCTGTGATAGACGGCGTTGTGAGGATACTGTTCTTTTCCATTGCCTTTGCGGGCTGTTACAGACTGCTGAGGGCATTTTATCCCACCATTGAAGCCTATTTCTACAATCCCGACCGCGCCGCTGTTTCTCCCACCAACGGAATGGTGCTGGGCGCGGGAAGAATCGTTGTGATTTTCCTGATTATTCTTTCTGTGATACAGCTTGTGGGACCGGTTCTGCCTGATTTTATCCTTTTCCGTCCGGAACTGTATACGCAGTCGTTTATATTCCGGCTGTTCAGTGAAAACAACCTGATCATGCTGTTTCTGGGAGAAGGCATCATTGCCTGACTTTGCTTTTTCAGAATGGGGTGAATGTTGAGCATGAATATTCCAAATACCCTTTCGGGGTTTCGCATAGTGTTAATTCCGGTTTTCTGCGTTTTCTTTATCATGGGGCCGCAGTATTACCCATATGCGGGAATCGTGCTGGTGCTGTCGGGACTTTCCGATATGTTTGACGGCTTTCTGGCACGTAAGCTGCATCAGGAAACAGAGCTTGGCAAGATACTTGACCCGGTGGCTGACAAGCTGACCCTCGGCGCGGTAGTGGTAAGCATGTGGTTTGTCTATCATAAGAATTATCCGTGGATCACCCTCGCCCTCGGCATTATGTTCCTCAAGGAACTGTTGATGGCGATAGGCGGACTTGTCATCGTAAAGAAAGGAAGAAAACTGGTCAAAGCAAAGTGGTGGGGAAAGGTCGCCACAGTCATTTTTTACGCCAGCATGATAGCGATAGTGGCGCTGAATATTTTTGCTCCCGATGCGAATCTGGATATTCTGGTTCCTTCGATTGCCGCTTTCGCGGCCGTCGTGATGCTGGCGGCCTTCGGAATGTATTTCCGCATGGCTCTGAAAATTCTCCGGGGCGAATATGTTTCCGGTGTGATTGACTTTGAACAGGAAAAGCTGAAAAAAACAAAATCGGATAAGGAAATTGCCTGAAAGCTAAAAAATCTGAAGAAAAATAAAACCTCTGCCCCCATGCGGGCAGAGCGTTTTTTAAGCCGCGGAACGGTCTGCGGCGTGTGGATGAAAGGAAGTGTGAGGAAATATGCCTCTCTGTTCGATATGTAAAAAAAGACAAGCAGTGGTTTTCGCCACCGATTCAGCCCATCCGGGCAAGACGGCGGGATATTGCTTTACCTGTGCCCGCAAGATCGGGTTGCCGAATATTGAAGACATGATCAGGCAATTCGGACTGAACGCGGAAATGATTGAGGAAATGGAGGAGCAGATGGCTCAGGCGGCCGAAAACGGGGAATTGCCTTTCCCCGGGCTGTTTGACGAAATGCCGGGACTGGATGACGGCGAAGAGGAATATGACGATGATGAGGAAGAATACGAGGTCGAAGAAGGCGAGGAAGGCGAGGAATCATCCGACGATTCCGAAGAATACGACAGCGCCGGCCATCCGGAAAAACAGAACGAGCTGGCGCAAAAGATCGAGGATATAGAAAAATCCGACGAGGATTCCGACGAAAACGGGGAAGAGGAACGCGGCGGATTATTCAATCCCTTCCAAAATCTCTTTGGCAGCAGCTTTGAGATGGGAGGAGCGCAGTTTGCCGACGGTCAGCCCAAGAAGCGCAAGCGCGGCAAACGGGACAGCAAGCGCCGTTTTCTCGGCGATTACTGCGAGGATCTGACCAAGAAGGCGCGTGAGGGAAGAATCGACGCCATCATCGGCAGGGACAAAGAGATCAACCGTGTCATTCAGATACTCTGCCGCAAGAGCAAGAACAATCCCTGTCTGATCGGTGAGCCGGGAGTCGGAAAGACCGCCATTGCCGAAGGGCTGGCGCTGAGAATCGCGTCCGGCGACGTGCCGCTCAGACTGGCCAACAAGGAGATACACCGCCTCGATCTGACAGCCCTTGTGGCCGGCACGCAGTTCAGGGGACAGTTCGAGAGCCGCATGAAGGGTCTGATCGACGACATCAAGAGCGCCGGAAATGTGGTGCTTTTTATCGACGAGGTGCACAGCATTGTGGGCGCGGGCGACGCGGAAGGTTCCATGAACGCCGCGAACATTCTCAAACCCGCTCTTTCCAGAGGGGAATTGCAGGTGATCGGCGCGACTACCTTCAATGAGTACCGCAAGTACATCGAGAAGGACTCCGCGCTGGAGCGCCGTTTCCAGCCGGTCAGTGTCAATGAGCCGAGCGTGGAGGATACGGTGGAAATTCTTCTCGGCATCAAGGGGTATTACGAGGTGCATCACCGCGTGAAGATCAGCGACTGGCTGGTCAGGCGTGCGGTGATACTGTCCGAGCGCTACATCAACGACCGTTTCCTGCCCGACAAGGCCATCGACCTGCTGGACGAAGCCTGCGCCTGCGCTTCGCTCGGCAACAAGGCAATGGCGGAATTCGACGGGCTGAACATAAAGCTGCGCAAGGTGCTGGAGGAAAGCGACAGGCTGCAGGCCGATACCGAGGATACATCAGAGAAGCATTTTGAAAAGCTGGCGCAGCTTCATACGGAGGAGCTTCAGATCAAGGCAAGACTATCGGAGATTGAGCCGGAAGCGATGGGCGGTCAGGTGACCGAAGCCGATCTGGCCAAGGTCATAGAACTCTGGACCGGCATTCAGGCCTCCCGCGTGGAGGAAAACGAATTCAAGAAGCTCACCACACTGGAAGAAAAGCTCAACGCGAAGGTGATCGGGCAGGAGGAAGCCACCCGGCTGGTCGCGGCAGCCATACGCCGCAACCGCGCCCAGATTTCCCCCCGCCGACGTCCCGCGTCCTTCATCTTTGTGGGGCCGACCGGCGTGGGAAAGACCGAACTTGTCAAGGTGCTGGCGAACGAGCTTTTCGATTCCCCCGAAACGCTCATCCGGCTGGACATGAGTGAATTCATGGAGAAGCATTCGGTGAGCAAGATCATCGGTTCGCCTCCCGGCTATGTCGGTTACGACGAAGCGGGACAGCTGACCGAGAAAGTGCGCCGGAAGCCTTATTCCGTCCTGCTCTTTGACGAAATAGAAAAAGCCCACCCCGACGTGATGAATATTCTGCTCCAGATACTCGACGAGGGGAAGATCAACGATTCGCAGGGACGTTCGGTGAGCTTTGAGAATACCGTCATCATCATGACCTCCAACGCCGGAAGCAATCATCAGGGCGGTTCCTTAGGCTTCAACAAGACTTCCGACGACATTTCCCGCGAAAAGGCGATGTCCGGACTGAAGGAATTCCTGCGGCCGGAATTCCTCGCCCGCGTGGACGAGATCGTGGTATTCCGTCAGCTTGACGAGAACGATTACCGCAAGATATCCCGCCTGCTGATGGGCGAATATGTTGATTCCATGGCGGAACGCGGCGTGAAGCTGACGATCGACGACAGCGCCGTGGAACTGCTGGCGGGCAATGTCATCGGCGGCGAAGCGTCCGCCCGCGACCTGCGCAATCTCATCCGCAGGGAAGTGGAGGATAAACTGGCGAATCTGGTGATTGAAACCTCCGGTACTCTGCCGGACGAGATTATCGTGACCGCCGAGGAAAAGGACGGCGTGAAGACAGTTGCCGTCAAGCCGAATACGCCCGCGCTGGCGGAAGTAAGCAAAGAAAAGATGGAAAAAGCATAGCGAAGCGCATAATTAGCCGCGATAGCGGCGCGGGGTGCAGGGGACTGGTTCCCTGCCGGGTGCAGGGCAGAGCCCCATATGCACTAACCTAAAATTCATATAGCCAAAGTAAAACTAATATGCTACAATACAATAGGGTGGTAAAGATGAACTTTGCAAAAGACGTACTGTCATTATTACCGGAAGGGTATAAACAAGCATGT
>JAFRXY010000089.1 GCA_017441385.1 Clostridia bacterium | reverse complement strand
TGTTTCCCAACATGCTTGTTTATACCCTTCCGGTAATAATGACAGTACGTCTTTTGCAAAGTTCATCTTTACCACCCTATTGTATTGTAGCATATTAGTTTTACTTTGGCTATATGAATTTTAGGTTAGTGCATATGGGGCAGAGCCCTCACGAGGGAGCGCAGCGACCGAGCGAGACGGGCTAAGAACACGATAAAGGCAGGGCAACTACAGACGGAGGAACCCCGCCAAAAGCAAGACCAACCCGAACAGATAACAAGGTCAGGCGACTACGGAAGCAGGAACCCCATGCAAGCAACCGTGTCAGGCGAAAAAAGAAAGAAGCGGAGTCAAACCATGTACAGCATCACAACAGAAAACTTCCATCTGGAATGGAATCCGGAGGTAAGCGAAGAAGATATTTCCTATCCGGTCAATACCAATCTGCATGTCACTCTGGCAAGCTCCGGCTTTTCGGTAAAGGACGCCGTCATGGACATCGACGTGAAAGCCCTTGCCGCATTCGCCTTCACGCTGAACGAGTTATTCGAAACGCTCACAGGAACGGCGGAATTGCGTGAACCTTACGGCGCACAGGACTATCTCCGATTCAGTGCGGACAGAAGCGGGCGGATAAAAATAAAGGGAACAATCTGCGGCTCGGATTTGAAGGGTCACACGCAGAAACTTGATTTTGAAAACGAATTTGACCAGACATATCTTAAAAATTTTTCCAAGAAACTATTTTCCGATTTCCAATCTTACCTGAAAAATTAAGGAGGCATACACAAACATGTCAAAAGTAGTTATTATGGATCACCCGCTGATCAAGCACAAGATTTCGCTTATGCGGGATGAAAATACCGGAACCAAGGACTTCCGCGTGCTGGCGGAGGAAATTGCCATGCTGATGGGCTATGAAGCCCTTCGTGACCTGCCCACCGAGCTGGTGAAGGTCAAGAGTCCGGTCGCGGAATCCATGCAGCCCATGATCTGGGGCAAAAAGCTGGCGGTGGTGCCGATTCTCCGCGCGGGCTTGGGAATGGTGAACGGCATTCTCGCTCTCGTTCCGACCGCGAAGGTGGGACACATCGGGCTTTACCGCGATGAAGTCACCCACGAGCCGCACGAATATTACTGCAAGCTGCCGGAGCATATCGAGGAGCGGCTGGTCATTCTTCCTGACCCGATGCTGGCAACCGGCGGTTCGGCGATTCAGGCGGTGGATTTCATCAAGGCAAAGGGCTGCCGGAACATCAAATTCATGTGCATTATCGCGGCACCCGAAGGTCTGGAAGCCCTGCGGGAAGCTCATCCCGACATCGACATTTATGTGGGCAACCTCGACGACCATCTCAACGAGGACGCCTACATCGTTCCCGGTCTCGGCGACGCGGGCGACAGAATCTTCGGCACGAAGTAGTTTTTCAGTGTGAAAAGCAGGTGAGAAGCAACCAATGAAAATCGTTATCGGGCATTTGTCCGGCATGCTTCCGTTTATGTTGCTGGTACTGCCGGTTTATCTTTATTTCAGACCGATTGTGCTGAGCGTCAGAGGTCTGAAAGCCAATTGGAAACATGAAACCGCGCTCTGCCTGTTTGTCGTGTTTGCCGTCGGACTGGCTTCACAGACCGTGCTTCCGGATATAGCCTTTACCGGAAACGGCATTGACTTTGACATGAACGGCGAACACAATACCGCCTTGATTCCGTTCCGCATATTCTGCTACCTCTACAGGGATTTGTTCGAGTACCACCTCATTTACAGTCTGTTGATTGACTATCTGGGAAATATCCTTATGTTTGTGCCGATCGGCTTTTGCGTTCCTCTGCTGTGGCGCACTTCCGACTCGAAAACGATAGCCGCCGGATTCATCACATCACTGACGATCGAGATCATTCAGCTTTTCCTTCCCCGATGGACGGATATCGATGACCTGATTCTCAATACCACCGGAACGGCGGTGGGGTTGCTTCTGTATAAAATGCTGGATATGAGACACAGCGAATTTCTGAGCCGATTCAGAATCAATAAGAATGGAGTGAACCGTATGAACCGCAAAAGAAACATCATCGCGCTGATCATTGCCATGGCCGCCGGATTCGGACTGGCGATGGCGGCCATGGCGGCCGTCATCTACTTCGGCTATACCGACGCCTACGCAAGCGGCACCGAAAGCCTGAACGTATCGCTGTACGGTCTGGATATCTATACCCTGACAAAGGAAGGCGCGGCGTATACCGGGGCTTCCGTCGGTCAGAATATGGGAATCATCTGCGCGGCCTACGTCGCTGTCACGGTGCTGATCGAGCAGATCATCATCAGAGCGGCTGACAAAAAATAACCCATCATTGTATGAATATGAAAAAATATCACACAGAGAAGCATCGGATACGGCGTCTTATGTACCTATGAAATACGAAGTAACCGTATCCTGCACTGCTGTGTGATATTTTTTAATTTGTAAAACATAATGCACAGAGAATAAATCGAATGCGGACTATGGGGCCGTTACTCTGACCTGTTGAGTTACGGTTGCAATGAACCGGCGGGACTCGAACCCGCAACATACGGCGTGACGAAGTAACCGCAGTCTGCACTGCTGTGCGAATGATTTGCGAAGGTGATCAGACACAGAGAAAAGGCGAAGGCGGTACATTAGCGCTCTACCGCTTGAGCTACAGGGCGATGGTCGCCCCGGCGGGATTCGAACCCGCAACCTCTCGTTGTTGATACGAAGTAACCGCAGTCTGCACTGCTGTGTATGATCAACTATACTATACCATATTGCAAATGAAATTGCAAGCCTTTTAGGAATTTCTTTAGGAATTTTTTACGAATGTCCTCAGCCTTTCAGATTGTAGGCCAGCAGCCGGTAGGTGGCTCTCTTGGCAAGATCAGAGGCGTAGATCAGGGCGGTGCCTTCCTTGTCCTTGGTGAATTTCAGCTTTTTGACCTCCGCCGGGGTGAGGGAATACGGCTCATCCTCTCCCGATTTCCTGTCGTAGAACTGGTTGATATCATAATTGCTGAAAGTGACCCTGTAAATATTCCCGCCCAATGACTCGATCTTGCTGACCACCGTGAAGTCGCCCCACGGTGCGCCTTCCAACACGTCGGTAGAATACAGGTAGCCATTCTTGTAGGTCATGAAATCGTCGCTCTTGGCATAGGCGGAATAATTGCTTTCGACAGTGCGGATCAGGAAGTACTTGTAGATCTTGGAGGAGATGTTCTTGATGCTCATTCTGTAACTGTATTCGTCGCTGACCTTGGTGTCCACCGTCTTGGCGGAATTGTTCTTGATGTTGTGATAGATTCCGAATGAAATAAGATCGTTGGTGTCCGGCATGCCGATGAAGGAGGGAAGATCGACCTCGGCAAAATTGCTCAGATAGATATTCATGTTGTACTGACGTTTGCTGTCCAGCTCAACGCTTTGGGAGAAGGCTTCATCCAGATGGTACAGGCAGCCGGTGTAATCGCAGAGAACCGCGTTCAGAGTGACGGTGTTGTCGTTGTTATCCACATAGGTGATGATATGCCGGCAAATTCTCGTCACCGATTTGGCGTTCTGTTTCACACCGAGATTGACGCTACCCGAAAATTGCAGCGAAATGCCGTATTCGCTCAGCTCGGAGGTCAGCGCCTTCTTGTAATCGGCGTAATTGCCGGTCACCTTGGCGTTCTCCTCATAGGTTTCGTAAAACAGCGTTTCCCAGCCGTCATAATCCGTGCGGAAGACGCTCACGCCGTTTTTGTCCGCCTTGAAGCTCTTCCCCTTGGTTTCCATGAAGACAGCCCTCTCGGAGGTGAAGCCCGGATCCACAATGCTCTTGCAATGCTTCAAGTCCTTGCCGTTGTATTGCAGAATCAGGTACTCGGTCAATCTGGCTTCGCCCAATAAATCGCCAAATTCCTCAAAGCAGAGATAGCATTCGCCGTCCTTCCAACTGAGGAATACCGAGGCGGAGCCGTTTCCATAGTATGTCATGCTCTCGTCGATGACGGCGGAGGCTGATTTTTTGACTCTGCCGCCTGTGAATTCATACACTTCCAGAATCATCGAGTCCTTGTTGTCCCCGTACTGACCCAGAAGGACGTGAATCATTTCGTCCTTTCCGTCATTGTCGATATCGGCGATACGTACGCTGGCGGAACCCGTGACCATGGCAAACTCATTTTCCTCATCGCTGACCTTGACCGGTTTGGCGGCGCCGTATTTTGAAACGAGATTCTTATTCCAGTAGTCATAATAGAGCGACGGGCTGTATTCGACTGCCTGCGTATCGTCCTCGATTTCGTCGACGTCCCCTCCTTCCCCGACTTCCCCGTCGTCATCGGGGATTTCATAGATGATGACAGTCTTGCCTGCATCGTCGTCCGTTTTTCCATTTTCCTTATCACAGCCCGCAATGACCGTCAGCATGGAAAGGGCGAGCATCAGACTGCACGCAGACTGAAACACCTTCCGTCCGGCGGGTGATTCCGATCTTCCGGAATTTGCGATTTTTTTGAAATTTAACACATTATCAGCTCCAGAATGGGATTGATTGTCTTTTTTTGAATTACTGCCCCTCCGGCTTCTTTTCCTCCTTGCGGGTCGCGGCGGGACGGGACGTGAGGAATTCGATGGTGCTTTCGATGGAAGTCCTCGCCTCGGCGGGCATGGGCTTGCCTGCGTTGCGGTAGTCGAAAGCGTCGCGGAACTGGGTGATGCCCTCCTGCAGGGAATCGGCGTATTTTTTGGTCAGTTTCCGCGTGACCTCGACAAAATAATCGTAGTCCTTGCCCAGCGGCTTCTTGGCGTTCTGGATCATCATGCGGTAATGATGCAGGCAGAGGAAGGGCTGGGATTCATAGAGCTTGCGGAATTCCGGCTCGTTTTTGTAGCTCAGGCAGACCGTTTCAATGGCGCGGGCGAGGTGCGGCTCGATGTATTCACAGACAAAGCAGCTGTGTTCCAGCGTTTCCATTGCTTCCAGCATCTTCTTGTCCGGCTTTTTGGCGAGCAGCTTTTCCCTCACGTCGATGAGGTGGCTTTCCAGCGTCAGCGCAACCGGCAGACGGGCGCGGCCGGAAGTCAGCATCATGCCGAAATGCCGCTCACAGAATCCGGCGCGGTTGGTTTCCATGCGGATATCCGGCTCCATCATGGCGGGGCCGGTGATGTAGTCGATGTATTTGGCTTCAATGATGTCCCGCATACGGCAGATCGGGCAGCCGTCATGCACTTCAAAAACCTCGTTCACCGGAATGGTGCAGATGTTTTCCTTCATTTTTATTCAATCCTTTCATAAAAAGTGGAGCCTCTTCAAGTGTGGAGTTTGGAGTGTGGAGTTTGGACTTCAGAAGGCGCATTCGCGCCTTAAAATATAGAACGCTTATATTCCGGCGCGAAACGCTCCGAAACGATTCACTATTGGTTATTCACTATTCTCTAAGCGAGCCGAACGCGAGCGCCTATAGTTTCCTTATCATGCTGAGGAATTCGTCGATGTAGTCGTCGGTCTGGGCGCGGTTGTCCAGCATGATAGCGAGAAGGGCGTAACTGCGGCGGTCGTCGCCGATGCCGAATTGCAGGGCGATTTCCACATCCCTGCCGCCGACAGTAGCGGAGCATTTGCAGTCGATGTAGATAGGCCCTTTGCGGCTCTGGAAGGCCTCCCAATAGGGATGCCTGCCGTCGCAGAGGGTGGTGAGCCGTTCCTCAATGGTGGCGCCCTCGTCCCCGTAGAAGCTGCTGTTCTGGAGACAGTCGATGATGTCCAGCATGGCGTCCTCCGAAACGGCGTACTCGCTGTCGGGCGACATTCTGAGCGAAGAATCTACAAATTCTGTTATATCCATGGTTTTCGTTTCCTCCTGTGGGTGATGGTTTTTCATTCATGAAAAAAATGAAAATAATGAAATAATGTTCAATGAATTTCACACATACCCATTGCAATATGTATGTAATTATATTATAATATATTTTAGTCACAAATCAATAGATTTTTTCATTTTGCATGAAATTTATATCAGAATTCATATAAAAATTCAATGGAGATGAGACAATATGACCGTCAGAAGAAACGGAACCGTCGTGACAGCCGACATTCACGGCATGAATCCCGCGCAGGCACGGCGGGAATTGCTGCAATTGCTCGACAGGCTGGGCGGCGACGTGACGGAATTGCATGTCGTTCACGGCTACCGGGGCGGCGATTCCCTCCGCACGATGGTTCAGACTTCCCTTGCTCATCCCAGAATCGCCCGGAAGATGCAGTCCTTCCTCAACGAAGGCGAGACGAAGATTTTTCTTTCCGCCAAGGGAAGGAAGTAATTGCTTTTCTTTCTACTTTGCGCTATAATACAATCAATATCAAACAGTCATTCAGGAGGTATTTTTCTCATGCTCGAAACAGGCACCAAAGCCCCCGACTTCACCTTGACCGATAAGGATGGAAACGAAAGAAGCCTCTCGGAATTCCGGGGGAAGAAGGTCGTGCTTTACTTCTATTCCAAGGATAACACCGCCGGCTGCACCCGTCAGGCGCAAGCCTTCGCCGCCTTATATGATGAATTCAAGGCGATCGGCGCGGAGGTCATCGGCATCAGCAGGGATTCCGCCGCGTCTCACGCGAAATTCGCGGAGAAGCATGCGCTTCCCTTCCTGCTGCTCTCCGACCCGGAACGTCAGGCGATCGAAGCCTACGGCGTCTGGCAGGAGAAGAAGCTCTACGGCAAGATCAGCATGGGAGTCGTGCGATCCACCTTTATTCTCGACGAAAACGGCGTTATATTGAAAATTATGAAAAAGGTCAAGCCGGATTCCAACGCCGCGGACGCGCTGGCATTTTTAAACAGCCTTTCGTAAAATTTCAAAATTAAGAACCCTGCTGGTCATCAGATTCCGGTGATCAACAGGGATTTTTTCATGTGGCACAACGCGAAAACAGGAATATTATGATAGAGAAAAGCATATACTATTCGGTTGAACGGAAGATAGCTTTTTATCAATTGATCAGAAACGAAAGGAGCAAGTAGAATTGCAGGACGATTACAACAAATTTATCAGGCGTTCGGTCATGCAGGCACAATGCGATTATGAGGATATTTTTGCCTCCGACGCTGAGGAAGAATCCTGCGGCTGCATGGGAACCATAGGCGACAATGACACGAAAACTTCCTGCGGCTGCATGGGTGCAATGGGCGACAATGACACGAAAACTTCCTGCGGCTGCATGGGAACCATGGGCGATCATGACACGAAAACTTCCTGCGGCTGCGAAAAAAATCTGCCGGTCATGGTCTTCGTGGAAATGCAGACCTTCGGCAGAACCTACAACGAAGCGGAGGGTTTGTTCCGTGGAACACTATTCCCCGCGCTTGACAAGCCCTTCACAGGGAGAGGAGGCTGTAAAGCATGAATGAGAGAAACCGACTGCTCATGAAGCTCACCGCCTGCCAATTCGCGCAGTACGAGCTGGTGCTGTTCCTCGATACACACCCCGACTGCGCGCAGGCCATGCAGGCGCTCAACATGCACCGCGCCAACGCCATCCGGCTGAAAGAGGAATACGAATGCAGATTCGGCCCCCTCAGCAACCCGAAGGCCAACGGAAAACGCTGGCAGTGGATCGACGACCCGTGGCCGTGGGACTATTGCCCGCAGAACGGCTGCGGCTGCTTCACCCCTTCCATGGGGGCGAGAGGAAATAATGGCAGGAAAGGAGCGTGCCGGTAATGTGGAGCTATGAAAAGAAATTGCAGTACCCCGTCAACATCAAGAACCCCAACCCCAAGCTCGCGCAAATGATTATCAGCCAGTACGGAGGCCCCGACGGCGAACTCGGCGCTTCCCTGCGCTATCTCAGCCAGCGCTACGCCATGCCCTACGCGGAACTCAAAGGAATACTGACGGATATAGGCTCCGAGTCCCCTTGATTTATCATTTTTTTGTCATTCTCGCCGTTACCGTGATTTTCTCCGTTATTTTCTTCATTTCCTCTGTTGTATTTCTCGATTTCCGCCCTGCCCTGCAAAATTCTCGCCTGCCATTTTTCCGGAATACATTTCAAGTGAACATCAATTGTCCGATCAGCATGAACTACGATTTGATTTAAAATATTACGATAAAAAATATCGTCCCATTCCTCACCGGCAGAGAGGGAATGAATGTAGCCGCTGATATCCTCCATGAGTTTGGTCTTGTCCGCCAGCAGTTGTGCGCGG
>JAFRXY010000011.1 GCA_017441385.1 Clostridia bacterium | reverse complement strand
CGATTCAGTTCGATGAAGAAAGGCTGACGGCACTTCAGCTTTACGCCTCACAGAAAAATGTGACGGTGGAAGGTACGCTCATGCAGACAATGGAGTCGCTGTATATCAAAACCGTCCCGCAGTCTGTGCGTGATTTCATTGCCATGAAACAGCAGGCGTCGGCTGAAAACTGTGCTTCCGATGAGGGTGGCGGCAGTTGAGAGATCAGAATTTCGGTATCGAAATCGAAATGACAGGGCTGACCAGAGCCAACGCCGCACAAGTGCTGGCGGGATATTTCGGCACGGACGCCACTCATGTCGGCGGGGTGTACGACGCTTACACGGTGCGCGACGGCGAGGGGCGGCAATGGAAAATCATGAGCGACTCAAGCATCAACTGCCAGAACCGGAACGGTCATACCGCCAGCCGGCTCTACGCGGTGGAGTTTGTCTCGCCCATCTGCCGCTACGAGGACATCGAAACCATTCAGGAACTGGTGCGGAAACTGAGGACGGCAGGCGGGCGCGTCAACAACACCTGCGGTATTCACGTCCACATCAATGCCGCACCGCATACACCGAAAACGCTCCGCAACATCGTCAATATCATGGCGGCGAAAGAGGATCTGCTCTACAAAGCGCTGGATATCAATGTCGAGCGGGAGAATTACTGCAAGAAAGCGGATACCAGATTCCTCGATGACGTGAATCTGAAACGCCCGGCCACCATGCCGGAACTGGAAGAACTGTGGTACAACGGGCGCGGCGGGAGCTTCCATCATTACGATGACAGCCGCTACCATGCACTCAATCTGCACTCGGTATTCTCCAAAGGCACGATTGAATTTCGCTTGTTCAACTCCACGCTTCACGCCGGAGAGGTCAAGTCCTACATCCAGTTGTGCCTTGCGATCAGCCATCAGGCGCTTGTGCAGAAGTCCGCTTCCCGCTCCCGCACCACGTCGGAGAACGAGAAATACACCTTCCGCACGTGGCTTCTGCGGCTGGGCATGATCGGCGACGAGTTCAAAACAGCGCGTTATCATCTGCTCAAAAAGCTGGACGGGAACATTGCTTGGAAAGACCCGTCGCAGGCGGAACGCCAGAAGGAACGCCTTGCGGCACGCCGCGCGGAAGAATTATTGCAGGAAGTTAATCAGAATGACGCCTCGGAAGAATGCAATATCGAATCGCAGGGCGAGGACGATCAGGACGATTCACCGACTATGACGATGTAAATTTTGTAAATGAAAGGATTTTTGAACCAGAAATATGAGAAGAAAACTGTATATTGCCTACGGCAGTAATCTCAACAAGGGACAAATGGCATGGCGATGTCCCACGGCAAGATACGTCGGGACGGGCATGGTCGAGGGGTACGAACTCAAATTCAAAGGCAGACCGGAAGGGGCATATGCCACCATTGATCCTAAGAAAGGCGGCAGGGTTCCGGTTGCGATATGGGAGATTCAGCCCTATGACGAATTCCGTTTGCACCAGTATGAGGGATATCCCAACCACTATTTCACGAGGAATATCCCCGTGAAGATCGGCAATCATGAGGTGACCGGCATGGTTTACATCATGAATCTGCGGGCGCAGACCAATCTTCCGTCGAAGCATTACTACGATACTGTGGAGCAGGGCTACAGGGATTGCGGACTCGATATCGCATATCTTGAAGCCGCAAAAGAGAGAAGCAAGGCGGAAATGGCGGAGCGCAAAAGCACTTTTACCGATGACTGGAAGGAAGATGAAACCGATGATGAAGATTTCTATACGGGTGCTGATGAAAATCATCAGAATGATTCTGGCGAGGTCGAAGATTCCCGTGCGGATTTAGACGATTGGTTCAGGAATTGTGATGAGCCTGACGATGACATTGACGAAGATGAGGACGAAGGATATGCCCAGAGTCCTCTTCATTTCTGATGGGGGTGAAGGAAATGAATCAAAGAAAATTGCTGAAAAAACAGTTGGGTGACGGCTATTCCTATGAAAAAATCAAGTCGTCAAACGACGTTCGCAGGATTCTTTCAACGGCGGAGCCTCTCGGTTTCGATATGGTTGTCTCTTCTCTGACAGTGGGGTGCGTCAGGCTGGAGGCGGTTCTGTATCAGCAGTCAGGACGGAAAAAGCTGGGCTACGATCTCTTTGTCAAGGACACTCCCACGGGGCAGGAGTGGATCTGTTACGACAATCTCACCGACGAGGTCAGAATAGGAGCCTTCAATTTCGAGCAGGAGATGTTTAATGTACTGAATGCCTATGTGGTAAAGCATGGTCTCTCCTACACCGAATGCTCCTTTGAAAAACTCGAAGGAAAACCGTAACGCCTCTGTTGGAGCGTGTAACGCCCTG
>JAFRXY010000088.1 GCA_017441385.1 Clostridia bacterium | reverse complement strand
GAATGAATTTGACGCGAAAGCAAGAGCGAGAGAGTGACAGGCGGTGGAAGTCTGTTTGTTGGGAAATGATGAATCACTCCGCAGGAAACATCGCATAATCCATTCGGTTCACCGATTCAGGAGAATAGAATGATTTTTCCTCTATTACAACATCCTGTAAATCCAGATAGCGCAAATCAGGCAGTCCGGCAAGAAAAGAGTCGGACTGCATTTTCATGTCACAACACCAGCACCATACATTCCTCTGATTCCCGGAAGCCCAGCTTCCGATAGAGCGGTCTGCCGGAAGCGGTCGCGTCAAGGCTGATCTCGGTAACGCCCCTGCGCCGCGCTTCTTCGATCAGCATTTCCACCATGCGCCGGGCAATTCCCTGCCCTCGGTAATCCGGCGCGGTGTAGACATTCATCAGGTGCGCCCGCTTGCCGGTGGGGTGCGAGAAGGTCGGCATGAATTCCATATAGCACAGCGTCGCACAACCGATAGTATTTCCATCTTCTTCATCAACCGCAAGCACCGTCGTGTGCTGTCCGTCCAGGAAATAGTCGCGGCTGTACGAGTAGAAATCTTCGGAAAATGGGTAATCCTTCGATAAAAAATTGACTTCCCGGAGCATTTCCAGCCGGATTTGCATGAGTTCGGTGATGTCCTCGCTGTTGGCGATTTTGTATTGAAGCATGGACGCATTGTCTTCCTTTCCTCTGATGGATATTTTTATTATACCAATCGGGGAGAGGGAAGTCAAGAAAGAAGGCTGTGCGGTTTTCAACAGAAATAGCAATCGCCGCCTTCTTCCCGTGAAATGCGGATGGAAGGCGGCGATTTTGGTTTTTCTGAATGTTTTTATGTGTCTATTACGGACGTCTTTCCCTGAATTTGATGGCAAAGATCAGTCCTCCGATCAGCACTGTCACCGACACGAGCAGCAGCAATGCTTGATTGCCTTCCTGCTGTCCGGTCTGATTGAAGGGGAAACCTGATGCGTCGGAGCCGCTGACAATTTTGCTTTGATCCTGTCCGTCTGTGTTTCGCGGCATCTGTCCGTCGAAGTTGCCGGGCATCTGTCCGTCGAAATTGCCGGGGAATTGTCCGTCGAAATTGCCGGGGAACTGCCCGTCAAAATTGCCGGGCACTTGTCCATTGAATCCCTCCGGCGGCTGTCTGTCGGAACTACCCGAAGCGCTTGCGCTGCTTTCGGACGGCGTGGGAGAAGGAGAAGTCTTCGCGTTGCTGTTGTCAGTGTTGCTGTCGGCGGTCGTTTTTCCTTTACCGCTTCTGCCGAATCTGCCGAATCCGCCGCCTCCGCTTCCCATGGTTCCCATGTCGGAGAGGCTTAAGGAGGACGCGTCGATCAGCGCGGAGCTGTCCGCGGTCTGTCCTTCGGCGGTGGAGGGAATGGAACCGCTGAGCTGTCCCCTGACGCTTTGGGCGCGAAGCTCGCAGAAGCCCTTGATCGCCTCCACGCCGGATTGGAACTGCTCGTAGGTGCAGAATTTGGTGGGGTCTTTCTGCACATATTCCGCAATCATATTGTAGGTGCTTTCAATCAGCGAGGCAAAATCAAACTGATTAATAAATTCGCTGAAAAGCGCGTGATATTGCGAGGTGTATTCCGCGCTCTGCAAAATCCAGTTCATCATCGGGCGATCGCTGAAATTGTTTGACATAGGGCTGTCAATCGGGTCATTGACCGAAGAAGTGGCGTTGTTTCCGCTGAACGTGCCGTAGGCGAGATTGTAGTCCCACGGAATCATGGAGAGCTGTCCGTCTTCCTCATACAGGTAGTAGTTGTGAATCATCGTGCCGGTGTAACTGTCGCCGTTGCAGAGGAAATTATGCACCACGAAATACCGCAGCACTTCGTCCACATTCACCACCGATTCAATGTCGGAATATTCCGAAAGCGATTGCAGCGAGGCAATCAGGCGCTTCTTGTCCGCCTTGGTGACGTCGGTTTTGGCGTTGTTGAAGATGTTGGAATAGTTTTCTAAGTCATCGTCGGAATATTGCAGTTTCACATCGCTGCTGCCCATGCCGAAGCCCATTTTTCCGAAATTTTTCCCTTTCATGTCCGAACCTGACACGGTACCGAACGGGTTGAAATTCCCCGGCATTTGCGGACGGCTTTTTCCGGAATTTTTTGAAAAGGATTTCGTGTTTTTCGATTCCGAAGAAGTTTCTTCGCTGTCTTCGCTGTCTTCGCTGTTTTTATTGATGAAATCGGTCATGCTGAAATCCTTGCCGTTGCCGCGGCCGCCGCCGAAGCTCAGACTGTCCGGCTTGTAGAGTTCGCCGTACTGGTTGCCGTAATTCCTCTGTAAGAAGGATTCCTCGATTCCCTCGACCGCGAGGTACAGTCCCCAGTCCTCGCCGTTGACCGTGATATAGACAAAGCTGCAAAGGGGAGCGTCCGCGCCGAACGCAGCCATCAGCGTGTAGGCGAGATAGTCCTTCATATAGGTGTTGTCCTGAATGAGGTTGTTCAGGCAGAGCTTGTCAAGCCCGTGATAGCTCTTGCCGTCCTCGTAATGGTCGAATTCTATCTTGAAGCTGTAACGGCTGCTGCCGAGGTTGGCAACCGAGCTGAGAGAGGTGTTGCCCTTGGCGCGGATGGCGACATTCTTGTAGGCTTCTCCGTCAATGACGACCGCGCAGGCACCGTATTCCTCATTGGCGCAGGATTTGATAAATTCATCCCAGTCGTCCATGACAATATCCAACGTATGCACCTTCGACTGGTCAAAAAGGCGGGTTTCGTACCCGATCACGCGGGCTGCCACAGTAATCACGCCGGAAGCGGCCGCGCCGCAGAATACCAGCGCGACAGCCACCGTCACGGCGACAATGGCAAGGCATATTCTGTCAATATTTTTATGGGTTGACATACGATCACTTCCTTATTCCTTTGAAAATGTGTACGATCATCAGCCCATGTAATCGCCGTTGTAGCTCACCAGCACCGCGCTTTCCACGCCCTTCATGTCGGAAAGCTCGTTGATGAAGTCGGTGTTGTCGTCACGCAGGCGGATTTCCAGATTCAGCTCCACCTGTCCCTTCTGGGCGGTTTTGCCCTTGACAATGCAGCGTTCGGTGCGGCTTTCGAGGAATTGCTTCGCGGCGGTTTCGCTGGCGTGGTCGGCGCAGCGGATCACGACGATATAAGGATTCCGGCTGGGCGTGCGGTTGACAAAGAGCAGCAGGATCACGCCGACAATCACGCTGCCTATGATGGCGAGCGGAATTATTCCGGCAGCCAGCACGATGCCGACGGCGATTGACCAGAAGAGGAACGCGATGTCGAGCGGTTCCTTGATGGCGGTGCGGAAACGGACGATAGAAAGCGCGCCCACCATACCGAGCGAAAGCACGACATTGCTTGTCACTGCGAGAATGACGAGGGTTGTCACGAGCGTCAGGGCGATGAGGGTCACGCCGAAACTGGAGGAATACATTACGCCGGAATAGGTCTTTTTATAGACATAGAAGATAAACACGCCGATACCGAAGGCGAGCGCGAGCGCGATGAACATATCGAGAAGGCTGACGCTTGTGATATTTTCGAGAAAGCTGGATTTGAAAATGTCTTTGAATGTCATAGTGAAAACTCCTTAAAAAATATAAAAAAATAGAAAGCGCGCAGCGCCAATTAGCGAGCGAACGCGAGCGCGGGGTGCAGGGGTCTGGATCCCTGCCGGGTCCAGGGCAGAGCCCCATATGCACTAACCTAAAATTCATATAGCCAAAGTAAAACTAATATGCTACAATACAATAGGGTGGTAAAGATGAACTTTGCAAAAGACGTACTGTCATTATTACCGGAAGGGTATAAACAAGCATGT
>JAFRXY010000087.1 GCA_017441385.1 Clostridia bacterium | reverse complement strand
GGTCAGCGCCGACGTCGGCCGCCTTGGTGTAAATGCCGCCTCCCACACGGGCGAAGAGCGCGATGGAAGAAGCGCCGAGGCTGAATCCGAAGAGAATATCGGTGTTGCCGGTGATGGCGTAGATCAGGCAGACGCCCAGCAGACCCAGACCCGCGACGCACATTCCCATGACCGCGCCGCCCGAGAAGGCCACGGAGAGCGCCTTGCTCATGCCGTGCTTTTTGGCGGCGTTAGCCGTGCGGACGTTGGCTTTGGTGGCGACCGACATGCCGCAGTAGCCGGCCAGCGTCGAAAGCACCGAGCCGCAGAGGAAACAGACCGCCGTCAGCCAGTTGTTGAGGCCGATGCCGATGGCGAGAAACAGGACCGCCACAAAAATGACCAGAATGCGGTACTCCGCAAAGAGAAACGCCCTTGCCCCCTCGTTGATCGAAGCGGCGATCTGCTTCATCCGTTCGGTGCCTTCCTCCTGCCGCTTGACCCTCATGGTGAGGAACAGGGCGTAGAGCAGCGCCAGCGCGCCCACTCCTGCTGCAAGAAACATCCATTTTTCCATATAATCCTTCCTTTCATGATTGAAATTCTACTTCTATTGTATTGAAATTTTTCCGCTGTGTCAATTCGCAAAAATAACGAATGTGTACTTTTTATTAATAGAAAATGCCATTAGGGCAAATCGGAAGGTTTTTCCTGTGGGGGTGAATGAATTCATATGTATTTCATACAAAGAAAATGCGGTTTGCGGGAAGAATAACCGAAAAACTCACCCGCAAATCGCACAATCTAATTTTATTAATTTTATTTAATATTAACAATATTTACGCTTCAGCAATCAGATCATTCATGTCGTAGAGTCCGGCCGGCTTACCTTTGAGGAAGACCGCCGCGTTCACCGCTCCTGCCGCGAAAACCCCCTTGGACTGGGCGCTGTGGGCGATGGTGACCACTTCGTCGTGACCCGCGAAGATGACCTCGTGTTCCCCGACAATGCTGCCGCCGCGGACTGAATGTATGCCAATCTCCGCCCGTTCGCGCTTTCTGCGTACGCTGTGACGGTCGTATTCGTAGCGGGATTCATAGGGGAGTTCCTCGCTGATGGCCTTGGCAATCATCAGGGCTGTGCCGCTGGGCGCGTCGATCTTCTGATTGTGGTGCTTCTCGACAATCTCCACATCGAAGCTGCCGCCGAGAATCTGCGCCGCCTTGCGGGAGAGGGCGATCAGCAGATTAATGCCGAGCGACATGTTGCCGGAATGGAAGAGGGCGACCTTTTTGGAAGTTTCCTCGATCTGTTTATTCTGCGCTTCTGAATAGCCGGTAGTGCAGAGAATGGCGGGAACCTGTTTTTCCACGGCATAGGCGAGAATGGAATCCAGCGTGCTGGGGTGCGAGAAGTCGATAATCACGTCGGCTGTTTCTTTCACGTCGCCGATGTTGGAATATACCTGGTATTCGCGGGAGCAGGCGGTGTTCACGTCAACGCCGGCGACGATCTGGCAGTCGTCGCGTTCATTGACAATGCCGGTAATTGCCGCGCCCATTTTTCCTCCGCAGCCGCAGAGAATGATTTTTGTCATGTGTTTTATACATCCTTTCAGATTTTTTTATACTCAATAACGGCAATAGCTGCCAGCCGAGGACGAGCAAAAACTTTCATATATGGTTTTTGTGAAGTCCGAGGCGGCACGCTAAATCGTTATTGAGTATAATAGCCTGTCCAGCTCCGCGGCGGGTTTGCGCTTCATTCCGGAAAGAGATCAGGCACATATTATGAAAAAACTCCCATTACAACACATGCTTCCGGCCGGATTCACAACCGAAAGCATATGTTTTTATAATTCTATATTCCAAGCGCGAAAGCGCTTCCTTCACTATT
>JAFRXY010000086.1 GCA_017441385.1 Clostridia bacterium | reverse complement strand
CGCCACCACACCCGCCCTTCAACCTGTCTCGGACGAGGTGGAGGCACAGATGAAGATGTACGGCTCCATCGGCAGAGGCTACTCCAAAAAATCCGATTATTCCACCGATCTTTACAACAACACCCGCAGCAAGGTTCTCCAATTCGTCGGTGCAGATGAGGAAAATTATACCTGCTTCTATGTCAACAACACCACCGACGGCCTGAACAAGCTTGCCTCCGCGTTGATTACCAGCGAGGATGACGTGGTGCTGTGTACCCGCATGGAGCATCACGCCAACGACCTCTCGTGGAGAGAGCGCTGCAAGGTCATCTATGCCGAGATAGATAAAAAAGGCAGGGTGGATTACAAAAGCCTTGAAAAAATGCTCAAGAAGAACAAAGTCAAGTATGTTGCCGTCACTGCCGCTTCCAACGTGACCGGATATGTCACCGATGTGCACCGCGTGGCAAAGCTCGCTCACAAATACGGGGCGAAAATCATCGTGGACGGCGCGCAGATCGTGGCGCACAGAAAATTCTCCATGATCGGCGAAACGCCGGAGGAAAACATCGACTTCTTCGTCTTCTCCGCCCACAAGATGTATTCTCCCTACGGCGGCGGCGCGGTGGTCGGTCTGACCTCGGTGCTGAACAAGCATATGCCGGAATTCTACGGCGGCGGCATTGTCACCATCGTGACGGATAAAGAACAGAACTACAAGGACGCGCCCGCCAGTTATGAAGCCGGTTCTCCGAATTACCCCGGCGTGGTCGGATTGGGCAAGGCCATCGACATATTGCAGGAGGTCGGGTTTGACGCGATCAGCGAGCATGAACAGAAGCTGGTCAGAAGGCTCATCGACGGAATCCTGAAAATGGACAACGCGGTTGTTTACGGCGACACGGAGGACATCAGCGACAGAGTAGGCGTGGTCACCTTCAATCTGACCGACGTCAATTCCATGCATCTTGCCATGAAGCTTTCAGAAAAAGGCGTTGCCACGAGAAGAGGCGCATTTTGCGCTCATACATATGTCTGGCGTCTGCTTGGCGTTTCCGACGAGGCAGCCAAAGACCTGGTGGAATGCGGTGAAGGCGGCACGCCGGGCATGATCCGCGTCAGCTTCGGCATTTACAACACCGAGGAAGAAGTGGACGAGTTTCTCTCGATTCTCGACAAGGCGCACGGAGAATGCCTGAAGGAAATGGAAATGCTGCCTTACCAACCGGGGCTCTGATCTGCCGCATTTTGTAAAATTCAAACAATCCCGTCAACGCACTTGAAAAACTGGTCTGGCTGCGTTACTATACAAGCAGGGAATCCCCGAATAAATAAAAAGGAATGGTGATTTTCCGCAATGTTGAAAATACAAACCGATTTGCCGTGTATTCTGCTGCTGATGATGCTGCTGGCCGGCCTCTCCTTCATGGATCTCAATGACCGTTATATCCAGCCCAGTCACAGAAGAATCATTTTCATTATTGCCGCGCTGGATTTCAGCTTAATTATGCAGAATCTGGCAAGCTATTACCTTGAGCTGGAAGTATTCCGGCCGCTGCTTAGGACAGTTGTCAGTATTTACGGATATACGGTGCGTCCTCTGCTTCTGATCATGTTCTTCTACCTTGTCAATCCCAAATTGAAATACAGACCTGCATGGTGTATTTTCGGTGTCAATACGGTCATTAACCTGACCGCCTTATTTTCACATCTTTGCTTTTGGATTGACGAACGCAATCATTTTCAACGGGGTCCTCTTGGCTACACCTGTCATAATGTCAGCGTCATCTTTCTTGTCTACTTTGTTTATCTGACAGTCAAAGAATACGGACGCGCGCAGAAATGGCTTGTTTCCATTCCCATTTTCAACGTCCTGCTGATTATCGGTTCTATCATACTGGATTCTGAAATCAACTGGTTAAGGTTTCCTGTCACCTATCTGACCGCCGCGATCATCTGCGGAAGTGTGTTCTTTTACGTCTGGCTTCATTTGTTGCTGGTTCGGGAGCATGAAGAGGCACTCATGGCACAGCAGCGCATTCAGATCATGATGACACAGATTCAGCCGCATTTTATCTTCAACACGATTTCCACCATCAAGGTGCTGTGTTTGCAGCAGCCGGAAAAGGCGGCGGATATTACCGACAAATTCGGTATGTATCTGCGACAGAATCTCGACTCGCTCGGACAGACGGGCTTGATTCCTTTCCGGAAGG
>JAFRXY010000085.1 GCA_017441385.1 Clostridia bacterium | reverse complement strand
GTTCCCTTCGGCAGATTTCTCGGGTACGACCGGGGAGAGGACGGCAATCTCGTCATCAATCCCGAACAGGCAAAGCTGGTCAGACGCATTTACGGAATGTTTCTTCTCGGAAAATCCACAGGGCAGATCGCCAGAATCCTGACCGACGAGGGCATACCCACGCCCGGAGGGAAAGCGGTCTGGAACGCAAGCTGTGTCAGAAGCATTCTATCCAACGAAAAATACAAGGGCGACGCGCTGCTCCAGAAGGTTTTCACCACCGACTTTCTCACAAAGAAAAAGAAGAAAAACGAGGGCGAGGTGCCGCAGTATTATGTGCGCGAAAACCATGAAGCCATCATTCCTCCCGATACCTTTGATGCGGTGCAGACCATCATTACGGCGCACAAGGCAAGCAAAGACCACAGCTATGCCACCAGCGTATTCTCCGGCAGGATCATCTGCGGCGACTGCGGCGGGTGCTTCGGCTCGAAAATCTGGCATTCCAACACGAAATACCGCAAGGCAGTCTGGCGGTGCAATCACAAGTTCAGTGGCGCAAGGAAATGCGCGACGCCTACTCTGACGCCTGATCTGATAAAAAAGCTGTTCCTCCATGCCGCCAATATGGTGATCGACCGCAGGGAGGAATTCATCGCCGTGTATGAGGACGTTCTCAGCCGGAGCCTTGATACGTCCGCTTTGGAGAGGGAACTTGCCGAACTGGAAACCGAAATAAAAATCGCCGCCGACATGATAGAGAGCTGCATCAGGGAGAACGCCCACTTTGCCATCGATCAGGATGAATACCAGACACGCTACAACCAATTAGCCCAGCGGTACGACAGCATCAAAAGCCGCTACGCTCACGTCACTTCTCAGATTCAGGAAAAGACCTCCCGCCGGCATTGTATAGAAATGTATTTGCGGCAGCTTCGGGAGCGTGACCTGCTGACGGAATTCCGCGAGGAGGATTGGATGACGATGGCAGATCACATGGTGGTTTACAGCAAGGACGATATCCGCGTGATATTCAAGGACGGCACCGAAATCAAGGCGGGGCTGAGCGATGTCTGACAGGGAGGGAAGGATTCTGCGCGACCGGCGACTGGAGTTGGGACTCACCCAGGAGCAGGTCGCGCTGGACCTCGGCATGAGCATACACCAGTACCAGCGATACGAATACGGCGAGCATAAAATTGCCAACTGTCCCATGCGAATCGGTCTGCGAATATGCGCCGTTCTGGAGCTTGACCCGTATGAGCTGGTGTTTGGGAGGGATAACGATATATAAAACAGTCGCCCGGTTGTCATCCGACCGGGTGATTTTTTTATGCCCGGAATACGTCTGTGCGGACGTGGATAATGTGCGTTTTGTATGGCAAAATGAATGTGCCGGAATATCCGACAAAAACATTATTTGAAGGGGTCTTGCCTATGAAAACAGAAAAATTTATCCGTGAATCGGAGGTGACGGAATGGATGACGTAATGCAGATCGCGCAGGAGCGGGCGGAGCGGCCGAAAACCGCGCCGATCGGTTTCGGCTTCGAATCGGAGCGGCAGCGCAGCAAAAACGCGCTTGTCAGGCAGATCGATTCTCTTGACGGCAGAAATGTCCGCATGATAGCGGCCGCAGGCGCGACGCCCGAGGAGGACCGCATCCTGCGCGTGGCGGCGTATTGCCGCGTTTCCACGGACGATATCGATCAGGCGTTGTCTATCAGGCTGCAAATCTCGCAGTATATGCAGAAAATACGGGAAAATCCAAACTGGAAATACGCGGGCTGCTATGTGGACGACGGTTTCTCGGGAACAAACACCGCACACAGACAGGGCTTTCAAAAGCTTATGAAGGATGCGATGGACGGAAAAATCGACATGATCATCACCAAAGCGGTTTCCCGATTTGCAAGAAATCTGATGGACTGCATCGGCTGGGTTGAAGCCCTGCAGAATCACGATCCGCCTATCAGGGTGTTCTTTGAACAGGAAAATCTCGATACCCTGTCGCAGACAAGCGGTATCATTCTGTTCGTGCTTGCGATGGTGGCACAAGAGGAAAGCCACATGAAGAGCGAGGCGATTCTGCTCTCGCTGGAATGGCGTTTCAGCAGAGGAAGATTCCTCACGCCGCGTCTGTTCGGCTACGACAAAGAAGAGGTGCCTGACGGTTTCGGCGGCAAGAAGAAAATCCTCGCTGTCAATGAAAGCGAGGCGCGCGTGGTACGCTGGATGTATTCCACGTTGCTCAACGGCGGCTCCCCGGAGGAAATCGCCGAAGTACTCACCGAAATGGCGATTCCCACAGGCGGTCGACGCCGCGACGGCACATTGAATACCCGATGGACGGCAAGCGGTGTGGTTGCTACCATGCGTAACGAAAAGCACTGCGGCGACGTCCTTGCCCGAAAAACCTACACGCCGAACTATAAGGATCACAAGGCGAAGAAGAACAACGGCAAGAAGAACAAGTATTTCCAGCCCGACCACCACGACGCCATCGTCTCACGCGCTATGTGGAACGCCGCCCAGCGTATTCTCAACAGCCGGAAGTACGGTCACGAAGGCACCTATCTTCCTATGAGAATCATTGACAGCGGAACGCTTGCCGGATACATTTCTATGAACCGCGCATGGGCAGGATTTGATTATGAGGATTACTACCGTGCCAGCCAGATCGCAATGGGCATACTCGACAGCGAACCCGACGTTGACCTCGAAAAGGAATATCTGCCGGAGGGCGGCAGGCGGCTTGACTGTCTGGTGGACGACCACGGCATTTCACAGATAGCCCGTGACCTGACGGCGGCGGAACAGAAAATCAAGGACGAGATGGAGGGCAGGGATTCAGAAGACATTGACGCGGGGCAGAATGACGAGCTGACACGTTCGTTTCAGGTGGTCAGCGGCGAAATGTTCTCCCGCGTTCATGAACCGGTCATCCGGATCACGCCGAAGAACATCACCTTCAACAAGTCCTGTGTGGCAAAGCTGCCGGGCGTTGAATCTGTAGAGCTGCTGCTCAATCCCATCGAGCGCATGATGGTCATCCGGCCGTGTGCTCCGGAACATCCCAACGCTATGACGTGGGATGCCAGATCAAGAGGGGCAGCTCCTTTGAGCAAGGTCATTTACAGCGTGATGGGCTGGGAGGAGGATTATTCCTTCCGTATTCCCTGTCAGACCGTTTCGGACGGAACACCCGGTCACACGGTGCTTGTTTTTGACCTTGACAATTACGTCGGACGTTCTGTGAGCAAGAAGGACGAGGCGATCATCGCCGTCAAGGAAGCGGAACAGAACACGGAAGAGCGAGAGGACGCGGCAAGCTACTACTATCCTCCCGACGATGACGAGCCGCAGGAGATACGCGACATGGAGGAACGCTTCATGCAGGCGGTCGAAGTGGGCAGAAAGACCTTCGGAGAACCCGCTTTCAGGCACGAATCCGGCATGAGAAGTATTCCCTCTGATTCCGAATGGGATATGATGACAGAAGCCCGTCCGCTTGACGTCACGCACACCGTAAACGCGGATGATGTGGACGACCTGCTGCTTGCCATCATGAACGATCCGCCGGCTCTTCCGCATATCGAATGCACTTCCGAAACAGACAATCCATGAAAGGTTGATGAAATATGCAGACATCGAGAAATCCGGCAAAAAGCCGTCCGCTATCGGCAAATGTCAAACGCCTGATGCGTCTGGCGAGAGCTTCTCCGCAAAACAACAGCGTCATCAAAATGGAGAAGCGATTCAGCGCGCGCGACATAGCCTGCTGCCACAAACAGGGCAATCTTTTCATGGAAGCGGCGTCTATGGGCTTTGCAATGGAGGAGTTCGCGCCGCTCTTTATGACCAGCCAGTTGGCGGGCGTATTTGACGTCAGCTTCGCGTCCTCCGCCGGCATGGAAAACGACGAGCTTTCCAACCTCCTGCGGATTCCCATGCTTCTCCGAAGCCCGGAATCCATCGTGGAGGCGCTCTATTGGATAGACGATATTATTTCACGTACAAATGACGATGACAACAAGAGCCTTGTGCTTTCGCAGGCATACGCCTCAGAGCAGCTCAGACTTCCTCCCGCGCTCTCGGAACTGCCGGAGGAACCGAACCGCAACGTGGACGAGCTTGCCTATGCCTACTGGCTGGGATACATTTACCGCTGCGAGTGCCTTCTGCACGAGGAATCCAGCCGCATGGTCTACGGTGCGTTTGACGAAAGCATTATGCGGAAAGCCTATGAGGAATTGCTGAAAAGCGGCGCGGCGAAAGCCGACCTGATGGACATCGCCGTGGATATCTGCACCGACCTCGACAGGCTGCTCGTGGAGAAGATATGGCCGGCAAAATCGCAGCCAAAAAGAAGCAGACACCAAGACGAAAAAAAGGAGGTCACATAATCTATGGCGGATAATACGCAGCTGTGGGCGCAGCAAAGGCAGGGCTACCGTTCAGGTCAGACGGGCGTCAGGCAGCCGACCTTTCCGGGAGCGGCGCAGCCGCCGGCTGTCAACAGCGGTCTTTCCCGAGAGGAGAGACAGGAGGCGAAAAGAATCGCGGAAGAGGCGAATTTCAGCTTTGTGGGGTATCAGGTGGTGCGCAGGGAATTCATATCCCATCGCTTTGACCCGGCTATGACCATTCGCGGCAACAGCATCACCTTCAACAATTCCTGCATCAGCAAGCTGGAGGACGCGACGTACATTCAGTTTCTTATCAATCCCACCGAACGCAAGCTGGCGATCCGTCCCTGCGACGAAGGAGCGCGTGACGCGGTGAGATGGTGCGTGGTGAGAGGGGACAAGCGAAAAAGCAGGGAGATCACCTGCCGTCCCTTCACCGCCAAGCTCTACGAGCTGATGGGCTGGAAAGAAATATATCGCTATAAGCTGCAGGGAATGAGAATCACCTATCAGGGCGAGTGCCTTTACCTTTTCGATCTGAGCGCAAAAGAAGCGTTCCTGCCGCAGACGCGCGATCCCGAAACCGGCAAGGTAAAACGTCCGAAGCCCATTCTTCCGAAGGAATGGCTTGAAACATTCGGCATGAATGTGGAGGAACACACCGCCTCCACGCAGATCGACCTGTCGGAGGGATTCATCTCTTCCGACATTAATGACGAAGAACCAGAGAAACCGCCGGTCGGCGATGAAAACACGGAGGTAGTGCAATGAACAATATAACGCTCACCCTGAATCTGCAGGAGGATTCGATTTTTCTCAGCCAGAGTGTATTGGAAGCGCTGGACTGGCCGAAGCAGGTGCAGCTGCTGATCAACAATGAGGAAAGAATGCTGCTGCTTCGTTCCTGCACAATTGAGGACAGTCAGGCGCTGGTCATGCCGGAGGAACCGTCCCTTCAGATTGAGATCAGCGGCAGGAGCCTGCTCAGAAAAATCCGACGTCTGGTCGGATGGGACGATGACCGCCCGAGAGTCTGCCGCGGGGAGTATCTCCCGGCGCACCAGGCGATCAGGTTTGACCTGACCAATTCCGTTGCAATCGATACGGACATACCCTGAACGTAAAGGAGATTATTTATGGATCGTGAAAAGCTATTCAGACAAATGGATCGTCAATATTCGTCAAAGCGCGATATGATTACGAGAATTCCCCTCGGAGTACAACCCGACGCTCTGTGGCAGGAGCTTCTGAACAGGCGTCGATCCAGAAGCACCGTGCTGCCCCTTTACAACTGCAAAGGCGCTCCCTACTGGTATGTGACGACAGAAAAGATGGTGGCGGCAAGCGAAAAAATCATCGAAACGCTGTATGATACGGAATCCGACTTTGACCCTTATACGGATTCCGTTCCCATTTCGCCGCTGGAGGAGGTCTTCTACACAAGCTATGTGGACGGCTCCCAGATCACCATTCAGGACGCGATGAATTTTCTTACCGATGACAGAGCACCCCGTGACGTCGAGGAACAGCTGATCGCCAACAACAGAATGGCGGCGGGCTTTGCCTCCGGGAATCTTTACAGATTGGTCGATGAGGATTACTTGAGTGAGCTGGTTGGAATTCTCACCGACGGCATGGACGAAGGCGGTCAGGACTACCGCTCATTTGAGTTGGAGGAAAGCCTGCTCGAAGGCGGAGAGGTTTATGAATATCCTCCGCCTTACGCGTTGCCCGGACGAGTGGGCGACCTTTGCGGTTTCCTTGCGTCAAAGGACGTTCATCCCCTTGTCAAGGCGGCGGTCGCTCAAGGCTACATTTCAGCGGTGCGGCCGTTCCCGGAAGGCAACGAGCGTCTCGGGCGCATTCTCTCCAGCGTGATTCTGATCAGAGCGGGCTATACTTTTTTCGGAGAGGTAAGCCTTTCCTCGCTGATTGCCAGAAAGAGCTATGCCTATTATGAAGCGGTCGCCAACATTCTCCGGGAGGAAAACGGCGGCGACCTGACGTATTTTATCGAGTATTTCCTTGACCTGCTTTCAAGAGCGGTTGACGAAAGAAAACTGAAAGCGCAGCGGGAAGAAGAAAGTCTGCGCGAATCGGAATCGGAATTAGCAAGAATACCGCTGATCCCGCCCGGTGAGCCGCAACATGAAGCAGTCGAGCATCCGGAGGAAAGCGCAGTAACAAACGAACCGACCGATACCCAGCAGATAGAAATAACAGATATTGAGACTTTATATACCCCCGAGGTTCCGATCGACTATACGCCGACACAGATCATTGACGATGAGGTAGGCAGTCTGCGACTGCGTGATGAGCTTTTAACTTTAGCTGAAAACAGTTCTTCCCGGAGGCAATCGTGCGCCAGACTGCTTCTGAGCTTTCTGGATAAGGGGATTGACAGCTTTACGGTCGATGACATTTCTTCTGGGTGCGGAATCACGCTGGATCAGGCGGGCAATCTGGTAAACAGTCTGAAAGACAAAGGGCTGATTGAAAGCGGTGACCGCCGCGTAGGGAAGATGATGGTATATCGCTTCGGCAGGGACTTACCGCCGCTTAAGCCGGACGATTACTCAAAGGAGATTCTGCGTACCATCAGTAAGCTGCTCAATTCACATAAATCGGCAAAAGACAGACGCATAGGCGAATTGATATTCTCCTGTATACACAAAGGTCTGATTACCCCCGCTGAATAATCAAATTCTGACAGCTACTTCAGTATGT
>JAFRXY010000084.1 GCA_017441385.1 Clostridia bacterium | reverse complement strand
GGGACTTGGCATCGAAAACAAGGCAAAAATCGTGTCGGTGACGTATGACGTGCTTCTGGAACGGTATGAAAAAATGACGGTGGGCGAGGTGAAAACCTCTCTCGATGATTCCATCCGCACGATTTCGGAGGAAGTCAAAAAGGAAGTGCCGACCGCGACTTCCATCAACCAGGCGATCAGCCTTGCGGCGAATATCCTGACCGGCAGTCGGGGCGGCAATGTTCTCATCAACACAAATTCCAACGGTCAGCCGGTGGAAATTCTCGTGATGGATACCGACGACATCACCACCGCGTCAAATATTCTGCGAATCAACCGGGACGGCATGGCGGTCACTTCCGAGGGCTACACCGGCGCGTACAGTGCAGTCATGGAGCTTGACGGCAGTATCGCAGCCGAATTCATCACCGGCGTGCTGGACGCATCTGTCATTAAAAAGGGTGTTCTCGCTGACCGTCAGGGCAATGTGTCATGGAACATGGTCAACGGGATTTTTAACGCAGGAAACGCTGAGATTTCCGCTCTGACAGGCGATCAACTGGCGGTGAGTGAGATTACAGCCGATACGGTAGAAGCGTCCGAAATCAGCGCGGATTCCGTTCGTTCGGGCGACGGACTGACGGGGGATTTTCATCTTCCCGGCTGTACGCTGACGGTCAGCGGAGGGATTATTACGGGTCTGGCGGAGGATGAACCAACGGAGCCGGTTGAACCAACGGAGCCGGATGCACCTACTGAGCCGGAACATGAAAATAATTCAGAAAATGAGGAGGGAGAAGAAACGCCATGATCACCACACAGACAGAGCTTGACGTGTCGCCGGGCGGGATTCCGCCGACAATCCACGTCAGCCAGTACGATACTGGCAGCCGGACGCTGCTGCTCAATCTCATCTCCGGCGCGGGTGACCTGATTCTTCCGACAGGAACAAGGGCGGAGATTCGCGGAACCAAGCCGGACGGCAACGGATTTTCCTATGACTGCGCTCTCAACGGCAAGACGGTGGAAGTATCTGTCACGGAGCAGATGACGGCGGCGGCCGGAAGGGCGGTCTGCGAGATCGTGCTTTACACAGGCACGCCGCCGCAGGAAGGCTCCGAGCCGTCCGAGGATTACACGCAGCTCTGCACCGCCAATTTCTATCTGATGGTAGAAAGAGCCGCGCTCGACAAAGACACGCTGCGCTCCGGGTCGGAGATGTGTCGGACGTTTACGGCAACAGCCGCACGCTGAATTTTTCTATCACCGTGGTGCTGATGACGCTCACTTCCTCTTTTGACGATACCGTCGCCTACACCGGTCCGGTCAGCTTTCCCTACGTCCCGACCGGCAATATCAGCAAGACGGTGCATTTCCTTCTGGACGGAGGGGAAATCGGCACGGCGGTCACTTCGGTTTCGGGGCGGCAGCAGTCCTTCACCATCCCGCAGCAGCGCCACGGTGCGCACACCTTCTCCTGCTGGTTTGAAGCCGAGATTAACGGCGCGTCCGTTCGCTCCAATACGCTCTACTATGAGCTGATCTGCGTCGAGCCGATGAACCTCGCGCCGATTGTCACCTGCTCCTTCACGGAATTTACCGTGCGGCAGTACGCGACGCTGCACATCGGCTATTCCGTCTACAATCCGGCTTCAATGAACGCGGAAGTCACGGTGAAGCGGGACGGCACTCTGCTTTCCACACAGACGGTCGGCAGGGGCAGACAGTACTATTCCTGCCGCATGGACGAAGCGGGCGATTTTACCTTTGAAATATCCTCCGGCGGGGTGAGCAGAAGCGTTTCCATCACCGTCACGCCATCCGACATCGAAGCGCACGCGGAAACCGACGCGCTGGCGCTCTGCCTGAAATCCGAGGGCAGAAGCAACGCCGAGGAAAACCGCGCCGAATGGATGAGCGGTGAGATTGCCGCCGAACTGACGGGCTTCAATTTTAAATCCGACGGCTGGCAGCATGACGGCGAGGGAATCACTGCGCTGCGCGTTTCAGGCGACGCGCGGGTGCATATCCCATACAAAATATTTGAAAGCGACTTCCGCACGACCGGTAAGACGATAGAGCTGGAATTTGCCACGCGGCAGGTCATGGACTATGACGCGGTGATTCTCAGCTGTCTGTCGGGCGGCAGAGGACTTTTGGTCACGGCACAGAAGGCGCAGCTCACCTCCGAGCAGTCGGAAATTGCCATGCAGTTCAAGGAAAACGAACACGTCCGCGTCAGCTTCGTGGTGGAAAAGCGGTCGGAGAACCGGCTGATCTGCTGCTACATCAACGGCGTGATGTCCGGCGCGGTGCAGTATCCCGCCGGAGACGATTTTTCCCAGCGGGAACCGGCAGGCATTTCCATCGGGAGCAGCGATTGCACCGTGGATATTTACGCCATCCGGGTCTACGACAACGACCTCACGAGGGGGCAGATTCTCGACAACATGATCGCCGACACGCAGAACATCGACACGCTGCTCTCCCGCTACCAGCGCAACCGGGTCTACAATGCATACGGCAGCATCGTCAAGGAGCAGCTTCCGGGCGACCTGCCGTATCTCATTCTGGAATGTGACGAGCTGCCGCAGTACAAGGGCGACAAGAAGACCGTCTCCGGCTCCTTCACCGACCCGATACACACCGAGCGCAGTTTTACTTTCACCGGGGCGCAGTTTGATGTGCAGGGTACTTCCTCGCAGTATTACGAGCGCAAGAATTACAAGGGCAAATTCAAGGGCGGTTTCGTTATGGCAAACGGCAGCACCGCCGAAAAATACTGCATCAGGGAGAATTCCATCCCGGTGTCCACCTTCTGCTTCAAGGCGGACGTGGCTTCTTCCGAAGGGGCGAACAACGTGGAGCTTGTCAGGCTTTACAATGACGCCTGCCCTTACAAAACGCCTGCCGAGCGGCAGGATGACCGCGTGCGTCAGGGCATCGACGGCTTCCCCATCGTTATTTTCTGGCACAACACCGCGACGAATGAAACGGTCTTCATGGGAAAATACAACTTCAACAACGACAAATCCACCGAGGAAGTCTTCGGATTCCAGCCCGGCGATGAATCGTGGGAAGTCCGCAACAACACCTCCGACAGGGTCATTTACAAATCCTCCGATTATTCGGGGGACGACTGGCTGGGCGATTTTGAAGCGAGATTCCCCGACGAAGAACCGCCTTACTCTGACCCGGCGCAGCTGCGTGAATTTGCGGAGTGGCTTGTTTCCACCGACACCGAGAAAGCAACGGGCATTGCACTCCCTTCACCTGTTACGTTCGGGGAAAACACCTACGACCGCGACACCGCCGCCTACCGTCTGGCGAAATTCAAAGCCGAAGCCGGGGATTACATGGAGCTGGACAGTGCGATGTTCTACTACCTTTTCACCGAGCTGTTTCTCATGGTGGATTCCCGCGCCAAGAATATGTTTCCGTCATTCATGGGAGGTGACGTTGCGGAATGAAAAAAAAGATTGTCTTTCTGCCTTACGACTTCGACACCGCCATCGGCATCAACAATGAAGGGGCACTTGTCTTCGGTTATGATCTGGAGGATATCGACACGACCGAAGGCGGCGCGGACGTATTCAACGGGCAGCAGTCGGTTCTCTGGAAGAATATGCGCGCGGCGTTCTTTGACGAGATGAAAGCGATGTACCAGCGTCTGCGCTCCACCGGTGCGCTTTCGTATGAAAAAGTCGAGCGTATGTTCGAGGAGCATCAGGGCAAGTGGCCGGAGGCGATTTTCAACGAGGACGCATGGTTCAAATACCTTGCGCCTTTGGTGGAGAAGGGCAACGCCTCCTATCTCTCCATGCTGCAAGGGTCAAAGGCGGAACAGCGCAAGTGGTGGCTCTACAACCGTTTCCGCTACATCGACTCCAAATACAACGCCGGCGACAGCCTGTCGGACGTCATTACCCTGCGCGGCTACGCCAAGGACAACATCACCGTTCAGCCCTACGCCGACGTGTATGTGTCGGTCAAGTACGGCTCGTATCTGGTGCAGGAACGCTCTGCGAGAAACACACGCACCACGCTGACCTGTCCGCTCGACAGCGTGAACGACACGGAAATCTACATCTATTCCGCGTCCCAGCTCGCCGATGTGGGCGACCTTTCGGG
This sequence comes from Clostridia bacterium, assembly GCA_017441385.1. GTDB lineage: Bacteria > Bacillota > Clostridia > Oscillospirales > Acutalibacteraceae > RUG762. The sequence goes on along the minus strand of JAFRXY010000084.1, from coordinate 43 downwards.
GCTGAAGGTGGGATACGCGGATTTCTCCAAAGCGGCAAAGCTG
>JAFRXY010000083.1 GCA_017441385.1 Clostridia bacterium | reverse complement strand
ACCGTCATCATCATGACCTCCAACCTCGGCGCCAGAATTATCACCGGCGGTGCGAATGCCATGGGCTTCGGACAGTCGGATGACAACAAAGCCCAGCAGGATTACGAAAATATCAAAGCGGCGGTCATGAGCGAGCTGAAAAACACCTTCCGCCCCGAATTCATCAACCGTCTGGACGACATCATCGTATTCCGCAAGCTCAGCGAAGAAGATGTGGAACAGATCGCGGAGAGAATGCTCCGCACGCTGGCCAAGAGAATTCAGGAGATGGAGATCGACGTGACCTTTGAGCCGAGCGTAGCCAAGACCATCGCCAAACACGGCTTTGACCCGGTCTACGGCGCGCGCCCCATCCGCAGAGCCATTCAGTCGGAGATAGAGGACAGACTTTCCGAGAAGATTCTGGAAGGAGAAGTCCGTCCCGGTGACAGCATTTCGGTGAGCTACGACGATGAATTGAAAATCAGCAAGAAGTAAGTCTTTTCCGTATTACAGTCAGCCAAATCAATTCCCCGCCAGACTTTACAACAAGGTCTGGCGGGGAAATTTTTATGCGAGAAATGATGATGTGACTTCATTCCGCGTATCATACCGTTCTCCGCTGTCCGGCTTGACAAAGACGGACGGTTATGATAAACTGAGAATAAGGACACGATCATTCAAAACGAGGAGGAAATAACATGTTGACTACTGTAAACGGATATTACGATGGATTCCATATTGTGATCAGCGATAAGATAGAACTGAAAAAGGGACAAAGAGTTACGATTACCGCCGATATCAGCGAAACACCGTCGGAAAAAAAAGTTGATCTCAGCCGTTTTATGGGGCACGGCAAGAAATTGTTTGCGGATGATCCTGACAAGTATGTAAAGGAGCTTCGTGAAAATGACAGGATATAATAAGGTGTTTCTTGACACAACGCCTTTGATTAATTTTCTTGACAGCGACGTTCATTTTGGAAATAAAACGAAGAATATACTAGAGGAGATTTTGTCTTTTGAAAAAACGATAGTGTCATCTGTTATCACTTGTTCAGAATATCTGGTTTATCCGTATCGAACCGATAATCAAGAAAAGATTGACGTGTTTTTTGAGTTTACGGATGCATGCGGAATTGATCTGCTTTCGATTTCGGTCGACATCGCAAAGGCGGCAGCGAGGATAAGAGCGGATTATCCCTGCTTCAAAGCGATGGATTCCTTGCAGCTTGCAGTGGCAATAGACGCAGGCTGTGATGTTTTTCTGACAAATGATAAACAGTTAAGGCAGTTCAGAGAATTGCGATGTGTAACCGTTGAAGAATGGGAATTGACATGATTTATCTTATTGCTGTATGAAAGGACGGATGATTGATGAAGAAGCGAATGATTTCCCTCATTCTGGTGCTGGCTCTGATGACAGTGGTGCTGCCCAGCGGGATTTATGTCGGCATGGAGGTGTTCGCCTCCACAAAGAAAGTGACCTCGATTTCTGTGAAATCCAAGCCGACCAAGCTGAACTATAAACTTGGCGGAAGTCTTTCCACCAAGGGTCTGAAACTGACAGTGAAATATTCAAATAAGAGCAAGAAAACCGTTTCCAGCGGTTTTACATGTTCACCGACCAAACTCAGCAAGGTGGGCACGCAGAAGATCACGGTGAAATACAAGGGCAAAAAGACCAGCTTCAATGTGGCTGTGAAGAATTATGTCACATCTGTGAGAATCAAATCAAAGCCCACGAAACTTGCATATAAGGTAGGGGAGAAGCTGTCGCCCGATGGCTTGAAGCTGACTGTCACCTATGCCAGCAAATCTACCAAGATCATTTCCAGCGGCTTCACCTGCACACCTTCAAACTTTTCCAAAGCAGGCACCCAGAGGGTCACTGTCAAGTACGGCGGCAAATCTGCTTCGTTCAATGTGACGGTGAGCAATCCGGCCGTGCAGACAACGACTGCAAAAACCACGACAACGACCGCAAAAACCACGACGGCGACGCAACCCAAAAAGAATAACATGCAATATATCAAAAGTCCCGATTACAAGTCGAAGTATTATATTGTTGTATATACCGGCAGCCAGTCTGCTGCGGTTTACGGAAAGGACAGCACAGGAGGATACAGTGTGCTGATTAAATGCTTCACGGTTTCGACCGGCAAAAAAGGGACTTCCCCCACAAAAACCGGCATGTATAAGATCAAGGCCAAATACAGATGGCGCTTGCTGGTCGGCCCTTGCTATGGGCAGTATTGCAGCAGCATCGGGAATAATTATCTCTTCCATTCCGTACCGTATGACAAACAAAGAGCCGATACCCTTCAGGACGACGAATACGATAAGCTGGGCAGGGACGCCTCTCACGGCTGCATCAGAATGTGCGTCCGGGACAGCAAGTGGATTTACGACAATTGTCCCATCGGAACGCAGGTCAACGTAGTGACAGCATCCGGACCGGCCGGCGCCGGCGTTCCAAAGCGAAATACCGACGGAGAATTCAGGGGCTGGGATCCGTCCGACAAATGGACTTCCGGAAATCCCTACTTGATTGATCTTCCCACAACATCGAGCGCACCCTCAATTTCCCTCACAACTGATGCCGCTTCGACCACTTCAGAAACTTCGGAGACCTCCGCGATAGCAGCAACCACTACAACGTCCTCCACCTCGGCAACGCCTTCCACCTCTGCATCCCCGACATCGGCGTCTTCCGTTGCATCCGACAATTCCGCCACCTCACCGACAGCGGCATAACAGTCTGGTTGACTGTATTATTTTACAATGTTCAAAGGAATGATCCATGTGGCGACGCTCAAAAAGAACGATGTGATTCAGGTGGATATCGACGGCATGACAGCCGAAGGCAGCGGTGTGGCACACTATGAGGGAATGGCGGTATTCATTCCGAATGCCGCGCCGGGTGATACAGCTGAAGTGATTATTATTAAAACATCAAAAAACTATGCTGTTGGCAGGATAAAAAGAATCATCAAAGCGGGAAAGGGAAGATGTGAGCCGGATTGTCCTTCCTATCCGAAATGCGGCGGGTGCACATTCCGGCATCTGGAATACCCCGAGGAATGCCGCGTAAAGCGGCAAAGGGTCAACGACGCGATGAAAAGAATAGGCGGAGTGGAAATCGAAGCGGAGGAATTCATACCTGCGGACGAGCCGGACAGATACCGCAACAAGGCGCAGATACCTTTCGGAAGCGAAAAAGGGCAGGCGGTATTCGGCTTCTATGCGGAACGCAGCCACAGAATCATTCCGTTTACCGACTGCCTTCTTCAACCGGAGATTTTCTCCGTTATCGCGCAGGCAACCGCACATTTTCTGAATGATACGTCCAATGATCTATACGATGAAATGACGGGCAGGGGACGCTTCCGTCATCTATACATTCGAAGAGCCTTTGCTACCGGTGAAGTGATGGTATGCGCGGTTGTGAATGCCAACGGACTGGTGCGGGAGGAGGAATTTGTGCGGAGAATCCGTGCCGTTTCTCCGGAGATAAAAAGCATTGTGATCAATGTCAACCGCGAAAAGACGAATGTGATCATGGGGAATAAATGCCGTACCGCGTGGGGGAGCGAGACCATACGGGATATGCTCTGCGGAGTGACATTTGAAATATCCCCGCTGTCGTTCTATCAGGTCAACAGGGCGCAGGCGGAGCGGCTGTACCAAAAAGCCGCAGAATACGCCGGCCTTGACGGCAGACAGGTGTTATTTGATCTTTACTGCGGCACCGGAACGATCGGTCTTACCATGGCGTCAAAGGCTAGAGCGCTTTATGGCGTGGAGATTATTCCTGACGCGGTGGACAATGCCGTCAGGAATGCCGCACTAAACGGCATCACCAACGCTCATTTTGTATGCGGCGACGCGCACGACAAAGCGCAAAAGCTGAAAGAGCAGGGGATTCAGCCTGATGTTGTGATCGTTGATCCCCCGAGAAAGGGCTGCTCGGAAGCCACAGTGGAATTTCTTGACAAGACCTCTCCGGAGAAAATCATCTATATTTCCTGCGATCCCGCGACGCTGGCCCGCGATGTGGCGCGTCTGAAAACATCCGGGTGGCAATTGATAAAATTCACTGTTGTGGATATGTTCCCGAGAACAGCCAATGTCGAGACGGTTGCATTACTTTCCCACAAATAAATGACAGTCATATCCACCTGACAGTGGAGTTCGGGGAGGGAGAAGGTAAGATTCCACTGGATGAAATTTCACAAAAAGTGCGATGATATGCTTTATGTCCGGCACATAGCAGAAAAGAATAATAAAAAAATAATTCCGCCATTCTGCCAAATCTGAAATCTCCCCGTGAGAAGCCGAAATCCGTAATTTCCTGCTTTTCACGGGGTTTTTTGATCTTGTTTTTCTGCCATAGGTCTGTCATAATTGTTAGAAATACAAAAAAACTATTTCCTATTTGAAATTAATGTGATATAATGATGAGAGAAAATGCCGGTCTTGTAATAATTTTATCATTTTATCATTTATTTGTAACCTTTTACTGCTTGTTGTTTTATTTTTTTGTACGGAGGTATCGTTATGAGCAATTTATCGCGAAAAAAAGCTTTGAACGGGAAGACACACCGACGTAAGGATGGCAGATTCCTGCCGATCGGCGTTCAGCGCCGGGTGCTTGTCATGGTGGCTATCCGGCACATCCGATACCCGCACGGCTGCAGCTCATTCCGGTGATCAGGCATACAAGGCGGTCACCGGATACAAGGGGCTGCGCTATGTGTTGCAGAACAGCACGGATATCTCCTCGAGCGCGGCGGTAAGCTCGTTTTCCGTGCCGAATGATTTCAAACTGGTTACCAATGGCGGAAGGGCGGAGATCGATGACAATCGCTTCACTATCCGTCTGAAAGCAGTTTATGAGCCGGAGAGATATAAGATCACGGTTGCCCTCAACCGTCCGGAATCTACAGGAGCTGCGGGACTGAACAACGGATGGAATGTGGAATTGCCGGATGGCTTGACACTGACGGATTCCGGAAAATTCACCATGCCGGAAGCGGATGTGCTTCTGACAGGACGCTTCTTTGACGGCATCGTTCCTCCGCCGGAGGTCTACACCATCACCTACAGGAGCGGACTCAAGGAAGGCGATGCGGGCTACACCGAAGATCTCGACACACCGCACTCGTTCAATGTCACCGCAGGCGCGGACGGCAAGGCGGATCACACTGTTCTCGCCAATGACGCTCCCGAGCTGAAATACGTCAGAGCAGGGTATACATTCGCCGGCTGGAAGCTGACGAAGGCCAATCCTGACCCGAATCCCGCTCCCGGCGGCAGAGGAACGGTTATTGCACCTAAGGTGTACGCGGCAAACGGACTGATAAGCGGCGGCGAAAAAATTGTGGTGGACAGCAGCGTTGTGCTTACGGCACAATGGACAGAGAATACCACTCCTCCTCCGCCCCCCGGAACAGGTGAAAGCGATCTGCCCATCACAGTGGCATGCAATCTTGCCATTCTCTCCATCCTTTCAATGGGACTGATCGTCAGAAGGCGGGCGGCAAGATAAGTAGTTCCGCGCTAATCAAAACTGAATAACGGACAGCGCCCCGCTGTTACCGTTGAATCGGTAACAGCGGGGCGCTGAAAACTTTCATTATGTTCCTGTGCGGCAGTCCACGCGGCTAGCAGTCTGATCAGTGATGTTCTATCCAATCTGCCATGATAGGAATATCCTCGTTATGGAAACCGTGAAGATCATCATCATGGGTAATAAATGTGCAATCCGTGCTGTCTTTCAGCTTATCGTAAATAGTTTGTGCCTGCGTTTCAAAATTGGCCTGTTTGTCTCCTTTGCTGTGAAAAATAAGCACCGGAATTTTGATTTCATCAGCCCAACAGACTGCTGAGCGTTTTTCGTATTCTTCCGGCAATTCCTGAGGGGTGCCGCCTATGCATCGGATAAGGACTTCGGGCATTTTATCCTGGCGTTCATCAAAAGCAGCAAAGAGATCACTGATGCCGGAGCACACGATAATTTTCTTAACCCTATTGTCCCGACGGGCTGTCATATAGGCCATGAGTCCCCCTCTTGACTCGCCTTCCACGCAGAGATCATCCATATCGGCAAATTCAAACATGGTATCGCAGAAATCAATCAGCCTGATCACGTCGTTCAGGTCATCACCGCCGAATTCGTCGGTTCCTTCGGTGCCGTTGCCCCCTCTGTGTTCACAACCGATCACAATGCGATTAGTGAAGGCGGATCTCATGGCAGTATCGTCTTTCTTAAATTCACCGAGTTCGCTGTTGCCACCTCTGCAATAGACAAGGCATTTGCAGGGCGTGCGTGTTTCCATGCAGGAAACGGGAATCGAAATAAAGCCTTTGATTTTGTATTGATTCACCTTGTCCGAAAGAAAGATGAAGCGGTAGGTTGCGCATTTGGCGTCAAGTTGTTCGCCGTTTTCAACCTTACTTATTTCAATAATATCCTCGCCCAGATAATCGGCAAAGTTGAAACTGTCTTTTTCAGGGGCGGATGATAAGGTGTCGCAGGGTACGGAGGAAGAATCGGAATTTCCGGGGCCGCTTTGGCAGCCAGCCATTGACAAAGCCATCAAAGCGGAAAGAATGAAAGCCGCTATTTTACTGAATTTTTTCATAACCAAAACTCCTCGGAATTGTAAAATGTCACAGTTGCTTCACTGATAATTTCAGTATATAATATACGCAGGCACTTGTCAATAATGAGACTTATAAATCACATGTTTCACATATTGGAAACTGATAAAAGAGGGTTGTGAAAATGAACAGGACGAATTCACGTATCGCAGATAATTCCAGACAAAGATTTGCGGAAGCTCTGTTTGAACTGATGAAAGTATATCATTACAACGAGATAACCGTTACGCAACTGTCACAAGAGGCGGAACTTTCACGCAAAACATTTTACCGTCTGTTTGAAGATAAGGATGAAGTACTGCAACAGCTTTTCGACATTTTGTTTGCTGAGTTTTTCTTAGAGTTAAAAGAACGCGGAATCAGACATTACTGGGATCTTGTGGCGCTGTATTTTGATTTTTGGGAAAGACGCAGGGACAAACTTCTCCTCTTTGGAAAGAATGATCTTCTTTCGAGAATGTTTGACTATGTTTATAGAAACGCCGAAAAGATATTTACCGCCCTGCGCACATCGGAGAAGACAAAGGAATATGCAAAGCCGCTCCCCTTTCTGCTGGCGTACAGCGTGGGCGGTATGCACAGCATGCTGATCAAATGGGTCGAGTCAGGAATGAATATTCCCTCGTCCGAGCTGATAAAGCAGCTCAAAGAAGGATATCGCTCTCCTGAGCTTTGACTGTGATTGGGTGAACCGGGAAACGCTGAATAAGTCGATTCTGGCACCGCTCAGACATGGATATTCGCGGCGCGGAATCGACGGCTGCGCCTTTATTCAGCGTATCCATGGTCGGAAGTAACGCGTTGAAAAATTCATAGTATCCGGTGGAGAAATCGTTAAAAAAATAACTTGCTGTTTTTCAATAAAAATTACTTGACAAACACATAAACGCGTGCTATCATATGTTTATCGAAACGAAACTTGTGTTGAGTTGTTTTTTGGAATTTGATTCTCGGCAATACTTGCGATCATTCGGAGGTAATATACATGTCAGTTATTTTTTCAGCTGCCATAACGGGTCTGGGACATCTGGCGTATGCGGTTGCTAATGTGAAAGAGCGCATGCCACTGACTTCTTCGGAATTTGAACTGAGTCAGGACGGCGAAACGGTCTGGGAAGCAGGCGCGGAATATACCTTTGTGGGATTCAGCGAAGACGGTGACTTCTCCCATTCGGTGGGCAGAAGCGGCGCTTCGGTCGGCAGAAGGCTGGGCAGACTCAAAAACGAACCCGATTACCGTGTATGGCAGCTTCGCACAGAGGGCGGCGAATATATCATGCTCAAAGGCAGAGCCGACACTGCCGAAGTTTTCAGGAAAGTCAGCTGAACCTGTTCATTCGGCGTCGTTTGTATACATCATTCATACCAATCATAGACAAGGCGTGCCGTATGGTTTACCGAAGCGGCATGCCTTTTGAATTATGATTGACAAATCGGGGGAAGTAGGCTAAAATGGAGTCAATTGGGGGTTTTGTGTATGAAGCATAAGGAAATCACCCACCGCTCGGTGGAAAAATTTATCTTCTGGATCATTCTCTTTTTCTTTCCGTTGGCAGCGCTGTTCTGTTTTATCTGCGGAATGCCGGATTACATGTGGCTGCTGATGCTTGCCGTTCCGGCTGTGGTTGGCATTTTCACTTCCGTCCCCTTTCTCAACGGCGCTCCGCAGGCTTATGCGGCGACTGCCTGCATGACCGCCGCCGCTACGGCCTATATCTGGGAAACCGATATCATCTCGGCAGGTCACGGGTTGTTTCTGGTTATCATGTGCTTTGCGGCGCTTTACCGCAGAATAGGCTTGACGGCGCTGCAAATCATCTATGTCAGCGGACTGTATTTCTTTTTGTATCTGATGTACCCCGATCGGTTTTTTTCTCATCTGGAAAACCCTCTCAGCGCGGCGGCGAGGATGCTGCTGTTTTATCTTGGCAGTGTAGCGGTCATTGCTATGATCAGCTGGTTCCGCAACGCGATCAAGATCATGGAATCCCGCGCAACAAGCATTTCGGAACTGTACCGCATGGTGGAGCAGGAGAAGCTGAACGCCGAGGCAGGCAGCCGCGAAAAGGCGGAATTCCTGGCCAACATGAGTCATGAAATGCGCACGCCCATGATCGCGGTCTGCGGCATGAGCGAACTGCTGCTGCAAAATGACCTCACTCCCTTGGAAGAGGAATATGTCTCTACCATACAGAATTCAGCTCACAACATGCTGAGTCTGATCAACGACATTCTGGATTTCTCCAAGATCGAGGCCAACAAGATGAATCTCGACGAAGCGCCCTACAGCGTGGAGGAGCTTATTTCGGACGTGGCCAATATCGTCAATGTCCGTATCGGGGAAAAGAATATCGCTTTTGTTGCCGACATTGCCCCCGATATTCCCGCTGAGTTGATCGGCGACGCGTCCAGACTGCGGCAGATTCTCATCAATCTTCTCAACAACGCAGTCAAATTCACCGACAGCGGCATGATCCGACTGAAAATGACCTCCAGCGTGGATGAATCGGCTCGGTTCTGGCTGAGAATCGACGTGACCGACACAGGAATCGGTATTTCCCGCGAGGATCAGAAGAAGCTCTTCCACCAGTTCACGCAGGTGGATACCGATTCTTCCCGCCGCAATGAGGGAACAGGGCTGGGACTGGTCATTTCACAGCGTCTTGCCAACAAGATGAACGGCTCCATCAGTCTGGAAAGCCAACCCGGCAAAGGCACCACCTTCACGGTCGTAGTGGAGCAGAAGGTCAAGAAACGCCGCGAGCTTGGCTTTGTGCCTGACCCGGACGGACATCTTGCCTATATCTGTGAACCCAATCAGTATTATGCCGACAATATCAGAACCGTTCTCGAGGGAATGGGCATTGCCGTCATCAACATCGATGACGTGGCGGTGTGGGATTATTACAATGCCGACCGATTCGGCACGTTGTTCTTCTTCGATTATTCCTCCTGTATCGCGGGAGTGAATTCCTTCGCTAAAAAGATCAAGCGGATGCGGCTGGTTGCCATGGCGGATCGCAACGCGTTTGTGGACGATGGCATCCGGGAGAATATTCTCGTCCTTTACAAGCCCCTCCTGACAGGGCAGGTGGCGGCGCTTGTGCGCGGGGAAGATGTGGAGAGCTTCCATCACTCCCGTAAGACCGAGAATAATCTCTTTATCCCCGACGCCAGAATTCTTGTGGTGGATGACAATTACGTCAACCTCCGGGTGACTGCGGGACTTCTCAGCATCTTCAAGCCGCATGTGGAGATGGTGAGCAGCGGAAGGGAAGGCTATGAAGCGCTGCTCCGCGACCCGCATTATGACATGATCTTCATGGATCACATGATGCCCGACTGGGACGGTATCGAAACGGTGCAGCATATCCGTGCCGCCGAGGGAGACTATTACAAGAATGTGCCGATTATCGCCCTTTCCGCCAACGTGGGCGAAGCAGCGCGGGAGCTGTTCCTTGCCAAAGGAATGAACGACTATGTGGAAAAGCCCATGAGCACCGAAACGCTGGCGGGTGTGCTCAGGAAGTATATCCCTGAGGAAAAGCAGCTCTCGGAATACACCGAGCAGGTCGATCCCATGATGAAGATCAGCCGCAGCCGCAGCGAATACATTCCCGTCTCCGTTACGAAGGAAGCACGCAGCATCAGGATCCCCGGTCTTGATGTGCCGCGGGGAATCTTCAATATGGGGGGAAACGTAGAAGCCTACAACAGCATTCTCAAAGTATTTCTGAGCGAAGGCCGCTCACAGATCGCACTTCTTCGCAAGTATGCGGAGGAAGGCAGTGTCAGAGCCTACAGGATGGAAGTTCATTCCCTCAAGAGTGCCGCTTCAAGCATAGGCGCGACGGAGCTTTCCATGATGGCGAGGGACCACGAGGACGCGGTGAAGCAGGGCGACGAGAGTTTTATGAAGGAGCATAACGAAGAACTGATGAACCGTTATGACGAGCTGCTGGGCAACATTGAGAATTATCTGAAATCCGGCGAACCGGAGGAGAGCAATGCCGCCGCCTCCGAACCCGCCGACATGCAGCCCATTTCCGCCCAGAAGAAGCATGCCGACGCGGCTGAAATACGCCGCCTGATCGAGCGCTTTGACAGCGACGCTGCGATGGAAGGCATCCACGAACTTCTAGGCTGTAAGCTGGAGACGAATGACAGAGAAGCGCTGTGCAAGGCCGCCGATCTGTTGGAAAATTACGACTATGACGGCGCGGCGCAGGCTCTGGAAACGCTTTAACAGGGTGTTTTGGATATATAATTTGTACAATAGTTTATTTCCAAATTGTATAAGCGGTTTAACAAATTGTTAATATTGCCTGTGTATAATAATGCAAGAACAAGGTTCTGAGAAGGAGAAAAGCCAAGATGAAGAAAATTCTCGTTATCGACGATAACAAGACGACGCTTGCCATGGCCAAGCAGGCAATCGGCGATGAATATACGGTCATTGCAGTGATCTCCGGTTATCAGGCGCTGAAATATCTCGAACGCGATATCCCCGACCTCATTCTGCTGGATTTGAATATGCCGGAACTGGACGGAAAGCAGACCATGAAGAAGATCAAGGCCAACGACAAATGGTGCGAAATTCCCGTTATTGTGCTGACGGTGGAAAACAACCCCCAGACCGAGGTGGAATGCCTTGAAATGGGCGCGGTGGACTTCCTCGCCAAGCCGTTTGTGCCGCAGGTCATGAAGTCCCGCATTGCCAGAGCCATCGAACTGGAGGACTACCGCAGGCGGTTGCAGCTTGACAACGAGAAAAAGCGGGCGCAGCTCGAAAAGATGAAATCGCAGATCATCATGGTGCTGGCCAATATGATCGACACCCGCGACGAAACCACCGGAATCCATGTGCACAGGGTCAGCGCCATTGTGGAGACATTGGTGCGCAAAATGCGGGATGAAGGCATGTACCCCGAATTCCTCGATGACCGCTACGTCACCAGCATTACGCTGGCGGCTCCTCTGCACGACATAGGCAAGCTCAAGATTCCCGACGCGGTGCTGAAAAAGCAGGGCGACCTTACCGAAGAGGAATTCGAACTGATGAAAACCCACACCGTCGAGGGGGCGAAGATTCTCGAGGAATGCGCCAAGCAGATTGACGACAATTACTACCTTCTGCTCGGCAAGGACATGGCGGCCTACCATCACGAATGGTGGAACGGCAAGGGCTATCCCTACGGGCTGAAAGGTATCAAAATTCCTTTCTGCGCCCGCGTACTGGCGGTGGCAGACGTATTCGACGCGCTGGTGAGTAAGCGCAGCTACAAGCAGCAGATGTCCTTTGATCAGGCGTTCGATATCATCCGGAAGGGCAGCGGGGGTCATTTTGACCCTGAAATCGTGGATGTATTTCTCTCCATCCGCCCCGACATCGAGCGTGTCGCCATGCTGGGCATCGACGACTGAGTTTTTTCTATTCCATTCCTTCCAAAACATACTATAACCCAAAGCAGCCGGCTGCCGCATTCTTTGATGAATGTCGTGCAGCCGGCTGCTTTGGTTTGTTGTTCTATTTTGGGTGAGGTGTAGGCAATGAATTATTTCGCCACGTCGGGAAAGTCGGTCTGGGCGAAGAAGGTGAATTGTTTGAAGTCTCCGTCGACTTTTTTGTACCACCTGATATCAGCGTAGGGCTTGGTGAAGTCGATGGTTTCGGTGGACTGAATGTCCTCAAAGAGCCGCTTCACCATGTCGTCGGAATCGACCTCGATTTCCCTGATGACTCTCGGTACGGATTCGTCGCTGTCATATTTGTCATAATAATCGAGTTGTTCCTTCTTTTTCCCTTTGTAATTAAGCATATCTTCTTCCGGCTTGGTTCCTATGAGCAGGACATATTCCACGTCGAGCGTCTTGTCCTTTGTGATATATGTCACTGCCAGATCAATCATTCTGTAGTCCATGTTTTTCTCACTTTCGGCTGACGCTTTGAATTGCTTCTGCGCGTCGGCGAATCTGGAGTTGCAGGTTTTGACGATCAGCGCGATTGTCTTGGGGAAAGACTTGCTGCTGACGCAGAGACTGTAGTCGTACCATTTTGCATACTCATAGAGATGGCCTTCGGGATAGCCGTTGATAGAAATCATGAGGGAAGGGTCGTAGTTTTCGTTGTTCTCGGTCAGATAGGACATGGTAATGCCGTACTGTCCGACTTCCTTGGACTGGCTGATGAGGCTGATATCCGTGGGGGTGACTGTCTCGGCGGGAGCTTCTTCCGCGTCAACGGCTTCTTCCTCTCTCCCTCGGGACAGCTCCATGGCTTCCCTCATGAAAGCAAGCTTTTCCTCGTCGGAAAGAGCGTTGTATTCCGTGAGGAAGGTCTCATAGACCGCTTTTGTTTCCTCGCCCGTCAGACCGTATGCCTCATCGACCACGGCGTTCACCTGATCGGCGGCGGGAAGGGCAAGGAATTCCTTCATGAATTCGCTGTCGCTGAGGAATGCATTTTCCAGTGCCTTGATGTGCTCCTCGTCGAAGCCGATCAGACGGGTGATGCTTTTGCCGTTTTTGAGATTCAGCCGGATGGAGATGAGTCTCTCATCTTTGCGCTTTGGCGCGTCATCGTATTCCACCAGCGAATATCTTCCGTTGTACGCTTTGTCAAAATCATGGCCGTATTCATCGGAGAGTTCTTTGAGCTGCGCGGTGGCGTATTCGATGATGGCGCTGTCCCTGATTTCGGCTTCGTCGGTGACCCATCTGCCGAGGGTATCCGTCAGACGGAACATGACCAGCTCGTCGGGCAGGGAATCGTTGCGGGTAAGGGTGAAGGATTCCACCTCGTCGGCGGCAGGCGTTGTGTTGAATTCCGCATTGATTTCGAGGAATCCGGCTGTCATAATGGCCAGCGCAAGCACGATCGGTATCGGCAGCAGCTTGAAAGAGCGGTGGGAATGTTTCCAGTCGAAGGTAAGCAGCAGTTCCAGCCCCCAGCAGCAGCCGAAAATAATCAGCAGATAGAGTACCCCGTTTATAATGGATTGACCGTCAATCACGATTCCGCTCCAATGAAGGGAGAGCGTTACTTCGCGGAGAATCATAGCCACCACGACCGAGACAGGGAAATAGTCCACCGTCAGTGAGATAGCGTGCGCGGCTCCGTTGACAAAGGGCTTTCCAACGCTGTCGCCCGTTCGGATTGTCATGAAGAACGCGGCGGCAGCCAGCATGACGCAGCCCCAGAGCAGGCAGTAGCCTACGGTGGACCACGAGGCGAAGATACCGAATTCCGCGTTGAATTCAATCAAACTGCTTCCGCCGTAATCGTAAAACACGCGATTGTAGATGTGGAAAACCGGGTCGTATTCGTACAGCTCGGAGGAAGGCACCAGAAGGCGGAAACCGCTGTAAACCACGTTATAGCCTGCGGAAAAGGCGATTTTGACGCAGGTGGAAAGCGCCGAAAGCGCGAGGAGATTCACCAGCGCGTTGATCATCCGGCCGGTGAGCGAAATCGCCAGCATCGCCATACCGAACACCATGAAGACCCCCGCCAGCACATTGAAGGCGACGAAAAGGCATATACCGAAAACCTTCGCGTCAAACGGCATCATGAAAAGGCAGCTCACCAGCAGGAAGGAACCCGCGCCGGCGGCAATCCACGTCAGGCAGGCGGCGGCGAAATTCAGCCAGAGCGTGCCACCGGAATGGGGTGTCGCGTAATAGAAATCGCGGGCTTTGGTCGAGCGTGTGAAGGTGGTCAGTACAAACGCCGAAATCACGGCGAACATGGAGCAAAGGATAAAGACAAGCCATGCAGGACCGGAGAATAGGGTATCAATTTCCTGCGCCAGACTGTACCGCAGTGGAAATCCTCTTTCGGTGTTAAAGCTGATAGTGCCGAGATATTGCCTTGCCGTGCCGAGGGCGACCAGCACCGCCAGCGCGATGCCGCCTATCCGCAATTGCCGCAAGCCCTCAAAATAGAGCGATTTTTTAAACTTGGGCAGCATTGCCTTGTTGAAATTTTTTATCTCATTCATTAAAAATATCATTCCTTTCTGTAGTCAGTGGGGAGTGAGAAGTGGAAAGTGGGAAGAAACCTGCCACCTTCTACTTCCTACCTCCTACCTGACTATCATCTGTTCTTGTAAATGAAGACTTCCTCGAGGGAAAGCGGAAGGACGTTTATCAGCAGGGGGGACTTGGCGCGAAGCTCGCGCTCCACCTGCTCGCGGTCGTTCTCGTAGATGACCGTGGCGACCGTGCCGTCCCGGGTAAAGTCCAGAATTTCAGCCCCGTCGAATTCCACAGCGTCCTTTTCAAAGGCTTCGGGGAAGGCGATCTGCACCTTGATGAGGGAAGTTTTGGCTTCGTCCAGCTCGGATTGCAAGGTGATCTTTCCCTTGTGCAGCATGGCGAGAGAGTCGCAGAGATCGTCCACCTCCCGCATGGAATGGGTGGCCATGATCACGGTGAGTCCTCTGTCAGCCACCGCTCCGCAGAGGATTTCCCTCATGTCGTGGCGCTTGATGACGTCCAGCCCGTCGAAGGTTTCGTCGATGAGCAGGATGTCGGGCTGGGAAGCAATGGCGAGAATGAGCGCCGCCTGCCGCTTCATGCCCTTGCTCATAGTGCGGATGGGCTTCTTGCGGCTGGCTTCAAATTTGTCCGCCAGCTCCGCATAGAGTTTTTCGTCGAATTTCGCGCGGCTGTTTTGGCAGAGTCTGGCCATGCTGTCCATGTTGGAATTAGGGATGAAATACAGCTCGTCCGGCACATAGATGAGATTCTTCCGAACCTCGGGATTTTCGGCGATGTCCCGGCTGTCGATAGAGATGCTGCCGCCGTCGAGCCGGTAGACCCCCGACAGCAGGCGCAGGAAGGTGGATTTGCCCGCGCCGTTGGAGCCGACCAGCCCGAAGATGCTGCCCGTTTCCACCGTGAGCCCCACATTGTCCAGCGCGACCAGATCTCCGAATTTTTTGGTCACATTCGTGGCGTTTATCATAAGGTGTTCTTCCTTTCAATTTTTTTCAATCAGCGCGAAGCGCTCCGAAATTATTCACTATTCACTATTCTCTTAGCGAAGCGCTCTCGTAGCCTCTTTCGACCGCGTCGAGAACCTCCTGCTTGGGAATGCCCGCGCCGGCGAATTGGGAAGCCAGTTCCTCGACCGATTGGAGCTTTTTTTCCAATTCGGCGCGGAGCTTTTCCCTTGCGTCGGGGGAAATAAAACTGCCCTTGCCGGGAACGGCGTAGAGAATGCCGCGGCTGAGAAGGTGGGTGTAGGCTTTCTGCACCGTGTTGGGATTGGCGGCAATTTCGGTTGCCACCGCCCGCACGGAAGGCATCGGCGCGTCGGGGGGCATGATGCCCGCCAGAATGAAGGCTTCGGTCTGGCGTACGATCTGTTCATAGACCGGAACGCCGCTCAGATTGTCTGTGGTATACATTCAGTGATTCACCTCCGGAAGTAGTGTAATGCGTTGACTAACTGTATTAGCTTTATTAGTACAGTTACATAATACACCTGTATAATGATTTTGTCAAGGGGTTTGAGCAAAATTAATTTTGAATTATCCGACAACATCCGGCAGAATAACATAATTATTTTATGGAAAATATTGAAATCATGAAAGAAATGTGATACAATTTAATTCAGGTAGAAGGCAGGAGGTAGAAGGTAGGAGGTAGATTTTCATTTTCCCATTTTCCACTCCTCACTCCTCACTCCTTACTCCTCACTTTCCACTGACCACCGACCACTGACCACTGATCACAAAAAAAGGAGATATGCAAGATGGCTTCAACTAAAAAAAAGCGCAACGGTACGCTGGAATTCATGCGGTTTGTCTTTTGTATGACCATACTCTTTTTCCATATCAGCAAAATGCTGCTGGGCGGCGTGTCGCTGAAGGACGGCGTGCGCGTCGCGCTCTTTCCGCACGGTGCAATGGGTGTGGAATTCTTCTTCATTCTCACCGGTGTATTCCTCGCTCACAGCGCGGAAAAGCAAAGCCTGAAACTGCCTAAGAAGCTCACTGTTATTCCTGATACATTCAGGTATTTCGGGAAGAAATACGCATCGATTTTCCCTCAGCATTTTGTGGCCTTTGCGGTGCTGTTCGGCGTGATGGTGCTGATTCATCTTGATATGCCGAACTGGTCGGCTTGGGAGAGACTCGATGCGGCTTTTCCCAGTTTTTTCCTGATTCAGATGACAGGCATCATGGGTGCGCCGCTCAACCACATTGAATGGTATCTCTCGGCCATGCTGATCGCTATCCTGATCATCTATCCGCTTTGCCGGCTGCATTTCAAGGTGTTCACCCGCTACATCGCGCCGTTGGCTTCGGTCGGACTGTTCATATGGATGTGCTGCGAATTTCCTTCTCTCACAGGAGTCACCCGCCCGATGTATATTGGACAGGACATTTTTATTTATAAAGGCTTGATCAGGGCTGTGGCGGAAATCATGCTCGGTACGTTCGTTTACAGCTTGGGGCAATACGGACTTGCACCCCTTGCGGAGAAAATCGGCAAGCCTGCGAGGGTTGCGCTTACAGTGGCGGAATGGGTGATGTATGTTGCAGCAGTCATTTTCACCCTGCTGACGCTGCCCTACGGTTGGGAATACGGCGCTCTGGCCGTGATATTTGTGGGAGTGACTCTTTCCTACAGCGGACTGACCTATTCCGGGAATCTTTTTGACAACAGTGTGAGTTATTTCCTCGGCAAAATCACCCTGCCGGTCTATCTCTCGCAGCTTGCGGCGCTCTATGCGGTGAATTACTACCTTGCGGACGCGGCGGTTGGCATGAAGGTCTGGGCGGCTGTGGTGCTGACGGCTGTCAGCTCGGCCATTACCATGCTTGTTGGCAATTTCCTTGAAAGGATCTTCTCCGGCCAATATTTCAGGAAAAAGGTGTCGGCCGAATAATTTTGCAATTAGCGGAGGCTTCGTTTATAGCGGAACCTCCGCAGTTTTTTCTTTTTCAATCATGAAAATACTGTGATTGGTGTTGAAATTGCCTAAGCGGTGTGCTATAATTAAATTTACATATCTGCAAGCGGAATCTTTCTGATTGCATTTTGCTATTAACATCAGTTGAGAGGAACATGAATAAGAATGAACAGAAGAGGCAATATCGTATCCTACAGACCCGACGTCAAGGTGCTGGACGCCACCATCCGCGACGGAGGTCTGGTCAACAATTTCTATTTTGACGATGAATTTGTCCGTGCCCTTTACATGGCCAATGTCAAAGCCGGCGTGGATTATATGGAATTCGGCTACAAGGCGTCGAAGGATATCTTTTCTCCCGACAAGTTTGGCAAGTGGAAATTCTGCGATGACGAGGATATCCGCGCCATTGTGGGTGAGAACAACACCGACCTGAAGATTTCCGTTATGGCCGACGTGGGAAGATGTGACTTCCGCCGGGACATCAGACCGCGTTCCGAGAGCGTCATTGACATGATCCGCGTCGCGACCTATATCAATACCATTCCCGCCGCGCTGGAAATGGTGGAGTATTGCCACGAACTCGGCTATGAAACCACCGTGAACATCATGGCCATCTCCAACGCGAGCATTTTCGATCTGGACGGGGCGCTGGACATGATCTGTCAGAGCAGCGTCGACGGACTGTATCTCGTGGACAGCTACGGCTCGCTTTATCCCGAACAGATTGCACGGCTCACCGAGAAATACCTCTCCTACACCGAAAAAGCGGGCAAATTCCTCGGTATTCACGCCCACAACAATCAGCAGTTGGCCTTTGCCAATACCATTGAATCCATGTCCTTCGGCGCGAGCTACCTCGACGCCACGGTGAGCTGCATGGGCAGAGGCGCGGGCAACTGCGCTATGGAGCTGCTGCTCGGCTTCTTCAAGAATCCCAAGTATAACCTCACGCCCATCCTGACTTTTATTGAGAAGTATATGCTTCCACTCAAGGCCTCCGGCGTTGTCTGGGGCTATGATGTGCCCTATCTTCTCACCGGGCGTCTGAACCGGCACCCGTCTTCCGCGATAGAATTCATACGCGACAAAAAGACAGGTTACGCCGACTTCTATCAGGAACTTCTGGACAGGGATTGATTTTCGGATTGATAAAATTGTCAGGTTTGTGTGTATTTCGTTGACTTTTTGGAATTAAGGAATATAATAGATATAGTGCTTTTTATTAATTTGGAAAATTTCGGAGGGCAATATGATCTGTTCCGGTTTATTTCATATTTTTAAGATGATAATATCTCCGCGCAAGACTGCTTGCTCTCTCACAGCGGCAGTTTTGCTTGCATTTGCTTGTATTTGTGTGTTTGCGCCGACCGTCCGGGCGGAAAAGGATTCCCTCTCACCGTCGGTTGACTCGGTGAACCTCAGGCAGGACAAATGGATTTATTCTATCTATGTCGACAAGAGCAACAACCGTTATGTTTCTGTTACCCGTTATGAAGGGGACGATACCGAAGTTGTCATACCGGACGAGATGGGCGGTATTCCGGTGAAGGCGATCAGCCGCGAGGCTTTCTGCGGTAATAAATACATCACATCGGTCAGGATTCCCGACGGAGTGACTGACATAGGCAAGTATGCGTTCAGCGGGTGTATCGGTCTGAGCAGCGTGACTTTTCCGGAAAACCTCAGAAATGTCGGAGAAGGCGCGTTTTACGGCTGCCGTTCGCTGAAGGAAGCGGTGTTTCCCGAAGGAACGGTGAAGATAGGCAGCTTTGCCTTTTACAACTGTATTCATCTCAAAACAGCGGGCTTTCCGTCTACACTCAGGACTATCGGCGACAGCTCGTTTGAGGGATGCGTTATGCTGGAGAAGGCTGCGTTCGGCAGTGAGATGGATGCCATAGGGGATGTGGCGTTCAAGAATTGCAGGAGCCTTTCCGCTGTTGACCTTTCCGGAATCAGCCAGCTTGGAGCGGGCGCCTTTATCAATTGCACAGCGCTGGAAAAGGCGGTCATTGGCGACAGACTTACCGGACTGGCGCCGGAAACATTCAGGGGCTGCGTCAGTCTTCAAACTGTTACCTTGGGAAAATCGCTGGAGAAACTTGGAATATCGGCTTTTGAGGACTGTGCTTCTTTAAGGTCGCTGTCGGGCGGAGAAAGCCTGACAGAAATCGACTCTCTTGCCTTTCTGGGCTGTTCCTCTCTGAAAAAGGCAGAGATAGGCAAAAATGTCAGTCATATCGGCGCGGGCGCTTTCAATGGTTGTACTTCGCTGTCAAAGGTGAGTGTGTCCGACGGAAATGTGACATATTCCTCTGCGGGAGGATGTCTCTTCAGCGGGGACGGTTCCACTCTGCTGTTCTGCCCGCAGGGATTCAAGGGCAAACTGAATCTCAAAGCGAAATCCGGAACGATCAGTGAAATAGAGAAGTTCGCTGCGGCCGGATGCAGCGGCATTACGGACGCTTTTTTGCACGAGGGCATTGTTTCCATAGGCAACGGGGCGTTTCTGGGCTGCGCTGATATTACGTCGGTTTCCGTTCCGGACAGCGTCGGCAGCATAGGTTCCGCCGCTTTTGGAATGTATTTTGATGAGGGTACGATCAAAAGGGAAGGATACATCAGGATTTACGCCGCCAGCGGCAGTGTCGCGGAGGAATACTGTTCCGGACGCGACATTCCGTTTATGCCCTACGATTCTACGTTGTTTGTCAGTTCGGAGCGGGTAGTGATGGCGGAAGGAGCGACATTTACGCTTTCCTGCGGCTTTACCTCCCGCAGAAAAACCGAAGTGTCGTGGGAATCCTCCGACGAATCGGTGGTAAAGGTGAAGGACGGAATTCTTACCGCCCTGTCGCAGGGCAGCGTGAATATCACCCTTTCCGCGGAAGGATTTGAGTCGTGTGTGGTCAGGGCGGTTGTGGTGTCGCCCGACGACATTGGCACAAGTACCAAAAAGAAACACGAATCCCGCCTGATCTACTGCGGTGAGAGTGAAGAACTGAATTCCCTTTTCAGCCAGATAATCGATCCGATATTTGCCGCAAACAGATTCTGGTATTCCTCATCGCCCTCTGTTGCAACCGTGACCAATGACGGCAAGGTTACTGCCCGGGGAATCGGCACAGCTGTGATTACCTGCCGCATGCCGGACGGCAGCGAGAATATCGTATTGGTCACCGTGACCGAAAGGCCTTCGGGAATAACGCTTATCGCTCCCGAAGAAGAGCTTCTTGTGGGGACGACGCATCAATTATCGACAACGGTACTCCCTTCCTCCTCGAAAGCTCCTATAAGCTGGGAGAGCGACAATGAGAATGTCGCGTCGGTGGACGACAGAGGAAAAATTACCGCTGTCGGTCAGGGAAAATGCAACATAACCGCAACTCTTCCCGGCGGACTGAAATCCTCGGTGGAAGTGAAGTGTGTCATTTCGGCCGAAAGCCTTCATCTGGATAAAGAAATCAGAAACGTCTATCAGGGCAAGGAATTTACACTTAAGGCGACTGTTCTTCCTCAGGAATCCGAGCAGAAAATCTTATGGAAGTCATCAGACCCCAGCGTGGCGTCCGTCAATTCCAAAGGAAAAGTCACAGGCAAATCCTTTGGAAGCGCGGTCATCACGGCCGAAACAAAAGGGGGATTCATCGCGGCGTGTCGTGTCAATGTTATCGCTCACGCTGAGATACTGAGCATTGACAACAAGAAGCTGAAAATAAATCAGGATACCGAATACAGGCTCAACGCGGTGATCCGTCCGTCTTATTCCCCCGAAACCACGGACAGATGCACATGGAATTCCACCAACGAAAAGGTGGCGACGGTGGATGAAAACGGCGTCGTCAGAGCCGTCAGTCCGGGGAAATGCATCATCAACTGCCGCGCCGGAGATCTGATTTCAAAATGTCAGGTTCAGGTTCGCCTTCCGGCTCAGTCGATGAAGATCAGCGCAGAAAAGGATTGTATCTATATTGGCGAAACCATGCCGTTGGAGCCTGTGATTGTTCCTGAGGACGCAACCGATACGGTGGAATGGTTCTCGGATCATGAGAGTATTGCGGCGGTTACTTCGGCCGGAACGGTTAGAGGAAAGTCTGCCGGCAATGCTGTTATCACATTAAAGGTCACGAACGATGTGACCGGCGACAGCATTACAGACACGTTTGAAATTACCGTCATGAAAAAAGCCGAATCCGTGGCTCTTAACAAAAACAGTCTTTCCATGAATGCCGGTGAGCAGGACGCGCTTCTTTACACGCTCTTGCCCGATGACTGCAATGATACGGTGAGATGGTATTCCACGGACGAGAATGTCGCGACTGTTCGCGATGACGGCCTTATTACGGCGGTTTCTGCCGGCTCATGCTATATTTGCATTGAGAGCGGAAGCGGTGTTTCCGCCAGATGCAAAGTCAGCGTGCAGTGAAATAAAGTATTTTTCAGGAGGTGTCAGCAAGGGCCTTTTATCAAAATCGCCCGACAGTTTATGAAGGATTATAAAAAATCGTCCTGTGTTAAATGCCAAGAAGCTTTTGACGATAATTCTGATATTGTTGTATGTCCGGAGTGCGGAGCGCCCCACCACAGGGAGTGCTGGAAGGAAATCGGGCACTGTGCCTTAGAGGAAAAGCACTCAGCAGGCTACGAATGGCAGCCTGAAAAAAAGTATATCGGCAGCGTGCAGCATGGGACAAAAGAAGAAATCACTTCTTCCGTGGAAAGAGTCATCTGCCCCAACTGCGGCAGAAGTACGAAAAAGAGTGAAAAATACTGCGAGTACTGCGGCTATTTTATTTACAAAGAAAGCGATCCGTTTGCCGATGAACCGGTAAAGAACGATCTGGAGGAACTGTTTCAATTTGAACCGGGAGAAATGATACAGGGAGTTCCGGCTGGGGATATCAAGCGGTTTGTAGGGAATATGTGGATCTATTATATTCCCAGATTTATCAGAATGTCACGCAGTAAAAGCCCTGTCAGCTTCAATTTTACGGCATTTTTTGCTCACGGATTCTGGTTTGTGTCCCGCAAGATGTACCTTCTTGGAATCGTAATGATACTGACCGTAACGGGATCTTCTCTGTATCAGGCGTATTTTGCCAGCGTTATGGATCAACTGACCGGCAACCGGCTCGCGTTGGGTTCGATGCTCTCTCTTCTTCTTTCGGCTCTTGAATTTATTATCATGATTTTATCGGGTCTTTTCGGCAACCGTGTTTATCTGAATTACTGCGTTAAAAAAATCAAAAAAATCAATTCACAGCTCACAGCAAAAAAAGCAGACGCTGATGAATTCAACGGCGAACTCGAGAGCAGCGGCGGAGTGGCTATGATTCCTGCTTTTTCAATGATATTGTGTTATTTGGCAGTTGTATATATAATTGAAAAAGGTTTTTTGTTTTAAATATTTTTCAAATATGTTGTAATTGCTATTGCAATATGTTATAATTGTTTAAATAAATAAAAAAGGATGATGTGATTTTGAATACTAAAGTGAGAAAAGCAGTCATTCCCGCCGCCGGACTTGGAACACGCGTGCTTCCCGCGTCAAAGGCTATGCCTAAGGAAATGCTTCCTATAGTGGACAAACCCGCCATTCAGTACATTGTTGAAGAAGCGGTGGCAAGCGGTATAACGGATATTCTTATCATTACCAACCGCGGCAAGAGCGATATAGAAAACCATTTTGACCGTGCGCCGGAACTGGAAAGCCGTCTGTTGCAGGCAGGCAGACAGGACGCTTATGATCAGATCGTACATCTGACCAGAATGGCGAATATCTGCTTTGTCCGCCAGAAAGAAACCAAGGGACTCGGACATGCCGTCAACTGCGCACGCTCCTTTGTCGGTGACGAACCGTTTGCCATTCTTTTCGGAGATGACGTGATTATCGGCGATAAGCCCGTCACCGCTCAGCTATGCGAGGCCTATGAGAAATACGGTCTGGGTGTGATCGGCACCAAGGAAATGTCTCCCGAGGTTGTCATGAGAGGCAGTTCGCTTAAACTGTTGCCGATTGAGGGTGAAACCAATATTTATAAATGCACCGATCTTGTCGAAAAGGTAAAGCGTGTGGAGGATCTGCTCAGCAACTACACCATCCTAGGCCGATGCGTGTGTCCTCCCGAGATATTCGATATACTCGATCATACACCTCCGGGAGCCGGCAATGAGATACAGCTTACCGACGCGCTTGCGCAGCTCGCCAAGGATAAGGGACTGACAGCCGTGGATTTTGACGGCAAGCGCTATGATATGGGCAATAAGCTGGGTATTTTGCAGGCGACCGTGGATGTGGCGCTGATGCACCCGGAAGTCAAAGAAGGCTTTAAGGCTTATCTGAAAGAAATAGCAGATAAGCTTTGAGTATATATTATTATTAAGGATGGTAGAATTAATGAGAACCAACAAGAAACTTATCGTTACTCTTACGACATTCGTGCTGCTTCTTATCGTAAGTATCTTCTCCATGAATGTATTTGCGGCAGATGCGGAAGAAGAAGCGCCGGAAGTCACTGCGGCTCAGACTGTCGTTTCCGGCTGTGATCTGAAAAAGGAAGATCTGAAGATGGTAAAGGTCGGGATGGCGGGATTCAGCATGCTTGTTCCTGACGGCGTCGTTCTTACGGCGGATAGTGATCCGGAAGTTTTTGCCAATGCGGATCTTGACCGCAGCACCCTCATAGACCAAAGTGTATTCTTCTACACCAGAACCGACAGCGCCAATTACTTCATGGCATATGCCGGATTCAGCGCATTGAATCCTCTTGACAGGTACTATGGCGATTATTCCTCGCTTACCAAAGCACAGCAGGACGAGCTGATTGCCCGTCAGAATTCATCAGGAAGCACAACAGTGAAGGGCAGCTTTGAGAAGATCAACGGCAGAACCTATCTGATGATTGCCGACAAGGAAGAGGATCCTTCTACAGGAGAAAAATATGTGGTTTACGGTCTTTACACAGTGATAGGCAAATATCAGTATTATGTGCAGGTTGTAGCCGTAAATCCAAACAAGACGGATCTTGAAGTCCTGAATGATATTCTCAATTCCATCAAAATCGGCGGAATTAACGAGGGTATGTCGGCACTGGATATTACGCTTACCGTGTGTGTTGTCCTTCTGATACTTGCGGTGGCCTTTGCGCTCTTTACTCTTTATAGAATTGACAGATTTGTCAAGACAGGAACGGAGCTGAAGTCCGTGTTCGGCTTTGACATTCCTGCGGCGGCTGTTTCTGAGGAAGAAGATGACGATGACAGCGACGACGACGGTGATGATGATTTTGACGAGGACGAGGTCGTCGAAACAGCGAATGACGAAGAAGATTTGGAGGAGGAAGAAGGAAACGAAAAGATCATTGACGAATAATTTCAAAGAGCTTTTCACCCTCTGATCCCAGATCATACAACGAAGGACTTTACCCGGTCATGACGGGCAAAGTCCTTTTTTCAGATGATGTTTACACACTGGACATTGACATTTACAGGAATACATAGTAAAATATATCTAAATTATTTATCAATGAGGCTTTGTTTTTGTTTTACCGTAATCAGAAATGTAAGTCTTTTACAGGAAGGAGACCCAAATGAAAGCACCTTTTTCCGATTATCTGACTGGCGTCAAGTCGGGGCTGAAGGAAATGATCGCTATTCTCCGGAAGGAATACGACTATGTCAGCGTCCTTGCCACCGATTCTTGCGGACTGGCCACCCGTATTTCGCAGCGTTCACGCAGTGTTTCGGGCGAAACAATGACAACCGAGCGCGGCATTGTAGTGCGTGTTTGCAATAACGGACAATACGCCGAGTATGCTTTCAACAAATTCGACCCCACTGCCCCTGAGAAGGCGGCGATGGAAATTCAGGGCGCTCTGGAAGCCCAGCTTATCATGCTCAGGCTTGCGGGAGTGAAATCATACGACACGCCGCTTCTTCCCGACGAGGAGCAGACTCTTTTTGTGGAGAAGGAAACGCAGCAGCTTCCTGAAACCGCCGATGTGGAGGCACTTGTGAAGAAGCTGGGGGCAATTTCCGATAAAGCCATGTCCCTCAGCGAGCATGCCATTGAATGTATCGTGTCTGCGCAGTCCACCCATATCTGCAAGATGTTCCTCACCGAGAATCGCGACCTCTGTCAGAGTTATGTCTACAGCGAAGGAGCCATCTTCTTTGTGGTCAACCGTGAAGGCAATTCGCAGGTCGCCTATGAAAACGTATCCGGTCTTTGCGGGCCGGAGCTTTTCGACGGGCTGGAGGGCAAGCTCGACAAGGTCGTTACCACTGCGGCTGAACTTCTTGACGCGGAACGCATTGAACCCGGCGAGTATGAAATCATCGCTTCTCCCGAAGTCACCGGACTCATTGCCCACGAAGCCTTCGGACACGGCGTGGAGATGGATATGTTCGTCAAGAACCGCGCACTGGGCAAGGACTACATCGGTAAGCGTGTCGGCAGCGATAAATGCACCATGCACGAGGGCGCTCTCTGTGCGGAAAACGTGACCTCCTACGCCTTTGACGACGAGGGAACGCTCGCCGGAGACGTCACCGAGATTGACCACGGTATTCTTAAAACCGGCATTTGCGACGCACTCAGCGCACTGCGACTTGGCGTTCAGCCCACCGGCAACGGCAAGCGCGAAAATTTCGAGCATAAAGTCTACACCCGCATGACCAACACCATGTTCGACTCGGGTGAGGATTCCCTTGAGGATATGATATCCTCCATCAGTTACGGCTATCTGCTGGAAGGGATGGAAAGCGGCATGGAAGACCCGAAGCACTGGGGTATTCAGTGCATCATCAAGATGGGGCGCGAGATCAAGGACGGCAGGTTCACCGGCAAGGTGGTCGCGCCGATTATCATGACAGGCTATGTCCCCGACCTTCTGGGAGGAATATCCATGCTTTCCCCGCACCGCGAGGTATTCGGTTCCGGCGGATGCGGCAAGGGCTGCAAGGAATGGGTCAAGGTCGCAGACGGCGGCCCCTATCTTAAAACGAAAGCGAGGCTGGGATAATGCTTGATACCATCATCAAATACCTGAAATCTTCCGGCGTATACGGTTGGGAGGTCAATGACGTCAAAACCAACGGCTGGGAATTTTACTTCATCCGCCACGAGCTGGACCAGCATCGCGCCAAGAATGTGGAACACATCAATGTGAAGGTCTATCAGCAGTCGGAAGACGGCGGGTCTATCGGCTTTGCAATCGCCGAGATTGCCCCGACCGCTTCTGAAAGGGATATAGAAAAGCTGGTAAGCGGTCTTGCCTACCGTGCCACTCTGGTGGAAAACCGTCCGTTCACGCTGACACCTCCGGTGGAAGGAAACACCTCCGAAGGCAAGGCGTCAGATATTGCGGACATTTCAGCGGATTTCATCCGTACCATGTCAGAGCTTCCTGAGACGGAAGGGGAGGACATCAACAGCTACGAGATATTTACCTCGGATGTATCCCACAGGCTGATCACTTCCACAGGCATTGACTACACAGAGCACTATCCCTCCAGCATGATTGAGGTTATCGTCAATGCACGTCATGGGGAACATGAGATAGAGCTTTACCGCAGTTATTACAGCGGCACCTGCGACGCGTCAGGACTTAAGCGCGATCTTGTCAGGACAATGAATTACGGCAGAGATCGCCTGATTGCCAAGCCGACTCCGGTCAACGGCAAGATCAATGTGCTCTTTTCGGGAGAGAATGCCTGCCAGATTTACAATTACTTCTCCGAGCGAATGAACGCGGCGCTGGTTTACCGCCAGATGAGCGATTACGAGATCGGCAAGCCTATCTGCGAGGAATTCACAGGGGACAGGGTTACCGTGAAGGCACTTCGTGAGTTGGCAAATTCCTCAGAAAATCACGCCTTTGACGCGGAAGGCGCTGTCATTCGCGACGTTGTTATGATCGAGGACGGCGTAGCCAAGCAATTCCTCGGCGGCAGAATGTTCTCCTTCTATCTGGGGCTGGAAAATTCCTTCAATCCCAACAATATCGAGGTCACCGGCGGCACCCGCACCGAGGAAGAGCTTCGCGTGGGAAGATATCTCGAGGCTGTGGAATTCTCCGACTTTCAGGTGGACGAGATCACCGGCGACATCTTCGGCGAAATCCGCCTGGCCTACCTGCACGACGGTGATCAGACGACGCCCGTCACCGGCGGTTCCATTTCCGGCTCGATGAACGACTTTGTGGGCAGCATGCTGATGAGCAAAAATTCCGCCCAGTACAATTCCATGAAGATTCCCGCGCTGACCCTTTTCCGCAATGTCACCGTCACCGGGGCGGAAAATTAGGGGGGAAGGTAGGAGGTTACGGTTTGGAAATAACTCCCTGTCTCTTTGCATAATCAAAAAAGTCCCGCGTTCCCGGAGCCGGAAGGCTTTTCGGGAATGCGGGTGTTTTTTCTTTTCTTTTGTATACAATCCAAAACGCCGGCGGGGGAGATGACCAACCCTGCCGGCGTTGAATTTTATTATGATACGGCTAAAAAATCTTGCCCTTTTTCTTTTCGCCGAGTCTGGAAGAATCGCCGCCCATGCTCTTTTCCAGTTGGAGAATCAGCTCGCGCTGTTCGGGTGTAATGTTTTTGGGAACGACCACCGTGAAATGCACGTACTGGTCGCCCTTGCTGCGGGAGTTGAGTCTCTGGATACCCTTGCCCTGCATACGGTTGATATCACCCGGCTGCGTGCCTGCGGGAATCCTAACTTTGATGTTGCCTTCCAGTGTGGGAACGTCTATTTCGTCGCCCAGAACAGCCTGACCGTATGTAATGGGCTGTTCCATGTGTACGTCGTAACCGCGGCGTTCAAAGATGGGATGGGGACGGATGCCGACCTCTACGAAAAGATCGCCTGCGGAACCGCCGTTGCTGCCCTGATCGCCCGCGCCGGAAACGCGCACTTGCTGTTCTTCATCTATACCGGCGGGAAATTCCACCGTTTTGGAGCTGACGACGCGCACCTTGCCCATGCCGCTGCATTTTGGGCAGCGCTGTTCGATAATCTTGCCGGTACCGCGGCACTTCTCACAGGAATGCTGCGACTGAATCACGCCGAAAGGCGTGCGCTGATTGACACGGACAAATCCCGTTCCACCGCAGTCGGGGCAGGATTTTGGGGATGTGCCGGGCGCCGCGCCGGTGCCGCCGCAATCGCTGCATGTCTCGACGCGCTTGTAGCTGACTTCCTTCCGGCAGCCCTTGGCCGCTTCCTCAAAGGAAAGCATGATGGACTGGCGGATGTCGCCGCCGCGTCTGGGAGCGTTGGGGTTGGAACGCGCACCGCCGCCGAAGCCGCCTCCGAAGAAGCTGCTGAATATATCGCCCAGATCGCCGAAATCGACGTTGTAAGCGCCGCCGGGTCCTCCCGCACCGAAGTTCGGGTCAACGCCCGCGTGACCGAACTGGTCGTATCTGGCGCGTTTTTCGCTGTCAGAAAGGACCTCGTATGCCTCGCCGACCTCTTTGAATTTTTCCTCGGCGGCCTTGTCGCCGGGGTTGAGATCGGGGTGGTATTTCTTTGCCATCTGGCGGTATGCTTTTTTTATTTCATCTTCCGAAGCTCCCTTTTGCAGTCCGAGAACTTCATAATAATCTCTTTTTGAATCTGCCAAAGCAATTCGTCCTTTCGACGCTCTCCCGTGAGTGTGGAGTGTGGAGTGTGGAGTTAAGGAGCGCACCGCGCTGGATCATTTTATTATTTCAGCGCGAAGCGCTCCTTCATTATTCTCTTAGCGAGCCGAATGGCGAGCGCTCTTAGTTGTTGTCGACGTCGTTGTAGCCGCCGTTGCCGTCTTCGAAGTTCGCGTCATAGGCACCGCCCTGAGGTGCGCCGCCCTGTGCGCCGGCATCCTTATAGAGCTGCTCGCTGAGCTTGTAAAGCTCTTGCTGGAGAGCTTCGGTCTTGGCCTTGACGTCGCTGGCGGAGCCGGTGTCCTTGATGGAGCGGAGATCGTTGACCTTGGCGCGGACAGCGTCCTTGGTGCCGTTGTCAACCTTGTCGCCCACTTCATCAAGCAGCTTCTCGGTCTGGTAAACGACCTGATCGGCGTTGTTGCGGATGTCAACTTCTTCTCTGCGCTTGGCGTCTTCGGCAGCATACTTCTCGGCATCCTTGACGGCTCTCTCGATGTCGGCCTTATCCATGGAGGTGGAGGAAGTGATGGTGATGTGTTGC
The DNA here is from genome assembly GCA_017441385.1 of Clostridia bacterium. GTDB lineage: Bacteria > Bacillota > Clostridia > Oscillospirales > Acutalibacteraceae > RUG762. Next base: position 82,406 of record JAFRXY010000083.1, on the reverse strand, counting down.
TCCTTGCCGGTACCCTTGTCTCTTGCGGAAACATTTACGATGCCGTTGGCGTCAATATCAAAGGTGACTTCGATCTGCGGAATGCCTCTGCGAGCCGGTGCAATGCCGTCGAGGTGGAAAACGCCCAGCAGCTTGTTGTCTCTGGAGAATTCACGCTCGCCCTGCAGAACCTTGACTTCAACAGAAGTCTGGTTGTCGGCAGCGGTAGTGAAGACCTGTGACTTCTTGGTCGGAATGGTGGTATTTCTCTCGATGATCTTGGTGCAGACTTCGCCCATTGTTTCGATACCGAGGGACAGAGGGGTGACGTCGAGCAGCAGTAGGCCTTCGACCTCGCCGCCGAGAACGCCGCCCTGAATGGCCGCGCCGAGCGCCACGCATTCATCGGGATTGATGCCCTTGAAAGGTTCCTTGCCTGTGATCTTCTTGACAGCTTCCTGCACGGCGGGAATTCTGGAAGAACCGCCGACCATGAGCACCTTGTCGATCTGGCTGACGGAAAGTCCGCTGTCGGAGAGTGCCTGACGGACCGGCCCCATTGTCTTGTCGACGAGATCAGCAGTCAGTTCGTTGAACATTGCTCTGGTGAGTGTGAGATCCAAATGCTTCGGGCCGGTGGAGTCGGATGTGATGAAGGGCAGGTTAATCTGAGCTGTGGTCATGCCGGAAAGCTCGATCTTGGCCTTTTCTGCGGCCTCCTTGAGTCTCTGCATAGCCATCTTGTCGCGGGAAAGGTCGATGCCGTCAGACTTGCGGAACTGATCGCAGATCCAGTTGATGATCCTTGCGTCGAAGTCGTCGCCGCCCAGACGGTTGTTGCCGGCGGTTGCGAGAACTTCCTGCACGCCGTCGCCCATCTCGATGATGGAGACATCGAATGTTCCGCCGCCGAGGTCGTAAACCATGACCTTCTGGTCGTTTTCCTTGTCAATGCCGTAGGAAAGAGCTGCTGCGGTAGGCTCGTTGATGATTCTCTTGACGTCCAGACCGGCGATCTTGCCCGCGTCCTTGGTGGCCTGACGCTGGGAATCGGTGAAGTAGGCGGGAACGGTGATGACCGCGCTGGTGACCTTTTCGCCGAGGTAGGATTCCGCGTCAGCCTTGAGCTTTTGCAGAATCATAGCGGAGATTTCCTGAGGGGTGTACTTCTTGCCGTCGATGGTGACGGTGTGGCTGCTGCCCATCTCTCTCTTGATGGAAGAGATGGTTCTGTCGGGATTGGTGATGGCCTGACGCTTTGCGACGGTGCCAACCATTCTCTCGCCTGTCTTGCTGAATCCGACGACGGACGGAGTGGTTCTCGCGCCTTCGCTGTTGGGGATAACGACGGCTTCGCCGCCTTCGATAACGGCCACGCATGAATTGGTTGTACCTAAGTCAATACCTATTGTCTTTGCCATAATGAATTCCTCCTGTAATATTGCCCTTTTTGGGTGATTGTCAGTTTGTTGAAAGTAAATGAAAATATATGTCAAACGGAAAGTCTGAGGCGGTTCATCCGGAATGACCGCCCAATACGTTCCGTCAGTTTGCTACCTGAACCATGGCGGGACGGATGACCTTTTCTCCCAGCTTGTATCCCTTCTGGAGTACCAGCGCGATCGCGCCCGATTCCACTCCTTCCGCGTCGACGGTGCCGACGCAGTGATGTATATTGGGGTCGAAAGCATCTCCGACAGCTCCGTAGGAGGTGACGCCCAGCTTTTCAAATGTCTGTACCGCCTGGGTATTGATCATTTCAACACCCTTTCGCATATCCTCTGCGGAAGCGTTCTCGGCGGCCAGCGCGCGCTCCACATTGTCAATGACCGGCAGCAGCGCGGTGATAGCGGAAGCGGTCGCGTCGGAGTAGATCGCGTCTTTCTCGCGCTGGGAGCGCTTGCGGAAATTGTCATACTCGGCGGCCAGTCGGAGCTTGACGTCATTGAGCTGGTCAAAATCCGCTTTTAGTTTCTCGGCCTCCGTTTTGGCGGCTTCCAGCGCCTTCTGCAAAGCGGGAACGTCCACCGGTTCTTTCTTTTCTTCGGCTTCGGCGGCCTTGGAAGATTCTTCCTTGACCGGTTCTTCCTTTGCGGACTCGGAAGTCTTCTTAACTTCTTCCGCCGCGGGTTCTTCTGCTTTCTTTCTACTGTTGAACAAAATCAGCAGCCCCTTTCAATAAAGTTTGGCACGTCAGCAGAGCTGACAGGTGGAGTTGTGGAGCGCCGCTAGCGGCGCTGGAATAGATATTCCAAGCGCGGATGCGCTTCCGACATTATTCACTATTCTCTATTCTCTTAGCGAAACGCGGATGCGGCTCGCGCTTCAGTCTCCCAGAACTTCGCGAAGCATGTTGCCGACGGCATTTGCGAAATAGTCGACGTAGGGGATGAGTTTGGCATAATTCATGCGGGTAGGGCCGACCACGCCGATCCAGCCTGCTGTCTGCCCGCCGCCGTAATAGCGTTCGGTAATCATGCCCGTTCCTTCCAGTTCCGGACGATGGGATTCATTGCCGATTAGAATGCAGGTTCTGCCGCTGTTGGCAAATCCGTTGCCTTCCCCCAGAAGATCAGCAATAGCGCCGCGCTTCTCCATGAAGTCCATGATGCCGGCGAGCTGCCATTCCGCGAAGACGCCGCGTGCCAGCATGCCGGACTGACCTTCCATGATAACCTGCATCTCGCCCGATTCCTCTATGCATTCACGAGCCGCCGCGAAAATAGGTTCCAGAAGCTCCCAGAGATTCCCGAACATGACCGCCGTTTCGGTAAAGAACTGGTCATTCAGGCTTTCGGTCGGAACGTCCACCAATCTTCCCCGGATGATTCTGCGCAACTTTTCCACAAGGTCAGGAGTAAGCTCTGGCTTGAGCCGGCAGACGCGGGTTTTCAGTGTGGCGGGAGAAACCATAATAATCAGCATGACAGAATGAACGCCGATCAGCATTAATTCTGCATTTGACACTTTCGGGTGCTGATCGGTGGGGTTGGTTACCACCGCGAGCAAACCCGTCTGTTCCGCGATGAGCGAAGCCGTGACCTCCAGGAATTTGTTGGGGTCGTAGCTGAATGCCGACAGTCTTCGGTCGATTTCACCCTGCAATTCCAGCGGAAGCTCGTGATTGCCCATCATCAGATGATCGACATAGAGCCGATAACCGCGCTGGGAAGGAATCCTGCCGGAGGATGTATGCGGCTGTTCGAGATACCCGCTGGCTACCAGTTCCGCCATGTCGTTGCGTATGGTCGCCGATGAAACGGAATTCTGCATAGCCTCCGCCAAAGCCTTGCTTGCAATCGGCTCGCCGGTGAGAACGTAACTTTCGATTATCGAAGCCAGTATTTTCAGTTTTCTTGCCCGTGGCTCCATATAATCAGACCGCCTTTTTAATGAATCAATCAGTACCTGTTTTTTATAAATTAGCACTCTCGATGTCCGAGTGCTAATTTATGATAATAATGTACCACTTCCAAGCGCCGTTGTCAAGAGGTATGTGTGAATAAACTGTTAATCTATCATTATGCTTTTCTGAATAAAAAGAATTTCTGTAAATTACTTATAAGAAATTGCCCTGAATTTATGCATAATATCTATTTGACGAAATTAAGCCGGAATCCGATTCCGAAATTCCGGCTTATCTAATACTGCTCTCCAACCAAAAGTAGACGCATCTTTGCGGTCTATTTTGCGAACAAATGTGAACGTTATAAAAATTCCGCCATGGAGTCCGCCATGCGTTCTTCGATGTCAATGAGCCGGCCGGTGATTTTCTGTGCCTTGGAATCGGCAAGGGTGTATTCATTCAGATACCCGTTGAGGGACTTCACCCCCATATTGCAGCCGTCAGTCATGAGATCGGCGACGGTCTTGTCACTGGGATCGACCAGAAGCATGACGTTGGTCTTGAGCCACGACATACTTTTGGCAACGGGGTGAGGCTCCTTTGTGTCGCAGTCGTATCTGAGAAGCAACTCGTGCGTTTCGTCACCCAGATCGGCGTGTTCGCGGCGGCTGTTTTCCAGAATGCCTTTGAGCTTGCTGTCGTGTACCTTGGGCAGCACCTCGTCAATGGAGCTGATACCCATCTTAATCCCGGCGTTGCATTCCCGCAGCAGTTTCTCAGTGTCGTCGTGCTTTTTGTTCTCCACGTTTTCGATTGAATCGCTGTTTTCGGCGTATTCCATAAGAAAAAACTCCCTTCAAATGATGTGTTCACACATATCATTTGCGGGAGTGAATGGTTTTATTCGCAGGAAAGGAATGAAATTTATTCAAACGGTTTCCATTTTTGCCTTAAATTCAGGAACGGTCATATTCACGCTGGCGGCAGCCTGCGAAACAGTCAGCAAGCCTTCCTTAACCAGTTTACCGAGCATTAGAAGTCCCCCTTCCGCTCTGCCTTCCGCTCTGCCTTCTGCTCTGCCTTCTGCTCTGCCTTCTGCTCTGCCTTCCGCTCTGCCTTCTGCTCTGCCTTCTGCTCTGCCTTCCGCTCTGCCTTCCGCTCTGCCTTCCGCTCTGCCTTCCGCAATCGCTTCGGCTCTCTGTTCGGCAAATGCCCTTTCTTCATCATATTCTGTAATAAACATACTCTTTACCTCCGCTCTGTTGGCCATCAGGAATGGTTTAATCAGCGAACTGTCAGGCAATACGGCAATTGCTGCATCGATTGCTTTTTCCAACGAACCAAGCGACTTTTTGTTGATACGCGCCTGCTCCACGAAATAGGAATAATCACCGAGAGGCTGGCAGGCATTCAGCAAATCCATATTGTGACCGTAGTTGATATTGATCATGGTAACCCTGACTTCAATATCGGATTTCACATTGGAAGAAAACGAGTCGGTCAGCTTTAGGATAACCCTGTCCTCTGTTTCTCTTGTTCCGTTGTAGAAGCAAACGCATTTCGGCGTGGGCGCTTTTTGCTGTCTGGAACTGAATTTATGATAATCCTCACAGGACTCGGTGTATTTGTCATACAGCATGCCCGCATAGATGAGAAACCGCATCGGCATATTGGGATTAAAGCTGGACTGATGCTCATATAGGTTAAATGTATCGGAAATCAGGAATGACACGTCGTTTTTCATTCCCATATATACCGCGTCTTCTATTGTGTTCAGGCTGATATCGTCAGGATTCGTGTAATGGGAGCCGTTCATGGCATTATAAAGGCTCAAAGTCCACTCTTTCTTGTCCGGATTTCCAAAGATGAATTTGAAAAGCCGGTCTTTGTATTCGCGATTGACTGTGTTGTTATCTGCCATCGGCATCACTCCCTTTCCACTTGTTATTATAGCAGTTTAATTTTATACAGTCAAGATGTATTCCGTATAAAATACGAATGCCCGTTCATTCAAACTCAAATGTAATTACTCTGCCCTCACTGAGTGAGCGGGGAACGTCGATGACCCGCTGGTTGTCGGAACCGCGGAATTTCAATTCAAGATTGCGCTGCTCCAGAATGAAGGGGCCGTCAATGAGAATGTCGGTCTGACGGAGAAGCGCTTCGGTGGCGGGATCGGTCTTTGCTTTTTCTGTAAGCTGCTCGAAGGTGTAGCCGGTGTAAACCATAATGTTCTTTCCGGACGCATGCGCTTTGGCGGCCAGTTCAGCCAGCGGCGCGGGCTGCTCAAACGGATCGCCCCCTGAGAAGGTCAGCCCGCTGATGAGCGGGTCTTCCGTCATCTCCGCGAAAAGATCGTCGGTGTCGACGGTGTACCCCCCGTCAAAGTCATGTGTCTGGGGATTGTGGCAGCCGGGGCAGTGATGCCTGCATCCCTGTGTGAAGACGGTGTACCGGAATCCCGGCCCGTCCACCACCGATTCCGGTACAATTCCCGCAATACGAAGTTTAGCCATTATTTGTTGAAGACCTCCAATCAAAAAATCGTTACGCTATTTCCAATCTCTGTTTCCCGCATCGGTCGCGGGCAATTTCAAGATGAAGCCCAACAGGGGAGGGCAATCCTTTTTGTCTGAGCAGCTTTTGGGAAAGGCGCACCTTGCAGAGGAAGGAAACCGTGAGTCCGCAAAAAAAGGATAAAAAGCACAGTCGGAGCACCTCTCCGCCGCTGCCGCGCGTGAGCGCCCATGAGCATTCCAGCGCGGAAGGCATTCCGGCACACCGCCCGCTGATCCACAGGTATTCCGCGCAACTCAGTCTTGCGGACAGAACGGCGGCGAATATCGTCCCCGATGCGGCCAGCAGCAGCGAAGAAGCGAGGAGAAGCATGAAGTTACGCCTGTCGGAACTTAGGGAATAATAGATTATCCCATACCGAAGGCAAAGAAAGGCGGGAGTGAGCATTGCTGTCAATACTGTCCACTTAGCTGCCAGATAGACAATTTCTCCCGACAGCAGCGCGGGGAATGCCGGCGCTGGAATGGTTTCGCCTTCCGATGTTCTCAGGAAGGATTCAGAAAGCAGGCACATTTCTCTTGCAAGGATGCCCCGCCGGAGGAATGTAATCAGAGCGGCAGCAACCGCGCCGATGACGAAAACCGATTTTGCGGTTGTTCCGTGCGCATGCAGACCAAGCCATACGGTGACCGCTGTTGCCAATAGCAAAAAAATATATTTCAGGCAGAGAACGGCGTTTTTCACACGCCGACCCTCTGCCTGACGAAAGGTTAATCTTATGATACCTAATAGTTCCAAGACCGACATAAGCCCCACACTCCCATAGGTAGAGTACTGCATATACATTTTCTGTATAGTGCGAAGGTTTTATGCATGGAATTTATTTATTGTAGGGACTGTCCGGGGAATCGTCGGTAGGATCCCAACCGCTGTGTGCCGAATCCTTAATGCGTTCGGGTATGATTTCCGGAACCGAGCCTGCGGGAGCCTTTTCATCGACAACGCTGACTTTGGTGCCGATAGGGCAATTGTCATAGATCCATTTTGAATCGCGGAAACATAGCCTCACGCAACCGGAGGAAGCCGGATTTCCTAGCTTGTCGTAGGAAGAATCGGACATAGTGCCTGCGTTCTTCTTGTTGTAAGGGATGGAGTGGAAGAGATAACCGGTGCTGAAAGAAGAAGCGTACTGTGTGTAGCAATTGCCCACCATGAACCTCCAGCGGTACTTGGCGCGGATCGCATAATTGCCTAGTTTGGTGGGCGTTGAATCCTTGCCTGAGGAACAGGAGAAGATTTTGACCGGATTTCCGGCGGAATCGTAGATAATTACGATCTGACTGGGGCGGAACACGGTGATGCTGTAGGGTGAATCTCCTGTGTCGGCGATCTGATCTGTGCTTTCATCCGTAGAAGCTGATTCATCCGGAGTGGCTGTGTTATCAATATCACTGCCGTCAGGCATGTCTACCGGACCGTCCTGATAATCGATACTTTCCTCCGAATCAGACTGCCCGTCGATGGAATTACGCGATTCTTTCTCACTGCTTCCGGCAAAAAATCCTGTGATCCATGTAACGGCGGATTCTAATTCCGGTGAGGCTTTATTCCAAAGTTCGTTAAGGCTTCCGGCCGGCATAAACACGATCCACGCAATGGCTCCGGCCAGCAGGAGAATGAGGAAAATCCGAAGGGCGGTTCCGATACAGCCGCGACCTCCCGACTCGTCATCCTCATCGTAGAAGTCGTCTTGGACAGTCATTGACTCCTGCTTTTTCTGCTGCATCTGCTGCCGTTTTCTCAGGTTTTCCAGATTCTTTGCATTCTGTTTTTCAAGTTCATGATTGGCAAATTCACTGTTAAGCAGATCAAAAGCGTCATTGTAGTTTCTGTCTGACATAAATACATTCCTCCCAGAATGCGGGGAATTATTTGTTATCCGCCTGCACCGACTGAACCAGTGCGCTTATTGACTTGCCAAATTCAGCCCATTCGGCCGGGAATCGTGCCTGCCCCGTGGAGTGTTTTTCTCCTCCGTTTTCGGAGTAAATATCTACTCTCCAGCTGATTCCGTCACGCTGGGACGGAAAAGTGTTACGCCAGCTGAGAATGTCGATTTTTTGAAGTGTGGCAAGAAAACTCAGCAAATCAGCGCGGTTTGCCTTGAGAAAAGGGATTTCCTCCTCAAACGAAAAGCTGTCGAAATTCCTTATGGCTTCACCGTTTTCGTCGTATGAGATAAGTTCGACGAATTTGCCCCCTTGAGATCTGAGATTTCTTCTTTCTCCGGCGAGATCGCAGACATCGTCGTGCTGTCCGCACATGACCTGTTGATTGTCAAAATCCACCCAGATATAGTTTACGGGAGGAGATACGTTCCACACAGCAAAGAAAAGCTCACAAATCCTGCCGTATTCTTTGTTGATGTTTACCTGTTCGGACAAAATTACCACTCCAAAGAAAAAATGTGATGAATTGTTCTGAATTAATTAACAATATATCTGAATTTTAATTTTACTCCATTTATTGCAAAATATCAAGTCTTTGAAGCGGCAGAATATTTAAATTTAGTATTAATTTTGCGTCTTAAGCCACTGACCGGAGCAGATCTTCGCAGTTCTTGCGGTACTGCATGTGAAGTAGATGACCTGATAGTTTTCGGAGACAGCGTTCAGCAGGTTTGCAGAAGCGGCGATCTTGCTGTCGTCGAGATTGGTAAAGGGGTCGTCCATAACCAGCGTCGGCTTTTCATCGCGGTACATGGCGTCAGCGAGTGCCAGTCTGAGACATACCCCGGTGAGATCACGGTAGCCGGTGCTGAGTGAATCAATCTCTCGCTGCTGCCCAAGATCGTTTACCGTCACTTTAATGTCCGCGTCAATACAATATCTGTCGGGTGAGATCTCGTCCACAAGCCCATGATAACGCTTGAATGCGTCGCTGACCGGCCGGATGTATTTTGCGGTCATATTCTCCTTTGCCTGCCTGAGAAGATTCCTTGCTTTGATCAGCCGCTCCAACTTCAGCCTGTCTGCCGACTGTCGGCCGGTTTTTTCGCTGAGTTCAAATCTGTCGCTTTCCCACTGGCTGAATTGCAGGGACAGTTCTTCTCTCTTCCTGTGAAGTAAACTGATATCACGGGAAAGAGATTCGAGTTTTTCGGAACAGTCAGCTATCTCGTCAGCGATGGCTTCAGGGGATGGCATTTCGTTTTGATCTGCGGCTTCAAGGGAAGAAAGATCCATGCTGCTTTCAAACAGCTCCAGTTCGGTTGTAGCGGAAAGGTGATGACGGGTAATTCTGTTGTACTCGGCGAGATCATCCCGTATAAGTTCAAGTTCTTCCTGAAAATCGGACGAATTCTCCCGCCCGATTGACGCAAGAAAATCTTTTATCTGCTCTGTCAGAACAAAATAATTCATTTTTGCGTCATCGTACCTTTCCTTTTTATTTGTAAGAGCTTCCAATTCGCCGACATTTTCTTTCAGTTCAAAGAGCTGCTCGGACAGTCTGGTGTTGTCGGGAATAATACCGAATCCGATCAGAAAATCATTTATGCTTTTGTCCAGAGAAAGATAGCTGCTGTTGCGAAGATAATTGTCGGCGATTTCAGCTTTCTTGGTGAGCGCGTCAAGATCGCGCCTGTCGCTGCACAGTTCCTGCAGCACCGACTGCACATAATTCTCATTGAATGAAATGCCGTGAGCATGCAGATATTCTTCCGCAGTGCTGTCCGTAGTGTCGATGAATTGCACGTCAAGCTCTATTTCATCATTCAGACGCTGAACCTGTTCCGGTATTGCTTTCATGTTTATGGAGACCGCGTATAAAATTCCGGCGGACAGTATCAGACTGCCCGTGACCGATGCGCCGATATACCAAAGATCGCCCAGCCATATGAACAGACCTATTCCGAGCAGCATCAGCAGCACACCGAGCGTGATGATGCCGGCCGACCGCCATCTCGCGGATGAGAGGGACTTGCGGAAGGAAGCGTTGACGGTGTTGAAGGCGTCGCGTTTGGAGCTTAGCGCGTCTTTTTTGGCGCAGCGTTCGCTCCATGCCGACGCAAGCTCGGAAGGAGTAATTGTGTCACTCGCAAAATCGGAGCTTAACCTGTCAAGACTAGTTCGTTCGCTGGAAGTCAGCCTGATTCGCTCGTATTTTTCGAGAATGCGGCGAAGTTCCTGTTCCTCATTCAGGTGAAGGTCGATTTCGCTTTGAGAAGGTGGATTGTCTGTCAATTTCGCATGCAGTACATCGAGTAAGTCTTCCTCGTCGGGAGAAAGCGCATAGGAGGACATGAGGCATTCGGCGCTCTTAATTTCGACAACCGAGTGCAGCGCTTTCTTCACTCCGTCCTCGTCAGGAATGCCCCCGGGAAATTTCGCTCTCGCAGCGTCGAGCGCGTCCTGCGTGTCGACAACGGCTTGTTTCAGCCGTTCCCACTCGGCGCGTTTCATGCTCAGCTGCTGCATGCGGAAGGCCTTCTTCTGCTTTCGCTCCGCTTCTGATTTTAATGCCAGCAATACCCGCTTCCCGTTTTCCTTTTGCGCCATTTCTTTTTCACAATTAGCGATCATATCGCTCAGATCGGTTCCTTCCGCCACCTTTCGCCTGAGTCTGGCTATTTCCTCTTCCAGAGCGTAAAGTGAACCTGTCGTGCGGTTGGGACTGAGCCGGTTGATCTGTCTGGTGAGTCTTTTTTCAGCGGACTCATAGCTGTTCATGTCATCCGTATTGTCGGCGAGATTGCCGATCTTGGCGTGAATGTCGTCGGTAGCGGAAGTCCGGCAGTCGCCCTGCCCGATGAAAATGCTGCGGCAGAATGATGCGCTGTTGAGCCTGAAAAGCTCCTCGCCAAGTCGCTCGGAAAAGTCGCGGGATACGAGGTTCGTTCTGCCGTCCCTCAGCTCGAAGGTGTCCTTGGCGGCGCTGTCGCCGAAGGTGCGTGTGACGGTATACTGCCTGCTTCCCGTTTCAAATTCCATCCTTCCGCCGAATATTCCCCCCTGCCACGGCTTGTACCGTTTGCGCTCGTTGTCGTCAAGCCCGCGCTTGCGGTCGCCGTCAAGCCCGTAGAGCATTGCCTTTATGAAGGTGGCAAGCGTGCTTTTGCCCCAGCCGTTCTCACGGCAGATGACGGTAATTCCTTCCGGAAATGTCATGTCGAAGTCGTGCAGCTTTCCGAAGTTTTCTATGTGGCATGAAATGAGCCTCAAATTCAGTCCGCCTCCTCTCCGGCCAGCGCACGCAGGCCGTACCTGACGATAAACGACTTGTCCTCGTCGGACAGTGAATTGTCTTCCGAGACAATCCGGACAAATTCGCCCTTGAGCGATTCGTCCAGAAGATAGTCCTCCATGCTGACTTTAAGGCGCGTTTCATCGACGGTTTTAAAGAAGAAATATCTCCCCGCAAAAGCCGCGGTGATATAGGGGATATCCTTTTCACATTCCGCGTCAAGTTCACCGGTCAGCACAAGCCTTACCATGGAAGAATTGTCACAGCCCGCATCGACCAGTGCCTCGGCGGCTATCATGATCATCTCGCGGGTGGACATGCAACCCGTCACGTCGGCATTGACGGAATAGATCACGCGTGAAGCAAACGGAATGAAGCGCCTTTCAACCGTCCGTTTTTGCTCGTCAACATCCAGCAGCACAAAGCCCCGCGGGCCGCATTCGTCGAAGCCGCGGCCTTCCAGACAGCCCGGGTAGCAGTAGAATCCTCTGTCGTCCAGCCTGCCCTCGCTGAAGGAATGAATATGTCCCAGCGCGAGATAATCAATGTGTTTCCCGCACAGGCTGTTTAATTCAATCGCGTGTTCCACACCTTCCGCGCTTTCGCAGATTTGCCCGTGAAGCATGACGATGTTGATCTTGCCGGATTCCGTTGTCAATTCATCAAAGGAGCCGTTTCCGCCCTTATGTTCCGCGCCGGAAATAGTGACGTCGCCGCATTCGTAGCGGCTCCATTTTTCGCCGAAGAGCATGAGATTCACAGGCCGGTCGGATTCTTCTGCCAGCCCGTCGATGAGATATTCGTCGTGATTGCCTTTCAGATAAAAGAAAGCGATGCCGGGATTGGATTTGATGCAGTGAAGCACCGTGTTGCGGGTGAGTTGACTCGTGTGTGATGTATCGAACATATCGCCTGCGATGAGAATGGCGCTGACACCCTCCTCACAGGCGTATGCAACCATTCTTTCAAATGTACGGAGCATTTCGCCCCTTCTCGCTCTTGCGGTTGCAGGGTCAAAGTGGGCGGTCATAGCCGAATCAAGGTGAAGATCGGCACAGTGAATGATTTTCATGTATTATTCTTTCTCAAAGGGGAAGGTGTAGTCCAGCCCGCACTCGTCGCGCAGGGCGATGAATTCTTTCTGAATGGACTCGCCCACCGGAACACCCTTGTCCTTGCGCTCCTGCCACGCGAGGTATTCCTTTTCACCGGCGGTGTAGATGCGTTCGGCGCCGGGAGCCTTTTCCGAAGCGCGAAGCTCGCGGCATATTTCGCCGGCGGTGTGCTTGAAGGTGTCAAGGCCCATGAAGAATTCCGGATTGATCACAAAGAAGAAATGTCCCAGACGGAACATCCTGTTGCTGCCGTCGGGATTCTTGCCGGTCAGCTCCTTCATGAAGGGGCCGCCGGAGAGCGCGGCGGAGAGTATTTCCACGATGGCGGTGAAGCCGTACCCCTTGTAGCCGCCGGTATCCTCGCCCATGCCGCCCAGCGGAAGGAGAGAGCACTGTCCGGCACGCATGTCTTTGAGTATCTGCGCGGAATCGGTCATGGTGCCGCCGTCCTTTGTCACAACAAGACCCGCCGGGGTAGGCTTGCCGGAGCGCATGTAGTACTCGATCTTGCCGTTCTGCACGATGGAAGTCGCGCAGTCGAAATTGAAGGGGAATTCCTCGTCGGTGGGCATGGTGAATGTCAATGGATTGGTGCCCATCATCGGTTCCACGCCGAATGTCGGCGCAACGGAAGGACGGGCGTTGGTGCCGGTAATGCCGATCATTCCCGCCTTTTCCGCCATTGTCGTCCAGTAGCCGGCGATGCCGTAGTGGGTGGAATTGAAGATCGTGCCGCCCGCCATGCCGTAGGTCTTTGCCTTCTCGATGAGCAGGTTCATCATGCGGTAGCTGGCCACCATTCCCATGCCGTTGTGGGCGTCCATGACGACGGTGGTGGGGGTTTCCCTGACGATTTCGGTTTCCGTGACGGGGAGCAGCGTGCCCGCCTTGATGCGGTCGAGGTAGATGGGCTTGAAGCGGTTGCAGCCGTGGCTTTCAATGCCCCTGCGGTCGGATTCCAGCAGCACGTCGGTGCAGATCTTCGCATCCTCCTCCGGCACACCGTAAGCCTTGAATACGTCGGTCATAAATCCGCTGATCAAATCCCACGGAACATAAGGTCTGTTTTCCATATAAAAGCCTCCTGAATCGTTGATAATTTCAAAAAAAATAAAAAATACTTATAAAATATATAAATATTTTCTACACTTATTATAATTCATATTATATTCAAAGTCAATAGTTTCGAGATTGTATATCCCCATGTAACATGAACTTATCTCATAAAAATTTACACAAAATACATTTTCACAAACAAAAGACCGTGTATAATATACAATACATTTATCAAAAAGACAAAGACAGGTGTTGCAAAATGTTCAGTTCAAAGATGAGACGGCATTCGGTGAGGCTGGCGGCGCTGCTGACGGCGCTGCTGTTTTCTGTGACGGCCTTGGCATCCTGCGGAGAGCCCGATGAGGAGATCGTGGAGGAAAACACGGCGGCCAGATTGGAGGAAGTGCTCCGCAATCCGTGGTACTTTACCGACAACACACCGCTGGAATTCGACCAGCCGGTGAGCGAATTTTTCCAGAAGGACGACGGCTTTGAATATGAAAAGGCGCAGGCGAGCGAGTATTTCAAGGAAAAAAAGGTCAAGGTGTCCAAGAATAAACGCAACGCGTTTGTAAAGAATAACGGCATGTTCACCTTCAGCGACGCGGGCACAGGCATCTGTGTCGTGGATGAACCGGAATTTGCGGGCATGAACCATAAAGGATACTATATCGAATACACCGCCGACAAGGGCAAGACATGGAAAATCTGCGGTGCCTACTACGCTTCCGCTTCGGTGGATGGCATATGGCTGGCGGGCAACCGGGTCTATATTTTAATGGTTTCCGAAGCCGCTATGGAAGAATCAGAGAAGTCCTATTTTCTCTATTCGGACGATCTCTGCGAGCACTTCTACATCCGCGACCCGATCACCCTTCTGCCGGATTACGCGGAGCTGATGTACTGCCATACGCGGGATGTCGCGGTGCTTGATTTCAACAAGGACGACGGTGCCATGACGCTGGGCTGGAGCGATGACGAATTCCGCAAGCTGACCCACGAGGAGGGCGAGAAGGACAAGTTTTTCCTCACCGCGAAATTCAACGGCGAGCTGACCAAGGGCGCGGTGATGACCGCCGACAACGAATACATCCGGAATTCCGCCGAGGAAATCAGCGGAACAAAGTAATGAACCCCCGGTAATACGCAAAACCAAATCCCCGCGTTCTGCCGACAGAAGTCGGAAGTCTGCGGGGATTGTTGTCTGTAATGGATCCTTTAGAAAATTTCGCTGTCATTCTCCACCAGCGAAGCGTCGCTGACGCAATCCAGCTTCATCAGCTTGTCGATCAGCTCGGAGGGCTTGGAGGTTCTGACCTCCACCGCGAGATTCATGCCGGATTTGGAGACGTTTCTGGCTCTTGTCCGGCTGTATTTGCAGAATTCCCTGACCACGTTCATGATTCTGGTTTCGTGTTCGTGGGAATCGGCATTGACCACCAGCACCATCGTGCTGCCCGACTTGAAGGAGGCCGAGAAGAGAATAATCAGCAGGGTGACAAAGAGGGAAGCCACCAGGGCGATTCCGGCAAAGCCCGCGCCGCAGATGATGCCGGCGCTGATCGACCAGAAGAGGAAGGCGAGATCCATCGGATCTTTGATGGCGGTGCGGAATCGCACGATGGAGAGCGCGCCCACCATGCCGAGAGAAACGACGATATTCGACTGAATGGTGAGAATAATCGCGGCCGTGATCACCGCGATGATGACCAGTGAAATGTTGAATCCCTTGTTGTAGAAGGAATTGCGGTTGACAATCTTGTAAATGAAATAGATGTAGATCGCGATGGCTACGGTGCAGCCTATGCAGACCAGCACCGTGCCGAGGGTAATGCTGCTGGTAGCGTACCCTTCCATAAAGGCTTTTTTAAGCAAATCCATGAGTCCCATTGTAAATACCTCCGTTTGAATGATTAGTGATTATTGGTCAGTGGTCAGAAAAGAGTGAGAAGTGGGAAGTGAGAAGTGGGAAGTGGGAAGTGGGAAGTGAGAAGTGGGAAGTGAAGAGTTTGTGAAATATATTTACCTTCTACTTTCCACCTCCTACCTGATTGTGTGGCTATCTGACGATCCGCCTGCATGTGTAGTATTTGGAGAACGCGCTCCATTGCAGGGTATCGAGCTGCATAATCTGCTTGATGTGGAGTGGGAGAAGCTCGTCCCACTTGACCTCCAGAATGCTCTTTCCGGCGGGGAGAGCCGGGAACTGCCGGTAGTCGCGGGTGAGAAATTTTTTCGTTTCGTCCGAAGCCGTGATAGTCCCGTCAAAGGTGATTCTTACGTTTCCGGCGGGATAGAGGAAGGGGATGCGCTGGTAGGTGACGATGACCTTCGGCAGAAGGGAATGGGCGACCATCTCGCAGAGCAGCCTGCGCTTTTCCTCCGGCATGTCCGATGTGATCTCCGGAAATCTTCCCGCGGCGAGGTTCGCGGCCTCTTCCTCCGTCAGTCCGCAGGAGCGCTTGAGGGTCATGCCCCGCCGCTTGCTCTTCTTTTCCAGACGGATGAAGGAGGTGTCGTCGCCGTAATAGCGAATGCGGAATTTCGCCCGCGGGTCGCAGCCCGATTCGTTCTGGAAGAAGCAAGTGTCGGCGCTGTCGTCAAAGTAAAGACTGCGAATAAGATAGCTGCCGTCTTCACCGGTGTGCGGATCGGGCTGCATCAAGGGAGCGGCCTTCATGAGCAGAATGCTGCGCTGCCCCGGGTCGATGAGGTACTTGTATTCGTGCCTGTACTTATCCATTGGTCAGACACCCTTCCTCGATGAAGATATCGTGATCCGCCTTGCTGTTGGACATCACGCCCTTGAGAAATGCCTTGCTGGAGACCATATAAATGCTGCGCGAAGCGTTCAGCGCGTGCTCACCGGCAATGACCGAAAGGGTGGAGCCGGTGATCTCGATGTTGCCCTTGCGCAGTTTGCCGGATTTGGTGGTGCGTATGCCGCATTTTTCGGCTTCTGCGGAAATATCCGCTTCGCTGATGAGCACGCCGTCGTTGCCGTGCAGCGCGTCGTCCTTCGCACGCGCAAAGAGCTTCACGCCGGATATTCTGAGATAATCCTTGGTGTGGATTGCGTCCTTGTAATAGCCGGAAACCGAAAGGCTGCCGCTGCCGTTGACCGTGAGGTCGCACATGCTGAATATACAGCCGTCGCATACGTCGCTGATGTATTTGCTGCCGTCGGAAAGTGTATTCTCTGTGTCGGGAAGGAGGGTGAGAATGACCTTCCCTGCCGATTCGACATAGATTGCGGGAGCGGTGACTGACCTGACATTCACTCCGTTCAGAAAGAGATGAACGATCTGTTCTTCCGCGTTGACGTGAATGCAGCCGTTCATTTCGCCGCTCAGCCTGTAGTCGCCGCCGTCGGTGATGAGCAGTTCTTCTCCCGCGGCGCCGAGGGCAATTTCCTTGGCGCTGTCGGATGTTGTGCGTCTGTCCTCCCGCGTCATTTCAATGACCGGCCTGACGGCGGGTTCTCCGCTGTCGGCTTCGGAATCCGGCTGATAGAGCGAGCAGCCGGAGAGTGCGCCTGAAGTGATGAATATCGCCATCAGCAGCGCGGCCGTTTTATTCCTTTTCAAAAACCGCATTGATTGTTACACCTCCGTTTATCGGAATTTCTATGGTCGCATCGGTTTTCCCGTTCGACCAGCCTTTGAATGTATAGCCGGGATTGGGAATGGCCGTGACGGACACGCTGTATTCGGTGAAATATCTGCCTGTCCAGCTGCCTTGCGAGAGATCGATCACCGAAGTGTTGACCCTGACGCTGCCGGCCTCCGGCAGTTCGGACTGAATTGTCAGCTCACCGGTATTGTTTTTCAGATTGAATTCTTTAGCGGTGAATTCCATCATATTGTCGGGACGTTCACGGAAGAAATAGTCGTGCCAACTGATGTCCTGACCGTATTTTTTCAGAAGGGCGGACATGCGTTCCTCTGTAAAATCCGTGTTGATCATATCCGTCATGGAAAGCACAAACTGCTTTCGGAATTCCGGATTGGCTTTGAGCGCACAGTAGATGATTCGCTCGTTGACCGGCGGATCCCAGTCGCACACGATATTGAAGGTGTCGAGCTGGGCGTCGGTGATGTCGGTCAACCCGTAATTGCTGCGGCATCCGGCGGTCTGAAGATCCATATCATAGAATGCCCAGCGCCAGCGCCCGTCGCCGTAGGAATCGTTTTCCTTTGACACGGTGCGCCATATGGCAGTGTTGGCGTATTCGTTGTAGTCGGTATTGCCCAGAAAGACATTGGCGCAGATGTAGTCAATGTAGCTCTGGATATCCACCATTTCCCCGAACTTTTCATAATTTTCCTGCACGGAAAGGTCGTGGGTATCGAGGAAATTCTTGATTTCGTCGGTAATGCCGACCTTGAGGAATTCCACGTTTTCCACGCCGAAGGTCTGACGGAAGTAGGTGTTGTTGTATTTTTCCTGCATGAAGGTGTCATACCAGTATTCGCCGTTGATATAGACCGTCACGGGAATGCTCTCCAGTACGGCGACGTCCCGGTCGGGAACGGTATACATGCTGAGCGCGTTCTCCAGCCCGTCCCGCAGCATGACCGAGTGGGTGGCCTTTCCCTTGAATAGTTCGGCGGGGAAGGTGCTGCGCCCGCTGTATTCCTTGCGGGAGAATACAGAAAGGCGTTTCAGTGGCAGCCAGCGGGTGGAACCGCCCTGAATCCTCAGTCCTCCGTTCTGGCTGAAGGTGAGCTTCCTTCCATTGGCGAAAAACTCCACATTCACTGGGCACTCGGTGCCTTTGACATCGAAGTTGGCGGTGGGACGGTCGCCGGTTCCCCCCGCAAGGTACCATTCGTCGTACTGCTTGCCGGTGACATAGATGCCGTCCTCCCCAAACACATCTTCATCGTCTACGGCAAGCGAGATGACCGCCACGCTGCTGTCAAAGCGCTGACCGATAAAGTAGGAAGCGCATGCCTGTTCGCTCATTGCGCCGTTGGCATCCATGGCTACCGCCCTGACCAGAAAGGCTTTTTTGACTGGTTCGGTGAGGGGGGTGTAATTCTTCCAGTCGTAGACGATATTCTGTTTGGAACGGCGTACAGGCGGCTCATCGCTCGGGTCGGTCACCCGGATGGGCTTTGTATAGACCGGAGAATCCTTGGTGGGAAGGCTGCCGTCGGTGGTGTAATGGATTTCCGTGCCTTCTTCCGCTGTGAGAGTCAGATCGAATTCGCTGCTGTAATAGCCGGCGGCGGCTGAGAATGCCGGTTTTTGCAGAATCGCGGCGGACGCGTCGTTTTCTTCTCCGGGAGTGGGGTGCATATAATTCCAGCGGTCGGTGGAATCTGCCCTGCAATAGGAATAATTCCCGCTGCGCGGCTTGTCCGCCACGACCTTGTCGATAATTCTTCCGCTGCTGTCGGAGAGTATCACGACGCTGCCACCGGATTTGTTCAGAGTGAAAACATCCTTTTCCAGCGGAACCAGAAGGAGTCCGCCCGCTTCCGCAAGCATGTCGGGAAGTTCATATTTTTTGAGATTTTCCTCATCGTTGCTCAGGTAAAGTCTCCTTGTGCGGCAGGGAAGGCTCCCTTCGTTAAACAGCTCGATGTAACCGCCGTTGGAGACCCTTCCCACTTTGGCGTCACAGATCTCGTTGAGCTTAAGGTGTCTGACTCCTCCGGCGCTGAAAGCCATGGAGGAAAGAATGACTATGCCGAGAAGACTCAGGTCAAATGTCGTCAGAAGCCTCTTGCAGCGGCGGTTTTCCGGAGGAATAAATGGTGTGTCCTCTCCCAGACGGGATAGCACCGCCGAACGTATGGCAAAGCCGGTACAGGCGGCGACGGGAACCCATAGCAGCAAAATACCGTAGATGAAATGCAACGACTGATAACTCAGCTTTGCGCCAGCCGCTTTACGCAGGGTATTCATAATATCACCGTTTCCCCTGAATACAAGGTGCAGCAGAAAGAATACCGCGGCGTTGCAGAGCAGACAGCCTATAATGACCCCAATTCTTATCAACCGTGATTTCTTTGGCTCAGAAGGACAATAGGGAAGGTTTGCAATGGAGAGACTGATAGCCGATACCGCAATGAAAAGAGCGGCTAGGCAGATAAAAGCAATAGCTGTCGCCATATTCTACATCACATCATTTCGCAAAATAATCAAATGATTTCATGTATAATTATAGTAATAATCAATAAAAAAGTCAATATAGAAGATTGTCAAATATGAAAAACGCGGTTTTACTCTGAGAATTCTCTCATTGAGTAAAACCGCGAAAATGTGAAATCATCAGTATCCGAAATTTTTCAGGAACTTTTCAATGGCGTCTTTGTTTGTCTTGTCTGTAGGCGGAACATATACCATTGTATTTTCTATATAGGACACCATCAGATATTTGCCGTTGGTGACGACGGTACGCCTTGCATAATTCTGACCGTTCGAACTGGTGCCGATAAAGTTGGAATCCTTATATCCGTCGACAACCTCGCTCTGGGCAAGGTAAAGCTGCTTAGCGCTGTCCTTGTCGGTAATCACATAGAATTCAATCTGGAATTCACGGCTCGAAGGAGCGACAACGGTGGCTTCTTTGATTTGCGGAGCGTCGGCATACTGCTGGGTCACGTCATGGATTTCAAAACCGGACTTTTCGGCCAGCTGTTTGAATGCCGCGGTATCAGACGGATTCTTTTTGCAGGATGTCAGCAGTGATGCAAGAAGGATAACCGACAGAACCACAGCTGTCAACTTAATTGCTTTTTTCATTAGTAAAACCTCTCTTCTTTTTTGTGGATATCATGTTGACCGCTAATCGGCTTAATACTTAAGTTCACTTAAAAACGATTCAATGGCGGACTTGTTTTCACTGTCGGTAGAAGGCACATACACAACGGTATTCTTTACGCGTTCTATCATCATGAATTTGCCGTACATTTCCAGCTTATATAAATCGTAGTTGTTTCCGGAATCGCTCTTATCTATGAAGTCTTCACCTTTCATCATGACAAAATTGTTTTTGTTGCTTTCGTAGAAAGATTTTGCGGTAGCTTCATCATTAAGCTCATAAAACTCTATCTGAAAGGATTTGTCCTGCGGCGCGGCAAGCGTTACCAGCTTTATATAATCGTAATCCTTAAAGAAATCCGTTCCGTCCTGAACCATATAACCCTTTTGGGCAGCGGTCGTTTCAAAGTCGTTCGTAGACACGGGATCCTTCTCTTTGCAGCCTGTGAGCAGAAAAGCGGTCATTGCGACAGCTACAAGCAAACAAGCTGCTTTAAACGTGAATCTTTTCATAACAAGCGCATCCTCTCATTGAAGAAAATCTAAAAATACTGATTATATTTTAACAAAACATTATAAATTTGTCAAGAATAAATACGGTAGTTGAGACAAAGAAAAAGAATAATTTGGGTTTCAGAGCCTGCTGACGTATCTCCGCGTGTGCGTACCGCGCAGTCAAATTTTTCGTCATATGAAGCCAAAACCGCAGGCAATACTTTGTGTATTAACGAGGATTTTGGCAAAATATGGCGGAAAAGATGCAAGTGGGACGTGCGTGGAGAGATACTGAACAGGCTCTCAGTCAACTTCCGGGTCGATCTGCCGGAAAACGACCCGGATTCTTTTGTCAACTGACCTTAGTAAATTCAAGTTCCCTGCCTTCATTGTTGAAAGCAATTACTTCGCCGTCAAATGTAAATTTTTCTTTCTTGCCCTCATAAATGAAAATCATTTTGCCGAAATCATAGGTGAAATGCAGCTCTTCGCCGAAAATATCCATGACAGCGGTGTTGTCGTCATTCATTTCAAGAGTGGCCGTCATACCGATGGCCCTGAGCGAGTCAATCTGCTCGCTGGTAAGGTTAATGCCGACCCCCTGCGCTTTGGTAAGCTGATAGGTTCCGACGATCTTGGAATTATCCGCTGCGCCGCACGAAACAAGGGTAAAAATGAACAGGAATGAAATAATAACACATGCTGCTTTCTTCAAGAGAAAACCCCCTTTATGAATTTCCAGCCATCGTAAACCGGCATTTATCAGGCTGATTATTTCCAACACGGTGAAAAAGATACATTATCCGTCGACAGCAAAGAAGTCTTCGCCTGAGATTTCAGCCTTTACGCTGCCTCCGGTAGCGTCGGCCAGCATGGGCTCAAAGCGTGCGAAGTCCTCTCTCGTCATACGGAAGGAAATGCCGACGCATTCTCCGAAGGCTGTGTCGCTTATGCTTCCGCCGTGTTCGGGTATCAGAGCGGCAAGTCTGCCATATTGGTTGTAGTCGCAGTCTAGGCGGCAGATCAGGCACATCCGCATGGTGAGAATGCCGCAGGCGGCGATTCCGATGGAAGCGGCGTGGCTGTAAGCACGCACCAGACCGCCGCCGCCCAGAAGAATACCTCCGAAATAACGTGTGACAACCACCGCGCAATCGGTCAGTCCGGATTTCCTGATGACGCCCAGCACGGGCATTCCGGCAGTTCCGGAAGGTTCGCCGTCGTCGGAATAGCGGCAGGTATTGCCCTCGCGGAGACAGTAGGCGTATACATTGTGCTTTGCGTCCCAGTGTTTTGACTTTATTTCCGTGATGAAGTCAAGCGCCTCCTGTTCATTGGCAACCGGACGGGCATAACCGATAAATCTGGAGCGCTTTTCGGTGAATTCATCCTGCGCTGCCGCTCGTAGTGTTTTGTATTCGGTCATAGATCAGCCGCCCATTCTGTAAGTGGTTTCTCATACCAATCATGTATATGCGTTGATTTGATTTTAACACACAGCGGATTTTTTGTCAACATCGGAATTCACAGTTGATTTTGCCGGGGAATTGTGTTACCATAAGAGTATAAAATTTGAGAATAAACAGGAGGCGTTATTATGGGTATGGGATACAGTCTTGTGTGCAGGAAATGCGGATATTCCCGCAATCTGTTTGCCGGCTGCGGTATGATGTATCATCATGTTCTGAGCGAAAAGACGGAGGAAGCCAGAAGCGGCGTTCACGGAGAAAAGCTGAAATTGCTGTTTGAGCAATACCCCAACGGGTGTATCGACGCGATGAACGAGATTTATTACTGCGCGGAGTGCCGGACGGTTGAGTGCGAAAGCAGCCTTGATTTTTACAAGCCGAAAGATTCCGGCCGGAGTGCCGATGACGATGTCTTCGGGCGGGACATGAGCGAGTACGAACTGGTGGAGAAGCACCAGCATCTCTGCCCGAAATGCGGCAGCCCTATGAAGAACATCATGCGTCTTACCGCTGATACCCCTGTCGACTGCCCTGAATGCGGAAGCGAAATGGAAAACGGACACATGCTGATGTGGAACTGAAATTTTCGAATAATCAACAAGGCTGTTGCCTTTCCGATTGAATGTTCGGAGGGCAACAGCCTTGTTTTGTCGGCATTACTTCACCGTAACGGTGATCATTTTACATTGGGTGTTCTTTTTTCCGTCGATGGCGTCCACGTAAATATGGTAGGTTCCCGCCTTGGAAGGGGTAAACGTGCAGGTGTTGGACGAAGCGAAATCCCTGATTTTGACCCATGATCCGCCCATTTCATAGTAGAATTTATAGGTAACGGGGGAGAGACCTCCGTCGGTTGCGGCGGTCAGCTTGACCGAACTTCCGACAGCGGGTGCGGAGGGATTGGCGGTGAGCGATTTGACTTTCAGCGGGGTGCCAGATTCCACCGTGAAGCAAAGCCGCTTGCTTTCGGAATGTCCCGCTGCGTCCTTTGCGTCCACATACAGGTTGTAATAGCCGGCTCCGGTCGGAGTCCAGAGGAAATAATCCTGCGTGCCGTAATCCTTCAGCCGCGCCCAGTGGCCGTCTTTTTCCGAATAGAATTTGTACTGTATCGTTCCGACGCCGTTGGAAGAAGCGGCCAGCAGCCTGATTTCGGTGCCGGTGTACTGTCCGGAAATCCTGTTGGCGTTGAGGTCGGCGACAAAGGCCGAGCCTTTGTTGATCTGATATTTGAAGTTGCTGCATACCACCTTGCCGCTGCTGTCCTTGACGTCGCAGTAAACGGTATGTGTACCGACGGTAGTGGCGTGCCAGTTGTAGGTATTGCTGTCGGAATAATCCCACAGCTTCGTCCAGACGCCGTTGCATTCGCTGTAGAATTTGTATTTGTAGGAGCCTGTGCCGCCTGATGCGGCGACCGTCAGCTTGATGGTGGTTCCCGCGTCGCGGGGGGAGGCATATTGCGGGGTCATGGCGGCGGTCAGTTCCTTCCGCAATGTCACCGCGGCGGGTTCGGAATTGACAGTTTCTCCGTCCGCTCCGCTTACGGCGCAGTACACCTGCATACCGTCCCAGTCGGCCGTCATTTTTCCTGAGGCGGAAGCGTCGGTATGTCCGCTCCATACCTTCCAGCCGGAATCGCTCTTCTTTTTGTAATACCACTGGTAAGTCAGTCCGCTGCCCTTTGCCTTAACGGTGAATGTGACGGTATCGCCGACCTTTGCCGTGACATTGGCGGGCTGGGAAGTGATAAACGGCGCACTGAGATTGACCGGTACTCTGTAGAAATTCGGCGCGGCGTTGGTGAGATTCCACCAGCTGTCGGAGCGGGAGCCTGACGAATACCAAATGATTTTCCCGTTCGCAAAGATCGGGGCACAGTCGGAAAGTCCCTCGTCGGTATCTTCACCCAGAGAATTTACGCTGCCGGAAAGCTTTCCGCTGCCGTCGATCTTTGCGAATCTGATTTTGTTTCCAGCGCCGGACAGTTCTTCCCAGACCGCTACAAAGCTGTTGTTGCCGGTTTTGACAAGATAGGGATTGCACACCGTAATCCCCGCGTCTTCCTCATAGTCCGTCAGCCAGATGAATGACTGTGAAGTCAGCGCACTCTTGGAAAGCGCTGACACAAAAATATTTTTCTGACTGCGGTTGTCGAAACTGTCGTCCTGCTTGACGGAAGCGCCTGCTGTAATCACATTGCTGCTCGAAAGCTGCATATCTCCCAGCGTTGCCTTGGTCTGATTTGCTCCGATGCTTCCTTTGATGGCAAGGACGCTGCTGTTTGTGGCAGGACTGCCGTTCATGTTCCGCTTGACAATCACGATGGAACGGGGGTATGCGTCACCGTGATCAGCCGTGTAGACATACTTTCCGTCCGTCCGGATGACCTGATTGAAGGAATGGGAAACATAACCGGTCTGGTCGATGTTCATGACGGAATAATACTGATAGACCGTCTCCATGGACTCTTTGTTGATGAAGAAAGTCATATTGGCCTGATGGTTGTATCCGTCACCGGAAGTGTACATTGTATGGCATGTGTGAATATAGAGTCTGTCGCTGTCCTCGGTCATGCTGACCGTTCCCGCGTCGAACGGAACGTGCGTGTTGATGCCGTAGAATGACTTTGCGCCCTTTCGATTCCATGACTTGTCGTATTTGACGACCCTGACCGTTTCGACAGAGTCGCTGTCCTCGGTATTTTCCTGACCGTACACGATAAAGTTATACTTTGCGCCTGAGAAGAAACCGCCGAACAGAGGCAGTTCCGGCGAAAGTTTTTTGGTGCTTTTCAGCGCCAGCGCGGAGGAATAATTCTCAATTATCAGTTCCTCGCCGATGTACTCCACTCTGGTAAATGTGCCGTCCGCGTTGGCAGCCAGAAATGAATGGGACGGAACCGCCCAGTTCCACGCGTTTTCCGCCATGCCGTTCCAGTTGTAACTGTGGGATCCGATATTATGGCTTTTTGCGCTGTCGACCGCCATAACGATATAATCCGACAGTTCCGAACCCGACAGTTCTCTGCTGCCCGTGACCGGCGAGGAGATTGTCTTTGCGTTGGCGGACAGTCCGGTGCCGACTGAGAGAAACATTGCCGCCGCAAGTGTGATAGAAAGCAATTTCTTTAGCTTCATTTTGTATTTCCTTTCTGTTTGAATGATTCCGGATTGCATTCCTGCAATTCATTATATCACGATTTTCTCACGCATTCAATGAATATTCCTTGAATATTGCCGCGAGACGTACAAGACGTACAAGAAATCATACTCTTGCACGGGCGCGGAAAAAGCCCGCAGGCGCTTCCCTTGCGGAGGAAAACGTCTGCGGGCAGAATGCGGTGTCTGGAAATCAAGAATTACTTGTTGCGGGTGCGCACGTCGAATGCCACGGCGATGATAAAGATAAGACCCTTGACGATGTACTGATAGGAAATATCCACCATCATGAGGTTCATGCCGTTGGTAAGTGCCATGATAACAAAAGTACCGACGATAGCGTTGGTCACCTTGCCCACGCCGCCGCTGACGGCTGTGCCGCCGATGTAGGAGGAGGCGATGGCGTCAAGCTCGAAGCCGTTGCCGGCGGTAGGAGTCGCGGAAGAAAGGCGGGAAGTGTAGAGAATGCCCGCGACGGCGGCCAGAACCGACATGGAGCAGAAGGCAAAGAGTGTGACCTGCTTGACATTGACGCCGGAAAGTTCCGCCGCCTGATCGTTGCCGCCGATGCCGTAGATATAGCGGCCGAGCTTTGTCTTGCTGAGCATGAATGTGTAAATGGCGAGGATCACGCCCACAATGACAGCGCTCCAGGGAATGCCTTTGTAGGTAGCGAGAACCCAGCAGATTGCCAGAATGACAGCCGAAACAAGCACCATGCCAATCACAAAGATCGGGGTGGAAACCACTTCAAACTGATATTTCTGCTTGTTTCTGCGGTTTCTGATCTGGGACAGAATGACGATAATTACGCCGAGCACACCGACGATCATGGTCACCATGTGGATTCCGGTTTTTACGGGGATATCCGGGATAAAGCCGTTGCAGAGAGCGAGGAAGCCCTTCTGGCTGACGACGACGGTGCCGGATTCGGCAAGCGTGCGGGAAAGCAGTCCGCGGAAGATGAACATGCCGGCGAGTGTCACAACGAAGGCAGGAACGCCGAGACGGGTAACGGTAAGTCCCTGATACAGGCCGATTACCAGACCGACAACCATGACGATCAGAATGGCAAGCCACTCGTTGACGCCTTCACGCTGCATGAGAATGGCGGCCAGCGCTCCGGTGAAACCGGCGACATAACCGACCGAAAGATCGATGTGCTTCAGAATCAGAATCAGCGTCATACCGATGGCAAGCACGCCGACATAGGCAGCCTGATTAAACAGGTTGGTGATATTGGATGCTCTGAAAAACTTTCCGCCCGACCAGATCTGGAATACCAGCATGATGATGACCAGAGCGAAATACATCATATAGCTCTTGACATTGTTCTTTAACAGCTCAGCGACTTCTGAGCCTAATGTTTTTTTCTTAGTTTCCATAGTATTATCTCCCTCAATCGCTGTTTGTGGTTAGTCTTCTTCTTTGGCTTCGTCAGTGGCAGTCTCCGTGACCTCTTCCTCTGCGGATTCAGCTTCGGCAGGTGCATCGGAAGGCTGCTCCTCGCTCACTGAGCTGTTGATTGCCATCTTCATGACCTTTTCTTCTGTGGCTTCGGAAGCGTCAAGCTCACCGGTGATCTGTCCTTCGCTCATGACGTACAGACGGTCAGACATGCCGAGAACCTCCGGCAGTTCGGAAGAAATCATGATAATGCACATGCCTTCTTCCACCATTTTGTTCATCAGCGTGTAGATTTCCAGCTTTGCGCCGACGTCAATACCGCGTGTAGGTTCGTCGAGAATCAGAACCTTCGGTTCGGTGAAGAGCCATTTGGCGATCTGCACCTTCTGCTGATTGCCGCCGGAAAGATTGTTGACCTTCTGTGCAATGGACGGCGCTTTGATGTTGATGTCGGTCTTGAACTTGTTGGCAACGACGATTTCCTTGTTGGAGTCAATGGAAAGACCGCTCGCAATGGCTTTGAGATTGGCCAGCGTCGTGTTGTAGCGGATATCCTGAATCAGCACAAGTCCATTGCCCTTGCGGTCTTCCGAAACGTAGGCAAGACCGTTTCGGATGGCTTCACGCGGGCTCTTGAAGAGCTTTGATTTGCCGTTCATGATGACTTCGCCCGACTTGATCTTATAGCCGTAGGGATTGCCGAAGACCGTGAGCGCACATTCCGTGCGTCCCGCGCCCATGAGACCCTGCAGACCGACAATTTCGCCCTTACGCACGTTGAGATTGACGTTCTTGAGTATCTCGCGTCCGGTTTTGGGATCTTCCACCGTGAGATTCTTTATCTCGAACATAACTTCTCCAAAGTCATGTTTTTCGCGCTTGGGGTAAACGTCGTCAATGCTGCGGCCGACCATGTTGCGGATGATATTGGCTTCTGAAATATCGTCCGTCTTCGCGTCGAGCGAACAGATGGTGGAACCGTCGCGCAGCACCGTGATGGTGTCGGCTATGGCGGTGACCTCGCGCAGCTTATGGGAAATCATGATACAGGTGATGCCCTGATCTCTCAGCTCGCGCATGATATTCAGAAGGTTGATGCTGTCGTCCTCATTCAGGGAGGAAGTCGGCTCGTCGAAGATGATGAGCTTGCAGTCCTTGGAGAGAGCCTTTGCGATTTCGACGAGCTGCTGATTGCCTGTATTCAGGCGCTTGACCGGCATAGACGGGTCAACATTGAGTCTGACCTTCTGGAGCATTTCCTTTGCCTTGACGATGGTCTCGTTCCAGTTGACCTGACCGGCCGTTGTAATCTCATGACCGAAATAGATGTTTTCGTAAATGGGAAGCTCCGGGAAGAGAGCAAGCTCCTGATAGATGATGGCGATGCCCTTGGCTTCGCTGTCGGCGATGCTGTGGAATTTCTGTACCTCCCCTTCATAGACGATGTCGCCCGTATAGGTTCCGTACTTCCACACGCCGGAGAGCACCTTCATCAGAGTCGATTTGCCGGCGCCGTTTTCGCCTACCAGACAGTGAATTTCGCCCGTGCGGACTTTGAAATTCACGTTGTCAAGCGCCTTTACACCCGGAAACTCCTTGGTAATATTCCTCATTTCAAGGATGTATTCATTATCCATATTACCGGCTCCTGTTCTGTGATTTGGTAAATTAACAGCCGGTTCCAAGACTGGCCTTTAATGGCTGGAGCCTCAGAACCGGCTTGAATTAACGATTTACTTTTTTGACCTCGCTGAAATATCTCTGAAATCAGATTACTTCGCAGCGTCGATCTTGGCCTGATCGAATGTGCCGGCAGCGATGAGCTCTGCGAGCTTATCCTTGTCAACGACTGTAACAGCAACTTCGGCGGAAGGAACGTCTTTGGCCTGGTTGTTGTAGGTAG
Source organism: Clostridia bacterium (assembly GCA_017441385.1). Classification (GTDB taxonomy): domain Bacteria; phylum Bacillota; class Clostridia; order Oscillospirales; family Acutalibacteraceae; genus RUG762. Next base: position 53,940 of record JAFRXY010000083.1, on the reverse strand, counting down.
CTACTGCTTCAGGGGTCTCGTCCTTCAGAAGAGCGTTGACCAGATCACAGGTGGAGGTTGCGAGAGTAGCGGTATCCTTCCAGACTGTCATGCTCTGCTTGCCGTCCTGGATGTACTTGAGGGAAGCCATTTCAGCGTCCTGACCGGTGATAACATAGCTGGTGACAGCGGCGTCAGCGGAGAATGCGTCTGCGATCGCACGGGCGGTACCGTCGTTGGGAGCGAGGATCGCAACGTCGCCCTTTGCTTCTGCGTTGGCGGCAACGAGGTTGGCTTCTGCGAGGGACTTAGCGGTAGCGAAATCCCAGTTGGTGGTGATGGTGCCGAGGATGTTGGCGAGAGTTTCATGATCTTTCTCAGCGTCGAGAGCCTTGCCGCTGTAATCAGCGATGGCGGGACAGTTCTGAACGACAAACTGACCGTCGGCAACAGCCTTGTTCAGCACGGACCATGCGCCGGCGAAGAAGATGAATGCGTTGTTGTCGGTAACAGCGCCGGAGTAGATGTACAGCGGAACGCCTGTCTTGTCCTTGTAAGCGTCGATGAGGTACTGACCCTGTGCAACGCCGACAGAGAAGGAGTTGAATGTGACGTAGTAGTCAACAGCTTCCGTACCGGTGATCAGACGGTCGTAGCAAACGACTTTAACGCCGGCGGCCTGAGCCTTGTTGACAGCAGCGCCTGCTGCTGTTGCGTCCTGTGCGCAGATAACGAGAACCTTGATGTTCTTTTCGAGAAGAGCTTCCACGTTGCTCAGCTCGACGTCGGACTTGCCCTGAGAGAAGAGAACTTCGGATGTGAAGCCGGCCTTGTCAAGTGCTTCCTTGAAGGATGCTTCGTCCTGGAGCCAGCGGGGTTCTTCCTTGGTGGGGAGAACGATACCGACATCAACCGCTTCTTCTTCGGAACACGATGCAAGCGTTACTGCCATAGCGGTAAGCATTGCCAGAGAAAGGATGAGTGCTAAGATTTTTTTCATTATAAAAAAACCTCCTAAAATTTTTTAGGGTTTTGCAACCCTATTTAGTGTTATTTTACTATTATTTCTTCTCTTTTTCAATTCATTTTATACACAAACTTTGTCATATTTTTTTAACAGTTATGACAATTCTAAAAAATGCGGCGGATTATTTTATAAATAATATACAATACATCCATTCTAAAATGTAAGTTGTGTATAGTAATTGCAAAATTATTCTTGCTTTTTCTTTCAAAATATTGTAAAATACTGCTATCATCAGAAAACAGTCAATTGAGGTGGCATATTAATGAAAATATTGCACATATCCGATCTGCATTTCGGCAAGGTGATACACGGCATTTCCATGCTAGAAAACGGCGATCAGCCCTACTGGGTCGACCGGTTTCTCGATAAGGCCGGCGAGATCCGACCTGACGCGGTGGTGATTGCCGGCGATGTGTACGACCGCAGTTCTCCTTCGGGTGAAGCCGTAACGCTGCTCAGCCGGTTGCTGGAAGGATTGGAGGAAATGGGCGTCTGCGTTTTGCTTGTAGCGGGGAATCACGATTCCGGCCCGCGTCTGGCTTTCGCCAGAGATATCCTTGCCCGTCAGAATATACATATCGCCGGAACGGTCAGCAAAAGCATGACAAGTGTGACCCTTCAGGATGAATTCGGCCCTGTGACATTCTGGCTCATGCCATATGTATTTCCGGCGGCGGTTGCTTACGCGCTGGGGGATGAAAGCATCAGGGATTACGAAACCGCCGTGCGCCGGCTTATCGCGGAACAGCCAATCGACACCCAGTCGAGAAATGTGATTATCGCCCACCAGAATGTGACTTCCGGCGGCTCCGAAGTGCCGAGAGGCGGCTCGGAGAGCGCGGTCGGAGGAGTGGGACAGGTAGGTCATACGGCTTTCGACTGTTTTGATTACGCGGCGCTGGGACATATCCACGCCGCTTTTCCTGTCGGGAGAGAAACCGTCAGATATTCCGGTTCACCGCTGTGCTATCACTTTGACGAAACCCGGCAGCCTGCAAAAGGGCCGATACTCATCAGCATGGGGGAGAAGGGAACCGCGCCTGTCATAAGCACTGTCAGCATTCCCCCGCTTCACCCTATGAGGGAAATAGCAGGGACATTTGAGGAAGTGCGTGAACTTGAACTGGCGCGTCAGACGAAGGGGGAATACCTCAAACTGGTGATCACCGACAGCCTTATCACGCCGGAAATATCCGGCTTCTTTCATGATCTTGCAGAGAGCCGGGGAAGTGTGCTGATGGAATGCAAATCGGAATGCAGACTGTACTCTTCCGAGCAGCCGGTTCAGGGAACGGAGAATGTAAAAGAAAAATCGACCGAGGAGCTTTTTTCGCTCTTTTATGCCGATCGCTGCGGGGGCGAGCAGCCTGACGCGCAGGACTGCGAATTGCTGCGGTATGCCGCGGAGCTTATCCGTCACAGTGAAGGGCAGGACGGCAGAGCAGACAAAACAGACGAAAAAACCGTCGACGCGCTGATGGAATTTCTCATAAAGCAGGAGGAAAAGAACCGTGAAACCCGTTAAATTATATATGAAAGCCTTCGGCTCCTATGCGCAGGGAACCGAAGTGGATTTTGACAGTCTTCACGGGGGACTGTATCTGATTGTGGGCAAGACCGGCGCGGGAAAGACAACCATCTTCGACGCGATCTCCTTTGCTCTGTTCGGTGAGCCGAGCGGTTCGGAACGCAGGACGGCAATGCTTCACTCCGATTTTGTGCCCAAATCGGAGGATACTGTGGTCAGACTTGATTTCATTCATCAGGGGAAAAGCTACCGGGTAGAGCGCAGACTGCATTTTTCAAAGAAGCGTGGCACAGGAGAATACGACGAGGACGCTTCCAAAAAGGCGCTCTTTTTCCCCGAGGGAGAAGCCCCCACAGAGGGCGACGGCAACGTCAGGGAATGCTGTGAGAAGCTGCTGGGAATGAACGCGAAGCAGTTCAAGAGCATTGCCATGCTGGCGCAGGGAGAATTCCGTGAATTCATGAAGGCCGACGGTGGGCGCAAGAGTGATATTTTAGGAAAGCTGTTCGACAGCTCAGAATATGTGAGGTTGCAGAATCTGCTGGATTCTTTGCGAAAAAGGCTGCATAAAAAGAACGAGGAATACGTAAGTGAGATAGAAACCGTCATGAAAAAAATGTTTGTCCTTCCTGACGGAGAACAGACGCTTGCCGAAAACTATCTTCCCGGTCATCCTCAGCTTGTGGAGAACTTACAGGCGCTGACCGACCGTGAAACGGCTGAGCTTGACGCGTGTGAGGAGGAATGCCGGAAGAAGGAGGCAGCCGTGGAAAGGCTCATGCGTACCGAAGAAGCGGCTAAAGCCGACAATGCCCTCTTTGACGAGCTGGATCGGAAAAAGCGGCATCTGGAAGAACTGATGAGCAGCGAAGAAGCGATATCGGCTCAGCGCACGGTTTATGCGACCGCAGAAAAGGCCCTGCGCAGGGTCAGATCTTTCGATGAAGCTGCCTGCAGAGCGCGGGAAAGCCTGAAGCAGACGGCGGAAAAGCTGGAAGGCATGAAAGCCGCTTATTCCGTTCAGAAAGAAGCCGCACAGACTGCGCTCGCGGCGGTGGAAGCCGACCGTCCGCTTCGGGTTGAAATTGAAAAATTGCAGGCGGAATCAAACAATCTGGCATCCACCCTTCCGCGATACGAGGAACTCAGCCGCAGGCAGAAGCTGCTTGGCGAAAAGAGAAACGCTCTCACCGACGCGTCGGAATCCCTGAAACATACGGAGTCTGAAAAAAACGGACAGGTTTCAAAGCTGAATCAGATACGCGCGGAGATAGCTTCTCTGGAAGGATGTGACGCTGAGGAGGAACGGCTCAGAAACGGGCGCGACGTGAGTAAGGAACGGTATGAAACCCTCACCGACGCAAGGAAGGGCATTATCGCTTCCATCAAGGGGTTGCTGCGCAAAGAAGATGAAGTCAGTCAGGCCAAGGAGGAACTGCTGATCCTCACGGCGGCGGCGTCCCGTGCGGAGGAACAATACCACCGGCTGTATCAGGCGTTTCTCGGCGGTCAGGCTGGCATCATTGCAGGAGCGATGGAGGAGGAACTGAACCAGAAGGGGATGACGGTGTGCCGCGTCTGCCATACCCCGTTCCGCAAGGGAGAACCCCATTGTTTTGCCCTTCCTTCGGAGCATGTTCCCTCAAAGGAAGTCGTGGAAAAGGCGGAGCAGTCCGCCCGTTCCTCGGAAAAAAGGCGCAAGGACAAGGAAGCCGAGATTGATAAGCAGGACGGACTGAACGACCGGAGCCGGAATGAGATCATTTCCGCCATGCAGAAACTCGACCCGGACTGCATCGGCTGGGACGTGCTATCTTCACCCGGTTATCTGGCCGGTATCCGCGATGCTCTCAGACGGGAAAACGAGGAATATTCCGCCGCTTTTGAAGCTGCACGGCAAAAGGCGGAACGCAGGAGAAAGCTGGTCATTCAGGAAAAGGCGGAGAGCGCCGGACAGGAAAAGCTGGAAGAGCAGTTTGCCTTACAGAGCCGCAAGCGTCAGGAACTGGAGATAGAGGTTTCCGGCATTCAGACCGCGATAGAGGAAATGAAAAACCAGCTCATTTATCCCGATGAAAAGACTGCCCGCGCAAGGCTTTCGGAATTGTCCGAGACAATCGCTGACATGAGCGGACAAGCGGAAGCCCGTCAGAAGGCTTATGAAAAGGCAAAGGAAGCAGCCGACACCATCAAGGGGAGTATAGAAACGCTGGAGAATACCGTTCCGCAGCTTGAATCCGAGAGCAGCGACTCGGAGCAGAAGCTTGCGGCTGCACTGGCCGGAAACGGATTTGCATCGCGTGAGGATTATCTTTCCGCGCTTGCTCCGATCGGGAAGCAGGACGGCGAGATGTGGCTTGCGTCGGTCAGGCAAAGGATTGACAGCTACGGGAACGACCTGAAAAACACGAACGACGGCATCAATGAGCTTCTCCGGAAAACAGAAGGAAAAAAACGCGTCGATGCCTCCGCCGTCAGCGTTCTTCTTGCGGAGGCAAGAAAGGCTCAGGCGGACGCAGGCGATATTGCCATTGCCAAGAGAAATGCGCTGAGCGGTCACACAAAGGTGCTGAAAGCAATATCCGACGCAAAAGCGGCATTGGCGGAATCGGAAAACGCCTATCGACGAATCAGCCGTCTGGCGGATATTGCTGTAGGCACAAAAACAGAGGGCGGCAAACTCAGCTTTGACCGCTATGTAATGGGCACAATCTTCCGCGAAGTGCTGGAATACGCCAATATCCGGCTGGACATCATGACCGGCGGAAGATTCGGGCTGATTCACACAACCGAGGCCAACCGGAAGAACGAAGCCGCAGGACTGGGCATGGAAGTGCTGGATGTAGCCACCGGCAAACAGCGTCCTTCGGGCAGCGTTTCGGGCGGCGAGGGTTTTATGGTATCGCTTGCTCTCGCGCTGGGACTTTCCGACGTTGTACAGAATCACGCGGGCGGTCAGAAACTTGATACACTCTTTATTGACGAGGGCTTCGGCTCACTCGATGACGGCAGCATGGACAACGTGATCAGCGTGCTGCATCAGCTCACCGAGGGCAACCGGCTGGTGGGCATTATTTCCCATGTCGATAAGCTGGAGGAAAGCATTCCCCAGAAACTGAGAGTGCTTAGCGGCGAACACGGCAGCTCGATTCAAATGGAACTTTCATAAAACTATCAGCAAGGAGCTTCAAAATGATTTACACACTTACCTTAAACCCTTCCATCGACTATGTCGTGCATCTGGACAGCTTTGTATGCGGCGTTACCAACCGCACTGCGGCGGAGGAATACTATGTCGGAGGCAAGGGGATCAATGTTTCTCTTGTCCTTGCGGAACTCGGCATGAACAGCACGGCGCTTGGTTTTACCGCTGGATTTGTGGGAGAAGCCATCGAAAACCGCCTGCGGGAACTGGGCATCAACGCCGACTTTATCCGGCTGAAGGAGGGCATTTCCCGCGTGAATGTCAAGATCAAGGCGGAGAGTGAAAGTGAGATCAACGGTCAGGGGCCTCACATCGCAGAGGAAGACTTCGCGCGGCTGCTTGCAAAGACCGAAGTTTTCAGAGAGGGTGATACCGTTGTGCTGGCGGGCAGCATTCCCCGCACCGTTTCGGATGATGCCTACGAGCGCATTCTGCGGCGTATCGAGTGGAGAAATGTCCGTATTGTCGTGGACGCGACCGGTCAACTGCTTCTTAACTGCCTTCCGTTCCGTCCCTTTCTCATCAAGCCCAATCTGCAAGAGCTTTCCGAACTGTTCGGCAGGGAGATTTCGGGCGAGAGCGAAACAGGTTACTGTGCCCGGGAGCTTCGGAAAATGGGGGCGAGAAATGTCATTGTGTCTTTGGGCGGGGAAGGTGCTGTGCTCTTTGCGGAGGACGGAAATGTCTACCGTTCCGGCGTAGTAAAGGGGACTGTGCTGAGTACAGTCGGCGCAGGCGATTCCATGGTGGCGGGATTCATAGCCGGCTATGAGCGCACCCGCGATTATGTCTACGCGCTGAAACTCGGCGCGGCATGCGGCAATGCGACGGCATTTTCTCCCGGCCTTGCTGACAGGGGAAAAATCAACGAATTACTCGGCAGGCTTTGAGTATGACAGAAGCATCGCCTTGGTGTTCCGGTATGTGAAAGAAATTGTATCGTTCGATAGTGAATCCCTTGGATAGACTGTTGACGATCAACGATTGACTATTGATTTATTCAGTCGGGCATGATATAATCATACACAGCGTGAACCGGGAACGACGGTAGTTCTGATGTTCATTTACCGGATGATTGCGGTTGTCGCAAGGAGATTGGAATACTTAAATGATAAAATCGGAGGAAACTTGCTGATGGATAAAGTAAGACGGATTTATGCACCAATAGTGCTTCGCATGAAGAAACTGTACGAAGGTTCGTCGCTATTTCGCTTTTTCTTTATACTATTGTGTGTAACACTGCTGTTTAGCTTGAAGTACAGATTTTTAGGCGGGTTTTTCATGACCAACGATGATACGGATATGATGAAAACGCTCAGTGGTGATTTCACAGGAAAACCCGAAAGTTATCATCAGTTCATTTGTTTGCCTCTTGGAGTAGTATTCCGGTTTTTTTACACATGGTTTCCGAATGTGTCGTGGTATTCCTTCTTTCATGTCGGGTCGACGATACTATGCGTGTCTGTAATCATTTTTGTTATGACAGAAGAACAGCGGGTCAAACAGGGACGCATGAGATGGATTGGAAATGTATTCTCTATCTGCCTTGTGTCGGCTTTGCTGGTTTACCCCTTTCATATCATTTCATGGACCATAACCGCTGCATTGTATGCCGTAGCAGCAATAATGCTTTTAATTACGCTCCGCAACAGCAAAGCGGATAAGAGATTTTTTCTGATTTATTCCATCAGCCTGGCGCTGATGCTTATGTGTGAATTGGTGAGATTTTCAACTTTCGACAGCCAGCTTCCCTTTTTTATTCTGACATTTCTGTTTGTTTTGATGAAATGCCGCGAACGAATAGGAAGACGCGAAAAAATCATACTGTTTGTCACTACATTTGCGCTGTCTGCGTTGATAATGAACCTTTACAGAGTGGATCAATATTATAAAGACCATGTAGTGGAAAGCCAATCGTTTGTTGAATTGAATCAATACAGATATTTGTTCAGCGATCATTATGTGCTTCCTTATGAAGGCAATGAAGAATTTTATGAATCGTTGGGCTGGGACAAGGAATTATATGATGTTTCAAGAAACTGGATGTACATTGATCCCCGGTTTAACAGTGAAAATTTAAAGGCAATTGTGGAGACCAGTGAAAATAGTCAAGGAGAGCAGACGCTGGCATCAAAAATTCACGATGCCTATGTTTGTTTTTTTACAATGGGCGGCAATGCCAAACCGGATATTGTCAGGAGAGTGGTGTCGGTAGTAATAGCCCTGTTGGCTGTGTCCGGAACGGCGGCTTTCTTCGTGATCTGGAAGAAGAAAAAAACCGTCATGATGAATTTGCTGTATTTTTCCGCGGTCAATTGGCTTGGAACGATGGAAATAGTCTATCTTTGCTTTTTCGGCCGTTTTTTACATCGTTCTTTTTTGTGTGCGGCAATACCTGTATTGGTTATTGATATCATTACTTTTACAAAAGGACTTAACTGGATCATGGAGAATGCAGCTTCAGCCGTGGAAAATCAACAGCATAGTAAAGTGAATTCACCGATGCCTAAACTGGTGAGATTTATTGCTGAAAACGGTCAGGGCATAGTTATATTATGTGTTGCATTCAGTATATGCGCTATTCTTTTGATGATGAGATTAATACTGAATAAAGGATTCAGATCAATTTTTGACGAGGGAAATACCAGTGTCATGGCAATAGAAAAATACAGTATAGATCACCCCGAAAATTTCTATCTGAATAATGATATTATCACAGAAGATAAATCATTATTCGAGGATTTGAAGCAATTGCGAGGGTGCCGGCGTAATCTGATGTTTTGGGGAGGAACAGGGGTATATTCAAAAACATTTTACGATTCCATCAGGAACTATGGTTTTAGCGAGTTTTATTCTGATAAGCTGCTGGAAGACAATGTCTATTTTATCACGACAGACGACAACTTTGATGAGTCTGACTTTTCCCTGTATATGCGCAAAACCTATGGAGAGAATGTTCATTGCACTATCATTGATGTCATAGATGACGCGGCGTTTGTATATAAATTCTCAAAATCATCATAAGAGCCGGTTTAGAAAAATCTGCGACACACCGGTGACATTCTTTTGATTGGAAAAATTTCAGCAAGAAAAAGCAGGACAACACTATCCGGAATTCTCCTGAACAGTGTGTCCTGCTTTTTGTGTGGAAAAAATTACTTGCCGAGAGAGCGGGAGCGCTCTGTACACGCCATCATGGCTTCCATGACGGCGCTGCGCATACCCTTTTCCTCAAGGACGCGCACGGCTTCAATAGTGGTACCTGCGGGGGAACATACCATGTCTTTCAGTTCGGCGGGGTGCTTTCCGGTTTCCAGCACCATCTTTGCGCTGCCCATGACGGCCTGCGCGGCAAACCGGTAAGCCTGTGCCCGCGGCATTCCGTCGGCAACGGCCGCGTCAGCCATTGCCTCAATGAACATGAATACATAGGCCGGCGAGCTGCCGCTCACCGAAACCACCGCGTCCATGAGATTTTCGCCGATGACCTCGCTGATACCGAAGCCGCCGAGTATCTTCCGCACATATTCCAGTTCTTCGGCGGTGACATTGGCATTGGGGGTGACTGCGGTGATGCCCGCCCCGACCATTGCCGGAGTGTTGGGCATGGTGCGGATGATCTTCAATGTGTCTTTCCCGAAACGCTCTGCCAGTGAAGCAAGCGTCTGCCCCGGCGCAATGGTGATGATCAGCTGTTCTTCGGTGACAAAAGGAGCGATTTCTGCGATAACCTGCGAGTAGTACTGCGGTTTGACCGCGAGAATGATCGTGCCGCAGTTTACGGCCACTTCCGTATTGTCAGAAGTCGTGCCTACTGCGTAATTTTCCGAAATAAAATGCAGCCGTTCCGCGCTGACGTCCGACATGAGAATATCCGACGCGGGGAAAATGCCGCCCGAAGTTACGCCGCTCATCATGGCGGTTGCCATGTTTCCGGCTCCGATGAAGCCTAATTTCTTAGTGAAGTTTACCGAATTGTTCATTGACCGATACCGTCCTTGCAATAGTATTATGCTTTAGGATTATGCTTTGCCGGAATGTGAAAACCCGTTGTCTTGCGTTTCATGTCCGAAAAGTCTGATTGAAAAAAGATAAATGCTGTACTGCCGTTTTTCCCTGTGCAAATAATCCCCGAGATGCCGGTAGATCACGGCGGCCGTAATGATAGCCGCCCCCAGCAGCAGTGCCGGTCTGCTTTCCAAAAAGACCGCAATGCAGAGCGTGACCAGATAAGAGGTCATCACCCGCAGGCTGTGGGGATTGATCCGCAGTGCCGTGGAGAAGAACACAAAGGGAATTGCCAGAAGAAACAGAAGCAGCGAATGAGGGCAAAGCCCTATGTATGTGCCGAAGGTAACCGCAATCGCCTTGCCACCGCGGTTTTTCAGCATGGGGGAAAAGGCGTGCCCCAGCGCAGGAGCGGCCATCACGCCCGCGAACATCGGATTGTCGGGGCTGAGATACCTCAGCGCCAGCCATACGGGAACCGCCCCCTTTGCGAGCTCCAGCAGCAGACAGAGAATACCGCAAGGAATTCCCACGCAGGTAAAGACGTTGCCGCATCCGGGATTGCCGTCCTTGCTTATTCGGGTGATGTCTTTCCTATAAAACACTTTAGGAATGAGATAGCTGTACATGACGCTTCCCGAAAAAAACGATACAGCCGTCCAGAACAGATATGTCAGCATTTCAGTATGAATCCCTCCGCGCGGCAGTCATTATATCACAGCCCTGCCGCTATGTCAATTTATTTGGAATATTTTTTGAGAATAAACCTGCAAATCTCGTCCGCAGCCTCCGGATTGATATTTTCCCGCTGCGCCGCGAGCATTTTCTTCTGAACATCCTTGTCAAGCCATAAGGAATAAGCCGCGTCGGCAATGGCTTCGGGAGAAGCGTTTGTACCGGGGCTTACCGACATGCCGCGTGAGGAGAAGAATGCCGCGTTGATGGTTTCGCAGCCGGGAATAGGTGGCGTATGTACCAGCAGCACGTTCTTCACAGCGGCCTCCGTGGAAGAAAGCCCGCCCGGCTTGGTGAAAACGATGTCGGAAGCGTCCATAAAGAGCGACACCCTGTCCGTGAAGGGCTGCAAAATGATGTCGGGAATGTCGGTAAAGGCCTTTCCGAGATGTTCCCGCATGGATTCATTGCGCCCGCACATAAGGATAATGCGGACATTCCGCCCGAATTTTTCATACAGCGCGCGGGTCATTCCCTCCAGCCCTCCGAAGCCCATGCTGCCCGACATCAAGAGCAATACAGGCTTGTCGTCAGGAATTCCGAGCTGCCTGCGCGCCTCCGCTCTGTCGGTTTTTGCTTTAAATTTATCGTCGACCGGAATGCCGAAGGGCAGCAGCTTGTCCTTCGGAATATCTCTGGAATAAAAATCCTCCGCCAGCCCGGCGTGCGGTATGATGAAGTAATCCGGCTTGGTTTCCTCCCAGAAGGGAATGCAGGCGTAATCGGTTGCCACGCAAATGAAGGGAATATCGAGCGCACCGTGCTTTTTCAGAGAGGTGAGACATTCTGCGGGAAAGAGGTGGGGCATTACCGCCACGTCATACCCGCCGTCAATAATGAATTTTGCCAGCTTCTTGCGGTAAAGGGTGTTTGCGGCGTAGACCGGCGATTTCATGTGAAGGTGGCGGGTGTTGATATCGCTCACAGCTCTCCCGATGGAATACATCATTCCGAACACAGCCGGAACGGAAGTGGTGATGCCGACATAGGAATGATCTACCGTGCGTGAAACATTCGTACCGGCGATGGAGAGCGTATCGACAAAATCGCATTCCACACCCATCTGCAAGAATTTATGGTAAACCGCTTTGCCGGCGGTGTTGTGGCCTTCGCCGGTGTTGCAGGACAGTACAACTGCTTTCATTGGCTAATCCTCCGATTATGTTATCTATTTGTCAGGATATTATATAATACCAATGTTAATAAAATATTAACTCAAATAACAAAAAAATAACCGCAAAACTGAAAAAATAGCGTTGACAGTTTGCGTATTTTGTACTATAATATCGAAGTTGCAGATTTGTCGTTGTCAATTCTGCGCATTAATCCATTAAAATATGAAATTGGAGATGAGCGTGATTGGTTAGAGCTATAGTCGGAGCAAACTGGGGCGACGAGGGCAAGGGCAAGATCACCGATATGCTTGCGGCCGAGTCGGACGTGGTGATCCGCTTCCAGGGCGGCGCCAATGCCGGACATACCATAATCAACAACTTCGGCAGATTTGCGCTTCACCTGCTGCCTTCCGGCGTATGCCATCAGCATACCGTCAACATCATAGGCAACGGTGTCGCACTCGATCTGTTTAAATTTGAAAAGGAGCTTGCCGCTGTCGTCGCGCAGGGAGTACCAGCTCCTAAGATCCTTATTTCGGAGCGGGCACAGCTTATTATGCCTTATCATGTGCTGTTCGATGTGTACGAGGAAGAAAGACTGGGCGGCGAAGCGTTCGGTTCCACCAAGTCCGGAATCGCGCCCTTCTATTCGGATAAATATTCCAAGATAGGCTTTCAGGTCAATGAGCTTTTTGCGGACGAGGAGTATCTCAGGGCAAAAATAAAGAAAGTGCTGGATATCAAGAACACCGTTATAAAGCACCTCTATAACAAGCCGGAGATTTCCGAGCATGAGATATACGATTATCTCATGAAGTGCAAAGAAATTGTTTCTCCCTATGTGGCCAATACATTTGAATTCCTCCAGAAAGCTGTCCGCGAGGACAAGAATATCCTGCTGGAAGGTCAGCTGGGTTCGCTTAAGGATACCGATTTCGGTATTTATCCGATGGTTACGTCTTCTTCCACCCTTGCGGGATACGGCGCGGTAGGCGCGGGTATTCCGGCGCGCGCTATCAGCGAAGTGATTACTGTCACCAAGGCTTATTCCAGCGCGGTTGGGGCGGGAGAATTTGTCAGCGAGATATTCGGCGATGAGGCGGACGAGCTGCGCAGACGCGGCGGCGATAGGGGAGAATTCGGTGCAACCACCGGCAGACCGCGCAGGGTGGGCTGGTTCGACTGTGTTGCCACGCGCTACGGCTGCATGGCACAGGGTACCACCAAGGTTGCCATGACCTGTCTTGACGTGCTGGGCTATCTGGATGAAATTCCGATCTGTGTCGGCTACGAGATCGATGGAAAGATCACCCATGAATTCCCCGTTACTCATCTGCTGTCCAAGGCAAAGCCGGTTCTCCAGAATCTTCCGGGCTGGAAATGCGACGTGAGGGGCATTAAGAATTACGATGAGCTTCCGGAGAACTGCCGCAAATACATTGAATTCATCGAAGGGCAGATATGCTTCCCCATCGATATCGTTTCCAACGGCCCCGGCCGAGACGAAGTCATTTACAGATAATTCTTCCTACGGTCATGAAAAATTACAGCCGCGCATCGGAACTTCTTGCTTCGGTGCGCGGCTTTTTGCTGATGAAACAGGAAAATCATTTGCTGATCCGGCAGTCGGGAAGCGCTTTTTTCAGCGCTGCCAAATCTTCCGCGGAAACATTGGTGCCGGACAGATTCAGCTCCAGCAGCCCCTTCATGCTGCCGAGGGCGGACACGTCGCTGACCGGGTTGCCGCTGAGGTCGAGAATGGTAAGCGAAGAAAGCGATTTCAGCGCTTTTACGTTGGAAATTTTGTTTCCGCTGAGATTAAGTGTGGAAAGATTCACAAGCCCTCCCAGAGGCGTTATGTCTGAAATGCCGTTGTTCGCGATCTCCAGAGTCGTCAGTCCCGTCATATCCGCAAGAGGTCTCAGGTCGCTGGCGGTATTGTCAGAAAGAATAAGCTGTCTGAGCGAGGAAACATTGGCCAGCGGAGAAACATCGGATATCTGATTTTTGGATACGTTGAGCGTTTCCAGTTTCATCAGATTCGTCAGGGGAGTGAGGTCGGCGATCTGATTGTCGCTGACGTCAATATCCTCTAGCTGATCAAGGTGGGAGAGCGCCATTATCTCGGTAATACTGTTGCTGCCGGCGTAGAGCGTTTTGAGTGAAATGCAATCGCCGATAGGGGTGAGGTCGCTGATGTTGTTGTTGTTGATGAAAAGGCTGTTTACCAGATAGCAATAGGAAAGATCGCTTATGTCGCTGATATTCATTTCCGCAAGTTCGATATAATCCGAATCGGTCTTGATCTCGGTTCCGCCGACAGTGACGCTGTCGGGAATATTGTATTCATATTTGGTGTTCGCACCCGGAAAATTGCGCTCCGGCTTGTTTTTGCCGGAATTGGTAGCGGCAAAGACAATGATGGCTATCAGCACGGCGGCAGCGGCAAAACCTCCCAGAATCAGCGGTTTGCCCAGTATTCCCGCGGGTTTGACGGCGGCGGCTCCGTCGCCTTTGTAATTAATGTCGAAGGAACTCATGTCTATGCCGGCGCCTTCGGCACTGTCGTGAATGATTTCCCTGCGTCTGGGATCGGCCGCTCTGGGCGAATTGTAATACTCGTCGTCATGCGTGTTTCTTGGCGTTCTGTCTGAGCGGTCGCGCCGCGCGTTGCCGACGTTGTTTCCCGGCGTACGTTCAAATCTGCCCGACTCCCTGCGGCTGTCCTGCCTGTCGGAAGTCTGCCGCTCAAATCTGCCGGATTCCCTGCGGCCTTCCTGCCTGTCGGCCCCCTGCCGTTCAAATCTGCCGGATTCCCTGCGGCCTTCCTGCCTGTCGGCTTCCTGCCGCTCAAATCTGCCTGATTCCCTGCGGCCTTCCTGTCTGTCGGCGCCCTGCCGCTCAAATCTGCCGGACTCCCTGCGGGTATCCTGCTGTTCGGCACGACGGAACTCCCTGCCGCTCTGTCGCTCAAACCTTCCGGATTCCCTGCGGTTATCCTGTTGTTCCGGCTGCCTTGCAACAACCTTGTTCTGCTCGGCCAGAGTGCTGCGGTAATCTCGTCTTTGCTGGGGTCTGTCGGGAAGATCATACCCCCGTTCACGTGAACGCGGCTCCTGAGAGGAACGTGAATTCGGCCGTGAGCTTTCCTCCTGCGTCATTCTGCGTTCGTTCCGGCGCTCGAACGAGTTGTTTTCCCTTTGCTGCCGGCTGTAATCCGGAGAGGGAGGGCGCTGCGGGAACCTGTGAAATGTCTGCTGCCCCTGCCATCGGGATGAATTATCGGGATTATTACGGTCGTTTCTGTCCAAGAACCATTCCTCCGTATCAAAATGCATAAATTTACACATTTAATTTATCATAAAATTATTAACTCATTATGAAAAATAATAGAAAGAAAATCTTTCTTTTCATTGATTTCTTGCTTGATAGATGTTACAATGAAGGTGAATTCAAATTCCGAAAGGGGTGACCCGCATCGCTCTATAAAAACGGACTTGCAGTAATGCCTGATTTCACCTTGAGGTATGCCGACGTTCGCACTTCGCAGGGGAGAATACTGGAAATTCTTCCTCCGGGAGCGATCGCCGACGCTGAGGGCGAGATTGACATGGAAGGAGATATTCTCGTGCCGGGCTTTATCGACATGCATATTCACGGCTGCGCGGGGGTGGATTTCAGTTCGGCTGCCGATACCGCTGCCTGCCTTGACCGGATGAGCCTGTATCTTCAATCGAAGGGCGTGGCAGCGTTCGCTCCGGCCGCTATGACCATGCCGTATGATGAATTGTGCGGCCTGATGGAGCGTTACAGACTTGCTTCACAGACTCCCATGCGCGGCGCCGCGCTTGCGGGCATTTACCTTGAAGGCCCCTTCCTTTCGGCGGAAAAGTGCGCCGCGCAGCCTGCGGAATTCATGATGCAGCCCGATGCAGCCAAGCTGCGGACGCTTCACCGGCTCAGCGGGGGGAATATCAGAATCGTATGCGTCGCGCCGGAAGCGGATGGCGCGGAAGCATTTATTAAGGAGGCCGCCGAAATATGCCGTGTTTCGGCGGCCCATACAGGCAGCGATTACGCAACCGGGGTAAAAGCCGTGAAAGCGGGTGTTTCCAACGCCACCCATCTGTATAACGCGATGAATGACGTCGCACGAAGGGAACCGGGCTGCGCGGGGGCGCTGCTGGAAAGCAGCTGCTTCTGCGAGCTGATCTGCGACGGCATTCATCTTCATCCCGCCGTGATACGGCTGACCCATCGGATTGTCGGCGCGGAAAGACTCTGCATCGTGTCTGACGGCATGGCGGCAACCGGTCTGGGAGAAGGAACCTTCACGCTCGGAACGCAGACTGTCACGGTCAGGCGGAATGAAGCGCGGCTTGAAAACGGCTCTCTTGCCGGGTCGGTGACCGACATCCGTTCCGCCTTTCTGAAGGCGCTGGAATTCGGCATTCCCTTTGCCGACGCGCTGCGGGCGGTCACGATCAATCCCGCGCGTGCGCTGGGAATCGACGGTTATCTCGGCAGCATCGAGGTGGGAAAATCCGCCCGACTGACCCGGCTGAACCGCACGCTGGTCGGATAAAGAAGAAAAAAGAAAAAAAGCAGCGCGCAGCGCATGATTAGCGAGCGTTTTTCTCCAGGCGAGCGTGGGGTGCAGGGGACTGGTTCCTCGCTGTCGCCTAGCGACAGCTGGTCAAGGGCAAAGCCCCACGAGGGAGCGAAGCGACCGAGCAAGACGTGCCCCGACTCGCGAAAAGGGAAGGGCAACCACAGAAATAGCCCAGAATCATGATTAACCTTCCCGACGACCGGAGAAAAAACTCGTTTTATGAAACTCTCTATCTCCCGGATTTCAGACATATTTCGTCTTTACAAAACAATTCCAAGGAGGAATTTCAATGATATTCAAAAAGAAAACGATTCCCGAAGAACTGGTCAGCCTGAATTTGCCCTTTGCGGACAAAGGCGAAAGGCTTGTGCGCGTATTTGTTCCGGAGCACAGGAAGGGTGAGAAGCTGCCGGTTATCTACATGACGGACGGACAGGCGGTGTTCGACAGGGAGAGCAATCCCCTGGGCTGCTGGTTCACCCGTGAAGCTGTCCGGGCGGAAAATGAGGCAAGCGGCCGGAAAGCTATCATCGTCGGCATTCACAGTCCATTCGACCCGATGCTCCGCACCGAGGAACTCACACCCGCTTCCATCGGTAAGGTCACGATTCCTTTGCCACCCATGCCGCCGGAAGGAATGCCGCCCATGCCGCCGGAAGGAATGCCGCCTATGCCGCCGGAAGGAATGCCGCCTATGCCGCCCATTCCCGAAGGAATGACAATGGAATCCATGATGAAAATGATGGAGGAAAGGCTCAAAGCATTCAAACCATCCGGTGAGAAATACGACGAATTTGTTGTGAAAACCGTCATTCCGACGGTAGAAAAGCAATTCCCTGTCAAAAAAGGTAGAGAAAATACGGCCATTGTCGGCAGTTCGTCGGGAGGACTGGAAGTATTTTACATCGCAATGAGCCACCCGGAAATCTTCCGCGCAGTCGGCGCGTTTTCGCCCGTCTTCGGATTCTACTCCGAGGAGGACATGAAGAAATGGCTGGCTCCCAGACTGGGCAAAAAAATGCCGTTTGTCTATCTCTACTGCGGAGAAGGCGAACCTCACGAGCAGGAGATACGTGACGGCGGCAAGCCGACCTTTGCATTCATCAAGGCCAACGCGCCCAAGGATAAGGTAAAGGAAGTTGTCACGCCCGAAGGAATTCACAGCGAAAAGGCTTGGGAGCCGGTCTTCAAGGATTTCCTGCACATTTTTCTCGGATAACGCATGAATTCATTTGACCGGAATTCATTTTATTTGAGCACTCATAAAAAAAGGAGGGGCGTCTGCGGCCAATCATCCGTCGCGGGCGCTCTTTTCTTGTGGAATGAAAAAAACAGCTTTACAAACAGAAGCTTTTGATATATAATATGTCCTGCATATTACATTGGAAGTGATAAAAAGTGCCAATCAAGATAATTAACGAGCTGCCCGCCAAGAAAATTCTGGAAAATGAAAACATTTTCGTCATGACCGAAGAACGGGCAACCATGCAGGATATCCGTCCTCTGAAAATTATTCTGCTCAATCTCATGCCCACCAAAATCGAAACCGAAACGCAATTCCTGCGGCTGCTGAGCAATTCTCCTCTGCAAGTGGAGGTCGACCTGCTGCAGACCGCTTCCCACGAGGCAAAGAATACGCCGACCCGTCACCTGCTGGACTTCTACAAGACCTTTGACGACGTACGGGACAACCGCTACGACGGCATGATTATCACCGGCGCTCCGGTGGAAAAGCTGCCTTTTGAGGAAGTGGACTACTGGAAGGAACTCTGTGAGATTATGGACTGGAGCAAGCGCAGCGTTTATTCCACCATGCATATCTGCTGGGGCGCGCAGGCGGGAATGTACCACCATTTCGGTATCGACAAGACCACCCTGCCGCAGAAGCTCTCCGGCGTTTACCGCCACCGCGTCACCGCTCCGCTGCATCCCCTTGTGCGGGGATTCAACGACTTCTATTGGGGTCCGCATTCCCGCAATACCGAAGTCTCCCGCGATGACATAGAAAGCCGCGAGGAGCTGATCATCCTCACTTCGTCCAAGGACGCCGGCGTCGCGCTGGTCGGTCACAAGAACGGCCGTCAGTTCTTCTCCTTCGGTCATCTGGAATATGACCGACAGACCCTTGCCAATGAGTACTTCCGCGACGTCAACCGCGGACTCAACCCTGAAATTCCCTGCAATTACTTCCCGGACGACGACGTGTGCGCCGTGCCGAATCACTCATGGAGAGCCCATGCCAACCTTCTTTTCGGCAACTGGCTGAATTACTACGTCTACCAGCAGACCCCCTACAACCTCGCCGACCTCAGCGAAATCGAGCAGTAATGTTTTTTCCTGTTCACCTGTAATCAATATTATTACAAATTATAAACAAAGGAATGATACTCATGAAAAATTACAGAATCGCCGTCCTGAAGGGCGACGGCATCGGCCCCGAAATCGTAGGTGAAGCCATAAAGGTGCTCGACCTGACCGCCGAAAAGTGCGGTTTCACCGTGGAATACGACGAAGCGCTGCTGGGAGGCTGCGCGATCGACGCGACCGGCGTTCCGCTGCCTGACGAAACGGTGGCAAAGTGCAAGGCTGCCGATTCCACGCTGCTGGGCGCGGTGGGCGGCCCCAAGTGGGATACCCTTCCCGGCCATCTCCGTCCCGAAAAGGGTCTGCTCGGCATCCGTGCCGCGCTGGGACTTTTTGCCAATCTCCGACCCGCGCGCATCTTTGAACCGCTGCGGGATGCTTCGCCGCTGAGAGCCGACATTATCGGCGGTTCGCTGGATATCATGGTGGTGCGCGAACTCACCGGCGGCATTTACTTCGGCGAGCGCGGCAGGCTGGAGGAAAACGGAGTGAAGGCGGCCTACGACACCGAGAAGTATTCCGTGCCGGAAATTGATCGAATCGCCCGCATTGCCTTTGACCTTGCCATGAAGCGCGGGAAGAAGGTCTGCTCGGTGGATAAGGCGAATGTGCTGGAAAGCAGCCGTCTGTGGCGTGAGACAGTTACCGAAATCGCCAAGGATTACCCCGAGGTGGAACTCAGCTATATGTATGTGGACAACTGCGCCATGCAGCTCGTGCGGAATCCCTCGCAGTTCGACGTGGTGCTGACCTCAAATATCTTCGGCGACATTCTTTCAGACGAAGCCAGCATGATCTCCGGCTCCATCGGTATGCTTGCCTCCGCTTCCCTCGGCGCCACCGGCTCCGGACTCTATGAGCCGATTCACGGTTCCGCCCCCGACATTGCCGGACAGAATATCGCCAATCCCCTTGCCACCATTCTGTCGGTTGCCATGATGCTCAAATACTCCCTCGGTCAGCCCCAAGCCTCCGATATGATCGAGAAGGCGGTCGCCGGGGTGCTTACGGAAGTCCGCACGCCCGATATCTACGTCGAAGGATTCAGAAAGGTTTCCTGCACGGAAATGGGCGACGCGGTATGCGATAAGATCAGGGCGATGTAATTCTCCCGTCGAAAAGTAGAAAAAAATAATAATACCGACTGCCGGAATGTGTTTTTTAAAAACCTTCCGGCAGTCTTTTTGCTTGACTTCATAAATATTAACAGACTGTTTTTGAATTAGGGAAGAAAAACTGGTAATATATAGTATGATACTATATTATAAAATACAAAGGAGCATGCGTTTCCCATGAATCATTACACTCTTTCGCAGAGCCGCTTCATACGTGACCTGCAATGCGAAGCGAAAATCTATACTCACGACAAGACGGGAGCCAGAATTGTCGTTATGCCCGCCGCCGACGACAACAAGGCGATTTCCATTGCCTTTGCCACCCCTGCCGAAAACGACAAGGGAATTCCCCATATCATCGAACATTCCGTACTCTGCGGTTCGGAAAAGTACCCGCTCAAAGACCCGTTCTTGCAGCTCATGAAGGGCTCGATGTATTCCTTCCTCAACGCCATGACCTACAGCGATTTCACCGTCTATCCCGTGGCAAGCGTCAACGAGAAGGATTTCAGAAACCTGATGGACGTATATCTCGACGCGGTTTTCAATCCCCTGCTTCCGGGCAAGAAGGAAGTGTTCTTGCAGGAAGGCAGGCACTTCGCCCTGAATGAGGACGAAACCGCGGTCAAGGAATTCAACGGGGTGGTTTTCAACGAGATGAAGGGGGTGGAAGGCTCCGCCGAAGCGCTTCTGGAGGAGGCGATTACCGCTTCGCTCTACAAGGGAACGCCTTATGCCTATGAATCGGGCGGTTTGCCGCTGGCGATCTGCGACCTTTCCTTTGAAGAGCTGACCGACTTCTATCGCCGGCATTACAACGCCTCCAACAGCTTTATCTTCCTCTACGGAAATATCGACGAGGAGGAAACGCTGGGCTATATATCTGATAATTACCTTGACAGATATGACCGCTCGGAGGTCATCCGCGTCGGAGAAACCCCGGAGGACGGCTTTGACAGCGAAGTTTCCGCCCCCTATCCGGC
Organism: Clostridia bacterium; assembly: GCA_017441385.1. Taxonomy (GTDB): domain Bacteria; phylum Bacillota; class Clostridia; order Oscillospirales; family Acutalibacteraceae; genus RUG762. Next base: position 33,269 of record JAFRXY010000083.1, on the reverse strand, counting down.
GGACAAATCCAAGCTGGAAAAGGGATACTACTTCTCCTACAATTTTGCCCTGCATATTCCGCATACGCCGCTGAATCTGCTTACCCTGCGGGCACTGGACAGAATCCTCTGCACCTCCCAGAGCGCCTATATCCGCAACGCCATGCAGAAAGCCGGCGTCGGCGAGGATTTCGACTCCATGGTGGAGGAAATGATCAAGGTTCCGATGTTCAGCTTGTTCAGCGCAGGCTGCCGCGAAAGCGACAGGGAGGCATTCACGCGGGTGATTGAAACAACCCTTGAAGGGCTGGTGCAAAACGGCATCGACAAGGAGCGTCTCAACGCAACCCTCAACATTCTGGAATTCAGGGAAAAAGAGGACACCGACACATGGAAGACCAAGGGCATTTCCTATGCCATCCAGATGCTGCCCAAGCTGCTTTACGACGAGGAAGACCCGCTGGAGCTGCTGGAATTCTTCGACGCGATCGACAGGCTCAAGGAGCTGGCCGCGACGGACTACTTTGAACGATTCATCGAGCGGCATTTCCTCCGCAATCCCCACCGGAATTTCGTGACGCTTTATCCTGACACGGAATTCACCGCCCGCGAGGACAGACTGATCGCCGAAAAGTGCAGGGAAAACGCGGCGAAGGAGGATTTCGCCGGGCTGGTGAGCGATTACCGCAGGCTCAACGAATACCGCGATTCCGAGGACACCCCAGAGGACGCGGCGAGAATTCCGCTGCTCGAGAGAAGCGATCTTTCCTCCGATCCGGACTATCAGCCCTCCCGCAGAATCGCGATTCAGGGGGGAGAGCTGATTTATCAGGAAAGGCAGACCAATTCCATCGCCTATCTCGACTGGAGTTTTGATATCCGTCGGATTGACAGCTCCCTGCTGCCCTATTACCGGATATTCACCGAGCTTTTCGGGGCGGTGGATACCAAGAGCCACGGCTACGAGGAAATTTCTGATTTGATTGACAGTTACACCGGCGGCATCAGTCATGTACTCAGTATCATTGACCCTGTTTTGGAGGGTGAAGTGATTCCCTTCATGAGCTGGCGTACCAAGTTCCTCTATCACAACGCGGCAAAGGCTTTTGAACTCAACCGTGAAATGCTGCTTGAAACGGATTTTTCCGACACCGATCATATCCGCGACATGCTGCTCCAGCTCAAAACCGGCATGGAACGCGATCTGCTCGAATCTTCCAACATCTTTGCCGCAGGAATAGGGCTCAGCGCCTATTCGGAGAGTTACGCGTGGAAGGAGCGGTTGCAGGGCCATTCGTTCTACAAATTCCTTTGCGGACTGCTGAGTGAATACGACGCGCGGAAGGATGAGCTGGTCGCTTCATTGGATGCGATCCGGGAAAGCCTGCTTGACAGGGACGGCTGGACCTATGCCTATGTCGGGGAAGAGAGCTTCCTGCCGCAGGCGGTGAGCATGACGGAGGATTTCATAAAACTGCTGAGTGAGAAAAATTCCTCTGTGCTTTGCGAAATACCGCTTTCGGAGAAGCATAGCGCCGGGCTGTATTCCCCTTCGCAGGTGCAGTATGCAGCGCTATGCGGCAGGCTGCCCGCCGAGGCTTTTGAAAAGCGAGGGTATCTGATGGTGCTCAGGCATCTGCTGGACACCGACTATTTGTGGCAGAATATCCGCGTACTCGGAGGGGCTTATGGCTGCGGCGTCGGATTCGAGCGTTCGGGAGCCGCTGTGATGGTCTCCTATCGCGACCCGAATCTGGACGAAACCTACGCCTGTTACCGGAACGCGGTGGAATATATTCAATCGCTGGAGATGGACGAGAGAACCTTCCGGCAGTTTGTGATCGGAGCGCTCAATTCGCTTGACCGTCCGCGTCCGACGTATATCAAGGGCTTTGCGCAGATTCAGCGCGAGATGTGCGGAGTGACTCTGGAAGAAGCGGAAAGGGTCAGAAAGCAGATCATTTCGGCGACGCCGGAGGACATCAAGGGGCTGATTCCGCTGCTGGAAAGCTGGCTGGCGGGAGCGACGGAGACGGTGATCGGCGGAGAGCAGAAGATCAGAGCGTCGGAAATCAGGTTTGACAGCGTGAAGCCGCTTATTTAGGTAGAAGGTAGGAGGTAAAGAAAAAAAGAAAAAAAACCAATATGACAAGGAGAATCACCAATGCCAAAGATCAGACTGAACGAAAATGCCGACGTCGTGGAGACGGTGAGAAAAGGGCTGAATGCCCGGGGCGGTTATTGCCCCTGCCGTCTGGAAATGACGGAGGACACCAAATGCATGTGCAAGGAATTCCGCGACCAGATCGCCGACCCGGAATTCGAGGGCTATTGCCACTGCATGCTGTATTACAAAGAAAAAGACACCCAAGATACACAGGATAACCGATAAGGAAGGAAGATACATCCATGAAAGAAGTGCTAGAATTTTTGAAGCTGTGCAGGGTCTACTTCATCGCCACAGAGGAAGGAGATCAGCCCAGAGTGCGTCCCTTCGGCGCACAGTGCGAATTTGAAGGAAAGCTCTACCTCACCACCTCCAACCAGAAGGCGGTCTATGCCCAGATGCAGGCGAACCCCAAGGTGGAAATTTCCGGCATGTCACCCGACGGACGCTGGATCCGCCTGACCGCCGAGGTTGTCTTTGACAAGCGCCGCGAGGCGAGGAAGGCTATGCTGGACGCGTGTCCCGAACTGTCTCACCTCTACAGCCTTGACGACGGCAAATTTGAGGTTTTTTATCTCAAAAACGCCACGGCGATTATCTGTTCCTTCACCTCCGAACCTGTAACTTACACATTCTGAACGAAAAGATACGCTTGACAAATCCTTCCCGAAGGAATATAATTAGCTTAAACTAACCGGAAGGGAATGAGAAGGATGGAAAAAATAGAAAAAATAGAAAAATACAATGTCACTGGCATGAGCTGCGCGGCATGCAGCGCGAGGGTCGAAAAAGCCGTGTCGCAGGTGGAAGGGGTCACTTCCTGCTCGGTGAGTCTGCTCACCCATTCCATGGGCGTTGAGGGAACCGCTTCACCCGACGCGATTATCGCCGCCGTGCGGGAAGCGGGCTACGGCGCGTCGGTCAGCGGCGTTCCCGATGAAAGCGGAGGAAAATCCGCCCCGAAGGAGGACGCGCTGGCCGACCGGGAAACGCCCGCGCTGAAACGCCGGCTGATCGCTTCTCTCGGCTTTCTCGCCCTGCTGATGGTTTTCTCCATGGGACACACCATGCTTCATCTCCCGATTCCGTCCTTCTTTGAAGGGAATCCGGTGGCGCTGGGTCTTATGCAGATGATTCTCGCCGCCATCGTCATGGTCATCAATCAGAAATTCTTCATCAGCGGCTTCAAGGGACTACTTCACCGCGCACCGAACATGGATACGCTGGTGGCGCTCGGTTCCGGCGCTTCCTTTCTCTACAGCGCCTACGCCCTTTTCGCCATGACCGCTTGTCAGGCCAAGGGGAATTTCGCCGGCGCCGAGGCGTATCTGCACGAATTGTATTTTGAATCGGCAGCCATGATCCTCGCCCTGATCACGGTGGGCAAGATGTTGGAAGCCCGTTCCAAGGGCAGAACCACCGACGCGCTGCGCGGTCTGATGAAGCTCGCGCCCGAAACCGCCGTTCTGCTGAAGGACGGCGCGGAAGTCACCGTCCCTGTAGGGCAGGTGCGAAGGGGCGACATTTTTGCCGTGCGTCCGGGAGAGAACATTCCGGTGGACGGAGTGGTGCTGGAAGGCTCCGGCGCGGTCAATGAATCCGCCCTGACCGGCGAGAGCATTCCGGTGGACAAGGCGGCAGGCGACACGGTTTCCGCCGGGACGGTCAATCAGTCGGGCTATCTTCGCTGCGAAGCCACCGGAGTAGGGGAGGACACCACCCTTTCCCGCATTATTCAAACGGTGAGCGACGCGGCCGCCACCAAAGCGCCGATCGCCAAGATCGCCGACCGCGTTTCGGGCGTTTTCGTGCCGACGGTCATGGCCATTGCCCTTGTCACTACAATCGTCTGGCTGATGGTAGGGGAGAGCATGGGCTTCGCCATTGCGAGGGGCATTTCCGTGCTGGTGATAAGCTGTCCCTGCGCGCTGGGTCTGGCGACTCCTGTCGCCATTATGGTCGGCAGCGGAATCGGCGCGAAGAACGGTATTCTCTTCAAGACCGCCGCTTCGCTGGAACGCGCCGGAGAGGTGCGGCTTATCGCCATGGACAAGACCGGCACCGTCACGGAGGGTCAGCCAAAAGTCACGGAACTCCTTCCGGCGGAGGGCATTTCGCCCGAAACCCTTCTCACCAAAGCCGCCGCGCTGGAAAGCCGCAGCGAACACCCGCTTTCGGTCGCGGTTATGCAGTCCGCGAAGGAGAAGGGCGTTGCCTTTCCGGAGGTATCGGATTTTCTGGCGGTTCCGGGCAAGGGGCTTTCGGCCGAGCTGGAAGGAAATACCCTTTACGGCGGCAACAGGCGGTTTGTGGAAGGTTACGCGGGCATTCCGGAAGCCCTGCGGGAGAAGGCGGAGCGGCTTTCCTCGGAGGGCAAGACGCCGCTTTTCTTCGCGGAAGGAGATAAACTTCTCGGCGTTATCGCCGTTGCGGACACGATGAAGCCCGACAGTCCGCAGGCGATACGCGAACTGAAAAACATGGGCATCCGGGTGGTGATGCTGACGGGCGACAACGAGCGCACGGCAAGAGCCATCGGAAGTCAGGCGGGCGTGGACGACGTGGCGGCCGGAATCCTTCCCGAGGGCAAGCAGAGCGTTATCGGGGAGCTGAAAAAGCAGGGCAGGACAGCCATGGTGGGCGACGGCATCAACGACGCGCCGGCTCTTACGGCCGCGGATGTCGGAATTGCTATTGGTGCGGGAACGGATATTGCAATCGACGCGGCGGAGGTGGTGCTCATGAAGAGCCGGCTCAGCGACGTGCCGGCTGCCATCCGCCTGAGCCGGGCAACCCTGCGGAACATCAAGCAGAATCTTTTCTGGGCGTTTTTCTACAACCTCATCGGCATACCGCTGGCGGCCGGCGTATGGATTCCGGTCTTCGGATGGAAGCTCAGCCCGATGTTCGGCGCGGCCGCGATGAGTCTGTCGAGCTTCTGCGTGGTGTCCAACGCGCTCCGGCTGAATTTTTTGAGTATTCGTTCCGCAAAGCATGACAGGAAATGCAAACCTGTGGGCGATTTTTCCATTGAATCAACACAAGACAAGGAGAAGGAAGAAATGTTCGGCAAAAACAAAGTAACGATGAAAATAGAAGGCATGATGTGCGGTCACTGCGAAGCGAGAGTCAAGCAGACGCTTGAAGCCATTGACGGCGTAGCCAAGGCCGACGTCAGTCATGAAAAAGGCACTGCCGTCGTCGCCCTGAGCGGCGACGTTTCCCTTGGCACGCTCAAGGAAGCGGTGGAAGCGCAGGGCTACAAGGTAGTGGGATAATTTTTTCGGGAATAAACCGTGTTCTTAGGGAAGATAATTCCCGGAGAACGCGGCTTTTTATTGTAATATTCTGTTTTTACCGCAAAAAGTGGAAGAATCTTTATCTGAAATATCCCCTTTATTTTTGCGGGAATCTGATGTAAAATATTACAAATCATTTTTTATTCACCATGCGACATCTTTTGCAAAGGAATGTGAAGAAATATGGATCATCAGAAGGTACTGGTGCTGGATTTCGGCGGACAGTATAACCAATTGATTGCCCGCAGAGTGCGCGATCTCGGCGTTTACGCGGAGGTGAAGCCCTATACGACTCCCCTTGAAGCCATCCGGGCGGAGGGGTATATCGGCGTGATTTTCACCGGAGGCCCCAACAGCGTTTATGAAGAAAAATCCCCGAAATATTCGCCGGAAATTTTTGAGCTGGGTATTCCTGTGCTGGGCATCTGCTACGGTGCGCAACTCATGGCGTACCTTCTTGGAGGCGAAGTGAAAGCCGCCCCCGTACGGGAATACGGCAAGACGGAGATCGCGACCGACCGGAATTCCCCACTCTTTGCAAAGGTCGCGGAAAAAACCGTGGTCTGGATGAGCCATACCGATTATATTTCCACAATGCCGGAAGGCTTCCTTTCATCGGCTCACAGCGACGCCTGCCCTGTCGCGGCGATGGAAGACCGTTCCCGCAATCTGTACGCCGTGCAGTTCCATCTGGAAGTGCAGCATACCGCCGAGGGCGACAGGATGCTTCATGCCTTTCTTTATGACGTGTGCAAGGCGGCAGGCGACTGGACGATGGATTCCTTTGTGGAGGAAACCGTCGCGGCGCTTCGGGAGAAGATAGGGGAGAAGAAGGTGCTCTGCGCCCTGTCCGGAGGCGTGGACAGTTCGGTAGCCGCGGTGATGATTCATAAGGCGGTCGGCAAGCAGCTCACCTGCATTTTTGTGGACAACGGTCTTCTTCGCAAGAACGAGGGCGACGAGGTCGAGCGTGTCTTCCGGGAGCAGTTCGATATAAATATGATCCGCGTCAACGCGCAGGAGCGATTCCTTGACAGACTTGCCGGCGCGGTCGAGCCGGAACGGAAGCGCAAGGCAATCGGCGAGGAATTTATCAGGGTGTTTGAAGCCGAGGCCAAGAAGCTCGGCAGGGTGGATTATCTGGTGCAGGGAACCATCTATCCCGACGTGATCGAAAGCGGCGCGGGGGATGCGGCCAACATTAAGAGCCACCACAATGTCGGAGGACTGCCGGAGCACGTGGATTTTGAAGAAATCATCGAGCCGCTTCGCTACCTCTTCAAGGACGAGGTGCGCCGCGCGGGATTGGAATTGGGTATTCCGGAAAGTCTGGTATTCCGTCAGCCCTTCCCCGGCCCGGGACTGGCCGTCCGGTGTCTCGGAGAAATCACGGAGTACAAGCTGAATATTCTTCGCGAGGCCGACGCGATCTTCCGCGAGGAGATTGCCAAGGCGGGGCTTGGCAGGGATATCAACCAATACTTCGCCGTGCTGACCGATATGCGTTCGGTAGGCGTCATGGGCGACGCGAGAACCTACGATTACACCATCGCTCTCCGCGCTGTGAAAACCATTGACTTCATGACTGCCGACTGGGCGAGAATTCCCTATGACGTCCTCGAAACCGCCTCCGTCCGCATCGTCAATGAAGTCGGCCACGTCAACCGCATTGTCTACGACATCACCAGCAAGCCACCGGCAACGATTGAGTGGGAATAGTAGTAATGAACCGGAAAGCCGCCAATTTGCGCGACTTTCCGGCGTTTTTATTTTGCGACCGTACTACAATCGTACTAAAAATCAGGATTTTATCAGATTCGACAGCTTTTCGGCGACTTCGCTTTGCTTGTTCGGGTACAGGTGAGAATAGACCGAAAGCGTTGTCTCGATGTTCTCATGTCCGAGCCGCTCCGAGATCAGCAGCGGCGAAAATCCAAGCTCGATCAGGAGCGAGGCGTGGGAATGCCGGATGTCATGGGCACGGATTTGCTTCACGCCCGACGCTTTGCAGCCGCGCTTTATTTCGTAATGCAGGTAGGATTTGGTGAATTGGAAGAGCCTTTGCTCCGGCTGGTAGTCGTAAATCGTCGCAGCGTAATCCTTGACAAGCTGCATAACCTCCGGCGGCATGACAATAGAGCGGCGGCTCTTGGGTGTCTTGGGCGGCTGAATGATGTCCTCACCGCCGAGCTGCGCGAAGGTCTTTGTGATGCTCACCGTCTGATTGACAAAATCAAAATCTCCGAGTGTCAGGGCAAGAAGCTCCCCCTCTCTCATGCCGGAATAGAACAGCAGCGGGAAGATCACCGCCGAGGCGGGCTTGTTGGATACCGCCGGAAGGAAGGTCTTGAATTCGTCCAGCGTCCAGAAGGTCATGGTCTCCCGCTTTTTCTTTCCCATAGCTCCACACAGGCGGGCGGGATTCTCCGAGAGCTTGTAATACTTGCAGGCGTAATTGAAGATGGCCGAAAGCTGATTGTGGATCGTCTTCAGATACGTCTCCGAAAAGCCGTCCTCCGAGGAAATCAATTCGGTTTGCCACTGGCGCACGTCGTGAACCGAGATGTCACACACGCGCTTCTCTCCGAAATAGGGAAGAATCCGGTTGTTGATGATGGCCGCTTTTGTTTCAAGCGTAGTAGGCTTTAACCGCGCTTTGCAGTCCTTCACATACGCTTCCACAAGGTTCCTGAAAGAAATATCCACAGACCGAGAACAGTTATTCAAGAAGTCCAGCTCGAATGCCTGGGCTTCTTTTTTTGTGGCAAAGCCCTCTTTCTTCTTTTGCCGCCGCTTCCCTGTCCAGTCGGTGTAGTAGAATTTGGCCGTCCATGAGCCGCGATCATTCTTGAATGCTGACATGGTTATTCCTCATCTTCAGTATCGGAATTTATTTTACAGAGTAAACTGTTGTTTGCACTTTCAATTTTTTCATTTAGTTCTTCTATGCTCTTATTTAGAAATTGTCGTAATAAAAATAATTCACTCGTTTCATCATCCTGTGAACATCTAAATGAACTTATATTATTGAGTATTTTGTCGTATAATTCCGCAAAACTGTCTCTTGTAGAATGGTCCAACAGGTTATGATATCTTTCCGAAGTCATCATAATTGTTTCACCTTTGTTACGAGAACTCATTACGCCACCTATAGGGTAAAGAGTTGTATTATCACCTAAATTGCTATCATCTCCTAGAAAATAGAGCATATCAATCAGGTTTGTTAATGGGAATGGATAAAGTTCAATTGCACTAAGCAGATAGTTAATAACTTCAAGATATGTGACGGAGATATGATTGTCAATCAAATCAACTTGGTCAGATAATTGCTTTTCTTTTTTCGCTAATTGTAAAGTAATTATGTGCTTTTCATCAAGTCCAGTTACGTCACAAGCAATTCTTATTTTATCATCGGATGATCTTGCATCGGAACACCCCAGCAAATAATCAGTTGAAACACCATAATATGATGCCATTTTTGCTATCATATTTACGTCCGGTGTTCGTTTACCTTTTTCATAATACTCCAATGCGGCACGGGTAATTCCAAGGCTGTCAGAAACTTTCTGTCTTGTTAAATTGTTTTCTTTTCTTAACGAAAATAATCTATCTGCAAAAATGATTTTATTCGTCATAATACTTGCACTCCTTCAAATATTTAATAAACAACAAAACGTCGAAAATAAATAATATTTTTAAAATAATGCAGCGAATCGCTTGACATAATGATTTTTATATTGTATAATGAAGATAACAACATATCGACAGTATGATTATATCATAAACAATAGAAAATGTCAATATGTTGACATGGAAAGGAGTTAATGAAAATGACGAACGCAAAAATCAGATTTCACGCGATGGAAACAGGTGTGAAGCTTTACAAAGTGGCGGCCGAATTGGGAATCTGCGACAGTTCCCTTTCCCGCAAGCTGCGCAAGGAGCTTGACGAAGAAGAAACCACACGCATTATGGAGATCATCGACCGTCTGGCGACTGAGAAGAACGCAACCGCTGCTCCGGCAGCCGCACAGGCATAAGAAAAACGCCCACAGTCCAGCGGCCAAGCAAGAGACTATGAGCGTAATGACGGCAACAAACGAAAAGCCGCCGCTTCCATGATAACACAGATTCATGAGCGGCGCAACAGCAAAAATAATATCGAGGATGTGATAATATCGGATGATATTTTCAAGGAAGCGCGGGAACGGCTGGATATTGTCGATGTTGCGCAAAGGTACGGTTTGCAGCTCGACAGACATGGCAAATGTCTGTGTCCGTTTCACAGTGAGAAGACACCGAGCTTCACAATCAGCCGTGAGAAGCAATTGTGGTATTGCTTTGGCTGCAATGAGGGCGGCGACGTAATAGAGCTGGCCGCTAAGCTGCTGAAGCTGTCGCGCATGGACGCGCTGCGACGGCTCAATGATGATTTTACGCTGGATTTGCCGCTCCATAACCGACCGCTCACTATTGCGGAAAAACGCATAGCAGCGGCGCAGCAGGCGCAGCGGGAACGGGCGCGGGTATTGCAGGAACGGTTTGACGCATGGTGTCAAAAGGCTTGCAGGACATTGACGGACTATCACAGAATGCTGTGGTACTGGCGAAGAGATCACGCGCCGCAAAGTGAAGATGCACCGCTGGACCCGCGCTTTGTCTATTCGTTGCAGCATCTGGACCGCGCCGAATATCTGTGTGATATTCTGATTACCGGCAGCGGTGAAGAATTATTGGATTTATACAAAACCTGTGGGAACGAGGTGAACGAAATTGCAGCCTTCATACAGCACGAGGCTGACGCCACAACAGCTTGAAGCATTTGCGGAAATGGAAGTGGATTCTTCCGAAAGCGGCGAATCTGAAGATATGACAATCCTGTCCGTGGTGGGTGACGATAGCGGTAAGATGACGGAGGAAGAAGCGGCGCGGCAGTTGACGGAATCGCTGACCGTCGACGCGGAAGGCGCGGGGAAATTCGTGACAGACGCGGACGTGATCGCCGCTTTCCGCCTGCTCTGGCAAAGCGACCCAACGTATTGCGAGCGCAAAACCGCCGCGCTGCGGGAAAAATCGGACAACAAGCGAAGTTTTGACAATATGGTGTCTGCCATACGGAAAGCGGCAAAGGACGAGGAGAAGCGACGCAAAGAGGAAGAACGCCTGTATTATCAGGCACTCAATGCCGCCAACGATAACAATACGGTGGAGTTTCCTGATCTGCCCGATCTGCGGGCGCCGCTGTATTCCGGAAAGTATGAATATGACGGCAAGAAGATATATTACACGGTGGAAACGCCCGAAGGAAGCGTGACGCGCACCGTCTTCCCCCATGCGGTGGTGCCGGTCTGCATTTACCGCAATATCGACAGTCACACCGAGAAAATCCGTCTTGCCTTTCATAATCCAAGTGTTACGTTCGGCGGCTGGCAATATGCCACAGTTGACAGGGAAACGCTCGCCGATGTGACACGCATCAAAAGCCTTGCCAAGTTTGGCATTTCCATCAACAGCGACAAGGCGCACAATGCTATGGATTATTTCACCGTTCTGCTTGACCGCAATCAGGCAAGCGGCGCGATTCCTTCCAAATATTCGGCGGCGCGTCTGGGCTGGATGGGTGACGATTCCGACCCGTACCGCTGTTTTATGCCGTATGACAGGGCGCGTATCGAGTTTGACGGAGATCCTTTGCTGGAAGACAAGCTGAGGCACTTTGAGAAGAAGGGAAGTCTTGACACATGGCTGCACGTGATGGCGGAGCAGTACTGGAAGACGGGCAGCAAATCAGACAGCACGCCGCTCCGGCTGGCGATCGCGGCAAGTCTGGGCAGCATTCTGATGAAGCCGCTGGGGAGGCAGCTCTTTGCGGTGGAGCTGTGGGGAGCAACCGGAACAGGCAAGACCGTGGCACTGCAGGCGGCGGCAAGCTGCTGGGGCAATCCCGCTGCACAGAACGCGCTTATCTCCACACTGGATACAACCGCTGTCGGTCGTGAGCGGCTCTATGGCTTCTTCGGTGACCTTCCTGTCTTCATGGACGAACTGCAAACGTTGAAGGATTACGGAAACAAAACCGCCGCTTACAACGATCTGATTATGAACCACAGCGGCGGCGAAGGACGCACCAGAGGCAGCGCCACCGATAAGCTGCAAACCATCGAGCACTGGCACAATATCCTGCTGCTGACCGGTGAGGAACCCGTCACCAAAGAAAACAGCTCCGGCGGCGCAAAGAACCGTGTGATAGAGGTGGAGATCGGGGACAGGCTCTTTGACGACCCCGCTGCTTTCGTGGATGTCATCTCCGAAAATTTCGGCTTGGTGGGTGAGCAGTGGACGGCCTGCATCAAGGCAAAGATCGCGGATCCTCAAACGTGGAACGGGATCAGGCAAAACCTGAACGTCCGCACCGCACGTATAACCCGCCTGATGCACACCGATCAGAAGCAAGCGGCAGCGGCGGCGTTTCTGCTGGAAGTAGACAAGCTGATTTGCAGGGTGCTGTTCGACGATTATCACATTGACCCGCTGGAAGATGAAGATATTGCGCCGTTTGTCAAGGATACCGCCGCTATCAATACTGGGGAACGTGCATTTGATGATGTGATCGCTTGGGTGACGGAACACAGACATTGTTTTGAGGAATCAGCAACTTCATTTCAGGAATATCCAAAAGAAGCGGCGCGGCAGTGCTACGGAAAAATAGACGTTAAGAATAAGCGCATTGTTATTATCGTCGCCGCTTTGCGTGACTTTCTGGAGAACAGGGGCTACGATGTAAAGGCTGTCACGAAGCAATGGAAGAATCGCGGCTTGCTTATTTTTGACAATGGTCGTTTGCAGAAACAGGAACGTATCAATGGACTTTCCGTAAAAACCTATTCGGTAAAATATGACTTTGACAGTATTCTTTCCGGCTGACGTGTTACCACTGTTACCAGTATAAGCAATTTTGTTACCACTCAACCGGTAACAGCTCAAAGCCCTAAAATACGACGTTTACAAGCTTTTATTCATAATTGTTACCACTGTTACCAGTAAAATATAAAGATACGTGTAAGGAATAAAAAAACGCAATATATACATGCGCAGAAAATATTTTATAATAGCGTACCTTCTGTAAAAAAGTGGTAACAGGTAACAAAACAGCGGAAACCCCCTTGAATACGCATTTTTAAGAAAAAGCGGAGTGGTAACAAATGATAGAAAAAGTGGTAACACAATCTGTTGATTGAAAGATAACAGAACATTATACAGCAATTTATAAAAATTGAGGTGTAGAGAATGGCACAGAGAGAAAACCAGTATTACTATTTTGCGCCCGACATCGCGGAAATACTGTCGGTATCCGTTCCGACGGCTTACCGGATTATCGCCCGCCTGAATGCCGAGCTGGAAGCCAAAGGCTATCTGACCGTGCGCGGGCGCATTTCCAAGAAATATTTTACAGAGAGAATGTACGCATAGAAAAAAGAGCATTCCCCAAAGCGGCGCGGGGAATGCTCCATACTGCACGGCGGATATTAACCGTAAGTATATTATACCATGTTTCGCCGCTGTTTACAAGTGGGTTTTACGGCTTATTAAGAGCAATCCACTTTACCTCTCTTTTCGGTCTGACCTGCGTTTTGACCAGCCGTCTTATTGCTAATAAACGGTTGGTCAAAAGTTGGTCAAGGGTAGGTCAAAAGTATAGCAAAAGTAGCGCGTTTTTTCAAAAATTCGGTTTACAATCAGTGTGCAATTAGTGTGCAAAAGGGTTAGACAAAAGTTATACAAAAGTGGTACAAAAGTGGTACAACACAGTAGAAATAGGAGTTTACCAAAAGTGTACCAAGAGTTTACCAAAAAAGGAGCAACGCAATATGGATAAACATGATGAAGAGTCTCCGGAGTATTATGTTGGAGGCAAATGTTATTCTCCTGACCAGTCAAAAACACTATGCAGTGTTGAAGGCATTTTTGAGCGCGTGACGCTTTATCAATCACAAAAAGGGGCTTTTTTCAAGGTACGTGAAAGTATCGTGAGCGGCTTAAGACTAGACGGTGCAGCGGTTGAAGTTTTAAGTGAAGCGGAAGCCCTGTCATTTATAGATCAACACTGTGAAGGAATCAACAAGGAAACCTATTTGCTGATTTTTGGGGAGCCTTTGCAGGGATAGCCGGCTTAACCGCAGAAATATTCGCAGAGGACACATGGAGCTTAATAGAGACGGGTTTTAGATAGAATCGCTATCAATAGACTCTTTTTTCTCCGCAGATAATTTCTTGCTCCTCTCGATTTTAATTTCTCTTACGACTTTTTCTGTCGCTGCTGCTGATAAATGCTTTACAACGATTTCCCCGACTCTACGGAGTATTTTGTCAATTTCTTCTTCCTCTTGCACACAGTAATCGTCGCAGATCATCACTCGCGTTTTGCCGAACATAAGGTCGAGTACAATATGTCCTTCTTCCATCGGCTCACCTCCTTGTGTTTCTCAGTATCAATATTGCTATGGATGTTGCGAGACCACCGACAAATCCCTGCTTTTCATAAGCTCTTGCAAGTCTGCCGATTGCGCTGTCCATCTGGAAGAACAGTTCCGGGTCTTTTTCTTTGAGCGCGTCGAGCAGTCTGCTGACAGTCTCTTCTGCGGCTTTGGTTTCGCTTAATTCAATAATATCATCTTCTACGGCTTTGTACAATGTATTATAATTCATTTTTCAATCTTCCTTGTACTTGATTTTGTGGAGCGGATAGGCTATAATGATCTTATCCGCTCCGGCGGGTTCTTGGCTCTATACAGCGTCCTTTGGTCGGGTGTTGCTGTATGGGGCTTTTCTTTATATCGTGATACCGATTGCAAGCCCGAAATTTGGCTTTGCTATTTCGCCTCCTCTCACTTCCTGGAAGGCTGCCGCTACTGCCTTGTGTGCGTCCATGAGCGGCGCAACTACGGCGGCGAGGTAGCGGGGCAGGTAGCCGATCTGGTAGCTTCCTTTGCCCTTCACTGTGGCGATCACAGCCACGGCGTTGCTGTCGGCAGCGTTGCCGCTCTCGCGTTCCAGCGTGATGGAGATGTCAACGGCGGCATAGCGGCGAAGGTGGGCGATTGCTTCCTGTCTGCGTCCGACGGTCACGCCCTTCACCTTTGTGTCGATGTCGGGGTTCTTTGCGATGCCCCACGCTTTGATCATTGCCATGCGGCGGGGCAGTCCGTTCTTGACAAAGCGGTTTGCGATTGTCATGACCTTTGATCTGAGTGTCTTGATGGTGTTCATGGTGTTTGCTCCTTTCGTGTTCTGCGGTGTTTCCCTCACCGTCTGACTATAGTATACACTAATTATTCGTGTATGTCTATTGGCAAAGTAAACAAACATACACTTTATTTTAGTGTATAGTATACATTGATTTTTCGTGTATATTATGCTATAATATGGTTACAATGGGAGAGGAATATTTAATAAAATACGCTCCCATTGAATACAAGAGGAGCGTGACTGTATGGCCATTAAGTACAGAATCGACGTGCTGGCAGCTCTTAAAGCGGCGGGGTATAGCACATACAAGCTGAGAAAAGACAAGATAATGAGTGAAAGCACTATACAGAAATTCCGTGATGGTGAGATTGTAAACACAGATAATCTATCTTTAGTCTGCGAGCTGCTGAACTGTCAGCCCGGCGACATCTTAGAGTATTATGACGCTGACCGGCAGCAGGAACAGGGCAGCAGCGAGACGGATTAACACAAGCGGCGGCGTGTGTCTATGACAGATATGCGCCGCTATGCCTTTCTTTTCGCCTGTGCGCCGCTCTGACGCGATTTCAAGCAGAACACATATTTATACTATCCGAGCAAAAGCCGCTTAAAACGGCTTACAGGGCAGATAAACGGCATAGGCGAAAAACGGTGGCAACAGGTGAGGCGTTGCGCCGCTCCCGCGCCAAAAAAATACGCAAAAAATACGCATTATTTTTCAGAAAGCACTTGACAAATGCGCATAAAGTGTGTATAATATTAAATGTAAGGGGGAAAGCAAATGAAGCGCAGAGACCTTATCAAGCTGCTGGAAGCCAACGGCTGGTATTTCCTGAGAGACGGTGGAAATCACGATGTTTACACCAACGGAACGGCAACCGAGCCGATCCCGCGACACAGAGAAATCAATGAACAGTTGGCAAAGGCAATCATCAAAAGGCAAGGGCTGAAAAAATAGGCTCTTGCCTCCCTTCGGGGGCTTCCCCCTTACTATGCGCATTTGAAGGAGTGGACACGATGAAATCAGTATATCCCATTATCATTTATCCGAAAAGCAGCGGCGAGGCAACGCACTATGTAGAAATCCCTGACATTGACCGAGGCACACAGGGGGAGAACTTAGCGGAATGTATGGACATGGCAAGGGACGCGCTGAGCCTGTGGGCAATCACCGAGGCGGACGCGGGGCGCACCGTTCCGGAACCGTCCGAGCTATCAAGCCTTGATGTTCCGGCGGGAGCTGTCGCTACTCTGATTGACGTTGATTTTGAAGAGTACCGGCGCAGGCTTGCCAATCGCGCCGTGCGGAAGAATTGCACCATTCCGGCATGGCTGAATGAAGCCGCCGAAAAGCAGCATATCAATTTTTCTGCCATTCTCCAGCGCGCTTTGATGGAGCAATTGGGTGTCAGCAGATAACAGATCAGCGGCGTGTATTCTCTGTGGATATGCGCCGCTTGTTCATCTGACCAAGCACTGAATTTGTGGTCACAAATTCGACAGAAAGGGATTCCCCTTTTATCCCGTTCATATTTCGGTTACATCTACACGGCAGCGGCGTTCATATTCCGTTTACGTCCTTCCAAGGGGTCAGGGTTCGCCCTGGATTTTGATTTTGGCCGTCCAAAATCAGTGCTTGGTCAAGACCATCGCGCCGCTCTGGATGCCGTGCCGGTTGCGCCTCTGGAAGTGCTGCGCCGCTCTGACTGACGGCACAGATCAGGGCATTGCAACAGCGTACTAAAAGCGTACTAAAAATTTTGATAGTCAGAATTATCACGCCTGATTTGCGGTAATTTTGATAATGATGATATGAAAAAAGCCCCAAAAATAGGGCTTTGTGGGTTCAATCGGTAGAGTGGGAATAGTGGAAATTTAACCAAAAAAGTCCGGGAAGCCCCTATAATAGGGCATCCCGGACTTTGTGCATTTTGCTCTGGTTCTATTCTGGTTCTATTTTGTTTTTTCTTTGCTAAAACAGGGGCGTTTGAGGACGAAATTTGTCATTGATATGAGCTTTATAGGCTTATAATAGGATGTTACAATGTGCTTATAGGATAATATAGTGTATAACCAGGACATTTTGCTTAATTGGTGATGTGGACTCACGGTGAAAATATGCTATAATTATCTGATGCTATATAGGAATTAATATAAAATTATAAGAATTAGTGCGCTTTTATTACCTCTACATAGTGTATGATTATTCCGGCGGCGTTGAACACCCTGACCGTTTGATGCTGAACACCCTGACCGGCGAAATTGAACAAGCGTTCCGGCGTAACTGAACAGGGCGACCGGGCAGATTGTACATTGACAAATATGCGGCTCAATGGTATCATATAAGGTACTTTTGAACGCGGCGGAGGATAGGGCAACGCTGAGGAGCGACCTAAGCGCCGACCGCGGGGATTTTAAAGCAGAGAGTGATGCCGCAAGTGTCGCTCTCTTTTTTTGTGCAAAAACCATCACTCTCTGCGGAAAATCACAAAGCGTTAAACCTCGGGTTCTGGCAGAGCCCGATGAGCCGAAGGCTCCTTACGCCGGATTTTTCTTAACGCCCTTTCTTTTTCTCATGGATTCCTTGCAGTCAATAAGAATCGAGTAGGAATCATGAACAATTCGGTCACAAATAGCGTCAGCTGAATATTTCGCAGTTAGGAACGCACCAATTCGCAACAAGGAAAACGGCAATCCGAAACAAGGAACGCACCAATTCGAAACGAGGAACGCACCGATTCGCGCAAGGAACGCACTTGCCACGATGTGACAAGCTGTTCTTAGATTCAGAACCGGAGGCAAAAGGGTAGCCACCGACTTTAGGAGGCTTGCCCTTGACGGGTTCTGAAAGAAATGCTACAATAGCCGGCCGACGGTGAATCAACTTAGCTGTTCTTGAGTTCGTCACCGTCGGCGCAGACCACTCAGCATTTCTTTCAGGTTCTGTCAAGGGTGGCGGTCGTCTTGCAGTAAGCTCCAATGTTCCCTACACGAGGTGCGTTCCTTTGGCGTATTACTGTGTTCTTAGCGCGGATTGGAGTTTTGCTACCCGCGTATCAATGTTTTCCTTCCGGCGGATTCATGTTTTCCTGACCGCGAAATAATCAGTCAGCCAGAATCGGGTCGCCAATCTTTTCTCGCCAGCCCGGAATGTCGAACTGGGAGCAAAAAATCGTGGAAGCCCTTTTGTATCTCGCTTCGGCAATTTCCAGCAGATCACGGGCTTCTGTTTCTTTTAAGGGGTACAACAGCCATTCATCCAGTATCAGCAATGACGGTTTCTTGTACTGTTCGAAAAGGCGAGATCGACTGTGTGTTTCCGGTGAATCTGTCGTCCTATGAAGCCGAGCAATTGGGGCTTCTTGAAACAGAGCCGATCATGCAGACGGAAGTGTACGCGGCGGTGAAATCGGACAAACGTCATCTTTTTTCAACTATCGGTGAAGTGTCCGTTGCGATGACCGAAACAGACCGCAATTTCAGAACCTTTGTGCAGGAATATTATACGGATTGGACGGAATCACTATTCGAAAGCCGGGAGGCTTGTCTGGAAGCCGTCGCATCAGGCGAGGCGGACTGTGCGCTGCTATGCAATTATGAACTCGGCAGGCTGGACGATACGCTCGAAGAAAAAGGATTGACCGCTATCTCCACCGGTCAGTCAATGAGCTTCGGTTTTGCTGTTGACAGCCATGCCGACAGCTTGTATTCTATTTTGAATAAAACCGCCCTGTATGTTCCGGAGTCGACCATTAATTCAGCCCTTGTTTTTTATCACCCGTCTGTATGTTACCCATCCGGGCGTGACGGTGGGCGGGATTATGGGAAAATTGAGTGTAAAGTAGATTTACGGACGGTGAGATGATGATTCCGCTGTGAATGGCGAAGGTATTGTAAATGTTTACAGAGGCACCGGCAAGGTGCTTATGGCTCCTTTGACTTCCGCACGTTAAATATCACTCTTTTGAACTTTTTGAAATTGCCAAAGTGATGAGAATTGCGCTGCATAAAAGCGTTATAGACTTACAGAAGAGGCTTCGGTTTCTTTTGTGCCTCTTTTTTCGAATTCTACTCTCTGTGCGTGATTTTCGCCCTTGTGCAGTAGACGCTATTTATAAGAAGTCTATGATGGCGAGAGAATAGTCGAAAAGATGATTTGTTTGTTTTCACTAAAATTCATTAACTATTATCGAGAAACATGCACTATATTTTCGAAAACTCTTTTATTCCTCAAAATAATATGATATAATAATAAAAAAGCCAACACAGATCCTGTCTTTGTATCTTCTGTCTATTGAGTTTTCGGAGGTCATCATGATGAACAAACGACATATCACACATTTCGGAAGAAGCACCGTTATCAATTTTTCTGCCCTGCTGGGCGCGATGATGACGCTCTTTGCCAGCGGGTATTTTGCCCTGCGTGCCTTTGCCGCGACCGATACATACATCATTCACTATGATCTGAACGGCGGCAGCGCGTTCTCGGGCACGGACGTTCAGACAGACGGAAGCGGAGGGTACTATTCCTCCAAAACCAATCGAAATATTGTGAGCGCTAAGCCGTCTACCGATAAAAAGCTGGTCTTTCATTGCTGGCGCGTGATAACCCAAGACGGTTCAACAAAGGATTATAATCCCAATAATCAGATTGACTTTAGTTATTTTTCGCTAAAGCAATCTTCAGAGGAAGGAAACACTTATGAGGTTACCATCAAGGCAATCTGGTATAAGCCGTATCGACTGATTTGTCACTATATTGACAAAAACGGAAATGCCAAAACGATCGTGACCAATAAAACATTTCCGACTGATGATGAGGAGAGCGTCATTACTGCGTCCAATTTGACTGATTCCAATTATGACAGTACAAATCTCGTTTTCATGGGATGGTCAAAAAAAAGTGATGGCAACGGCGGAAAGCATATGTCTTATGCGGTTTATCAGAATTATTCCGATCTGATCAGCAGCAATTCTCTTCCGTTGACAGAATTCGGCACATGGGACGAAACCGAATACACAAACCGACTGGATCTTTATTCTGTGTTTGTGGATAAAATCAACATTACCTATAAGGACCCGGTCAACGGGAAAACTGATACAAAAAAGGAAAATCCTTTCCAATTTTCTCTGCTAAGCAAGGACAATTATATCTCTGCGGTGGATGAGGATTCCAACGCGAGAAAAGGGGAGTTTGTCTACTTCTATAGGAATGAAAATTTCAGCGGCACCCAATATAATGCAAGCACCAGTATTTCCGATGTGCATCAAGACGCCACCTTCTTCGCACGCTGGTATTACGATATGGTAGTCTATTATTATAACAATAAAAATGCATCCGATATATCCTCTCAGTCCTCCAAACGAATCAGAGTAGTGCCTGTAGATGATCCGGAAAGCTATGAACTGACCATGCTGCCGGAAAGCAATGGCGGTTATTCGTTTAAAGGATGGTCCACTTCCCGCAGCGGACCGATTGTGACCCACATGCCGGCGAACTACCTGTATCTCGATTCCAACGGTACATCCTATACCGCCGACTTTTACGCGCAGTGGGATTCGAGAAGCTATGTGTTTGAATACGATCTGAATCCTGTGGACAAATACGGTATCGCCGTTCCCTTTGATGACATCAGCTGGAACGGACCGTCTACCGCCACGTTTTCGGAGCCTGCCAACTATTCGGAAACCAAAACGTATGCCGAAATCGAAGCTGCCGGCGGTTATACGCTGCCTAATCCTACTGCGCTGGGTTATACCTTCAACGGATGGAAACAGACCACTTATAAAGAAGACGGCACTTCGACCGGACCCACTAGTCGTGCCGGCGGCGCTACATTGCCCACCTCGACCTTTAGCGCTACAACCAATCCTCCTGTGCGCTTTACATTCACAACCGATTATTGGACAAAGAAATATGAAATGGTGGTGCTTCCTTCCGCCAACGACGGCAGCGAAGTACTCAAGCAGCCTTCCGGATGGCTGTCTCAGTCCAGTGCCGACCAGGAGTTTGTGACATACTATCTCGGCACAAAGCCCACCCGGGAAGGCTATACCTTCTACGGCTGGAGCACTTCCCAATCAGTGGACGATATGTTCTGCGGCGATACCGCCAACGTGAAAGTGCCGGTCGGACTCTTTACCGAAAAGCTGGAAGGACGTTTCCGCGTGTCGGTATATCCCATATGGAAAACCAACATCACCATCACCTACGACGCCAACGGAGGCGTTGCGAGAGAAGGCGAAACCACCTATTCCCAGGTGACGCAGGAAGCCAATAATGTCGACGCCATTACCCTGCGCAACCATAATACGGTTCCGAAATTTGAAAGAGACGGCGGATATGAGTTCGTGGAATGGAATACAAAAGCGGACGGCACCGGCACAAGTTATGCCGATCATCAGAGCGGCGTTCATTTAACCCAGGACACCACGCTCTACGCGATATGGGTGAATAACAACATCACCATCACCTATCAGGCTAACGGCGGTATCATAGGGGACGACCCGGCGGTCACCTCGGTTCAGATGACAGGCAGCAAGGTCAATTCCAATACCCTTCGCAATTATTTTACGGTTCCCAGATTCAGCTATGGCGAAAACCAGTTTGCGGAATGGAATACGCAGGCGGACGGACTCGGTGATTCCTACCAGAACGCGCAGCAGGATGTCACTCTGTCCGAGGATACCACATTCTACGCCATCTGGAACCGGAAGTATGTCCTTTCCTATGAAAAGAACACGACCGACGCTACCGGCAGTTCCTCATACCAGAACAGCAAGACCGTTTATAACCGTCTGCTCCGGCACAATCAGGATTCCCTGACCATGCAGACATGGAATCCCTCCCGCGTCGGCTATACCTTTAAGGGCTGGAGTCTGAGCGACGACAACGATGTCACCAAGATTCTCGAGAACAACGAGATTGCCTTCAACCAATTCAATTGCAAAGCGGAAGACCCCGGCGCACCTGACGAGAAGGTCTATTACGCCACGGTCTATGCCGTCTGGAAGGCGAATGAGTACGACCTCTTTGTGGATAAGAACCTTCCGGACGGGGTTGTTGTGACGAATATTCCGGAGGGAGGACATTTCAATTACGACGAAGTCCGGGACGGTCTTTCCTATGATGCTCCGACAGCCCAGGGGTATAAACGGAGCGCTGTGCAGCTCTATGACAACGATACGAACGAGGTTGTCATCAGCGGACTGTATGTCAATACCAACACCGGAAAATATACAATAGCAAGCAATAATTTTGTGAATCATCCTCAGTTGAAACTCAAATTCAAGTGGAAGCAGCTCTACCGCATTCTTTACATGGGCAATCTGCCCTCCGGCGTGGAATCCATTGCAAACGGGAGTATTCCGAACGACACCGTGTTTGAAGAGAAGTCTGACGGCACCGCGCAGGGCAGCATAAACGGTACCGGCAATCCCCAATATACCTCCGCCGACGCGGACGGCCGCGTCTATTACTTCAAGGGCTGGAGCGAAACAGACGACAATAATTTCACAAACGGCGTCAGAACCGGTAATGTCACCCATGAGGAATTCCTGAAGGCGGAAGGCACCCCCGATCTGAGCATGATTCAGTTAGGCTCGCTCGGCAGCAGCAAGGACGAATACCGTTTCACCAAGAAGATGTATGCCGTCTGGAAGAAGCAGGCGCGCCTGACCTTCAACCTGAACGGCGGATACTATAACAACGCCGCCACTACGGCTCCGCAAGTATATACCGGCACGCCGGATCTCACCCAGAACGCGCTTGATCTGGGCGTGAAACGCACCAGTTATTTCCTGGACGGCTGGAATACAAAGGCGGACGGAACCGGAACCCATTACGATAAGGGATACCGGTTCATTCTGGAAAATCAGGAGGATATCACCCTCTATGCCGAATGGCGTTATCAAGGCAGCTACCGCATAGAATTTGATTCCAACAAACCCTCCGCCGAAGCAACGGTTTCCTCCAAATCGCCGGTTACCGTGACGGTGAATGAAAGCGGAAGCAATGACCCCTTCGCCAATGAGGACAACGCGTGGACGGTGTATTATTCCAGTCTGAGCTGTAAAGAAGCGCGTTACGGTCAGAACTCGAACTACTATTCCTTCCTGCAAAAGGGCTGGACATACGAGCCGTATCAACCGGACAGCCTGAGCGAGGAACAGATGGCGACCCTTTTGGTGACCGAGCCTTCTCAGCATTATATTTCGGTTCCCAAGGATAAATTCAATACCGAAAATCTTGTCACGATCGACAATAAGGATTACGCCAACGTCAAGCTCTATGCCTACTGGCAGAAGCGAGGCACGCTCTATATCGACGCCAACGGAGGGACTCTTTCCGGTACTACCACGGCAAGATACGTCACTATCGGCAATATTTATGACCTTGACCTCACGACCTTCCCCGGAGACACTCCCAGACGGGAAGGCTACTACTGGCTCGGTTGGAACACACGGCAGGACGGCTCCGGCACCTGGTACCTTTCCAACAAGAAAGCCGACGATGCCTCCATCATGGCGCGCATCCGCGCGGGCTTCGGCGACAATCCGAATGTTTACCGATATCAGGATGAAGGCGTCCGCTACCGAGGCGTGAACAACTACGAGGGCAACGACGACGGCACTAAGAACATTCTCTATGCCCAGTGGTCGGTCGTCCACAATTACCGTATCATCTTTGACATGAATACCGACGGCATGCCCACTCCGTCCAAACTCTTGCCAAGAAACGGCATTTCAGACCGCTTGGCAAACGAACAGAGCAGCAATCCCTTCAAGACGATTAGCGGCGACCCATCGGGCGAAAAGTATTGGAAGTTCAGCACCCTGACGCCATATTTTTACGAGAATACGATACCCGGTTATTCCGATGTGATGACCTATCAGTTCAAGGGCTGGAGCGTGGAGAAGTACACGCCCGCGCAGGCGGACGAGGCCGTGATGAGCCAGTTCACGGTAAATGACGGCAGGGAAGACGCCACGGAGGACGATCCGGACGTAGAAAACATCGAAATTACCAATCTGATTCCCGAGTCCTTCTTCTACAGCGATAAGGCGGCCATCACCACCGTGAACGGCACGGATTATCTCACCGTTACGCTTCACGCCGTCTGGAAAACCCGCGCTATCGTGCATTTTATCGCCAACGGCGGTTATCGCGGCAGGACCGACAGTCCCATTACGGAGGATTATCGACTGCCGGGCACGATCTTCACCGAAGACTTCAACAAATTCCCGGGTTCTCCCGGCTACCGCCGTGCGTATCACAAATTCATCGGCTACTGTACCAAGACGGACGGCACCGGCACATGGTATCTCACAAGAGATCAGGCGTCCGAGAGCAATCTCGCCAAGCTCAGGGCGACCTACGGTGACGATCTTACGATCATTAAGTATATGGACGGTGACGAGGTTCTCTTCGAGGGCAAGAACAACGGCAAGGAGTCCAACACACTCTATGCCATGTGGCGCAAGATCAACAATTACAGAATCACCTTCGACATCAACCTTCCCGAGGTAAAGGAAGGCGAACCGGAGGTGACAAGCAGCTTTAACCCCCAGCCGCAGAAGGCAAGCGGCAACGACAACAGCGACACGCCCTTCATCCATGAAGACGAAAACGACGGCAAATACTGGAAATTCTCCACCCAGACGCCTTACGCACGTCAGGACAAATACGGCAAGAAAAATCTCCAGACCTATCAGTTCAAGGGCTGGTCGCTATACAGGCATACGGCGGACGAAGCCCTGACAGCGGAAATCGGCTATGACGTGCCGGATTCCAGTCAGGATGTGGACGAAAACACAGAGGGCGAAACCGTAACCGAGAATAATTCCATCCAGATTGCCAACAAGGTATACAAGACCATCTTCAACGGCGACGACGAGGATGTTCCCGTGGAGGTCTGGGAGGACGAAAACGGCAAGGAATATCTCTCTGTGGAGGTTCACGCCGTCTGGAAGGAACGCGCCGTGCTGCGGCTCATTGCCAATCGCAACCAGAAGGGTCAATCCGACAACGACGGCGAAAGCCAGTACATCTTCACCGGCAGCATCTATAAGGAAAATATCACCGGCATGTCGGGCTATACCTTCACATGGAAGGGACACACTTTTATCGGATACAACACCAAGCGCGACGGCTCCGGCACCTATTATGTGACGGAGTATTGGAAGAACAGAATCAACAACAACCACTATCTCCCCGATGGCTGGGAGGATAACGCGGTGATCGGCACAAGCAGTTCCCCCGTTTTTGAAGGCAAGGACAACGGCGAGACTCCCAATGTCCTCTACGGTCAATGGGTGCGGAATTACGCGCTGAAATACCATCTCAATTACCTCGACAGCACCAGTGATTCTTGGGTCAGCGACAGCGGAAACGATTATCTCTGCAACGTCAATTATGAAATGATGGATTGGACGGAAACGATGGAAGACGGCACTTCTTCCACCACCTCGGTTTATCCCTACCACAACCTCCGCGACATGCTGCCTTACGCCAAGAAACAGCAGGCCAACAACAAGAATTACTATTTCATGGGCTGGTCGTGGGAGAAAGTCGAAGGCCCTGTTGATTCCTACGACACTTCCAAGATCGTGGACAGAGCGGAATTCAACGACCTCTACGAAACCGACGAGACAAAATGGCACTTCAAAGCGCCCACAGGCGGCGACAACAAATACCGCGGTGATATCTACGCCGTCTGGTCGGCAGAGCCCTATAAGATTGCCTTCGACAGGAACACCAGAAAGACCGACAGCGATATTTCAAAGCCAAAGGAGAGCCATATCCATAACGAGACATTCCCGTCCGACCGCGAACTGAGCTATCACGATATTGTTAACGGCTACACTTTCTCGGAGGCTATTCCGACAGCGGATTACTACACCTTCGCAGCCGACAAGATGTGGAATACCACCTACATCCGCAAGAGTAATTCCAATCCCGTGAACGGTAAGGTCAAGGACGGCAGCAGGTTCAGCTTATCTACCTTCCGCAACGCGCAGGACAGCACCGTCACCGTCATTGCCAACTGGGTGCCGAATGTCTACCATGTGCATTACGGCTGGGAGAAATACACGAATTCTTCTACGTCACCCGCCACAGAAACTGATAAGGTCGTAAAGGATTACCATTATGAAACGGCGGTGCAGATTGCCGACGGAGTAGAACCTCCCGACTACAGCGATCTCCACGTTCATTTCGTGGGCTGGGAACTGGTCAGCAGCGAATGGGCAGGACTTTCCGCAGATCAGAAGGTTCTCGCGGCGGACGGTGCGACGGATATCCGTGAGCTGAACCCGGGAGATACCTTCACCATGCCGGGCGAAGACCTTTACTTCATAGCCCGATATAATGCCGATACGGTTTCCGTCACCTACAAACCGGGAGAAGGTACGGGCGCTCCTGTTATCGAGCATCCTGTCTACAATTCTTCCCATGTTGTCAAGACCTTCGGTGATACAGGTTTCACCCCTCCGGAGAATCAGTCCTTCAGCGGATGGAAGCTGACCATAGGCGGTGCGGACAGCACGAAGTACACAACGGAACCCGGCATTCCCATTGAACATCTTACAGACAATATTGTCTATACGGCGCAGTACAAAGACAATCTCTACACCGTGAAGTATGAGCTGGAGAACGGCTCGGCAGATCCCAATTCCGACCTTGCTGCCCTGCTCGGCACGGGCAGCGCGTACGCGCTGCCTCCGGAGAGCGATCCCGTCAAGGTGGGTAAGACTGTACAGGTTGCGGATCCTCTGGAAGTAGGCGGCTATATCTTCACCGGCTGGAAGCTGAACGGAACGCCTGTCGGAGCTACTGTTACCATGCAGAGCGGAGGCGTGACGCTGACCGGTACCTTCGAGCCAGTCACCTACACGCTGCACTATCTCACCAACCGTAAGGCAGCCGATAGCGGCACGGTAGACGACTCCGAAGTCGGTGAACCCGTCACCTTCCAGCGCAAGAACCTGCAAAAGGACGGAACGGGGGAATATTACGCCTTCTCCGCCGACCGCACACCCGAAACGCCGGCAGGCTACACCTTCACCGGATGGAGCACCACACGCACCGGCGAAGACAACACGGCTCCGAAGCTCTATGTCGTTTGCACCGCGAATCCCGATTCCGTTTCTCCGTACTATGTCTACGGACAGTGGAGAAACTGGAATTATCTGGTCCAATACCAGACGGCGCACGGCACCGCCCCCGACCCGCAGCCCTTTACCCTTTCCGAGGTCATGACGGGCGAAGCCCGCATCAGCCAGACGGTACCCGCCGAAAGCGGCTATGACTTCCTGAGCTGGGTCATCTCCAACGGCATTTCCAAAACCTTCCATAAGGACGACCTGAGCGACAACGAGAAAAACGTCATTCCGCGTGCGCTTTTTGTGGAGAATGCCGAAGGAGGAAGCGGCGTCGCCACCGCCATCGCCCATTGGAACAAGCTCTACCGCCTGCACTTTGATCTCGACGGCGGCCGCTATGAAGGCGGAACAAAGAATTCAATCGACGCAAAGGAATTTGCCTTTGAGGAGGATGTCACAAGCGCCAAGATGAGCGACATCGGCGTGACGCTTCCGACCGACATGACAAAGGCAGACGGCAGCACCTTCGACAAGTGGCAGCTTGAAATCAGGGACAGCAGCGGAAACGTCACCAAGACGCTGACCTACAACGCCGGCGATATTCCTCTGAGCGAATTCATTCTGCTCGACGGACGCTTCACTGCGACGCTCAAAGCCCTGTGGAAAGCTCCTGACGCGCATGAAGTCACTTACCTCCTGACCGCCGACAGCGCTTTGCAAGGCACCGCGACGCCCTCTGAAGCGCCGCATGCGAAGGATGAAACATTCCGCGTCGCGCAGCCTCTCACCGCGAAGGGTTACACCTTCTCCGGCTGGTATCAGGTAGAGAATGAGAGCGACATCACGGATTCCACCGAAGAAATCAGGGATGCGCGCGAATTCAC
Source organism: Clostridia bacterium (assembly GCA_017441385.1). Taxonomy (GTDB): domain Bacteria; phylum Bacillota; class Clostridia; order Oscillospirales; family Acutalibacteraceae; genus RUG762. The sequence goes on along the minus strand of JAFRXY010000083.1, from coordinate 5,592 downwards.
CATGCCCGCTCATGATGTGACGTTCTGGGGAAGATTCACGGTCAACAGCTATCCCGTCCAGTATTACGACAGCAACGGAACCACGCAGCTCACCTCCTTCCGGAAGCCTTACGGCACGGAAATCACCGTCGGACAGGATGAAACCGGCACGGAAATCACACCCGAAATGGACGGATACCATTTCGTCCGCTGGGAGAGAATGACCGGCAGCCAGACAACCGGCTCGGACGGTCAGGAGATTCCATCCCCGGTAACGTCCGGCACGACACAAACATTCCGCATGCCGGACGGCACGGTGAAATACCGTGCTGTTTACGAAAAGCTCTACACGCTGGTCTACAATGCCAACGGCGGCAGCAATCCCCTTCCCGCATCCGTGAATTTTGCCGCGCAGGAGAAGGCCGGCAGCACACAGCCTTTCGATTACACAGAAGCCACCCTGCCGACCCGCGAACATTACCGGTTCCTCGGCTGGAACACTTCTTCCGAAGGAACTTCCCGTCAGGAGAGCGTGACGGTGGCCTACGGTGACAGCTATTCGCTTGACGGCGATTCCGAACGCTTTATCGTGCCGGTTTACGCCCTCTGGGAAGGCTCCTGCACCGTGACCTATACGGTGGAAAACGCCCCCGAAGGGTATGACGTACCGGAGTCCTTCCGCAGGTTTGCCGGCGACCAATTCCCTGTCGAAGCCGTGCCGGAATTGACCGGATACGATTTCAGTGGCTGGCACTACAACGACAACGGCACCGATAAGGTCTACGCAAACGGAGAAACCTTCACCATGCCTTCCAAGAACGTGACCTTTACCGGCAGCTTCACTCCGTGGATCTACACCCTGTTTTTCAAAGACAGTCTGACTGACGCCGATTTAGGCAGCCAGACCGTGACCTACAGCCAGTTCTCGGCAAACGGCAGCGGTATCCTGATTGAGCGCAACGACCCGGAAAAGAGCGGATTCACCTTCAAAGGCTGGGACAAGAGCAAAACCTCAACCGCTCCGGCTTATCAGAAGGGCGATTCCGTCACCGGATTTGACCAGAACCGCGCGGCAACCGTCTACGCGATCTGGGCGAAGGATCTTCGCGTCACCTATGAGATTCGTCTGCTGGGCGGCAACAACGACCCGTCGGCTTCCTCTTATGAGGTTCCGGTGGACGAAACGGTCTATCACCCGGGAGATTCCGTAACCGTCGCGCCCAAGCTGAATGTGGAGGGCTATGAATTCCACGGCTGGCAGAAGGACGGCGAAGACGTGACCGCGTTTGATATGCCCTCGGAGAGCGTCGTGCTTATCGGCTGGTTCACCAAGCCCGGCGGCGACGAGGTGGTGCATATCACCTACCGCAGCGGCATTCCCAAGGACGCGGCGGATTACAAACCCGATATGAACGAGCCGTATGACGTGCCGATCACAAAAGGACAGCCGCACAAAATCATTGCGCACGACAGCGATCTTCTCAGATACGTTCGCGACACGACAAAGTATACATTCTTGGGCTGGAAGGTGACCAACGCTTCCTCCGGAGGCAGCGGAACCCATCCCGCGCCCAGAAGCGGCGGCAACGACGACGGGCTGATGGCCGACGGTGCTACCATTCAAAACGTAGATTCCTCTATTACGCTGACCGGACAGTGGAAGGAAGTCAGCACGAAGACCTTTAAGCTGACCTATGACGGCAACGGCGCAACTTCAGGTAATGTTCCTGTTGACACAACAGCCTATAAAGGCGGCGAAAGCGTATTGGTAGCGGCGCAGGGCAATCTGGCCAGAACCGGCTGCACTTTCAAGGAGTGGAATACCAGAAAGGACGGCAGCGGCAAAGGCTATCGCGGCGGTCAGGATGCGATTAATATGCCGCAAAGCGACGTAACGCTCTACGCGATCTGGGTCAACAACGACGGAAAGATCGTTCCCAGCCCCGGTACAGGCGAAAGTAATGTTCCAATTGCCTTGGCGTTCAGCGCGTTTACCCTATCTCTGTTTTCCATTGCCGTACTGATAAGAAGGAAACACAGAAATTCGGCAAAGGCATAAAGGAATTCAGATGACATTCGCAGGGTGTTCCTCTGAAACAGACAGTGTGAATTTCCACTGAAACGACATCAAGCTGACAGTTCATTGCCAAACATAATTCATTTTAGAGAGGAAAATCACAATGAGCAGTTTTGAAAACCTTCGCATCGTCGACAATTTTTATCAGACCTCGCTGTTTTTCCCTATGCCTACGGTCATTATCAGCACATTGTGTGAAGACGGCACCACCACATTGGGCCCCTATTCATTGGTGCAGCCGTATTATGTAGCAGGCAAGGATTATTACGCGATGCTCCTGTGCTGCCGCAACTCCTCCAACACGGCTCAGAATATTCTGAGAAACGGAAAATGTTCGCTCAATTTCATTGATGACTCACCGACTTCCTTCAAGGAGGCTGTCAAGCTGTCGTGGCCGGGAGACAAACCTTCGGACAAAATGCCGAAGTGCAAATTCCGTCTGGAAAAAAGCCTGCTCGAAGAAGAAACGGGCGAGCAAAGACCGCAGGTGCTGACGGACGCGATTGAAGCGATTGAATGTACGTGGATGCGGGAGCTGGACGGCGCGGAGAAAGATCTTCCGGGTGAACTGAACGGCTATGAGCCGCCTTATCACGATTTCAACGGGATTACAAGCAAATTCGGGGCGCACTTCATTCTTCGCATTGACAAAATCCTGATGAAGAAAAAGTACAGCCAAGCCATTATCAACGGCGTAAAGTCAGGTGATTTTCCTCCGCTGCCGGTGGACTACGGCTACCGCGATTCCAAGAACTTCTGGTTTCATCGAAAGACTAGGATGCACGCCGAACTGCTTCATATGAGAAAAGCCTCTCTGGAATCGGTGCGTTATGCCGCCGACAGGGCGGACGACAAGGTCAAATTCACTGACGACGCGCTGGAAACCATACTTGGCGTACCGAGGGTATTTTTATCTGTAGTACTCAAGGGCTGCGTGGCATGGGCAAAGGAGAACAATGTCGAGCTGATCACGGCGGAACACATGAAGATTATCAACGACAAGCGGGCACAGGAGAAAAAGAAATAATCAATCAAAAGGAGTCAATTCACATGAAAGTTGTACTTGCGGGCGCATTCGGAAACCTCGGCGCGGAGATATTGAAGGTTCTCTGTCGGGAAGGACATGAAGTAATCGCGGCAGACCTCAAAGAGAAACCGGTAGACGGCACGGAGGGAAACTATTCCTTTGTTGCCATCGACGCAACTGACTCCAAGACGCTGGAAGGTCTTTGCGATGGCGCGGACGTTGTCATCACCACAATGGGGCTGACCGGAGCGTCCACCAGATTCACGGCTTATGATATCGACTACTAAGGCAACATGAATCTTTATGAAGAAGCCAGACGCGCCGGTGTAAAGAAATTCAATTACATCTCGGTCATTTCCTGCGACGAACCGGGTGCGGAAAAGGTTCCTATGCTTCACGCGAAATATATGGTGGAGCAGGAAATAAAAAAACAGCCGATGGATTGGGTCATCTACCGTCCCACAGGCTATTTCTACGATATCGCCAAAGTCTTTGCCCCGTATGTGGAAAAGGGCGAAATGCAGCTCCTGAAGGGCTATGGCGGTGTGAAGGCGAATGTAGTGGACTGCGCGGACTTCGCGGAATTTATCGTTCAGCACATGAACGATGCCGGCGTTACCTACAATATCGGTGGGAAGGAAACCTATTCCTATGAGGAAATGGCGGAAATGTGCTTCCAAGCAGCCGGAAAGCCCTGCAAGATCAAGTGGGCGCCGATATGGCTTTTCGGGATTCTCGCCAACCTGCCCAAAATCAAAAAAGCCGGAAAGCACGATATTATTCTCTTCTCCAAGTGGACGCTCAGTCACGACCTCGTCGGAGATACCATGATCGGCGACAAGAGCTTTGCCGAATACCTCACAAACTACTTCGGAAAGGAGAAGTAATCAAATGATGTACTGGTCACTGCTCGGTATACTCTTCATAGTCTGCGCGTTGCTTTGTTCCGTTGGCTTTTACAAATTTGTCTATTTTCTCTCAGTGGGTTACGGATTAGCCATCGCGGGAGGAGGAATCGCGATTTTTGTGATGTACTTGCTGAATCCTTCCGCAACGCCGCTTTGGCTTGTGGCGATGCAGGCTGCGCTGTTTCTGGTTTACGGCGCGCGGCTGTCGGGATTCCTGCTAGTGAGGGAATTTAAGAGTGCTTCATTCCAAAAAACGAATGTGGCAAAGGATTCGCTCGCAAAGAACAACGAAAAGAAAATGCCAGTCTTCGTGCTGTTCACCATCTGGCTTGTTGTTGCGGTGCTGTATGTGGCGCAGGTAAGTCCCATGCTATTCCGCTTCAAGAATGAGTCAACCGACATTCTTCTGCCCGCCATCGGCATGGGAATATCTGTGCTGGGGTTGATCATAGAATCGGTTGCCGACCGTCAGAAATCCGCCCAGAAAAACATCCGCCCGGACATGGTGGCCACCAAGGGCCTTTATAAAATCGTCCGCTGCCCGAACTACTTCGGCGAGATCACCTTCTGGACCGGTATATTTGTATCCGGCGTCAGCACGTACACCGGCTGGGGACAGTGGATTACCGCCATCGTTGCTTATATTTCCATTGTTTATATCATGTTCAACGGTGCGGAACGTATGGAAAAAAGGCAGATGAAGCAATACGGTGATAAGGAGGAATATAATGCCTACGCCGACAAAACGCCTATTATTCTGCCGCTGCTGCCAATTTATCACCTGAACAAGAAGGAAAGAGGCGAATGATGATGATTGAAAAAATTCTGGAAACAATCAAAACAAAATATCCGCTCACTCCAAAAGACGCCGGGGAATTTGCGTCTGTCAGGGTGAGCGGAATGAAGTTCAGCATATCGGCCTACAGCGCGGAAGGACTGGGACATGTAGCGGTTATGAAAGCGAAAGGCTTCTTCGGACTGATGAAGATGGATACCGTGATCATCAATCCCTTTGATGTCGATCTGCCTCTGCTGTCATACGACCGCGTTTTTTGCCATGGGCAACGACACGCTCTATCTGGAGCTTTTCGACACGCTTCTCGGTGAGTTTGACGAAGAACCGCTCTGTGTCATCAAAAACAAATATGTATCTATTCCGGATAATGATCACGGAAATCACTGGTATGACCATCTTATTCTTCCCGCCAGCGTCTACAAGCGTGCCAAGAAGCAGACCACTGCTCTCAACAGGCTGGCGGAAGAATTTGTCACCGCCTTTTTCTCCATTGAAGCGCCTGCTGTATCAGACCCTGCCGCCAAACGAACCAAAGCAAGCGAATATGTCGAAGGTCTGATTTCCAACGGCGGTCCTTCCACGGATGTCTTCAAAAAGAAATTCGGCGAAGAAACCACCGGAAGACTTTTCCGCACCGTTCTCTTCGGAACACAATGTCGTTAAGTAGTACTTTCCCAGACCATAAGACTATACAAAGAGCGTAAAACCAGTGAAAAATGAGGGAAAAAAGCCTGAATAAATGAGTTGAGTACCTCACGAAACCTGAAAAAAGACTATTACAAGGAAATGAAGCGGAAATAATATT
>JAFRXY010000082.1 GCA_017441385.1 Clostridia bacterium | reverse complement strand
GCGCGCCGCAGCAAATCTTTTCCGTTCGGGCTACGCCCTCTCTCCAAAGATTTGCTGCCTTCTACTCTCCTTCAGCCACTACTTATATCGTTAGATTGTTAATTCTCTGTGAATAGTTGCACGTTGCTATTGCAATTTGGATGTGGAAGGAATTCTTGCTCGAATGATAAACCGGCTGAGCGACGGCGTGCTGTTAGGCGGTGTTCAATGTAAAGCTGATATCATTGTCGGAATAGCCCCGACCTCTGTGAGAAGGTCTTGCGCCGTTTCCCTCAATCGCCACCACCGCCATCCCGCCCTGATTGCAGGAGGGATTGCCCCCGTTGCCGTCAAGCGTCCGGGTGGTTTCCGCTTCGTAAAATCCGCTGTGGGGATTATCCGAGAGCATGGCATGGCTTTCTTTGGAGCATATCCCGAACACCGCCGGAACGAAAACCGTCTGATCGTTGTGACAGGCGAGCGTCGCGGATTTGTCCTCCTGAATCAATGCGCCCTTGCCGCCGCCCTCGCAGCCGGAGCGGATTTTCAGCGTCTTGGGCGTTTCTACCACGAAGGGCTGGTTGTTGCCGCCGTTGCCGAAGGTGGAGGAAACCGTCTGCGCCACGTCCAGCGGCCCGGTGTACCGGGAATCCTGCGAGTGGTTTTCAAAGACCGCCGCCGGAACCACGCCCGCGCGAAGCGTCGGCGATTTACCTTCCTCATAGCCGATGCCCCGGGATTGCGCTGACTGTTCCGTGCAGAATCCCGCGACGCAGGGAGGATGCCCGTGTGTTTCCGCCCGGAGCGTCGCCGCGACGTCGGACACGTCCATCCTCTGTCCTCCCTGGTCGTTCAGACAGACCGCGCCTGCCGTTCCAGCGCCTTTTTCAGCAGCGGCGGCAGTTCCTTGCCACGCTCGGAAGCTCTCCGCAGAATACCCTGACAGGCCTTCTGACTCAAACAGTATTTTTCCGGCACTTCCCGCTGCAAAATCTGCGACAAGGAAGATGCGTTTTCTTCGCTGGGGCACTCCCCAGTATTGCGCGTCAAGCACTCTCCACGCGACGGAGAAAGTATCTCCCACGATGCTCCCGGCAGGCAGCCACTTTTCAGCGAGAGGAACAGACAGGGTTTCGTCCGCGATGCGGCAGATGCTTTCAAGCACGCAGCGGAAGTCCTCGCCTTTGCAGGAGGAGAATGCTCCGGGGACATTTTCCCACACGATGTATCTCGGGTATTCGCCATTGGTGGCGCACCTCATTTCTTTGATGATTCTGACCGCCTGATAGAACAGTTCCGAACGGCTGCCCTCCAGACCTTCCCGCCGCCCGGCGATGCTCATATCCTGGCAGTTATGCACCACCACGCCGTCCGCGACATAGCTGTTGTCCTCATCAACGGTGATGTTGTAAACGACCGATCGGTCAGTTGAATCCTCTCGCCGCGCTTTCCGTTGCCCAGCCGGGGACGGGTTTTTCTCTCGCCGCTGCTGTAAATCGGGTGATTGGGCGTACATTCCAGACCGTAATGGTTGCCCTTCAGCACGACCGTTTCGCCGAACTTTGCGCCCGCCGCCGTGACGATGCGCCATCTGCCTTTGTGGGTGAGAACCTTCATGCCGACGGTCACTTCCTCGATGGGAAGATAGCCCTCCTCCGTCAGCACAAGCGTCCCCTCCGGAAAGCACGGCGAGCCGAAGGTGATGATATCCACAGGCTCGATTTTGCCGCCGTCCATCTCGGATACGTCGCCGTAATGCTTCATGAAGGGCAGCCGCTTGGTAGTGACTCGTATCGGGAACGGCTCAATTTCGCACGCCCAGACTGGCGTAATGCCGGCAATCAGACCGCCCAGCGGAAAGCCGCCGGAGCCGTCAAACAGGCTGCCGAGGGTGAGATTACGCATTGGATTCCTCCAATTCCGAATAAGGAATTTGTTCGCCGTCCCTTTCCACAAACACATCGTCCGCAGAACCGACCTGCTCGATGTACCGCTTCACGATGACGTCGCAGTATTTTTCGTCCAGCTCCGCGGTATAGCAGCTCCGGTCGGTCTGTTCACAGGCGATCAGCGTTGAGCCGCTCCCGCCGAACGGGTCGAGAATCCATCGGGGCGACGGGATGCCTGCCTATTCATCTTGGGAAATCAACGCGTTTTTAGTCGGGACGATGACGGTGCATTTCGTACCTCGTCCATATAAGGCAACCGCCAGTTCCTCCAGCGAAATGGTGTCCTGCCTGTTG
>JAFRXY010000081.1 GCA_017441385.1 Clostridia bacterium | reverse complement strand
GCCCAGCGACAGGATTTCATTCTCCTGCGGGCAGGAACTGTCATCGTCTACAATAAAATCAAATTGAATCTTATCTCTGTCAATATGACGGTAATAATTCATCACGACGGCTTCCACGCCGCCTTTTTCCATTTTGCCCATGATCTGAGCAACACGTATCATAGAAAAAATCTCTCCTCCAGCATTAAGCACAGACAATGATACACCGGCAGGTGAAGCTCCTGAATCATATAGGTTTCCGTTTCCGGAACCTTAATGCATACGTCGGCAAATTCTTCCAGCCTGTTCTGCTTTGATCCGGTCAGACCGATGACCTTCATCCCCTTCGCCTTCGCCGTCACGGCCGCGTATAGGATATTCCGGCTGTTTCCGGAAGTGGAAATGCCGAGAAACACATCGGTTTCGGCGCCGTAGCCGTTGACCTGCTGCGCAAAGCAAAGCAGCGGTTCGCAGTCGTTCATATAAGCGGTTGTCAGCGCCGGATGTCCGTCCAGCGCGATGACCGGCAGCGCTCCCTGTAAATTTTCCGCAAGCACCTTTCCGAGCGCACCGTCAACAGTCAGGAGCTTTTCAGCCTGTGCCGCGCTCAGCTTCCTCGGCTTCTTAAACCCCTTCATCAGTTCTCCCGCTATATGCTCGGAATCGGCCGCGGATCCTCCGTTGCCCGCCACAAGGAGTTTTCCGCCTGCCAAATAGCAATCTTCCAGTATTTCATAGGCTTTCAGAATGCTGTCCTTAACCGGTTCCAGCTGAGGATAACGCCCGGTCAGAACATCAATCTGATTCATTACTCTCTCATTATGATTGTTTTTCACTTTTTTCCACCTCAAGGATTTTGTCCACTGCCGCCAAAAGGGAGGATTCGGTGAATTGCTGACCGAAATACTCATCATTCTTCCCTATCAGTACCGTCCGGCAGCCGGCATTGATTCCGCATTGAATGTCGCTTTTACTGTCGCCGATCACCCACGACGCGGCAAGATCGATATTGAAATCCTCTGCCGCCTGCGACAGCATTCCCGGCTTTGGCTTGCGGCATTCGCATTTGATTTTCAGTGCAGGTATTTCGCCCTCAAAACCGCTGTCAGGGTGGTGAGGACAATAATACAGCCCGTCGATATATCCGCATGCCCTGCCGAGCAGAGTTTCCATTTTTTTGTGAATTTCATCAAGCTGCTCAACCGTCACCTCGCCCCTTGCAATTACCGGCTGATTGGTCACCACGACCGCAAGATAGCTGGAGGAATTGAGTTTTTTGATTGCCTCCTCTGCTCCCGGAAGAAGCTCGAAGTCATTGATATCCCTCAGAAAACCGACATACCGGTTGATGGTTCCGTCCCGGTCAAGAAATACCGCCTTCTGGGGATTTCTGAGATTGCGGATCTTCACCAGTCCGTTTTCATAATCACGGCAGACCGCCCCATATCTTTCGGGGGTACCCATATCCTTGACATATTCAGGGCTGCGATAGGAAAACATCTTCCCGGTTCCGGCAAGCGGCTTTAGTATCTGCCTGTCCAGATCGACCTTCTCCGTGCCGGGTGCGCGTTCCAGCAGCGCGGGAGAAAGCACATGAAGCCCCGCGTTGACGCAGTTTCTGTAATACGCCGGCCTTGCGTCCTCTTTGGTAAGCCATTGCGTAACGGCATTGTTTCCGTCAGTCACAATCAGACCGCTGTCGTAGGGGTGGCTGTTCGGGTGAGTGAAGATTGTCGCCAGCCCGCCGCATTGTCTGTGGTAGGCAACAAACCTTCTGAAGTCAATATCGAATATGGCGTCGGCATTGAGCAGAAGAAAATCCTCTGTCAGCCTGTCCCTGAGTTTGTATAAGGCGCCCGCGTTGCCCAGCGGCGTTTCCTCCGCATAATATTCGATATTCACTCCGAATCTGCCGCCATCGCCGAAATAGTCCATAATGACATGGCCGAGGTGGCTGACCGTGATAATGATATCCGTAAATCCCTGATCTCTCAGGCATTCGATCTCATGCTCCAGCACGGGCTTGCCGGCTATTCTGATCATTGGTTTGGGAATATCGCACGCAACGGAGGAGATACGTGTGCCCCGGCCGCCTGCCATAATGACTGTTTTCAACGCAAACGCTCCTTGTATTTATACAGGTTCATACTGTTCGGGAGAATAGTAGATTACCTTTGTGCCGCCGTTTTCAAACTGGAATGGAATGTAAAGCAGGTCGCCCATTGCCTTCATGACAGACTCCCTGTACTCCGGCTGCACATAAAACAGAAGGAATCCTCCTCCGCCCGCGCCCAGCAGCTTTCCACCAAGCGCACCGGCTTCCAGTCCCTTGCTGTAAAGACCGTCAATACTGTCGGTCGTTACAGCCGCGCCGGTCTGCCGCTTGAGCCGCCAAGTGTGATCGAGCAGTCTGCCGAATTCGTTAAGATCGGCGTTCTTGTCGGTGAGCACTTTCTCCGCTTCCCCGACAAGAGAATGCATCTCCCTGAGCTGCGCCAGCTTGCTTTTGTCGTCCAGCTTGTTTGCCTTCTGAACGTCGGAGGAAATGCGTGTAAATCCAGTGAAAAACATCAACAGATTATCGTTCAGGCGCTTCTTACGTTCGGGGGAGATGATGACGGGCTGCACATCGTAGCCGTCGGAGGAAAAATTAATCCTGTTAAATCCGCCGAAGGAGGCCGCAATCTGATCCTGCCAGCCTCCCGACTCGGCGCAAAGCACCCGTTCAAGGTAAATCGCTTCATCCGAAAGACGTTTTTTGTCAGCGTATTTGCCCTTCAGCGCATAAAATGCGTTGAGCATTCCCACCGCGAAAGAGCTGCTGGTTCCGAGTCCCGATCTGGCGGGCAGGTCGGCTTCATATGTCAGTCTGATTTCATGCATATCCAGCAGTTTCATAGCATTCCGTATGAGCGGATGCTGAATGTCCTCCACGTCGTTCACACGTTCGGTTTTGGCGTAGGAAAGTTCCGTGCTGTAATCGAAAAACCTCGGAAGGTGACGCACATTGACATAACAGTATTTGTCAAACGTAGTGGACAGCACCGCTCCCCCGTTCTCTCTGAAAAAAGATTCCATATCGGTTCCGCCGCCGAAAAACGACATTCGAAAAGGAGTCTTGGTTATGATCATTTACTTCGCACCTCTCCTGTGGAAAACGGCTTCAACTGTCTTAAACAGTATCTTTATATCAAGCCAGATCGATTGATGCTTCACATAATAAAGCTCCATCTCCTGACGTCCGTGATCTAAATAGCCCACTTCATTGCGTGCGTAAGCCTGCCAGTATCCTGTCAGTCCGGGCTTGACCGAGAGAAACAGCTTCTGCTCTTCCGGGGAATATTGAGATTCAAGCTCGTCCTTCAGAATCGGGCGGGGACCTACAACCGACATGTTGCCGAGAATGCAGATGTTGGCTATGATCTGAGGAAGTTCGTCAAGTGAGGTGCTTCTGAGCTTGGCGCCGAAGCATTTGTCTCCGTCGCCCGGTTTCCGGTATCCTATCAGGCGGGGGTCATCATCGAGCTTGTACTCCGTTCTGTATTGCTCCAGCTGCTCCGGAGTCAGCATTTCTTCAAGGTTATCCGCGCCCTTCTTCATACTCCTGAATTTATAGACGCTGATCATCCTGCCGTTCTTGCCTACCCTCCTGTGCTTGTAAAAAGGATTGCCGAAATCCTTACAGATAATGACCACCGCAATTATCACCAAAGGAAGCAATATGGCGATTCCCAAAAGAAGGGAAGACAGAAAATCAAACGCTCTTTTTACTATGTAATAGGCCATAGACTTTTTTGCCACAATTAACTCACTGGCGTTCTTGTTCATTGAATAAGATGTGCTTTCCATGTTTCATACCTCCGGACAGACAAAAGTTAACTGTATTAATATCGCGTTATTAATCGATAATTCCTTCGCTGCTTTCGGATTCAGATCTGTATCCGTAGCCATAACCGTATCCGTAACCGTCTTTACCGTAGTATTTGTTATACGAATAACGGGATCTGTGACTGTAATCTATTTCATTCATGACAAATCCAAGAACACTTGCCTTGACAAGGTCAATCTGTTTCATGGCGTCGAAAAGGGAGTCATATGTAGTGGTGGCATACTTCAACACCAGAAGAACACCGCTGATATAGTTGCTCATTACCATAGCGTCGCTCACCACATTGACAGGCGGCGTGTCGATAATCACATAATCATATTCCTCCGCAAATTCCTCCAGAAGGTCTTTAAACCGGTCGGAAGCAAGCAATTCTGACGGATTCGGCGGAATAGGGCCGGAGGACAGCAGGTCAAGACCCTGCACGGCATCTTTCTTGACCGCGTTTTCTTTTGTCGATCGCGCTATAATCAGCGTAGACAATCCGTCAACATTTCTGGATTTGAATAATTTATGCTGAACAGGCTTTCTCATGTCTGCGTCAATGAGAAGCACCGAGCTGCCTGTCTGGGCCAGCGCAATGGCTATATTGGCGGCTGTGGTAGACTTGCCTTCACCGGGGTTGGAGCTGGAAACGGCGATCACCTTATTATCTGTCGTTCCAAGAGTAAACATGATATTGGAACGTATCGTCTTATAGCTTTCCACAACATTAAACGGAATATTCGCATCAGTGAGCAGAGTCGCGGAACGTGAATTGGGATTGTGCCCTTTCTTGTTTTTGGGTTTGGCTATATCCATTGTCTGTATCTCGCCAAGAATCGCCTTTTTATACTTTTCCGAGAGCTCCTCGGTTTCCTTGATGGTATCGTCAAAAAAGTCGTGCAGCATTATGATCAATACGGAAATGCTTAATCCTATGAGGACGCCGATAACAGAAATAAGCGGGATGTTGGGAGAAACCGGATCCGCGTGAGGTTTGGCAACATCAATGATTTCAACGGATCCTGCTCCAACCACCCTGATCAGAAAGTCAGGCGCGATTTCCGCTATAATATTGCACATATCGGCCGAAATCTCCGGACTGAGAGTATTGGCGGTAATCATGATAACCTCTGTCTGGTCAACCGCCGTCATGGAGAAACATCTCTTAATGGAAGAAACCGTTATTTTATTATTTTTGACATTAAATACAAGCGCAAGATCGTCAATGTCGTACAGTTCCGTGAGTTGAAGACCTATCTGTTCCATGACCGCGTCGCTCTTCAGCACAGTAATATACGTACTTGCCAAGGATTTGGACGCATATAAGTCGTTCAGATCAACATTTGCGTCCCTGTCCGTGGTAACAGCGTTGTTCTTGACATACATTGTGGTGAAGGACTCATATCTGGGGCTGATCATAAACTTTGAAACTAAAAAAGATCCAAGTCCAAAACAGAAGGTAATAATCACAATCAGCCAGATTTTACTGATCAATAAAGCGAGCAGATTTCGAATGGAATAGGTTTTCTTCATTACTACATTTCCTTTCAGCTATTGGATGACAAACGTAAATATTTGAATATTATAATATAATTCCGATCATTAATAAAGTAAAAACAGAAAGATTAGAAATCTATATAAAAATATAAGATATCTATCCAATTTTTTTTGAAATCGTGATGAATCTGCGTTACAAAATCCCGCATCATTCTTTGGAAATTACGCCGTCCTCCGTAAATGCAAGCACCCTGTCGCAGATTTCCAGCGCGGCGGGTCGATGCGTCACGATAATAACCGTTTTTTCAGTCATGCTTCTCAGATTATGCAGCAGCTGTCTTTCGGTGGCGGAATCCAGAGCGCTGGTAGCTTCGTCAAGAAGCAGAATCGGACTGCCTGAGAAAATCGCTCTCGCTACGGCAAGACGCTGCATCTGCCCTTCGGAAAGTCCCGTGCCTCTTTCTCCCAGCAGTGTGTCCATGCCATGTTCCAGTTCCGCGACGAATTCAGAGGCGCAGGCAATTCCGAGCGCCTGCTCCAATTTCTCATCATCGTCGGCCTCGTCCGGGGACGCGAAGCTGACCAGTTCACGCACCGTTCCGCTCATAAGACAGTTTCCCTGCGGCACATAGGCAAATAATCTCCTGTATACGGAGGTCAATCCGGACTCCTTTCCGTTTTCGTCCACAAAATACCGGCTTCCGCTGTCAGGATGGAATACGCACATAAGGAGCTTGAGAACGGTGGACTTGCCGCATCCGCTGTGACCGGTGAAAGCAATGAATTCCCCTTTCTGTATTTCCAAAGTGAGATTCCGCAGAACAACCGGCATATGGTCTTTGGAAGCCTCCTCCGAATTCTCTGAAACAGGATAGTATGTGAAGGAAGCGTTTTGCAGACCGATCGCTTTCAATTCCTCCCGGTAAAAACATGTCATTTCCTCCGCTGTAGCGGCTGTGGAACGATCTTCCTCAAAATTCTCAGCCTCCATCAGCCTTTCCGCGCTGGCCAGCATAGCATAATACTGCGGAAGATAGCCGGTAATATTGGCAAAGGGAACCTGAATCTGGGTGATCAGCTGAATCACCGCTGTCAGCGTTCCGAAGCTGATAGTCTGTTTCAGTATGCCCCAGCCGCACCAGCCGACGCCGAACAGAAACATTCCGTTCATCGCCGCGCCGAAGCCTATATTGCAGATCACCGAAAAGAATGACTTTCTCATTCTGGCGTTCCGGTGAAGGTTCATTTTTTCTTCCACGGCTCTTCCGGTCTGCGTCTCGGCCGCAAAGGAACGGATCATCAGCAGACTCTCTATCCGCTCCTGCAAAAAGACCCGCAGCCGTCCGTCCGATTCCTGCACCTTCCTGTGAAGCAGCTTCAGCTTCCTCCGAAAAAACCATGTAAAGAGCAGCATCGCCATGCCGCCGGGAATGAGCAGAAACGCAAAGAACGGCTCAAGCGCTATCAGCATCACAAGAGCGCCCGATAGCTTGACAGCCATACCGAATATTCCGGGAAAAATCTCCGTATATCCGTTTGCCACCACAACGGTGTCGTTTGTCAGGCGATTGAGCCACTCCCCCGAATGTACGGCGCTGACTCTCAGATAATCCTTATGAAGAATGGCGTCTGTGAGACGCGCTTTGAAAACATTTTCAATGCCGGATCTCGCAAATTCACTCAGCCATCTGATGACCGCACGCAGGAGAAGCTGTGTCACAATCAGCAGTATGGCAAGGATCAGATACTTCAAAAAGCCGCTCTGCGAGCCGGCTGCGGCAGAATCCACCACTCCGCGCAAAAGGAGGGCATAGAGTACCCCCAAGCCGCTGTTAAGCCCCTGCACCGCCGTCAGAATCAGGATATACAGCCTTTTTTTTCCGGGTACGTCAAACAGCCATTTCAGCTCGTTTTTTTTCATCATGATTCCCCTCCTTCCCTTGTTCATTACTTCATTATAGCATTTTACTTGTGCATGTAAATACGCAACTTTTTAACATTAATGTAAACAATATTACAATAGCGTAACTGTTTTTTTACAGAATTGGAGTATAATAGTTTTTGTAAGAAAAGAAACCGCAGAAGAACATTTTGTGGAAAATTTATACAAGCAGGAGCCTTGGACAAGCGATGACATTTGAAGAAATACTAGCGCGTGACGGCATACTTGTCTATAAAACAAGAGGGCGCAGCATGAAACCCATGCTGCGTAATAACCGTGATCTGGTTGTGATTGCTCCCCCGTCGGGTCGTTTGAAAAAATATGACATTGCGCTCTACAAACGGAACGGTCAATACGTGCTGCACAGAGTAATCGCGGTCAGGCAGGATCATTATCTGATTCGCGGCGACAATACCTTCGTTCTGGAAAAAGTTTCCGATGCCGCCGTAATAGGCATACTGACCGGATTTCAACGCAACGGAACAATTTACGCGGCAGACAATCCTCATTATCTGCGATATGTCAGACTGTGGAATTTGCTTTATCCCCTGCGGTTTGCCGTTAACGGCTGCCGCAAATTTGCCGTCGCAGCCGCAAAAAAAGCCGGCTTTCTGCCCGCGCTCAAAAGGCTGCTGCGGCACGGACAGAACGAATAACACGGATTTTGAAACAAGGGAAATACTTTCACCTTCCGGTCAGGCCGTCTTTTCCTGAAACAAACCAGACCGGCCCTGATCCCCCAAAAAGCAGCAGAAAAAAACGGCAAGGAGTGAATCTGTCCTGCCGTTTTTTCTATAGGAACGGAAAAAAGCAAAAAGAAAAGGAATTCACGATATAAATCCGCCGGCGAATTCGCTCGCTCACCGGCACATTTATCACCGAAAATTCCATGACGAATGACAGGATATTCAGTTTGAAATAATCATTTCACAACTTCCGGAGCGACATCTTTGCGGCAAAGCGTTCCTTCAGCCTGCACGTTGAATACATGCTGCCGTTTCCCTGCCCTGTGCCGGAAATATATCACATTGCCCAAGCATTCGCTTTCTTAAAAATATGTGAAAAATGCAAACGATTACTCAGCGAAACCGGATTTGACCAGCTTGACCAGACCGTCTACAGCGTTGTTCTCATCGGGACCGTCAGCGATAATCTTGATAGACATACCGCCTACTATACCAAGAGAAAGAACGCCAAGAAGAGACTTTGCATTCACTCTGCGCTCTTCCTTTTCGACCCAGATGGCGCTCTTGAATTCATTTGCTTTCTGGATAAAGAAAGTAGCGGGACGTGCGTGCAAACCCACCTGATTCTGTACTGTCACTTCATCAACATACATTGTGAAAACCTCCTTGCGGACATAATGAAAAATGTAACTCTAAGTAATTGAGCCGATAAAGATACACACCATGCCTCGAAGAGTAACGAACACGTGCTGGTTCATCAACATCAATTGACACTGATATTATACCACATTTTTTTTATTCGTCAACAACCATAATGCAATTTTGGCTCGATAAACAATAATGACCGCTTTAGTACATCATCTAGTTGTACATAATAACGATTTGTCAAAAAAAACTGAGTATTTTGCGACTATTTTTCAAATGTGATTAGTGCAATTTGCACAAGTATAAACACACAAATTGCACGTTTAGAGCAGGGCTAGTGAATTACTAGCGCGTATTTTCGCAAAAGAAGTTTCCGATTCGCAAATTATACTTTTTCACTATGTTTTACAATATTTTAATGAGTTTTCATCTTGTTATTATGCAATTCTAACAATTTTATCCTATAGCGCCTAAAATGTGAATCAAGGCAGCTTCTTGCACTATCCGACCAAAACAGATTTTTATCCAAACTGTCAGATCAGTTGTTTTTCTTTAAGATATTCTCTTTCCTTCTGGGAAATCTCCGCGCAGGCCAGAAGATCAGGACGGTACTTGGCGGTCTGCTCCAGAGACTGCATCCGTTTCCAGCCAGCGATCCGCTCATGATGACCGGAAAGCAGCTCCTCCGGCACGGTCATGCCGTTCCATACAGGGGGACGTGTATACTGAGGATGCTCCAGCAGTCCCGAAAAATGACTTTCTTCCTCAAAGCAGGCATTCTCCGCGAGCACGCCCGGTACCATGCGGCAGACCGCGTCGGTCACGATCAGTGCAGGCATTTCACCCCCGGTCAGCACGTAGTCCCCCACGGAAAGCTCCATGTCCACCATGCTGTCGATCACCCGCTGGTCGATTCCCTCGTAATGCCCGCACAGCAGGCAGATATTTTCCATTCCCAGCAGCTCACGGGCTATGGCTTGGGTGAAGACTTTCCCTTTTGGCGACATATAAATCAAAAAAGGACGAGAGGAACACTGGGCGGATATCGCATGAAAGCATGCTTCAATCGGCTCCGGCTTCATCAGCATTCCCTGACCGCCTCCGTAGGGCATATCGTCCACATGGCGGTGCCTGTCGTCGGAATAATCGCGGATATTGTGACATTCCACCGAGATAATGCCGTTCCTTCTTGCCCTGCCGATAATGCTTTCGTCCAGCACACGCTCGCACATTTCTGGGAAAAGCGTCATGATGTCTATTCTCATTCATCAAACAGACCCTTCATTTTGAATATTTTGACATAGCCTTGTTCGGGGGAGATATCCTTGATGACATCCGGAATGACGGGAATCAGGCATTCCCTGCCGTCGTCGGTCTTGACATGGTACACGTCGTTGGCGCCGGTTTCGCTGACATCCTCCAGCCTGCCCAGTCTCTCCCCAGTGTCGTTATCAATGACGTCCAGCCCGATCAGATCCTGAATGAAATAGGCGCCTTCCTCCAGTTCCACATCGTCGCGGTTCATGTAAAGCACCTTGTTGCGCAGTGTGTCCGCCTGCTCGATGGTGTCGATTCCCTTTATTTTCATAATCAGCATATTCTTGTGAACGCGCGAGGACGTAATGTCAATCTTCTTCTCACCTTTATCCAGATACAGCTCGTCAAATTCCGCCAGAAAGTCCGGCGAGTCGGCCCACGGCTGCACACGGACTTCTCCTTTCAGCCCGTGTGTGCCTGTGATCTTGCCTGTTTCCAGAAACTGCTTCATACATCTTCATTCCCTTGTCTGTTTGATGGAAATCATTATACCATATCTCCCTCAAAATGGAAAGATATATTTTGAACAAAATGAAAAACACAGTCCTTTTGCGGCAAATGTACCGGGCAAAAAAACTGTGCTTGCGGAAAATCCTGTTTTCTTTCGGAAAACAATCAGTCGATCTCGACCAGAACCCTCTTGTTTTCGCGGGTGGCGGCGGCACGCATAACAGTGCGGATAGATTTGGCTATCCTTCCCTGCTTACCGATAACACGACCCTTGTCTTCTTCATCGACAAAGAGGGTAAATGTAACGGTGCCGTCCTCGGCCGGTTCACTTTCCTCTACTCTCACGCCGTCGGGATTCTGAACCAGACCGCGTGCGATCACTGCGAGCAATTCCTTCATACAGACATACCTCCTCGCCCGAAAGATGAGTAAAAACTATACGGCAACCCGTTGTCAATTAGCGGATTGCCGCACACCCGAAGGATTTTTTGTCAGCTGCGTTACACTTGGAGAAACGCAATGCTTTATCTGCGCCCGGATCAAAGAATGCCCTCTTTTTTAAGCATAGCCTTGACGGTATCGGTGGGCTGAGCGCCGTTGGCGATCCAAGCCTTTGCCTTGTCCGCGTCAATCTTGACGGCGGAAGGATTGGCCATAGGATCGTAAGAACCGATCTCCTCGATGAAGCGGCCGTCTCTGGGGTATCTTGAGTCGGCGACTACCACACGGTAGAAGGGATTGCCCTTGGAACCCATGCGGCGAAGTCTGATTTTTACTGCCATATTCTATTCACCTCCATACAGGAATACTTGATTGATTATATATGAAAACAGGCTCAAAAAAATTATCGCTTGTTTTTCATCCTGCCCATGCCGTTGTTCATGCCGTTCATGCCGCGCATCATGTTGCGCAGTCCTTTGCCGCCTTTGCCGCCGACCTGCTTGAACATCTTCTGCATCATTTCGATCTGCTTGACAAGACGGTTGACGTCCTCCACCTTCATGCCGCTGCCGGCGGCAATACGGCGCTTGCGGCTGGCATTGAGAAGATCGGGCTTCTCGCGCTCGCGGGGCGTCATGGAATAAATAATGGCTTCTATGCGGTCGATCATTCTGTCGTCGATCTCCACGTCGCCGAGCTGCTGGCTCATACCGGGGATCATGCCGATCAGATTCTTGAGCGGTCCCATCTTGCGCATCTGCTGGAACTGCGCCAGCAGATCGTTGAAGTCAAATGTGCTGGTTTTCAGCTTCTGCTGAAGCTCCAGCGCGTTCTTTTCGTCGATATTCTGCTCCGCCTTTTCGATCAGGCTGAGCACATCGCCCATGCCGAGAATGCGGGAAGCCATTCTGGAAGGATAGAACTGTTCGAGATCCTCCTGCTTTTCGCCGGTACCCACGAACTTGATGGGCTTGCCGGTGACCGCTCTGACTGACAGCGCCGCGCCGCCGCGGGTATCGCCGTCGAGCTTGGTGAGAATGACGCCGTCAATTCCCAGCGCTTCGTTGAAGCTCTTGGCGACATTCACCGCGTCCTGACCGGTCATGGCGTCCACCACCAGCATAATTTCATGCGGTTTGACGGCGGCCTTGACCTCTTTCAGCTCATTCATCAGGGCTTCGTCTATATGCAGACGGCCCGCGGTATCAATAATCACGGTGTCATTGCCGTGATCCTTGGCGTATTTCAGCGCCTCCTGCGTGATCTTGACCGGGTTGATCTGACCCATCTCAAAGACCTCGACGCCTGCCTTCTGCCCCACCACCTTCAACTGCTCGATAGCCGCCGGACGGTAAACGTCACAGGCGACAAGCAGCGGGTGTCTGCCTTCCTTGCGCATCATGTAGGCCAGCTTACCGGCGTGGGTGGTTTTACCGGATCCTTGCAGACCGCACAGCATGATTATGCAGGGCGGATGGTTGGGAACGGCAATGCGGGCCGCCGCGCCGCCCATTAATTCCACCAGCTCGTCGTTGACCAGCTTGACTACCTGCTGCCCGGGGGTAAGGCTTTCAAGTATCTCAGTGCCGATAGCCTTTTCCGTGACACGGTTGGTGAAATCCTTGGCAACCTTGAAGTTGACGTCCGCTTCCAGAAGGGCGAGTCTGACTTCACGCATGGCCTCCTTGACGTCGCTCTCGGTGAGTTTGCCTTTTGACCTGAGCTTTTTGAAGGCGTTGCTGAGCTTTTCTGTCAATGACTCAAAAGCCATATATTATTCATCTCCATACTATCACTGTAATAACTGCTCCAGCCTTTCCGCCAGCGTATCGATATCGGAAGCCGCCGTAATGATTTCCTTGGGCGCTCTCGATTGATAGGCCCGGACTGCCGCCTTCTCGGCGTTCTTGCGGATTTCCGCGGCAATCTGAAGCATTTCGCTGTTCCTGCGCACCAGACCCAGCTTTTCCTCCATGGAAAGCAGCTTGGCTTCGGCTCGCTTGATGGTGTCGCGCACACCCTGCCGGGTGATGGTATCGTTCTCCCGGAGCTGCTGCTCACCGGCATCCCGGCGTTCGCGGCGCTCGGCGTTTTCATTGTCCGAAATCTCACGGAGCGAAAGATCGTCGTTGTAATAATAATCCAGCATCGTGCGTTCCTTTTCGGTGAGGATATTTCCGTAGACATCGAGAAGCACTGAGAATTTGGGATTGACTGCCAATGAAATAACCTCCTGATGAAGCGCTGCAACAAATGCTTGCGGCAGATATGTAAAGCAATCTTCTTTACACTTGCTGACAACTATTATATAACGCCGTTTTCCGCCTGTCAAGTAAAATCTTTTACAGACATCGTCTTTTTTCATTTTTTTGAGAAAAGAAACAAAAAAAGCGCGGATTCTTGAGAATTGTTTGCAAGAATCTGCACTTTTTGAGTATTTTGGCCAACCTGCATGCTGCGGGTTCGTTACTTCTTTTTCTTGTCTGATTTTTCACTCGAAGCAGCCAGTGTTGTGGCAGTCGTTTCGCTGCTCTCCGCAACAGAGGTGGTAGTGGCAGCCTGTTTCATGTTGCTTTCTTCATCAAGACGGTATGTGCTGTAAATATGAGCCACAATCGCTTTTTTGTTCAGTTCGAAGTTCGGAACAATAACATCACGCTTGTTGATCAGTTCAGAACGCCAGCTGTATTTAATAGGTATGTTCAGGGTTTCTATGTCGGTATTGAGATAGCGTGTTCCGTCAGCCATCAGACCCAGAATCTGCATTTTGCTCATATTGGTCTGAATCATAGGAAGAAATACATTCAGAAGCGAATTCAACTCACTCGGGCTGCTGCCCTTTATTTCCTTGACCAGCGCAAGAATCACCGTGCGCTGCCGCTTGGTGCGGTTGAAATCACTGTCTATCTTGCGGCACCTCGCGTAAGACAATGCCTGTGCGCCGTCAAGATGCTGCCAGCCGGGTTCAACAGGATCGGTATTGTATTTTTGGGAATATTTATTCATATACCGGGCTTCGGCAGGACTGAGTTCTATATCGACGCCGCCCACATGATTGACTATCTTGCGGAAGTTGGCAAAATTCACGCGGACGTACAGATCAACATCGACGTCGAAATTCTGTTTGAGGGTATCAAACAACAATTGCGGGCCTCCATAGGCATAGGCAGCGTTCAGCCTTGCCTTGCCGCGTTCCGGAATCGTCACATACATATCACGCATAAAAGATGTCAGCTTGATATTTTTATCGCGGGTATTTACCGATACCAGAATCATTGAATCGGTGTTGCCTCTGTCCTCATAAGTACCTCCGCGGACGTCGGTGCCGATGAGAAGAATATTCAGCACATCTTTTTGGGGAATATCTATCATTGAATCATTGAAACCCTCAATGGTGGTGCTTTCATTATAAAAGACAGGTGTTGAATACACGTCGTCTATGTCGTCCTGATAATCGGTTTCACTGAGATTGTAATACTGTTCAAAATCATCCGCAGCCTTATAATCAATCAGATCAAGCAGTCCGTTGAAATACAGCACGCCCGACGCCACAATGATCAGAAGCAGCACGGCAAAGCATTTCAGGGCAAATTTCACCCAGCCGGAAACGGTCTTTCTTTTTGCCCAATAATAGAATCCCCCGTGTGTTTCGGTTTCGGGCAGATCATCATACCTTCCGGCCATTTCAAAAAGATCCACGGTAGCTTCTTCCTCTTCTGTTTTGGTGAAGCCGGACAGATCTGACTCATCAAGCGGCAATGGATCACCGCCATCATCGTCAAACAGTTTTTGGTTGATCAATACGGACGCGGGGACAAAATCTTCCTCGTCTTCTTCATCGGAATCGTCAAATTCCTCGTCATAGTCTTCATCGGAATCATCGTAGTCCTCGTCTTCTTCGTCGTCGGAATCGTCGTAGTCCTCGTCGTCTTCTTCATCGGAATCGTCGTAGACCTCGTCCTCTTCGTCGTCGGAGTCGTCGTAGTCGTAGTCCCCGTCCTCTTCATCGGAATCGTCGTAGTCCTCATCGTCTTCTTCGTCGGAGTCGTCGTAGTCCTCATCGCCTTCTTCGTCGGAGTCGTCGTAGTCCTCGCCGTCCTCTTCGTCGGAGTCGTCGTATTCCTCGCCGTCCTCTTCGTCGTCGGAATCGTCGTAGTCCTCGTCATCTTCTTCGTCGGAATCGTCGTAGTCCTCGTCATCTTCTTCGTCGGAATCGTCGTAGTCCTCGTCATCTTCTTCGTCGGAATCGTCGTAGTCCTCGTCGTCCTCTTCGTCGGAGTCGTCGTAGTCCTCGTCCTCTTCGTCGTCGGAATCGTCGTAGTCCTCGTCGTCCTCTTCGTCGGAATCGTCGTAGTCCTCGCCATCCTCTTCTTCATCGGAATCGTCGTAGTCCTCGTCGTCTTCTTCATCGGAATCGTCGGAGTCGTCGTAGTCCCCGTCGTCCTCTTCATCAGAATCGTCGTAGTCCTCATCGTCCTCTTCGTCGGAATCGTCGTAGTCCTCGTCATCTTCTTCGTCCGAATCGTCGTAGTCCCCGTCGTCCTCTTCGTCGGAATCGTCGTCCTCGTAGTCCTCGTCGCCTTCCTCGTCATCACAAAAATAGAAAATATCTTCCACTTCCGGAGGATAAACCGTTTCATTCTCAGAAGCAAGTTCGAAGAGATCGATCATTTCCCCTTCTTCTTCGACACCGCCTTCCAATGCGCCGCCGTTTCTTTTTTCGCCGTCGTTTGCAGGGTTCATTTGTAAAATACCTCCCTTCAGACACCAAAGATATACCTGATTCGGTCAAATTATGATGTATCATTTGATTAGTATATCACATGCGAATGATAAAGTAAATATCTTTTGTCGAAAAATAGAACAATCATACGGTTGTATAAAATTGACAATTAATAAGTGTGATTATTGGCAATTATCGCCTTCACGGAGCGATCACTGTGACGTCACTGACAAAACGGGAAATCGTCCACATAGAGAATTTTGCTTCTATTTCATCGCCGTTGCCCATTTCCCTGCCGAATATTGCAGCGCGGTAAGTCAGTGAATCGGAATCATTGACAATGAATGTGGTGGAATTCTTAAAGCGTCTGTAGCCGTAAATGACATAGCAGTGTCCGGAAATGCCGAGCGGTCGGTCGCTGTACTGCGCAAGAACAATACTGCCGTTATCGAGCGCGTTTATTATATTTTCCATCGTTGCATCCTCAACGGTATAAGGGACATTATAGGCTGAGAGACCGAAGCGCAGTTCATAGGCAGTCCACCCGTCAGAATTGGTGCTTGTCTCACGCATTTTTCTGACCGTGGCGGTGCTGGTGCGATCATGCCAATGAGACGCCATTGTCGCTATGGAAGGCATGCAATTGACAGCAGAATAGTTACCTGTGTTTTTCTGAGAATAAAACCAGTTGTAGTCCCGGTCATTGATAACTGTTTTCACCTCAAATTCCCTGTCGCTGTCCGCGCGGTCACCGAAATACTCAGCCAGCTTCGCGGCGGAAATGATAACGTCCTCATTGGTATAGTTGCCGTCCCACTGATAATCGACAGAATACGCCCAGTCGTTGTAGCGGGCATTCATGTAACATCTGGCTGACGAAATCGCGTTCACCAGCGTCAGCCCTTCATTGGGTGCAAAAAGAGTGGAATCGCCGTAGTAATTCATAAACCCGTGAGTAACGGCTCTCCTTGACCATATGCTGTCATAGGCATCTTCAATACGCTCCAGGTTGTGATCGCCGTATTTCATACTGAATTTCGGACCCGTTTTTGTGAATCGGCCCAGAAACTCCGCGGCGTCACGGCGTGTGAACAACTGATCCTTCATCTCCATGGTTTCCAGAACCGCGTCCGTGTCAACTGTTCCGAGATCGCTCCATCGTTTTTCGGAGCCTTCAATTTCATGCACCCGCATATTGCTGTGGAAGAATTTCAGAAGCGATACAAATTCCTCGCCGGTAACGCTTTCGCTTTGCCTTCCGTAAACATCACGCTCAATATTGGTAAGTGTTTTTGCCAAAACATCGCACGCGCGGTAAATATTGACGGAGTTGTCATACTGATAGTCCACATCGGGGAAATAGTCTATCAGATGCATCAGGTAAGCCTTTTTTGTGACGTCATCCGTTCCGACAACCACGTCGGAAATATCTATTTCCCTGCCGGCCATTCCCTCGTAAACTTTCAGAAAAACCTCTGTGACGAACCGTTCGGTTGCATTCTCACCAAGCTGAGCCGTGTCAATTTCAACGCCAAGTCGCTGCATATCAAACGCGCTTTCGGCAATCTCCGCGGAATGCAGCCATTCGATATCCGCTGTATCAGTAACCGCGACGCTGTCAAAGCCTGAAATTTCCACAGACTTAAGCGCCATCTGACTGCTCTCGTCCGACAGGTACATGGATATCTCGTATTTCGGATGAAACATACCGTCGTTTAATGCGGTCATCTTATATTCAACATGAAGACGGCCGTCGGAACCGTCGGTAACCGGTTTCATCTGCTCCGCCACCGGCAGGAATTCCGCCTGAAGTTTTTCATTGATGGAAGCGCTTTTCATGAATCCGCTCACAACCGGAATGACGGCTTCACTTTCCGCAAAGGATGTATCCAGCGCCGCTTCCTTCATGACGGATGTGCAGGATGACAGCGTAAGCGAAAACACCAGTGCGCAAGCCGCGATGACTGCCTTAATTCTCATACCGTTCGACTTCATTTTCATCAGACCCCTCATTGTTTTGCATTATTTCGTTGAATAATTCAACAGCCCTGCCTCTGAGCGCTTCGCCGGCATTGGCAAGCGACTCGTCGCAGACCTCGCCAAGCAATTTATGAAGAATTGTGCCGATCATCGGCCCTTTTGGCACACCCATCGCCATCAGGTCGCCGCCGTTGATTTCCAGACTTCTGAGAGAAATGCAGGCGCTCTCGCTCACAATTCCGTCAAGAATGTCCTCCGAAGCGGCTAGCACGTCCAGCTTTTCCTTTGCCAAGGCCGCCGACTGTCCCTTTATGTCAGCGCGGTTGAGCGCAATAAGCTGCCGGAGAGGTTCCTCGCCGTACTTCAAAAGCCTGCGCCGGAGGATTTTGCGCTCCGGAAGAAAGTACTCGTCGTGATGTCCCACCAAAAAAAGCACGCGTTCCTCCGTGCGTCTGTCGACGCGAAGATACCTTGCGAAGATTTCACGGGCAATTTCCTCTCCCTTGGCGGCATGACCATAGAAGTGCCCTTTTCCTTTTTCGTCGGTTGAAAAACACAACGGTTTACCCACGTCGTGAAGCAGCGCCGCCAGCCGCAGTATTCTTTCCGGCGGAGCCGCGTCCACTACACGAAGCGTATGTTCCCAAACATCGTAATCGTGATGAGGGTTGTGCTGTTCAAAGCCGAACATAAGCGAACAGGGAGGAATAATTCCGGCAATCACATCACCGTACTGCCGCAGTACATTTCCCGCGTTGCCCCCGCAAAGCAGCAGCAGGAATTCCTGCGTGATGCGCTCGACGGCAATCTTCCCCAGCGCTCCCTTGCAGCGGTGAATGGCGTGGGCTGTGGCAGGCTCGATGTCGAACCCCAGCACCGAAGAAAATCTCAATGCCCGAAGTATCCTCAGCGCGTCCTCGCCGAATCTTCGTTCGGGAGCGCCGACACATCTGACAATGCCGGCCCTCAGGTCGCCGATGCCGCCGAACACATCGAGATACCCCCGCCGCGGGGAATACGCCATTGCGTTCACGGTGAAATCACGCCGGCTGAGATCACTTCGGATATCGGAGGCAAAGCTGACGCTGTCGGGATGTCTGCCGTCGGAATACGACCCGTCCACCCTGTAGGTCGTCACTTCAACCGGCATTCCTTCGGATATTACCGTCACGGTGCCGTGTTTGAGTCCCGTCGCGATTACCCCGAATCCTTTGAACGCTGCCATCACTTCATTCGTCATGGCATTGGTTGTAATATCGTAATCCTTAGGGCATACTCCTCTCAGGCTGTCTCTGACACAGCCTCCTACCAGCCATGCCTCAAAGCCGGCGTTTTCAAGTGTTTCCAGCACACGCTGAACGCCGGAAGGAATATTGAATTGTTCTGAAACTGACATCCGCCTGCTCATATTTTTCCCTTTACTGAAAAAAAATAATCTTGAAAACCAATCATTATTTGCATATAATAATTATACCACGTCAATTCAGTAATTACAATAAAAATTTTTACTCAATATGGTGATTATCACGGACAGTACCAATACTATTGACAAACAAAGATTTAATTATGCGATAAGCATATACAATGAAGCACGAAACACAGACAGTAATCATTCCATAGGAACGCTGAGGGAAAAATCCCTTCACGCGGTACTCAAATGGTATTACGAGCCGGACGGCAGCCGGCATGAACTGCCGGTCGGAGATTACATAGCCGATATTGTGGGCGAGGACGGAATCATCGAGATTCAGACGCGGGGGCTCTCCCATCTCAAGCCGAAACTGACAGGACTGCTGGAATTATGCCGGGTGACGGTGGTTCATCCCGTCATCGTAAGCAGGCGGGTAATCAGCCTTGACAGCGCCACAGGCGAGATCATTTCAATCCGCAGATCCCCTAAACACGGCTCCATTTACCGGGAGATGAGAGAACTTTACTCCCTGCGTGACATGATTGCCAATGAAAAACTCACCCTGAAATTCCCTTTTCTCACAGCGGACGAGTACCGGACATTCGGTGTGAAGACAAACCGGCGCAAAAAACAGCGCACCCATAGGGGAGAATATACTTCCGACGTTGTTCCGACAGATATTCTGGACGAACTGACTCTTGCCGCTCTGCCGGATTACGCAATGCTCATTCCCGCCGGACTGCCGGAGGTCTTCAGCGCCGCCGGATTTGCTTCGGCGGCGGGGACTGAAGAGGCCAACGCCCGCATGGCAGTCAACCTTCTGATAAAAACAGGGCTTGTCATACCGGTCGGCAAAGACGGAAAACGGAAAATATTCAGTCTGTCTTACGGCAAAGACTGAATATATATAAATATTGAAATTATACATTTAACCCAAATTATAATAATTTTTTTGCAAAATTACATTGATTTTCCCTTTGGCATGTGCTATAATGTTGGCAATCAAATGCGATGAGTCAATTTTTGCTCCATCGCATAAATTTACGGAGGTACAACTCAATGAAAAAACTTCTTTCAGAATTCAAGGAATTCGCACTCAAGGGCAATATGCTCGATCTCGCAGTCGGCGTTCTCATCGGCTCTGCATTTTCCGGTCTGGTGACCTCTCTTACCGACAACATCATCCAGCCTATTCTCAACTGCTTTGCGGCGCCCGGCGCTGACGGCGCCAGCAAGCTCGCCATCAAGGTATGGCGTCTGGACATGCCCATCGGTCAGTTTATCTCTGACGTTCTCAACTTCATTATCATGGCATTTGTCATCTTCATGATTGTCAAGGGCATCAACAAGCTGAGATCCATCGGCAAGAAGCCCGAGAAAGAAGCCGCTCCCACCACCAAGGTCTGCCCCTTCTGCAAGTCCGAAATTTCCATTGAGGCTGTCAAGTGCCCGCACTGCACCAGCGATCTTCCCGTAGAAGAAAAGGTCGAGGAAGAAAAGCCTGCTGAAGTGAAACCCGCAAAAAGCGGCAAGCCCAGAAGAAGATAATTCATATATTTACCAACTGGCATGAAACAAAACTACTTAAAACAAATGCTAAGCAGTGACAGAAATTACCGCAGCGCGTTTGTACTCGCCGTCGCTGTGCCGCTTATCTGCGCAGCGGCGGCAGCTTTGGTATTATGGATAAAGAATACGATCGGCTTATCGTATTTCAAGTGCAGCATTAAAACGGTCACCGGGTTCAACTGTGTCTCCTGCGGCGCGACACACGCCACATTGGCGCTGCTTCGCGGAGATATCGCAACCGCTTTCTACTACAATCCGCTTTACATTGTCTGTATCTGCTGGCTTATCTATCTGTATAGCAGGCTTATTGTTTCCCTTTTCATCAGACCATATCACAGGTATGTGGTGCGGCTGGACTGGAAAGGCGCAATTATCATTGCGGTGATCATTTTTGCCTTTACAATTATCCGTAATTTTCCCTTTTATCAAGCAATATTCTATTAAAAGGAGCGTATACCAAAATGTCCACGTCAAAGAAAAAACCTAATCACAGAAACACCACCCCTCCGCGTAAGACTTCCACCTCTTCAGCCACAGGCAAAAAGAAGCTGACTGCCGCGCAGCGCAAGGAGCTGGAACGCCAGCAGCGGATCACGCAGGCGCTTATCATTGTAGGCAGCATTGTGGTAGCCGTTATTTTCATTATTGTCTTCCTGTCGCTATACGACAACAATTCCACCAAGGATCTCACCTCCGGCACTTCCGATTCTTCGGGGAATTCTTCCGTTTCCTCAGTTGACAACACCGTTTATCCCGCTTCGGAAGAGTATGAAATCGCTCCCGACGGAGAACAGCTCAAAAAGCCTGCCAAGGGAGAAGAAGTGGCGGTGCTGGAAACCAGCATGGGCACCATCAAAATCCGTCTTTTCCCGAAATACGCGCCGACCGCCGTTGAAAACTTCAAAAAGCTCATCCAGGAAGGCTATTACAACGGTATCATTTTCCACCGCGTCATGAATGATTTCATGATTCAGGGCGGCGACCCGACCGGCACAGGCACCGGCGGCAAGTGCGCCTTCGAAGGTTACGAAACATTCGGCGATGAATTCGGACGCAACCTTTACAATCTCCGCGGCGCGGTCTCCATGGCGAACACCGGCGCGCCGGGTTCCAACAGCAGCCAGTTCTTCATCGTCCAGACCAAGAAAGCGCAGTATTACACTCTCGGCGACAAGGAAGGATTCCTCTCCAACGGCGGCGCGAAGTGGGCGGCCGAACAGTACGAAAAGCGCGGCGGCACGGCTTATCTGGACGGACAGTTCAAGAGCGTGACCGGCAGCGGACACACCGTATTCGGACAGGTCTACGAAGGCCTGAAGGTGGTTGACAAGATCGCGGCCGTTGAGGTGGACGGCAGCAACAAGCCCCTTACCGATGTGGTAATCAAGAAGGCCTATCTCACAAAGGTAAAATAAATTTTCATCTGCGCCATCTTTCCGCAAAATAATAAAAGCTTCGGCATTGGGGCTGCTCTCAATGGCCGAGGCCTTTTTTGCGGAATCATTATGGGAATTTTATACGATTTCATCCGGATTAAGTCCATAAGGAACTATGCAGAAATAATTGATACATTTCACTTTCTGAAACACGCAAGCATACTGTATTTTTAAGCAGAAAATGACTGATTAAATTCTGCATAGTTCCTAACAGAGAAAATACGCCCCGAAGGACTTCCTTTCAAACCATCCTTCGGGGCGTTTTGGGTGTGTAAAACCAATTCAGTGCATGGCAATTTCGATTTCGTCTTCGGTGCTGAAGCCGAGCGACGCGCCGTTGAAGCCGATCTTGATGCCGGCGAATACCACCGCCCGTCTGAGCGAATTCTCGGCGGAAAGGCCCTTGACAAAGAAGTGCAGGAATGCCGAGAAAAGGGAATCGCCGGCACCGACGGTGTTGACCACTTTTGCCTTGTAATACGCCGGAACGGTAATCATCCTGTTCTGGGACGCATCGAGCAGAAGCGCTCCCCTTGCGCCCATTCCGATCACGATAATCCTGTTGTGATAGCGCTCATGAAGCCTGCGGATAAAATCCTCCGGCGCACAGGGAAGCTTTTCGTCGCTGAGGAAGAGAATGTCCGCGTTCTCCATGAAATCGCGGTTGTAGTCGTTTTCCACATCCTCCAGCACATGCACGTCGGTAGCGGTCAGCACCTTCATTTCACGCGCTTTTCTGATCAGACCGCGGTTGAAATTGATATTGCAGATGGCCGCCGCGTCCACGGCAGAGAGCGTGTCCTCCAGATTATCCACGTCCAGCGACTGCTCCTGAATGTCCTTGAGGTCGCAGTAAACCTGCCGCCTGCCGTCGGGCGCAAAGAGAATGACCGAAGTCGGCGTCTTTTGCAGCGCCCAGCGTATTCCCCTGTCGGAAATATCGAAGGCTTCCAGCTCGGCGCAAATTCTTCCCGCTTCGTAATCCTCGCCTAAAAAGGAAATCAGTTCCACCTCATCGTCCAGCGTGCGCAAGGCCTTCGCCACATTGAATCCCACGCCCGCCACATTGGAATTGACTCCGAAGAAGGGGTAGTCAATCGGGTAGTAATTGATCGGGAAGCCGCGCACCGCCACGGTGGTTTCGATATTCAGCAGTCCCGAAACAAGGATTTTTTTGCTCATAGATTGCATTCATCGCCTTTCCTTCTGTCATTGCATGTCAATCTTCTTCGCCGCGGAGAATCTTCATTGCGGCCTTGTATTTTTCTTCTCTGCGGAAATCCGCTTCCGTCATGCTGTCAAACCGGCTGCGGTCGCTGTTGTGGGCAAGGTCGGCCAGCTTGACCTTGGCGGCGATGGGGTTATTTCGTATGCTCCTGACGTAATCCGGATAGGGCTCCTCTTTCCGGTGGGTCAGAAGGTCGAGCGCTTCGCAGACTTCCTCCGAAAAGCCCATTTTCCGCAGGTCATCAAGGGTGTAGTCGGTGTCCTCCACCACATCGTGCAGCAGCGCGACAATCGTGGAAATTTCATCATCCATCTGTTCCGCCACATGGAAGGGATGAAAAACATAGGGCACACCGCTTTTGTCCCATGCGTCCTTATGTGCTTCATACATCAGCCGCATCGCTTTTTTGGTCTGGGGCGTGTAGATCAATTTTCATTCAACTCCTGCCTGCCGCATTGCCAGCCAATCATTCCACCCAGAACACTCTGCCGTCCCTGCGGGGCGCAGGCTTGGGAATTTCGCCTTCCGCGTAACCCACGGCGCAGTGGCCTATGCCAAGCCATTCGCCTTCGATGCCGAGGTCGGTAAGAAGCTGCTTGTATTCGTCGGTCTCGAATTCCTCCCGTGCGCGGTGAATCCAAATGCTGCCCAGCCCCAGTGAATGCGCCGCCAGCATCAGGTTTCCCATCACAAGGCTGCCGTCGTGAACGGCGGTCGGCCAGTTCCTGTCGGCCAGCACGATCAGTATGACCGGCGCACCGTAGAAGGGATCGAATCCCTCCGCCCAGCCGCCGATTTTTCGGTTGTCCTCCGCAATCTTATCGCGAAGTTTCTTATCCGTGACGGCAATCACGATGGCGCACTGCTTGCCTCTGCCGTTGGCGGCGTACAGTCCCGCTTCGATGATCTGCCCGATATCCGCCTTCGCCGGCATAGCGGGCTTGAATTTGCGAACGCTGCGGCGTTCTTCCATTGCTTTGATGATTTCATTCATTTTGCATTGCTCCTTTTTTATCGTAATACTAACCATATTATACATAATTATCCCGCTTTTTTCAAGCTGAATTATGACTTTAAACTATCTCAAGTTTAACATTTTTTTATTATTTCATACATTCAAACATCTTGTAAAAGGATTGAGTTTGTGCTATAATACATTTTCAAGAACAGAAGGGGTATCTTTATTTATTTTTTTCGACAGGAGGAATGATAATTGATGAAAAGCAACGCAAAAAAAATTGCGAAACTGATTGATAAATATGACCGCCTGTATTTTCAAAGCATTGAACCGTTCCGCGAAAGTAACAGAAGTAATAAAATGAAAAACGGAAGCGGCGACAGGAAACTGCAAAAGAAGCTCGACCGGGCGGAAGAACTCACACGCAGTGCGCTTGCTCTATGCCGCAGCGACATCGCCGGCAACTTCCACGATTCTCAATCGCTGCTTATTCAATGCATATTCAGACTGAGCGGCCTGTTCCTTTTTCGCGGAAGGAATCGTGAAGCGGCTGAGCTTCTGGCTGAGATCTATGATAACATAGACAGGTACCGCGCCGATATTTTGCTTACCAACTGTCTCGGATATTACGGAAGTATACTCTGTGAGAGCGGCAGCTACGACAAAGCAGCCAATGTTCTGTACGAGATGGTCGCTCGGGTTAAGAAGGAACTATCGTCAGGGATCTTTCCGGACGGAGCCGTTCCGGACGGCGTGTCCGCCATCTGCCGGGGGCTTGGAAACGCGGCCTGCGCCTTCACCTACTCCGACACAGAGGACGGTTTTCCCACGGAATTTTTTACGCTGCCGGTTGAACTGCTGGAAAAGATAGCCGGCCACGGTGAGGTCATCGGAGAGGACAACATCAAAAAGGCGGCCTATTTCGCCGCGAGCCAGCAGATCTTCATCACCTGCTATGACAATGTTCCGGGAGCTGACGTCAGCCGGGTGGTGGAATTCGCTGAAAAATGCATCAATGCCTGCGGCGGAAACGGAAAGTACGATCTGTTCTTTCCCGCTGCCATGCGGCTTACAGCGCTTGCCATGGCGCGCGACTGCCGTTTTGCCGACGCCGCCGAAACCTGTCTTCTGACACTCGATCAGTGCGCAGAGTACAGAGGGGACATCACACGCGCCGATTTCGGCAGCATTCAAAGCATTGCCGGCGACATGAATCTGCTGCTCGGCATACTGCATTACCGCACATCAAAAATCAGCGACTGCATACGGTACTTTGAGGCGGCGATTGCTTCGTTCGAGGCGGATGCAAAAGGAAATCCCCTGCGAAGCACCGGATATGCCGAAGTCGAAACGGAAATTCTTTATTTGACAAACGCGGAGAAATGCGCTTTTGCCTGCAAATACATCGGACTGGCCAAATTCAGCGAGACCGACAGATATTCCCTTGACGAATGCATACAGATCATGCACAGAGGGGTGGAGCTTCTGGAAAGTACAGACCCCGAAGATCCCTACTTTCTGCTTGCCGGCTCCGCGGAATACCACATTATTTCACAGATGTGTGAGCGTGCCGGGGATAAGGAGGCCGCCGGAAAATTCGATGCGCTCAGCAAGGAGCGTGGCATCAGATCTCTGACCGACCTTCAGCATCATCTTGCTGATAAAAACAGCTTTGAGATTTATTACAGTCGTGTCCAGATCCGTCGGCGAATCGCCTTGCGCCTTGGTCTGCTGGAACTGTACGGCGACTACACCAGATTTGAATTGCTGCTGAGTGAACCGCCCTATTCCCAGCCGGATCACAGGCATCTGGCGAGGCTCAATTTTGATCTGGGCGAATACAGCCGCGTTCTGGGCAAGAATGATTCGGCTGTGGAGTATTACGACGATGTCAGACGGCATTCCTTCGACAGCGATGGCAAGCCCTATTACGAAATGGGTGAGGGAAATATTTTTGAATTTTCGCTTGTCGCTTCCGCCTCCTGCCTGACCAAACGCGGCCAGATGGCAAGAGCGCGGAGATTATTCAGGGAGTTTGCGGATCTGCACAAGATGGACGGTGGCATTGCCGGCAAGACGATGCTTGTCAGGATTGCGGGACTGTCCCGTGAAGTCGGTCTTGACCCGGCGGAATGCGCGGGGTATATGAACGACGCCGCACGAGCCGTCGAAAGCGAGGACGCGGGTTCAGCCGTCGCCGCCGAGCTTTTCAATCAGGAGGGAATCTGCTGGTACAACGCCTCTCCCGCAGACGTTCCCGATGCATTGGAAGAAGCCGGCCAAGCGGAAAAAGCCAGTCTTGAAGAAAAATATGCCGACAATGAACTTCACGCATTTGAAAACGCCCTCAGGGTGCTTGACAAATGCGATCCCGACAGCGAAAAAGCAATTGATCTGCGGCCGTCGCTCCATTCCAACATCGGAGAGTGCTACCTGCGCAAGGAGGATTTTGCCCTTGCAACCGAGCATTATCATTTATCGGTCGAGGCATTTGAAATGCTGTTTGCCACTGACAAATTCAAAGAAAAATCCAAAAGCGAGCAGGAACCCTACTTATTCCAGTACGGGCTGTGCTTCAAGGCGCTCGGTGACATCTACAACGAGCAGAACGACAATCCGAAATGTGCCGAGGCGCTTTCCAAAGCGATCGAAGTCATGGAATTGCTGGACAATCCCGCGGCGAAAAACGAATTGGCAGCTTGTCTGAACGCACGGGGTGTTGTCTACTTCCGTATGGGAAATTACAGAAGGAATGTCGAAGATACGACTCGCGCCATTTCCCTCAAAAAGGACGATGAAGGCGGCGAGATAAACATGGCGATCATGCTGAAAAACCGTTCCGACGCCTACCGTGAACTGGGAGATTTCAAGTCGATGCAGTCCGACCTCAGCGAATCGATCCATCTTCTGGATAAATCCCAGCTGCCCGATGAACTTCTCGGCTCCTTCTACGGCTCCCACTGGTTTTCCATGGGCGTTTGTCAGGAAGGGCTGAACAAAAACGGCAAGGCCGCCGACGCCTACCGCAGAGCGGCGGGATATATGGACAAAAGCATTGACAATGAGGATTCCGGCACATATATGAAGGCTCTCTGCCATTTCCGCAGGGCCGTCTGTCTCTGCCGCCGTGAAGAACAGGAATATTACGGTGCGCTCTATGAATACAACAAGGCCATCAAGCTGCTTGAAAAAATGCCCGCTTCCTCCGAGAAGGACGAGAATCTGCGGCAGCTTCTCTCATCAAGAGGAAGCCTCTACGAAGCATTCCGCGAGATAGACCTTGCCAAAGCGGATTTCAGCCGTGCCGAAAGCCTTAAAGCCGTCAATGAAAATCCTTCCAATTAGTTTGTAAGTCAAAAGCCCCGTCGTCGCGGTTTCTTCTGATTCTCAGAGGGAATTCCGCAGCGCCGGGGCTAATGTTGATTACCGGTTTAATTCAAGGAAAATCGAAGGGCTTATCTGCAACCGCAGCCGCAGCCACAGCCGCCGCATCCGCAGATGCTGTCGCTGTCGCCCATTGTGCCGTTGCAGCGGCAGCAACAGTCGCTGTCATTGTCCTGGAAGAGCACCAGGATGATGAGCAGGATGATGATCCAGCTGCAGGAAGAACCACCGAAGAAGTTGTTCATAGCGTTTTACCTCCTTTTCTTGATTTCACTACATAATATGCAGGAAAAAGAAGGTAGGTGAGTGGGTATTTTTCGTCATTCACTCTCACAGAAGCTGCCAATCATTTATTCTTCATAATAGCTCCCAAAATAATTCTTGACACAATGCCTGTCACCGTCATGCATGATCCGATTCCAGTAAGCTCCTTCCCGACACTCATGCTGATCGAATACCGTATCTGCATTTCCGGGGTAGGATCTTGATAAGGGATCCCCGCCTTTATGAGGATATAGAACAGACCAATGCAGAAAACAACTATACCTGCTATCATAATGGCAAGACAGAATTGCTTGATGTCTTGGACAAAGCGAATCATTTTTCTCCTCCTTATTGGCGCTCAATTTATTGGCGCTCAATTTATTGGCGCTCAATCGCAGTTTCGCGCAGAACAATGCAAAATAGCAGCAAGATTACGCCGAAAAACACATGAATCATTTCGCGTTACTTGCATTTTTACAAAAAGGCTCTGCCCACAATGCCGCCATGTCTTCCGGCAGCGGTACGGAAAAATGCATGTGTTCCCCTGTCATGGGGTGGTTGAAGTCGATCTGTCCGCAGTGAAGCGCCTGACGGCATATCAGGTCGCGTGAACCGCCGTACATATCGTCGCCCGCCAGCGGCATTCCAAGCGATGTGAAATGCACACGTATCTGATGGGTGCGACCGGTTTCAAGGTGGATTTCCAGCAGCGTCAGGTCGTAACGGCTCCCGTTCCCGGCGAAAAGGGACATATTCCTGACCGCCTTCCAGTGGGTCACGGCTCTCACGCCGCCTTCCCCCACTTCCCGCTGAATGCCGTGTCCCTCCATGATCCTGATCGGCGCGTCGATCGTGCCGCTTCCGGTCAAGGTTCCCTGACAGATCGCGTAATACACCTTGTCGGTATGTCCGTGAAGCAGAGAGGCCGCGTGGCTGTTCTTGGCAGTCAGCACAAGTCCGCTGGTGTCACGGTCGAGCCTGTTTATCACACGGAAGGCGGCATTCGGCTCACCGTTGGCCAGCAGATGAGCCGAAAACGCGTTGGCAAGCGTATCCGCAACGTGCTCCCTCGCGGGGTGCACAGGCATTCCGTAAGGCTTGTTGAGGACGGCGATGTGTCCGTCCTCATAGACAATATCCACAGGCAGTTCCACCGGCACTGTCGGATTGTCGTCCTCCGGAATGCGGAGCGTCACTCTGTCGCCGCCGCTCAGTGAATCAATCGTGCGTATATGCTGCCCGTTGGCGGTTATTCCCAAGGGCACGCGCTTCAGTTTTTTTATCAGTCGGTAGGAAACGCCGCACTTGGCGCGGAGAAAATTATACACGGATATCCCGTCGTATTCCTGAGATACGGAAAAAGATAGCACAGGCATAATTCAGTTACCACCTTGCATAATACTGTTATTCGGTAAAAATAAAAATACGTCCGCCGTAATGGAAATAAACCAACTTACGCCGGACGCGAACCTATGTCAGATAAATGGGAAGAACAAAGCGAGGTAATAGGTCGGAGAAGCCGACGAACTTGCGCAGATTGCCACAAAACCCACAACTACGCAGATCACAACCAGCGTCATAATGCCGCTGATGATCGCGCCGATAATGGAGCTGACAAATCCCGCCGTGGCAATACCTCTGCCGGATACTCCAGCCGGAATTTTATTTCTTGCTTTTGCGCCGATGACAATGCCGACTATGCACAGAATCAGACCGAAGATGGCCGGAATGCCCTCCAGAACCGGAGCGAAAATGCTGATGAAAAGACCTACAAGACCTATCACCAGGGAGGCCACGGCCTTGCCCATTGCATCAGGGGCAGCCTTCACAGGCTGCTGAACATAAACGGTCTGATAGTTGACTATCTGCTCGTTGTCATTCTGCTGACCCTGCGTACCTGTACTTCCGCCCGTACCGGCAGTCCGGCTGGTTATGAGATCAGCCCCGCATTCCAGACAGACGGAAACGTCATCAGGCATGGAAGAGCCGCAGTTATTGCATTTTTTCATGATGAATCACTCCTTGAATTGATAGAAAATCGAATATTTAAAAACTACGACTGAACGCAGTTTTTTCGGCAGTTTGCAGAAGCTGGCATGTATTTCAGAAAATCATCTCAATCCGCTTTCGTTTCAGAGCCTTCGTCAACGACCGTCTCCTTCGGCGCAGCCGGCTGAACCGTAAGATTCCTGCCCCTTGCCGACTTCACAATGAGAATCATTATCACTGACACGAAAACCAGTACGCTTATAAACTGCGAAGTGGAAAGCGGCCCGACAAATCCGCGAATTCTGTCGCCGCGCAGGAATTCATCGAAGAATCTGATGACAGCATAGGAAAGCAGATAGACATACATAAGCCTCCTGCTGCATTTCCGTTTTTTGTAGAGCACCAGAATCACGGCAAACAGCATGAATTCCAGACCCGATTCAAGCAGCTGCACGGGGAATCTTGACACGCCGTTTGCGGACGGTTCCAAAGCCCGGTGAAAGACAAATCCGAATCTGCATTCCACACCGTAACAGCAACCCGCGAGAAAACATCCGATACGGGCAAATCCGTGAAATAACGGTATACAGAACCCCATCACATCCATATACGGAAAAAAGGGAAGTTTCAGCGCCTTAATATACCACACCGCCCCGATGACCGCACCGAAAAGTCCTCCGTAAAAGACCATGCCGCCGAATATCTGAACGAACAGCAATACATAATCCCGAAACGTATGCAGCAGGGAAAAATTGTCGTTAAAGGCTCTGATAAATATTCCGAAATTGACCACACCGTACAGTATGTGCGCTCCTATAAAAAGCCCCGCCATAGCGGCAAGCGCAATATGCGGCACATGGTTCTGGTCAATTTCCTTTTGCTTTCTTGTCACAATCCATGCCACGAACCACAACGAGAAAAAGCCGATTCCCGCCATAAGCGAATAGGACGAAATCTGTATGCCGAAAACCGTGAAATATGGCAGCAAGTTCATTCCTCCTTATTTCCTGAATGATACAGGTAATCCGCTGTAAATAAGGCGGCTTACAGCGGATTACGGTCAACGGAACAGCAGGCCAACAACCCGCGTTAACCAACATCGATTCAACTCTGAAGCAATCGGCGGTATGATTCCGTCACTATTGGGGAATGTCATCCGCAGCGCCCTCAACCTCTGTTTGATTGGCAGACGGCATCATCAGTCAAAGCGAACCGCCGGGAATCAAATGTTTTCCAGAGCCGAAACAACGGTAGGAATCACATAGCAGAACAGTGTAAGAGCGCCTCTTACACATCCGAGTATGCCGCAAACCAGACCGGCGGTAGCCTTTCCTCTGCCCGGCATGTTTTCAGGAATGATATTTCTTGCCTGAACGCCAAAGACAATGCCCAGTATGCCACAGAGAATATTGCCCAGCACAAGACTGATGATACCCAAAACCATGGCAACGGTGTCCTTATTGGTAGCGGTATTTGCGGGATAATACTGCTGCTGATACCCCATCTGCTGATAGGGCTGCTGGTAATTCGGCTGCTGGAATGGCTGCTGAGTAGGCTGCTGCTGATAACCCGGTTGCTGGTAATTCGGCTGCTGCTGAGGAATCTGACCGGCTTGAAGCAGATTGCCGCACACCGTGCAGTTAACAGCCTCGTCAGGCATCTGAGAGCCGCAATTATTACAAATTTTCATAAACTATACTCCCTCATATAGAAAGGATAAAAAAGGAAACTCAAATAAACAGGCTCGGAATGCATTCCCCGTCAGATAAGACCGCCAAGAATGCACATATTCTCCATGTAAGCGGCACATCCGCCTATACCGACAGCGCAGATACAGGTGAGTAAGACAATTCCGCCCAAAATGGCGCCGATGATGGAACAAACCACACCGCCTGTTGCAATTCCCCGGCCGGGAGCGCCTTCTG
Organism: Clostridia bacterium; assembly: GCA_017441385.1. GTDB lineage: Bacteria > Bacillota > Clostridia > Oscillospirales > Acutalibacteraceae > RUG762. Next base: position 150,139 of record JAFRXY010000081.1, on the reverse strand, counting down.
GAATTTCGTTTCTCGCTTTGACGCCCAACACACAGCCAATGATACCAAATACCATTCCGATCACAAAAGAACTGGTGATGATACTGAAAATGCCGAGAACCAATGAAGCAATGGCCTTGCCGTTGGTAGCGTTACCGTTATACATCGGCTGATAGGGCTGCTGATAGCCCATCTGCTGATAAGGCTGCTGATAGCCTGCCTGCTGATAGGGCTGCTGGGCATATGGCTGCTGAAAATCCTGCTGTGGATAGGGTTGCTGAAAGTCCTGCTGGCTTGGCTGCTGAGGAATCTGACTTGCCTGAAGGGGGGTGCCGCAGTTACTGCAAACTAACGCCTCGTCGGGCATTTGAGCGCCGCAGGTTACGCATATTTTCATGAAAAAGACTCCCTTTGAATATATTCAATGAAAAAATGACAGGCAATACCGCCACACACAATGGCTTGTATCAGCGGCACAGCAGAAAAATCTCCGACCCGCCATTCCCTGCCAACCTTTCATTGTTGTCTAAATTATAGCAGACCTGTCATGTATTGTCAATAATGAATTTAAACTTTTTGTTAATCTTATGAATAAAGCTCATATGAAATATTAAATTTTTATTTTCTTTTGCATCAGCCTGTTATTCACGTTTTCACGGATCAGCGTGTATAATACCGACGTCAGAGGAATAAACACCAGCATACCCGGCAGTCCCATAAAAGCGTTGCCGAGCAGGGCGGCGAGCAGCGTCCAGATGGCCGGCAGCCCCATGGAATTCCCCACTATCTTTGGATAGATAAGGTGACTGTCAATCTGCTGGAGCACGAGAAAGATCAGCAGAAATCCCAGCGCCTTCATGGGACTGATCATAACGATCAGCAGGAAGCCCGCCAGCATGCCGATCAGCGGCCCGAGATAGGGGATGAGCGCCATCACTCCGATGAACATGCTGGTAATGACGGTGTAAGGCATATTGAATATGCTCATGACAAAGAAAAACATCATTCCCAGAATAAAGGCGTCAAGGCACTGTCCTGAGATAAAATGGAAAAAGGTGTCGGAGCAAAGACGCGCAATTTCACAAATGCGATCAGCCTTCTTTTCTTCTATATAGGCATAGGTCAGCTTCTTGCACTGGCGTTTGAGTTTCTTTTTGCCGGCAAGAATATAAATCGCTATGATGGTTCCGGTGAAAATATTGAGCGCAGTATTCACCACCGAAGAAGCCGCGCTGTAGGCTGTATCCACAACTGTCGTCATGTTCTGGGTCATCTGACCGATCAGCGTGGAAACATTCAGATAATTGATCATCTGCTCGATTTTGGCGGTGTCCACCCCATATCCTTTCAGTTCGGCAATCAGCTTGGGATAGTACAGCATGAAAGCATCTCCTATGCCGGAAACGGAATTGACCACGCGCGGAACGACGACGTCAAACACATGGTAAATGATCAGCGCGGTGCAGATCAGCGTGAGCACCAGACTTGCCGTGTCAATAAAGGCAACCGGCAGCTTCCTGCCCCATTTCTTTTCTGTTTTGGAAGAGATAAAGGACAGCAGCCTGTGGAATCCTCTCAAAGGCGCGTTCAGCACAAGCGCCAACAGACATCCGATAATGACAGGCATGGAAATATGAACCACCCAGTCCAAAAAAGCCAGCACGCTTCCCAGATTGTTGAAGGCGGCAAACATGGCTATGGAGATCAGGACAAACAGCAATCCGTATTTGAAATACACCCTGGTCTTTTCGTTCAGATCACTCATAAAGATATCCCCCTTCTGTCTTCCTGACAAGGTCATTATAAACTCCGATTTGGTTTATATTGCTAACGATATGTAAAATTATTCTTTGCCGGAATGAAAATCATGAAAAATATTAAAAATATGTAAACGTGACAATTATTTGACAAAAATGTTTGAAATTACATAAAATATGTAGTATAATGTAAAGGTACTGGGGCGGCTTGTCGGCAGACTCCGTCCGCAGAGCAAAATTTATTATTTGGAGAGTGACATAATATGCCTCTGGTAAATGCAAAGGACATGCTTATCAAAGCAATGGAAGGCAAGTATGCCGTAGGTCAGTTCAACATCAACAATCTCGAATGGACAAAGTCCATCCTCCTCACCGCCGAAGAGCTTAAGGCTCCCGTGATTCTCGGTGTTTCCGAGGGCGCAGGCAAGTACATGTGCGGCTACAAGACCGTTGTCGGCATGGTCAAGGGTATGATCGAAGAACTGAACATCACTGTTCCCGTAGCGCTGCATCTCGATCACGGTTCTTTCGAGGGCGCAAAGGCATGCATCAAGGCGGGCTTTTCCTCCATCATGTTCGACGGTTCTCATTATCCGATCGAAGAGAACATCGAAAAGACCAAGATTCTGGTCAACACCTGCGAAGTGCTGGGTCTTTCGCTCGAAGCCGAAGTGGGTTCCATCGGCGGCGAAGAGGACGGCGTTGTAGGTATGGGCGAATGCGCCGATCCCGCAGAGTGCAAGCAGATTGCCGATCTGGGCGTTACCATGCTGGCTGCCGGCATCGGCAACATTCACGGCAAATACCCCGCCAACTGGCCCGGTCTGAGCTTTGACACCCTTGAGGCCGTCAAGAACACCGTGGGCGACGTTCCGCTGGTTCTGCACGGCGGCACAGGCATTCCTGAAGATCAGATCAAGAAGGCCATCTCGCTGGGCGTTGCCAAGATCAACGTCAACACCGAGTGCCAGCTCGCTTTCCAGGAGGCCACCAGAGCTTACATCGAGGCCGGCAAGGACAGAGAAGGCAAGGGCTTTGACCCACGCAAGCTGCTTGCTCCCGGCGCACAGGCCATCAGAGATATGGTCAAGACCAAGATGGAAATCTTCGGCTGCATAGGCAAGGCTGAGTAATTTTTCCCTTTCTCCCCTTTTCGGGTTACCGAAACACCGAAATCAATTCATTCATTGATAAACCCCCGTCGCGGCGAAGCGCTCCGAGATTCATCGGACACTCCGCCATGACGGGGGTATTTTTTGTGACAAGAGTCTTAAATTGCTCAAATTATTTTAGCTTAAAAGTTTTTACCACTTTGTCGTCGCTGAATGAGAACAACTCGCTTACTTCAATTTCTACATCGCTTTTCTTATTATCAAGTACATATGCCGTTTGTACCTTGATTGTTTTGCCCGGCTTGATGTCCTTCATGCTGTTTGAGGAATTATAAACCTTGCTGTCCATGATGATGGCGGTTTCCAATTCTATTCCATCCTGATAAGCCTGACTGTTTAACGCAACTATAAAACTTGTCGCATCGTCGCTGTTGTTGGTGAATTCAAATGTTACTACTATGGCAGGCTTTTTCTCGTAATCCTTTGCCAGCTTGTACGAGAGAATTTTAACCTTGTAATCTCCCAATACTCCCTCGTCCTTATTATTCTCATTATCTTTTGAACTTGTTTCTGTTTTGTCGGTCTGTTTTTCAGTGTTATTGACATTTACATCGGATTCTGAGGTTTTGTCGTTGCCTGATACTGCTGTATTTTTTTCATCTGAGGAACCGTTTCCAAAGCATGCGCCGAGAATAACGAGAAAAACCAGAACGCCTATGGCAATTTTCCACCATGCCATCTTCTTTTTCTGTGGCTGAACAGGCTGATTCTGATATTGATAGGGCATCTGCTGATTACCCACTGGACTAGTGGGTTGCTGGCTGGCTTGATCGGACTGTGGTGCGACGGCATTGTATCCGCACTTAGGACAGACATTTCCGTCGAATTCGTTTCCGCACTGAACACATTTCATAAATAATTACCTCCTACATAAACGTAAAATATTGTGTTCTATCGCAATTCAATAATATCACAAATTGAGATAAAAGTCAAGTATATTTTTGAATTAAAGTAACATGTTTTTGTATTGCATAAATATTGCCTGTTTACAAAAGGCTGAAAATGACGTACAAATCTATCATGTGAAGGTTCGATGAAGAATGAGACTCAAGGATGTAAGAGAAGATCATGATTATACGCAGAAATATATTGCGGAAAAGCTGTTCATCAAGCAGAACACATATTCACAGTACGAAACAGGTCAACGGCAGATTCCTCTCGAATTTCTGATAAAGCTGGCGATTATTTACAATACTTCCACGGATTATCTGCTTGGAATTACGGATGAGAAGCAGGCATATCCAAGAAGCAAGAGTTTTTAGTAATTTATCCTACGTTCCATCCGATGAATGGCAGGGATTTCACCCAATTGTCCATAAAATGATTTACGATTCACCTGAAAAAATTGACGTATCTGCCGGAAGTTTGATTTTCATATTGACATCTCCTTAAATTGGGTAGATAATGTATTCCAACAATCTGTATAAGTTAGGAAAGGTAAATTCAAAATGCTTTCACTGGACAAATTCTACCATGCCGCCTATGTGCTCAAAAGCGTTCTGCGCCGGACGGATCTCGTCTATGCCCCTGAGATCAATCCCGAGGCGGACATATACTTAAAGCCGGAATGCTTGCAGGTAACCGGCTCCTTCAAGGTCAGGGGCGCCTACTACAAGATTGCCACCCTCTCCGATGAGGAAAAGGCAAAGGGCGTGATCGCCTGTTCCGCCGGCAATCACGCACAGGGCGTTGCTCTCGCCGCTACCAAGAGCGGCATCAAATCGCTGATCTGTCTGCCCGACGGCGCGCCTATTTCCAAGGTGGAAGCAACCCGCAAGCTGGGCGCGGACATCTGCCTTGTGAACGGAGTTTATGACGACGCTTACAACAGAGCGCTGGAACTGCGCGACGAAAAGGGCTACACCTTCATTCATCCCTTCGACGACGAACAGGTCATCGCCGGACAGGGGACCATCGGTCTGGAAATCGCCGACCAGCTTCCCGACGCCGACGCAGTCATCGTTCCGATTGGCGGCGGCGGGCTCATTTCCGGCGTTGCCTTCGCCATCAAGCAGCTCAATCCGAATATCAAGGTCTACGGCGTGCAGGCGGCCGGCGCTCCCAGCATGTTCAATTCCATACACGACGGCAGAATCGAGCGGCTTCCCTCCGTTTCCACCATCGCCGACGGCATCGCGGTCAAAGAACCCGGTTCCATCACCTTCGACACCTGTCAGAAGTACGTTGACGATATCGTGACCGTCACCGACGACGAAATTTCCGCCGCCATTCTCACCCTCATCGAGAAGCAGAAGATGATCGCGGAAGGCGCGGGCGCGGTTTCAGTCGCGGCAGCCATGTTCAACAAGGTGCCGGTCAAGGGCAGGAAGGTCGTCTGCGTTGTTTCGGGCGGCAATATCGACGTGACCATTCTCTCCCGCGTCATCAAAAGAGGTCTGCTCATGTCGGGCCGCACCTGCTCGCTCATTCTCGAACTCATCGACAAGCCCGGTCAGTTGCAGGGTGTGGCGAATATCATCGCCAATCTCGGCGGCAACGTCATTTCCATTCATCACGAACGTGCCAACGAGGGCGCGGACGTCAACGGCTGCTACCTCAGACTGCTGCTGGAAACCAAGAATTACCAGCACATCGAAGAAATCAAGAATGCGCTGCTTGACGCGGGCTATCATTTTGCTAACAACTGATTTTTTCATAAAGGAGATTTCACCATGATACAGACAATTTACACCAAAAACGCACCCGACGCCATCGGCCCCTATTCTCAGGCGAAGATCGCCGGAGGATTCCTCTTTGCTTCGGGACAGATCGCCATCAATCCCGCCAGCGGTGCGGTGGAAGCCGACACCATCGAGGGGCAGACCGAGCAGATCATGAAGAACATTCAGGCCATTCTCGCCGAGGCGGGGCTTTCATTTGACAATGTGGTAAAGACCACCTGCTTCCTCAAGAACATGTCGGACTTCGGCGTGTTCAATGAGATTTACGGCAGGTATTTCACAAGCAAGCCGGCGCGTTCCTGCGTCGCGGCCGCCCAGCTTCCCAAGGACGTTCTGGCGGAAGTGGAAATCATCGCGGTCTGCGAGTGATTGTTAAAGAAGGAATAAACTGTCAGCACGGCTCTTCGATGGACAATGGAACTGCCGTGCTTTTTCATACTATTATACATTAAGGAGGCTGAAACGAATGTTCCAAGCGGTCATTTTCGACCTCGACGGCACTCTTCTCAACACATTGGACGACCTCGCCGACAGCTGCAATTTCGTGCTGGCGGAAAAGGGCTTTCCTACATTTCCGAACCCGCAATACAGAAAATTCGTCGGCAACGGCGTCGCCATACTGATGAAGCGCATTCACCCCGAAGGAACCCCGCAGGAGGAGCTGGACGATTCCCTTGCGAAATTCACCGCCTACTACAGCAACCACAAGGATATAAAAACCGCGCCGTACGAGGGAATCCCCGATCTTCTTGCAAAACTCAGAGCGAAGGGAATACGGCTTTGCGTGCTTTCCAACAAGCCGCACGAAATCAGCAGGGTGATTGTCAGACAGTATTTCGGCGATGACACATTCGACATTATATTGGGCAAATCGCAGGCTTTTCCTGTCAAACCCGATCCGGCTTCCTGTCATTATGTGACAGACAAGCTGGGGCTTGCCAAAAAACAAGTGCTCTACGTCGGAGACAGCAACGTGGATATGCAGACGGCACGTAACGCCGGTCTGACAAGCTGCGGCGTCTGCTGGGGATTCCGTTCCGAAGCCGAACTGCAAGCGGAAGGCGCGGATCATCTTGCCCACACGCCCGACGATATATTTATGATTGTCACAGGTGAGACGCATGAAGAATAATGCCATTCACAGAACGGCCCGCGTATTTACGGCAGGCCTTCTTGCTGTTGTTCTGCTGCTCACGGTATCCTGTCAGCTTCGCAATGTAGAAATTCACACGAATGAATTTACCCGCACCGAAGCGGTCATTCCAAATCCCATGAAGGGCTTTGCTTCTTTTTACGGCAAGGCTGATCAGAATTCCTCCATGGAGTATCTCGGGATTAAATTCAATGAGATATACAGGTATGAGAACGGACAGGGGCAGCTGGATAGCGCGGAGCTTGACAAAAAGCTCGCGAAAATAGCCGAAAGAGGAAACTCAGCCATCCTGCGGGTTTACATACTCAATCCCGGTCACGTCGACAGTGAGCAGACGGGGCTTTTTCTGCCCGGGGAGCTTTACAGTGAACTGAAAAGCGCCGGGGATATCTATTCCAACAGCGTGAAAAGCGGGGTATTGGAATATCCTGATTTCAACAGTGAAAAACTGATAGGCTGCATGACCGACTTCATCGTGCAGTTTGCCGGAAAATACGACGGTCACCCGACGATTGCCACCATTCAGATGGGACTTTACGGCTCTTGGGGAGAATGGAATATGTCGGAATGCCGCGTCGGAAAATGCCAGATGACCAACGAAAACCTCAGAAGAATTATTGAAACGTATGTGTCCTCCTTCAAAAAAACCAAGCTGATGGGCAGAAATCCTTCCCTCGGATATGCCAATCAATTTCCCATCGGTTATCACGACGACAATTATATGTTCAACACCTCCGACTTCCACACCAGAAGCCGGGAATGGAAAAATCTGCTCAGAAAACAGGATTATTCCTACGGTACTCTCCAGCAATTCTATGATTTCATCAACGGCGACGGCGGAAAATACCCCCCGCTCTGGGATATCTGGCAGACCCAGATGTTCGGCGGAGAGCTTTCCATGCAGATGTATCTTGAGCCCTTCGGACCCCTCTGGAGCGGCACCGAGCGTGAAGCGCTGGACTACTGCATTCATCAGTTTCACATGTCGTGGCTGATGGGAGTGGGAGTCGGCGGTATTCCGGACGCCGACACCGACGGGTATAAGGAATTCCGCAAGGTCGCCGGCAGCTTCGGCTATGATATCTATATCGACTCGGTAACGGGAAAGAATTGCACGTCCAAGATCGTCACCTCATTCGGCAATGCCGGCGTTGCGCCATTTTATTACGACTGGAAGCCGGAATACCTTATGGTTGACCCAGAAGGCAGTATTGTCTATACATACACTGACGAAGAATTCCTGCTCTCAGCGCTGCTGCCGGATGAAACCGCGGAATCGGTCTTCTTCATTCCGGATGATCTCAAAGCGGGCGAATATTCCGTTCAGGTGAGATTTGTGAATCCCGCGGAAGAAACATCCAAGAAGGTTCTGCCGCTCAGGCTTTCCAATGACCATGAGATCAGGGAAGGCATCTACGAACTTGCGAGTGTTATCATTGAATGATTCACTTCTATTCATATTCCGCATATTCTGTTAATGAAAGCACAGCTTTGATCGCAGAAATTGCTTTCTGACAGGAGGTATGAATATGAAAGAGAACAGATGCGGTTCTATCGACATGGGAGGTTCACCTGTTGCGGTCGATATGGAACGTCTCACAAAAAGCAATCAGAATTACAGGACGGCACTCTGGACGGGTGACTGTTTGCAGGTGACGCTCATGTGCATTCCCGTTGGGGGAGATATCGGCGCGGAGGTTCACTGCGACACCGACCAGCTGATATATATAGAAAGCGGCTGCGCCCTTGCCGTGACCGGCACCTGCAGGAATCAGATGAACTGCCGCCGCAAGGTGACAGAGGGATGCGCGGTGGTCATTCCGGCGGGAACATGGCACAATCTCGTCAACATCGGCAATACGCCGCTCAAGGTGTTTTCCGTTTACGCGCCGCCTCATCACCCTTTCGGCACGGTGCAGAGAACAAAGGCGGACGCGAAGTAATATTTTTTTTTCCATGGCCGGAGAAGTGTTTTGCGAAAAATGCTTCTCCCGCTTTTTATTATTTATTTTTTTAAAAAAATAATCTCAAACCACTTGACAAATATATCGGATAGTGATATATTAATTACGTAATCCGATATATCGCAAACCGTGCTATCGGATTGTGTAATTATTTTCAAAAAAGGAGTCGATACAATTGGCAATTACCAACCAGAAAGCACAGGAAATATTTGAATCACATCCCACCAGATTCAACGCAAAGGAAAAAGCGGCGCTGAGAGACACGCTCAGAGCCGAGATGAAAAGACTTGGCTATGCCGATGAGGAGATTACTGAAATCAAATCTTCGGGAACCAACCTTCTCGTCGGAGATCCTCACGCGGAATACATGTTTACCGCCCATTATGACACCCCCGGCAGAACCGGCTGGATGCTTCATTCCTCATGGCTGTGGGGACAGACGGGAGCGAATGTTTTTCTCATCCTCATCATGATAGGCGTGTGCGCAGGACTTCCGATGGTCAATACATTTTTGACCGACAATTTTTCAAATGATATTGCCTTTATTCTCGGCGAGCTTGGATTACTGGCCGTGCTCCTTGTGATGATTGTTTCCATGGTCATTAAAAACAAGAACAACCGCAACGACAACACCAGCGGCGTGCTTTCGCTGCTCGCGATGGCGGAAAAAGTTGCCGCCGACGGGGAAATGAAGAAAAAATGCTGCTTTGTTTTCTTTGACAACGAAGAATGGGGACTGCTCGGTTCGGGAGGCTTTGCCAAACACTGCAAGAAGAACGGCATTGACCTTAGCGTCACAAAGGTCATCAATTTTGACTGCGTGGGATACGGCGACATTCTGACATTCGCCTCGACCAAGAAGACAGAGATCATTGACGCGCTTGTGAAGGCTTTCGAGGAAGCCGGCCAGAAGCCGGTCAAAAAACGCAGCGCTATGATCTTCCTCAGTGACCACGCTAATTTCAAAAATTCGGTGATGGTCAGCTATACAAAGAAATCCCTCATGGGGCTGCTCTACCTTCCGCTGATTCACACCGGCAAGGACAAGATCTGCGACGTGGATCAGATCAACAGGCTGGCAGATGATATCTTCGCCTTTGCCAGTGAAGGCAGGATATAATGTAAAAGACAATCGCTTCATCCGGAGGTGTTGAAGATGAATGAAAGCAAAGGCGCTCTGACCGAAGCCGTATATTATATACTGATTTCCCTTTATGAACCTCTCCACGGCTACGGAGTGATTCAGAACGTCGAAAAACTGAGCGGCGGCAGAGTAAGGCTGGGAGCCGGTACACTCTATGGAGCGATCAATACCCTTCTGTCGCGGGGATGGATCGTCGAAAGCGGGGAAACCGGCGAGCGCAGGAAGGAATATATCATCACAGAATCCGGCAAACGCGCCGTTCTGGACGAGATTGACCGCCTTCAGGAGCTGCTGGACAACGGAAGAAGGCTTTTGCAACATCAGACAGGGAAGGACATTTATGAGCATGAAGAAGGAAAAAAATAATATCACCAAGTTTCGTCTGTATGCCACCATTGACCGCGAAGAGGCATTCCTCAACGAAATGTGCGCTGCGGGATGGAAGCCGGTCAGAATCATCCTCGGCGCGTGGTTCCAGTTTGAAAAATGTCGGCCGGGGGAATACATAGCGCGGGTCACTACCTGCATTGATCCAAAGGGACACAGGGCGGGCAAGCAACGCAGACAGCAGCTCTCAGAAATTCTGATTGAATCCGGCGCGGAAATCATTCCGGAAACCAACATCGACGCAGGCACACGGATTTACGCCGTCCGGAAAGCCGAACTGGGTGAATTCGAGATCAACACCGACATCGACTCGCTGATCAGCGAGTACACCGGCAGACGCAGGTATCATATCACGCTTGGGGCGCTGCTATTGGCTTTCTTTGTATTGTGCGCTTGTTGGGGATGCTCCATGATACATGAATACAGGCTGTATCCCGATGAAGCATTTCATCTGACATCTGCCTGCATCGAGTTTGTCTGTGCCGCCATCGAGCTTCTATGCAGTTTGGTGCTGCTGATTCCGGTACCCAAATACAGCAGAAAGATAAACGAGCTTCGCAGCCAACGCGAAATCGAGGAATAACCCTTTTTTCCGGCAAAATATTTGAAAAGGCAATCTTTTTCGGTTGCTCTTATCACATTTTTATGATACAATATCTGTATAGCGCTTCCGGAGGGCGCATTGCCGGAAGCCGGAACAGGAAGGAGCATAAATTCATGGATAACAATCTCAACTCTCAGCAGACGGCAGCCAATGCCGCCCCTGCGGACATTTCGCAGCAGCCTGCTCAGCAGCCGTTCGTTCCGCCCCAGCAGCCGTTCGTTCCGCCCCAGCAGCAGTACGTTCCGCCTCAGCAGTTCGTCCCGCAGCAGCCGTACATTCCCCAGCAGCAATTTGTCCCTCAGCAGCAGTTTGTTCCCCAGCAACAGTTCGTTCCCCAGCCGCAGTTTATTCAGCAGCAGTATGTTCCGCAGCCTCCGGTGCAGGGGCCGGACGGCAAGCCTGTCTATCAGCCCATTGACAAGCGCATATTGAAGCAATGCCGCCACAAGGCGGAAAGACGCTGGTACCGCCGGCTGTTTGTACTCAATATTCTCATCATTGTATTTGTTATCGCTTATTTCATCTATTCCGCTGAAGAAAATCAGAAGTATTACGACGAAATCGCCGATTACTATATCACGGAGATGGAAGAAGCCCAGAACAGCAGCGAAAACGGCGACAGCAAAAGCTCCGACAGCGCACCGGACAGCGAAAAAGACGAGGAGAAAGAAACGCTGAACGATAAAATCGACGATATGCCTGAGAACATAGAATACTTGATCGCGATTATCTTCACAATAATTGCCATTCCGTTTGTCGTCAGCTATGCCTATGCTCAGTACCGCAGTATGTCCGTACAGATTTCTCCCAATACCTATCCCGAAATATACGCTATCGTGGAGGAATACGCCCAGAAGCTCGGAATGAAGCGTGTTCCGAAAATCTATATGATACAGGGGGACGGCGTACTGAATGCTTTCTCGTCCTTTATCCCGTTCAGGCAGTACATAGAAGTCTACGCCGACCTGCTGGAAGTCGCCTACCGTGAATACAACGATATGGACACCATACGGTTTATTATCGCGCATGAGATTGCCCATATCTATTACAAGCACGCGACCATGCATTATTATTACGGCATGATGTTCTCACAGGCCATTCCGATTCTCGGGCCTACCGCTTCCCGCGCAAGGGAATACAGCTGCGACCGACTCGCCCAGCTTCTCTCCGGCAGCGACGGCGTGGACGCTATGATGACGCTCGTGGCAGGAAAACACCTTTACAAGCAGGTGGACAGGAACGACTATATTATTCATGCCAGCAAGACAAATGGGTTCTTCATCTTCTGCTACAACCTTGTATCAAGCCACCCGGTGATGACCAAGCGCGTGCTTGCGCTGGTTGACCCGCAGCGCAAGAGCGGAAAACTCTATTAAATCATTGCAGGAGGAATGAAACATGCTTGCCAATATCAAAAAGACATTCAGCCCTAAGCCGGCGATTCTGGCACAGGCCGCGGAAGGCAGACAGGCCAAATGGAATATTTTTCTCAACGGACTGGCCGCTTTCGGAATGGGCATAGGCTCCATTCTGGGGGAAGCCGTTGTGATGATTCCGGTCTTCACGGTTGCGGCCATCCTTTCCCTCGAAAACGGATCGAACTTGCCGGCCGATGTCAATACCGTTGTACAGCTGCTCGCGACCGTTGTTCCGATCGCCGTTCTGCTGCCTTACGTGAAATTCGCCGAGAAGCGCAGTCTCCGTTCCATGGGCTTTGTGAAGGAGCACGCGGTCACCGATTACCTGCTCGGCATGGTGATTGCCTTCGCCATGTTCTCCGGCTGCGTGGGACTCTGCGTCGCTTCCGGCGCAATGACCTTCGGCGGCTATGTGCTGGGAGGAAGGTATCTCATGCTTGCAGCGATGTTCCTTGGATTCCTCATTCAGGGGGCCAGTGAGGAAACGGTGTGCAGAGGCTTCATGATGACTTCCTTTGGCAGCAAGGGGGGCGCTTTCGCGGGTATGCTCTTCAATTCGCTGGTGTTCGGATGCCTGCACCTGTTCAACAGCGGCATCACCCTGCTTTCCTTTGTGAATCTCATGCTGTTCGGCATCTTCATGTCGGTGCTGGTACTCAAGCTCAATTCCATCTGGATGGCCTGCGCCATTCACTCCGTCTGGAATTTCGTGCAGGGCAATTTCTTCGGCATTCTCGTCAGCGGGGGCAATTTCGGTACATCGGTATTCCGCTTCAACAGTGTGGAAGGAGAAGAACTGCTCAACGGCGGCGCATTCGGCATGGAGGGCGGTCTTGCCACTACGACCGTGCTGACGGTTTCCATTATTGCTGTCCTTCTGCTCAGACCCAGAGAACCGAAAACACCGGTGGAAGCTGCATGCTGAAGACTGGAATCAAACGTAGGAAACCAGGGATACGCTGAATAAGTCGATTCTGCCAGCGCTCAAAGGCATATCCTCGCGGCGCGGAATCGACGGCTACGCCTTTATTCAGCGTATCCCTATATTTTCACTTCACACTTTTTATCCTGCCCGTTCCGTTGCGTGAAACCGTTACAGAACGGGCAATTTTTGCGGTAAAATTCATATATCGTACATAAACAATTTTTATTTTGTGGTAGAATATTCGTATCTGTTCCAAAATCTGTGAGCAGCACATCTATCTTATTCAAAGGAAGGATTATTACAATGAGAAAGAATCCCATCGTCACCATCGAAATGGCCAACGGCGGCGTCATCAAGGCCGAGCTTTACCCGGACAACGCGCCTAATACCGTCAATAATTTCATCAGCCTTGTGCAGAAGGGCTTCTATGACGGACTGATTTTCCACCGTGTCATCAGCGGCTTCATGATTCAGGGCGGCTGTCCGGACGGCACCGGCATGGGCGGCCCCGGCTACACTATCAAGGGTGAATTCAACCGCAACGGCTTTGAGAACAATCTCAGACACACCCCCGGCGTTCTCTCCATGGCGAGAACCAACCTGCCCAACACCGCCGGTTCCCAGTTCTTTATCATGCACGCGCCCGCACCCTACCTCGACGGTCAGTACGCCGCCTTCGGCAAGGTGACCGAGGGCATGAACGTGGTGAACGCCATTGCCGAGACCGAAACCGACCACAACGACCGCCCCTATGAGGAGCAAGTCATGAAGAAGGTCACCGTCGAGACGTTCGGAGTGGAATACCCCGCTCCCCAGAAATACAGATAATTCCCTAAATATTCACATCAAGGAGTGAATTGAATTGATCAGAAGATTGCTTGCGTCGGTCAGGGAATACAAGCGTCCTTCCGTCCTTTCCTTCCTGTTCATCGTGGGAGAGGTCGTTATCGAATGTCTGATCCCCTTTATCACAGCCGATCTCGTCAACCGGCTCAAGGGCGATCTGGATATGAAGTCGCTGCTGCTCACCGGCGCGCTGCTCGTCCTGATGGCGGTAATGTCGCTGGCCTGCGGAGGTCTGGCCGGCTTTGCCAGCGCGAAGGCGTCGGCGGGCTTTGCCAAGAATCTGCGTCACGACGTATTCGACCGCGTGCAGGACTTTTCGTTTGAAAACATTGACAATTTCTCATCTTCCTCTCTCGTTACCCGCCTGACTACCGACATCGCCAATGTCCAGATGTCTTACATGATGATCATCCGCGCCGCCATCCGTTCGCCGCTGATGTTTGTCTTCTCGGTCATTATGGCCTATATCATGGGCGGTGCACTGGCAACCGCCTTCATCGTGGTGATTCCCGTGCTGGCAGTGGGGTTGTTTATCATCGCAAAAACCGCCATGCCGGCCTTCCGCAGCGTTTTCAAGAAATACGACAAGCTGAATCAGTCGGTCGAAGAAAACGTCCGCGCCATGCGGGTGGTCAAGGGCTTTGCCCGTGAGGAATACGAAAAGCAGAAGTTCGGCACGGCGGCCGAGGATATCCGCAGGGATTTCACCCGCGCGGAACGCATCGTCGCGGTCAATCACCCGCTCATGCAGGTGTGTCTTTACTTCAACATGCTCTTTGTTCTCACCATCGGCGCGAAGATCATCATCACCAGCAAGGGCAGCACCATCGACGTGGGACAGATGTCCGCCATGCTGACCTACGGATTCCAGATACTGATGTCGCTCATGATGCTTTCCATGATCTATGTGATGCTCACCATTTCGCTGGAATCCATGAGAAGAATCAGCGAGGTGCTCGCAGAGGAGCCAGCCATGAAAAATCCGGCATCACCCGTCACTGCAATCAGAGACGGCTCCATCGACTTCAAGGGCGTGAGCTTCAAATACTCCCGCAAGTCGGAGAATTTTGCCCTTTCCGACGTGGAGGTTCATATAGACTCCGGCATGACGGTGGGCATCCTAGGCGGCACAGGCTCCAGCAAATCCACCCTCGTGCAGCTCATTCCCCGGCTCTACGACGCCACCGAAGGCAGCGTGAGCGTCGGCGGCGTGGATGTGCGGAATTACGACATGAAGGCTCTGCGGGACAGCGTTGCCATGGTGCTTCAGAAGAATCAGCTCTTCTCCGGCACCATCAAGGAGAATCTCCGCTGGGGCAATGAAAACGCCACCGACGAAGAACTGGTGGAAGCCTGCAAGCTCGCGCAGGCGGACGATTTCGTAAGAGCCTTCCCCGACGGGTACGACACCTATATCGAGCAGGGCGGCAACAATGTGTCCGGCGGTCAGAAGCAGCGTCTCTGCATTGCGAGAGCGCTGCTCAAAAAGCCGAAAATACTCATTCTCGACGATTCCACCAGCGCGGTGGACACCAAGACCGACGCGCTGATCCGCAGCGGATTCCGCCGCTACATTCCCGAAACCACCAAGCTGATCATCGCGCAGCGCGTGGCTTCGGTACAGGACGCGGATATGATCATCATCATGGACGGCGGCAGAATCATCGCCTCCGGCACCCATGACGAGCTGATGCATACAGCCCCGATCTATCGCGAAATTTACGAGGAACAGACAAGCGGGAGGGCGGAAAATGAATAACAAAATGAGAAGACCTCCCATGATGCCCGGAGGCAAACGTCCCCCTGTGGGAGCAGGACTCAAGCGCCTGATATCTATGCTGGTCAAGTCCTATCCGGTGCTGATTCCCGTGACCGCGGGCTGCATTATCCTTTCCTCGGTTACCAACGCCCTTCCCGCCGTGTTCCAGCAGAAGGTCATCGCCGACATCGAGGTCTACTGGAAATCGGGCGACTGGACGACCGCTTCCAGGGTGATTCTGCCAAAAGTGATCATCCTGCTTGTGCTCTACCTGCTGTCCATGGTTTCCATCGTGCTGTACACGCAGTTCATGGCTTACATCACGCAGGGATTCCTGAGCAAGATGCGCATCGCGCTTTTTGAAAAAATGCAGAACTTGCCTATCCGGTACTTCGATACCAACAAGCACGGCGACATCATGAGCCGCTACACCAATGACATCGACACCCTGCGTCAGCTCATTTCACAGACGCTCCCGACTCTGCTACAGACCGTTATTCTCATCACCGCCGTGTTCTTCATCATGCTCTACTACAGCCTGTGGCTGACGCTGGTGGTGATTCTGGGGGTATTCGGCATTATGTTCGTCACCGGACGGGCGGGCGGCGGCTCCGCCAAATACTTCATCCGTCAGCAGAAGTCGCTCGGCAAGGTCGAGGGCTTCGTGCAGGAAATGATGAACGGCGAAAAGGTGGTCAAGGTGTTCAATCACGAAGACCGCTGCCGTGAGGATTTCGACAGAATCAACGAGGAGCTTTTCAACGACGGTTTCCGGGCGCATGTCTACGCGAACATTCTCGCCCCCATCATCCAGAATATAGGCAACATCCTCTATGTGCTGCTCGCGGTGATCGGCGGCGCGCTGCTGCTGGCCAAAGTGCCGAATATCGGCATTTCCTGCATTTTTGCCGGAGCCGTGGGGTTGGTGACCATCGACATCCTCATTCCCTTCCTAAATATGGCCAAGCAGTTCACCGGCAACATCAACGGACTGGCGCAGCAGGTCAATTCCATCGCGATGGCGATGGCCGGAGCGGAGAGAATCTTCTCCATGATCGACGAGCAGCCGGAGGTGGACGACGGTTACGTCACGCTGGTCAATGCCGAATACGGCAAGGACGGCAGCATTACCGAAACCTCAAAGCACACCGGCCGCTGGGCGTGGAAGCATCCGCACGGCGACGGCACGCTCACCTATACGCCTCTTGAAGGCAATGTGGAGCTGCTGGACGTGGACTTTGCCTATGAAGAAGGCAAGACGGTGCTTCACAATATTTCGCTTACCGCGAAGCCGGGTGAAAAGATTGCCTTTGTCGGCGCGACCGGCGCGGGCAAGACCACCATCACCAACCTTCTCAACCGCTTCTACGATATCGAAGACGGCAAAATCCGCTACGATAACATCAACATCAACAAGATACGCAAATCCGATCTTCGCCAGTCGCTGGGTCTGGTGTTGCAGGAGACTAACCTCTTCACCGGCACCGTCATGGATAATATCCGCTACGGCAAGCTCGACGCGACCGACGAGGAATGCAAGACCGCCGCGAAGCTGGCCGGCGCGGATGACTTCATCACACGCCTCCCCGACGGCTATGACACCATGCTGGAAAACAACGGTGAAAATCTCTCGCAGGGGCAGCGGCAGCTGATTGCCATCGCGCGAGCGGCCGTGGCCGACCCGCCCGTCATGATCATGGACGAGGCGACTTCCTCCATCGACACCCACACCGAGCAGATTGTGCAGCGCGGCATGGATAAGCTGATGGAAGGCAGAACGGTATTTGTCATCGCCCACCGGCTTTCCACCGTCAAGAATTCCGACGTGATCATGGTACTTGATCACGGCCGCATCATCGAGCGCGGCACCCACGATCAGCTCATCGAACAGAAGGGACAGTATTACAAGCTCTACACCGGCGCGTTTGAACTGGAATAATTGATTTATACTCAATAACGGCAATAGCTGCCAGCCGAGGACGAGCAAAAACTTTCATATATGGTTTTTGTGAAGTCCGAGGCGGCACGCTAAATCGTTATTGAGTATAAATGACGGGTTGCGACTCGGGAAATTCCGAGCCACAGCCCGTCATTTTTTTTGTTCTGATTGTCTTGACAACCGCATATATCTGATGTATAATTATCATGTTATAGTTTGTTATAACTAACGCTTTTGATTCCGGAAGGGTGCGGTGACATGACGCTGAAAGAATTAAAGCCCGGACAGTCGGGCAAAATAGAGAAGGTCGGGGGTGAAGGGGCGCTCCGGCAGCACTTCCTCGACATGGGCGTAATTCCCGGCGCGGAGGTGACAGTAATCAAATTCGCGCCGATGGGCGACCCGGTGGAGCTTCGCATACACGGCTACGAGCTGACGCTGCGGTTGAACGACGCGGACAGGATCGATGTTCTGCCGGTGGCAGAAAACACGGAAAACAGGGAGATTACCAAGAGAAAAAAGAAAATTGCCCATCCCGGACTCGGCGAGGAAGGCAAATTCCACCCGAAGGGCAGCGGAAATCCATTGCCCCACGGCACCAAGCTCACCTTTGCCTTGGTAGGCAATCAGAACAGCGGCAAGACAACCCTCTTCAACCAGCTGACCGGCGCGAATCAGCACGTCGGCAACTTCCCCGGCGTGACGGTCGACCGCAAGGACGGTGTCATCCGCGGGCATGAGAATACACTGATCACCGACCTGCCGGGTATTTATTCCATGTCGCCCTACACCGGCGAGGAGCTGGTTTCCCGCAACTTCGTGCTCAACGAAAAACCGCACGGCATTATCAATATCGTGGACGCAACCAACATCGAACGCAATCTCTACCTGACCATGCAGCTGCTGGAAACCGATGTGCCGATGGTGGTCGCCCTGAATATGATGGATGAAATGACGGGCAACGGCGGCACGGTGGACATCAATGCGATGGAGGCTATGCTGGGCGTGCCGGTGGTACCGATATCCGCCGCAAAAAACGAAGGTGTGGACGAGCTGGTCAAACATGCCATTCATGTGGCCAAATATCAGGAAAGGCCGCTCAGGCAGGACTTCTGCGATTCCTCCCACCGCGGAGGCGCGGTGCACAGGGCGCTGCACGCGGTGATTCACATGACGGAGGATCATTCGGCGAGGAGCGGACTCCCCGTGCGGTTCGCGGCCAGCAAGCTGATCGAAGGGGACGAGCTGATCATGGAACAGCTTGGACTCGACCAGAACGAAAAGGAAACGCTGGAACACATCGTACTCCAGATGGAAAAGGAGCGAGGCCTTGACCGCAGTGCGGCTATTGCCGATATGCGCTTTGCTTATATCAAAAAGGTTTGCGACCGCTGCGTGGTCAAGCCCAGAGAAAGCAAGGAGCATATCCGCAGTCAGAAGATCGACCGCGTTCTCACCGGGAAATACACGGCCATTCCCATGTTCGTCATCATTATGGGGCTGGTGTTTTACCTGACCTTCAACGTCATCGGCGCGTGTCTGCAAGGATTGCTGGAAAGCAGCATTGATGCACTGGAAAACGCTGCCGCCTCCGCAATGGAAGCCGGCAGCGTCAACAGCGTGATTCATGATCTGGTGATCAACGGATTGTTCGAGGGGGTGGGAAGCGTACTGAGCTTCCTGCCGATTATCGTAACGATGTTCTTTTTCCTTTCACTTTTGGAAGACAGCGGCTACATAGCCCGCGTGGCGTTCTTCACGGACAAGCTGCTCCGGAAGATCGGACTATCCGGCCGGAGTATCGTGCCGCTGCTCATCGGATTCGGCTGCACCGTGCCGGCGGTTATGTCCACCCGCACGCTGCCCAGCGAACGCGACCGCAGAATGACGATACTGCTCACCCCCTTCATGTCCTGCACTGCCAAGCTGCCGATCTATGCCTTCTTTGTCAGCACCTTCTTCCCAAATTACGGCGGAGCGGTCATGACGCTGCTGTATGTGACGGGCATTTTCGTGGGAATCATCGTAGCGCTGCTCTTCAAAAAGACGCTTTTCAAGGGAGAAGCGGTGCCCTTCGTGATGGAGCTGCCCAATTACCGCCTGCCAAGCCCGCGGAACGTCATGCAGCTTCTGTGGGAGAAGGCCAAGGATTTTTTACAGCGGGCATTCTCTGTCATCCTGATCGCCACCATCGTGGTGTGGTTCCTGCAGAGCTTTGACTTCCGGCTGAATCCCGCTGCCGATTCGCAGAGCAGCATTCTCGCGGCCATTTCCGGGCTGCTGGTGCCGCTCTTCCTTCCGCTGGGTCTGGGCGACTGGAGAATTGTCACTTCGCTCATCAGCGGATTCATGGCGAAGGAAAGCGTCGTGTCGGTGCTGGAGGTGCTGTTCGGCGCGGAGGGGGGCATTACGGCCGCTATCAGCCCGGGCGCCGCAGCTTCGCTGCTGGTCTTCTGCCTGCTCTACACCCCCTGCGTCGCCGCCATTGCCTCCATCAGGAGGGAATTAGGCGCGAAATGGGCGGTCACGGTGGTGGTGTGGCAATGCGCGATTGCGTGGTTTGCCGCGCTGATTGTGCGGCTGATCTGCCTTGCGCTGGGCATTTGACAGGGCATTTCACAGAAGCAGAAACTCAGTCGATGTGCGTTACCTTGCCGATGAAAATCGGCAGGTCATTCTCGTTGTCGATGATCATATAGACAAAGGGACGGTTTAGAAAAACGGCGTTCATAAAAGCTCCCTTGGTGTTCATCTCTACAGCGGTGACCGCACCGGCTTTGGTGCCCCGCTCATCTACTTCAATGGCGGTCTTGTGTATCACCCGGTTGATATACAGATCGCCTTTTTTGACCGCAGCCATTCCCGTAAAATCCGCGTTGTCCGGGTCGAACGCTTCGTTCATTCCCATTGCCTTCAGTATGTCGCTGAGTTCGGTGGAATATGTCGCTTTGAATTTCGGCATGCCCACCATCACAGGCTCGTCATTGCCTTTTCTGATCTGCTCCATCACACCGAGAGAATTCATTTTTTCAATGTATTCGTCAAGCGACACCCCTTCATCCGGCAGCATGGCGACAAAGCTGTAACCCGACGCATAGGGCTTGATGAAGCCCTTCGCCATACCGTCGTCGAGATAGCCGTTTTCTGTCGAATGCATCATGGAAACGGTTTCTGTTTTGCCTTCGCTATCGGTGAATTCTCCCTCGATAATCTGATCCTCGCGATAAATGACCTTCCACTCCGCGTCGAAGGAAAGGGCATTGATGAGGTACATCACGGTCATCGCCGGAATCTCGTCAAGTATTTTGGGGATCATCTGGCCGGTGTTGTCCGACACCCACTGATTGATGTCGGCCAGCGTCTTTTCATCGAATCTGGATTGGAAAACATCCGCGCCGAAGTAATCGGCGTTGGTCTGTAAGAAATCCTTCCTGACGTCAATCGCGCCTTCCTTGACCCAGACGGAATTCGCTGAGGCGAATTTCGCCTTTTCTTCGCTGGGAAGGCTGTTGATGTAGGCGCCGAGATACCGATTGAACTGAGAAAGATCCATTTCCGATTCGACTTCCAGCGCGTCCATCATTTCGGCAAGGGTTTTATCCTTTGCTCCGTTGGCCGTCATGGCGAGCGCCGTCATCACCGACAGCGGCGAAACAAGGGTATTTTCCCCCGCGGAATCCCTTGCGGCGCACTGGCGGAACATCCGGAAGGCAAAGCTGCGGTATCCGGACGCAAAGGTCTTCTCCTGCTTATCGTTCTTTTGAAAAGCAAGCGCCTTGGCGGAAGGTTTCACACTCGCCATGAGGTCGGTTGTGCTGTCCGAAAAGCCGCTGGCGGCTTTCTCTCCACAGGCGCAGACGCCCAGCAGCATGGCCGCCGAAAGCATCGCGCAGACAGCGCGTCTGATTGTTTTTTTCATAATTGAACGGCTCCTTTCAATGGCTTCTTTATTTTATTATACACCCAATACCGGGAAAAACAATTGATTTCAGTAAAATTCCGGGAAAGAAAAACATAGTCATTGATTTTTTACGGATTTGTGATACAATGAATAATACATTACAGTTTAAAGGTCATGATAGCAAATGAAAACAACACAAGCGGAAAAAGCGGAACGACAATACAAAAAAATGACCCAGACGCCTGTCACAAAGCTGGTACTGATGCTGTCGGTTCCCACTATCATCAGCATGCTGGTGAGCAATATCTACAACATCGCCGACACCTATTTTGTCAGCAGTATTGGCACCAGTGCCAGCGGCGCGGTAGGAATCGTCTTCGCGCTGCAAGCCATCATTCAGGCATTCGGCTTCATGATCGGCCACGGCACAGGCAGTCTGGTCAGCCTCAGTCTCGGGGGAAAGGATGTGGAACGAGCCAAGAAGCTCGCCTCCTCGGCCTTCTTCGCCGCGCTGGTCATCAGCGGAATCATTGCCGTTCTGGGTGAAATCTTCATTACGCCGCTGATGTACCTGCTAGGCAGCACCCACACCATTCTTCCTTACGCCACCGCCTACGCCCGCTACATTCTGGCCGCGGCGCCGCTGATGTGCGTCAGCTTTGTCATGAACAACATTCTCCGCTATGAAGGCAAGGCGGCGTTCGCCATGATCGGCATCACCTTCGGCGGGCTGCTGAATGTCGCGCTGGACCCGCTTTTCATTTTCGTGCTTAAAATGGGGATCGCCGGAGCCGGACTGGCTACCGCGCTTTCTCAGATCGTCGGCGCGGGACTGCTGCTCAGCATGTTCCTCACCGGCAAGACACAGAGCAAATTCAGCGCGAAATACATCTCAAAGGACATTTCCGATTACCTGAAAATATTCCGGACGGGCACGCCCAGCCTGCTCCGTCAGGGACTCAACAGCATTGCCGCTATGCTGCTCAACAACGCATCGGCAGTCTACGGCGACGCGGCGGTCGCGGCCATGAGCATTGTCGGCCGGGTGAGCTTCGTGGTCTTCGCCTTCGGCATCGGCATCGGGCAGGGACTCCAGCCGGTCAGCAGCTTCAACTACGGCGCGAAGCTCTATTCCAGAGTGCGGAAGGGCTTTATCTTCACCCTCTGCTACGGCACCGGTGTGTGTACGGCGCTTTCCGCTGTCGTGTATGTAGCGGCGGGCTTCATTGTCCGGCAATTCCGTGACGACCCTCAGGTTATCGCCATCGGCACTCCGGCGTTGAAGGCACAGTGTGTGGCCATGACCGTCGGTATGATCATGCAATGCACTAATATGCTCTATCAGAGCATAGGCAAAAGCCGCGAGGCAACCATTCTCGCCAGTCTGCGCAACGGACTCTGCTTCATTCCGCTCATACTTCTGTCGCCGGCATTCTTCGGGTTGAAGGGCATTATCTTCACCCAGCCCTGTGCCGACTTTCTGGCGACGGCGGTCAGCCTGCCCTTCGCGCTGCATTTCATCCGTTCTCTGCCGCCTGACGGAGAGATGTAAATTTTCACTGGATTTAAAGATATCCAATATTATTTTTCCTCTCAGATGAATTTTGTAAAAAGAGCCGAAAGTCCTTCAATCCGCCGATTTTCGGCTCCTTTTATTTGTTAAATATTTGCTTATTTTTTGCAAAAAAGATTGACAGCGGCCTTTTTTCCATCTATAATTGTTATTAATGTGTGACCAGACGGCAAGCGATTTTCCTTTGACCTGTTGCCGCCGTCGCATGGATTTATTTTTTTGGAGGTATTTTACTATGGCAAGAGTTTATAATTTTTCCGCAGGTCCTTCCATGCTTCCTGAGGAAGTCCTCAAGCAGGCAGCGGACGAAATGCTCGACTATCAGGGCAGCGGTCAGTCTGTCATGGAGATGAGCCACCGCTCCAAGGTCTATGACAAGATCATCAAGGACGCCGAGGCCGATCTCCGCGAAATCATGAATATTCCCGATGATTACAAGGTGCTTTTCCTGCAGGGCGGCGCTTCCACCCAGTTTGCCATGATTCCCATGAACCTCATGACCAAAAACGGCAAAGCCGATTTCGTCATCACCGGTCAGTGGGCTAAGAAGGCTTACGAGGAAGCCGCGAGATACGGCGACGCAAAGGCTGTCGCTTCCTCCAAGGATAAGACTTTCTCTTATATTCCCAAGGTAACCAAGGACGATTTCAGACCCGACGCCGATTACGTGCATATCTGCCTCAACAACACCATTTACGGCACCAAGTGGAACACCCTTCCCGATACCGGCGATGTGCCGCTGGTAGCCGATATTTCCTCCAACATTCTTTCCGAGCCGATCGACGTGAGCAAGTTCGGCCTGCTCTTTGCCGGCGCTCAGAAGAACGTCGCCTGCGCGGGCGTGACCATCGTCATCATCCGTGAGGATCTCATCGGCAACGCTATGGACATCACTCCCACCATGCTGAACTACAAGATTCACGCCGATTCCGATTCCCTTTACAACACACCTCCCTGCTACGCCATCTACATAGCCGGCCTGACCTTCAAGTGGATCAAGAAGATGGGCGGTCTGGAGGCTATGAAAGAGCTTAATGAGAAGAAAGCGAAGCTGCTCTACGATTTCCTCGACAGCTCCAAGCTCTTCAAGGGTACCGTTGTTCCGGAAGACCGTTCGCTCATGAACGTTCCCTTTGTCACAGGCGATGAGGAGCTTGACGCGAAGTTCGTCAAGGAATCCACCGCGGCCGGCTTTGTCAACCTTAAGGGTCACCGTTCCGTCGGCGGCATGAGAGCTTCCATCTACAACGCGATGCCCATCGAAGGCGTTGAGAAGCTGGTTGAATTCATGAAGAAGTTTGAGGCGGAAAACAGCAAGTAATATAATAAACGGAGATGAATTAACATGGCAAATATTCTTACATTAAATAAAATCGCAAAGATCGGTCTCGACCGTTTCGGCGCGGGCTACAACTGCGGCGAAGGCATTCAGGAGCCAGACGCGATACTCGTCCGTTCGGCAGCCATGCACGACATGGAGCTTCCGGAGAGCCTGCTCGCCATTGCGAGAGCCGGCGCGGGCGTCAACAACATTCCGCTCGACAAGTGTGCCGAGAAGGGCATTGTGGTCTTCAACACTCCCGGTGCCAACGCCAACGCCGTTGCCGAGCTGGTGCTGGGCGCGATGATCTTCTCCTCCAGAAACGTCCTTCCCGCAACCCAGTGGGCCAAGACCCTCAAGGGCAACGGCGA
This sequence comes from Clostridia bacterium, assembly GCA_017441385.1. Taxonomy (GTDB): domain Bacteria; phylum Bacillota; class Clostridia; order Oscillospirales; family Acutalibacteraceae; genus RUG762. Next base: position 125,245 of record JAFRXY010000081.1, on the reverse strand, counting down.
TCAGGTCGGCAAGATGGTCGAGAAAGGCAAGAGCCAGTTTGTCGGCCCTGAAATCAAGGGTAAGACCCTCGGCGTGATTGGCCTTGGCGCCATCGGCGGTCTGGTTGCCAACGACGCTGCCGCGCTCGGCATGAACGTCATCGGCTACGATCCCTTCCTTTCGGTTGACGTGGCTCTCAGACTCTCCCGCAAGGTCAGACTTGTCAAGGAGATCAAAGCTATCTTTGAGCAGAGCGACATCATCACCATTCATGTCCCGCTCATTCCCGAAACCAAGAACATGGTCAACGCCGAGTCCATCGCCACCATGAAGGACGGCGTGAGAATCATGAATTTCGCACGCGGCGGTCTTGTCAACAACGACGACATCAAGGCAGCACTCGCCAACGGAAAGGTTGCTTCCTATGTCATCGACTTCCCGGACGACGAAGTTCTCGATGTGGAAGGCATTGTTGCCATTCCCCACCTCGGCGCTTCCACTCCCGAATCGGAGGACAACTGCGCTATGATGGCGGTTGATGAGATCAAGAATTATCTTGAAAACGGTTCCATTATCAATTCCGTCAATTATCCCAACATCGATGCCGGCCCTGTCGCCGCCAAGCGCGTATGTGTTCTGCACAAGAATGTTCCCAACGTACTCACCAAGCTCTCTGCCATCGTTTCCGGAGAGGGCCTGAATATCGAGAACATGCTCAGCAAGTCCAAGGGTGACTACGCCTACAGCATTCTCGACTTCGCGGGTGAAATCAGCGACGCTGCCAAGGCTGCTTTTTCAGAGATCGACGGCGTGATCCGTGTGAGATTTATCGGCTGAGTTTTTTATTCCATTCAATCAATGCCTACCGTGCGACAGGTCACTACATCAAGCCTGCCGCGCGGTGGTTTTTCTTTGTGTCGGGTTTCACGACAAAACGCCTGCCGCAATTCTTCTCTTTTCCCTTGACGTTATCAGAAAAAAGGAGTATAATATATTTGTAAAAGGGAGGAATGATACCCATGTCTGACAGCAAGGTAAACCGCGAATACAAGGACCGGCTATTCAAATTCATCTTCGGTCATCCCGATAACAAGGAGTGGACGCTCAGCCTCTACAACGCCATGAACGGTTCCCATTACACCGAGCCGGACGACCTGACCTTCAATACCATTGAGGACGCGGTGTATATGGGTATGAAGAACGACGTGTCATTCCTCATTGCCGACACCTTCAATTTCTACGAGCATCAGTCCACATTCAACCCCAATATGCCGATGAGATTGCTGATTTACGCCGGTATGATTTACGACAGCTACATTGAAACGCACGAGGATTATCACCGGTTCAGTTCCTTGCAGCAGCACGCGCCTACACCGAAATGCGTCTGCTTTTACAACGGCGTTAAAGAAACCGAGGACAGGGTCGTCTTAAAGCTGTCCGACGCGTTTACGCCCGGTTCCGACCCGGATATTGAAGTCAGGGTGACGATGATCAACATCAATTACGGCCACAACGGCGAGCTTCTCAAGGATTGCAAGGCGCTGAACGATTATTCTTATTTTGTTTACAGTGTCAGAAAAAACCTGAAAAGAACGCGCAATTTTGCGGTGGCAATTGATCTGGCGATCGCCGAGATGCCGGAGGATTCGCTGATCAAGCCCTTTTTAATGACCAACAGAGCGGAGGTAAAGAGTATGTTTATTACTGAATACGATGAAGCGAGAACCTTTGCCGAGCAGAGAGCCGAGGGAAGAGAGCAGGGACTCGAGGAAGGCAGAGCGGAAGGCAGAGCGGAAGGCAGAGCGGAAGGCAAATTACAGGCCTTCATGGAGCTAGTCAAAGACGGAGTGCTGTCAGTCTCACAGGCGGCTGAGAAGGTTCATATGACGGTTCCGGAATTTGAAGCCAAAATGCAAACGGTCTGATTTAACAGACAATCCATTTACAACAAAGCTCCTTACAGAAATCGGAAAAACAATCCGTTCCGATCAATCTGTAAGGAGCTTTTTTTGTGTTTTTCTGATTGAAATTTCATTCCAGTCTCTTCCGCCGGAACAGGATCACCAGAAGGAAGGAAAGCGCCGCAAGGTAAGCAACGGAAACAAGCCATGTCTGCGTTGTAAATCCGCCTCCCTCAAACACCGTCCGGAGCTGTCCGCTGTAGGTGAATTCCGCAGCTTTTGACAGGCTGGAGTTGAATTGTCCCAGCATGGGAAGCAGTGCAAATACCAACCCCACCGGTACGGCAATGCCGTTGGCAGCCGTCACGTTCTTGGAGTACAAGCCTATACACATGCCGATCACAGCCGAAACAGCCGACCCCAGCAGCATAGCGGCCGCAAAAGCCTCGGCGTAGAACGAGGTCACCGGCTTCATCAGCAGAAAGGCGCTGCCGGTGAGCATCACCGCGATCAGCACAAAAATAAACAGGCTGACCAGATATTGAATCCTGCTTACACCCGCCATCACCAAAGAACGAAGAGTTCCCTTCTCCTTTTCCTCCGAGAGGATATTGGATGAGATGACCAGCGGCGCGAAGGAACAGTGCATCGCCGCGAACATTGGAATGAAGATGTCGCCCATTTTTTCCTCGCCCTGCATGGCGGTACTCATGATGAAGGCGACCGCCGGATAGATAATGAGTATCATCAGCGAAGGCAGATTATGCAGAGAATCCTTGCACTGCTTGATCAGTAAAGCGGCAATGGTTTTCATTTGTCCAGCTCCTTTCCGGTGAGTCTGAGAAATACCGTTCCCAGGTCGGGCTCCGAAGAATGAATGGATTTCAGCTTACTATCCCGAATAAGAGCCGCTATCGCTTCTGCGTTTTCCGGTGTGTTTTCCAGCGACAGCTTTTGCTCGTCGTTCGTGACAATGCTCAGTTCGGAATTGCTGCAATATTTCCGGCAAAGCTCCGCTGGTTCGCCGCATTCGGCTATATTTCCTTCGCTCAGCAGGGCGATCCTGTCGCACATGCGGTAAGCTTCGTCCATATTGTGCGTAGTGAGAAAAATAGTCGTGCCGCTTCCTCGCAGGCTGTTCATCAGCAAATGAATCTCGGCAGCCGTCGCAGGATCAAGTCCGCTGGTCGGCTCGTCGAGAAAGAGCAGCTCCGGACTGTGCAGAATGGCTCGGGCAAGCGCCAGCCGCTGCTTCATTCCCTTGGAAAGCGCCTTGACCTTTTTTCCCTCGCAGCCCTCCAGCCCGACCTGCGTCAGCGCCTCCTGAATCCGGGAAAAGTCTACACGGTGAATTCTCGCGTGCAGCTTTAAATTATCCGCGCAGGTAAGACGCTCGTAAAGCCCGCAGTTGTCCAGCACCGCACCCGTCCGGCGGTAGACCTCCCGTCCGATTTTCCCGCAGCTCACACCGAATATCTCGGCGCAGCCTCCGCAGGAAAGCTGCCCGGTGAGAATGTTGATGATCGTCGTCTTGCCGGCTCCCGAAGGGCCAAGCAGTCCGAAGATTTCCCCCTTGTTTACCTCGAATGATACTCCTTTGAGCACCTGCTTTTCGCCGAAGCTGCGTTTCACTTCGTGCAGTCTGATTACGCTGTTGTCAGTCATTGTCTTCACCCCTGTTTTCCTCTGAGTGATTGTATGAATTGAGATTCTGCTGGTATTTTTTACTCTCCGCTTTGGTGCTGATGGCCATGGTCGCAAAGCTCACTGCGGTTCCCAGTACGAAACTGAACGTAAATCCGACCCACGCCTGCCACATTCCCGCAGGGAACCAGCCGAAAAGCACCGAACAGGCTCCGGCTGCCAGAAATACACTGATCAGCATGAAAGTGACGCGGTTGACCATGAGCATATTTTTGAACAGTCGCTCCGAGAACCACAGGAACCGTGCCAGCGAAATGAGAAAGGACAGCGCCAGCAATTCCGCAAGCGCGGTGAAGGAAATGCCTTCGCCGCAAAGCGCGAAAAGCTGCGACACGCTTCTGAGTTCCTCGGCGCTGCCGCCGAGCATCAGATTGAAGGCGCTGACAAACCCCAGCGACAGGGTGAATATTCCGGCGGTGGATGATATGATTCGTTTGTTATCCATTTTTGTTTTCTCTCCTTGTCAAATTAATTTACATGCCAATCTTTTTTCTGAATTCCGCTGCATACTGTCTGGACACCCACAGCTTGTCGCCTGTATCCATCGTCAGCAACAGCCGCCCGTCAATATCCGCACGGATGGAACGGATATGCCTGATTCCCACAATGCAGGATTTATTCGCCCGGAAGAAATCTCCGCACGGAAGCTGCTTCTCCAGCTCGTACAGCCGGAACTGCGTTTCATAAACATCCTCCTGCGTATAAATGAAAATCTTTTTGTCTACTGTATCGATATAGATCACATCGCTGTGCCGCAGAATATACACCTGTCCGTCTTTCACGCCTGTCAGCTTGTTCACGCTCATCTCGGCGGCAGACAGGATTTTTCTCACTTCTTCGTTCAACTCACGGCAGATCACGGTGATCTCCGGTTCCTCCGCTTTGTCGTCATAGATAATGTGGATCTTCAAATCCTTACCTCCCTTGCAGGTACAATATAGCATATCTTTTCCGCAGAATGCAAGCCTATTTTACCAAGATGAGCATATCACAGACTGACATGCAAAAACCGCAACACGAAGTGAATTCAACTCCGTATTGCGGTATAATGGTTATTGACAATGAGTATCAGTTCAGATTCCAGCCGGACGTGTCACACTGACCGTCGTCATTCAGACCCGCGCAGAACACGCTGCCGTCATCGTAACGAACGGCGAAATGGGTTCCCCCCAATGAAATCGAAACCGCCCTGCCTTCCGGCAGTTCGTAATACATGGCTTTTCTGCGATGGTAAACAGACGGCTTGAAATTCCTGTCAATCACGGCCACAGTTTCTCCTCCGGCATAGACCGCAACCGCCTTATTCCATTTGCAGGGTGTTTCTGCCGAATAGATCACATCCCCGGCATATGTCAGGCCGATGGAAAACGCGGTTGATGTTCCGATGTCGGTCAGCTTATCTTCCAAAAGAAAGGAAGGATGTGTGGTCATCATTTCACCGTTCATAGTGATACCGCAGAGGGAATATGTGCCGGCGCATATGCTTTCCATATGGTTCCAGTTTGCAGTCTGCTGCCATTCATTGAATCCGCATGTCACAACGGTGCCGTCCGCAAGAAGCGCGGCGGTATTATAATCAGAAGCCGCAATCTGCACCACATTTTTCCATCCGCCGACATTGCACTGACCGCAGCTGTTGTCGCCGCAGGCAACCACGGTTCCGTCAGAAAGAAGGGCAACGGTATGATACGCACCGGCCGCCACCATGACCGCATTCTTCCAGCCCTCGGTGTTGCATTGACCCTGTTCATTCCTGCCGCAGGCTAACACGGTTCCGTTCTGTCGCAGTCCTACCGTGTGATAAAATCCTACGGCAATGGAGCCGTTTTTCAGAAGATTTCTGTTATCTTTGAGAACGATATAATCCTGCATGATGGAAGAATCAATGGTGTCTTCGCTGTTCAGAATCTTTTGAATATCGGATTCACCCGATTTTTCACGCGCTGTCTTTTCTGCAAGAGATTTCGCGTCGCGGTATTCTCTGATGCTCCAAAGAAGTTTAACGCCTACAAGCCAGTCGCCGTTTTCGATTTTGTCCAAAGCGATATTGTACTGACACTCCTTATACAGTTCCCCGCTCCAATCGGAATGAAGGTAATCTTTCAGGACATCCGACGCAGCGAAATAATCTCCTTCCGACATGAGCTTTTCAGCCTTTTTCTGATGACAGAGAATGCACATTTGCTTACTGTCGGAATAATCTCCCAGCCCTGAAAAGCATTCCAGCGCAGAATCGTAGTCTCCTCTTTTTATCATAGACTGACCCACATTATACATGCCGTCGTTATAATGCTCCGGGGCTTTTTCCGCGTCTATTTCGTTTAAAAACTCCAGCGCCATTTCATAGTTTCCGCCCAGAGCGATGATTCCGACCAGCTTGGATTTGACCAGCGATTGGTTTTTCATCATTATCCCCGCAACGATGAAAAAAACAATTCCCAGCGCGACAGAAATTCTTATCGCATTGACAGGAAACGCCCTGCTCTCTCTGTTGACCGAATTCATTTTATTCCCCCTTTTTTAGCGATCGTAAGCAAGCTTTTTTAATCCAGCATTTTTTTGATATGAAACTGGAGCGTTTCTGTATTCACACCGCCCGACTCGGAAGAGATATAGTAGATATCGGTAATGTTGTTTCGCTCTATCATATCTGTCACAGAGGTTCCCAGTCTGACCCTGTTAAAATACTCCTTGGATAACTGTGTGGCATGAACCTCGTCATAATACGGCAGTAAAAAAGGTGTGAATGCCAAAGTAAAGCAATCGCCTATCACCAGAGCGTTGCGCCCTGTATGAAAACCTGTTTCCACTTTTTTCCACGGGTATTGTGAGCCGTTGAGATAGGAGGAAGTGGATCCGACATGATAATTCATAAAACGAAGCTGTTCTTTTTTATCAATATTGTGGATCCGCCAGTTATTCGCAGGCGCCAAAGGGTACAGTAAATGATAGTAATCGGTATAGATGCTCTTATTCACGCGGTTCACATCATAGCTGTATTCATCGAAGGGAGTCGGAGTAAGACCCTGTGAGGCAATTATGCTGCTGAATACATAATACGCTCCATGATCGTTCCATTGGTGATTGGTGTGAAGAAACAGATCTTCTCCTTCGAGGATATACGGTTCCAGTATCTCATAGGAATCAACACATTCGACCTTGTCGGAAGTCAACGCGTTCATTTTTTCGGGAAGCGTTGATTCCCATCCCGAAGCGGTTTTTATATTATTGCTGAAAATGCGGACATTGCTGGGAAATGACATGGTGGTGAAATACAGCTTTCCCTCATCAGGCAAGAGCGAGGCAAGCAGGTCAAGGGTCTCGGCGGAGTGCCGCATATGCTTTTCAGGGTATTTGTTGAGAATTTTTACGCTTCCGTCCTTGTAGTTTACCCATAAACAGGCGTCTTCTTCCTCGTTTAATTGGCTGTCATCTGTCCCGCTTTTATCGATATCTTCACTGATTCCGGAAGAAATGTCAGATTCGGATACTGTCTGGTTGAAATATTCGTTGACTTCCTTCTCGGTGGTGTCCAGATAATATAAATCGTCAGAATTGTTTACCGAAATCCATGAAAGCATTCTGTCAGACAGCTTGATCAGCTGCTTGCGTCCCGGAATGCTGTCGGACAGAAAGGACTCAAATTGTTCCGCGTACTCGCCGCTCCTGATGCTTTTGATTGAAATCTCAGGGGCATTCTGAAGCACCCGGTTTTCATCGAATGAAATCCTCTCGATATCAGGAGTAAAGCAGATGATCGAAGCGCCGATAATAAAACACAGGATGAACCACCACATCGTCACTATGAAGAATACGTTGTTCTTTTTCATAATTGCTTACCGCTCCTTCCGTTAAAACCTGAAATAGATAAAAGGATTATAGCTCTGACCAACCAGAAAGACAAGGGAAAGCAGCATAAGTACCGTTGCCGCAACGTAAGAGAGTGCGCGGGTAACTCTGTTGTCGTCGGCTAACTTCCTGACCGCCGGCAGAACGGGCATAGCGGCAATTAACGCCATCAACGGAAGGACTGAATATTTCCTGACTACGGCGGCAGTCAGCGGATCAACAAGCTGCAAATGATTTCCGATTCCTATCATTGCGCAAAGTTGACGGGCGGCAAGTGACAAATCGGTGTGATAAAACAGCACCCACCCTATGACCGCCAAAACGAATATCGCCGGCGCCCGGAGCAGATAGGGCAGCTTATTCAAGCGTTCACGGCCGATAACAAACCGCTCTGTGATAAGAAGCAGCCCGTAATACATCCCCCAGAGGATAAAATTCCAGCTTGCTCCGTGCCAGAATCCGGTAAGTGACCACACCACCATCATATTGAATATGGTACGGCGCACCGAGCATCTGCTGCCTCCGAGCGGAATGTAGACATAATCCCTGAAAAAGCTGCCAAGGGAAATATGCCACCTTCTCCAGAATTCGGTAATGCTTCCCGAGACATAGGGATAATTGAAGTTTTCCTTATAATCGAAGCCAAACAGCCTTCCCAGACCAATAGCCATATCCGAATAGGCGGAAAAATCAAAATAAATCTGGAAGGTGTACATCAACGCGACATACCACGCCCCCGCAAAGGATACCACAGTCGATGCATCGGCCGGATCAATGTGGGAAATCGCGGAACCGCAGAGGTTGGCAAGGATTACTTTTTTGGAAAGACCCACCGCGAATCTTCTTGCGCCCTCTGAAAAGCGCCGGGAATTGAACGGACGGTCATCGAGCATTCCGGCGACATCCGCATACTGCACGATCGGCCCCGCAATAAGCTGCGGAAAACAGCTCACATAGAGCAGCAGTCTTGCGGGATTCTTCTGCACGGCCGCCTTCTTCCGGTAGACATCTACCGTGTAGGTAAGCACCTGAAAGGTATAAAACGAAATCCCGATAGGCAGCTTCTTCTCCGCCATATGATAAGGCAGAGAAAACACACCGGCAAATGAATTCACCATAAAAGCGGCGTATTTGAACCAGATCAGGAAAACCATCGAAGCGGTTACTCCGATGAACAGCCATAGCTTTCTGGCATTCTTTGCTGAACCGCTGCGATCGATTCCCAGCGCGCAGAGATAATTGATGCCGGTGGAAATCAGCATGAGAAGAATATATACAGGCTCTCCCCAAGCATAAAAAAACAGGGACGCAATCAGCAGCACTCCGTTTTTCCACTTGATATTTCTTCTGAGGGCGTACAGAAGTATCGTCACCGGCAAAAACAGAAGCAAAAATGTCATACTGGAAAAAACCATATTCTTCTAATCACTTACCTTTCGAGGGGAAACAAGATATTTTTTCAATTGTTCCATTTTCCCGGCACAGTCGGCGGCTCCCAGATCATAAATTTCCTGCAATTTATCCGTATCCCGCTCGATGTGCCTGACCTTAACCGTTCGTGACGGACGAATGACAAAAATCTCTCCGCGCTTTTCCATGCCTATGATCTTTTCTACGCAGGCGTTGTACTCGTCGGGGCGGCTGTTGATTCTCGCGGCTGCCTTGGGGTATTTTTTGCCGTACATCAGCTCCGCAAGACGGGAATTCGTCTTGCCCTTGCGGTATTCCAGAGGACGTGTCAACACCGCAATGATCTTTTCACAGCCCATTTCAACAGCCTTGTCCACCGGAATGCTGTCCGCAATGCCGCCGTCAAGGTATTTTTTTCCGTCATACTCCACAATTCTTGACACAAAGGGCATGGCGGAAGTCGCGCGCATCACTTCCATCTGCCCGAAGCAGTCGGAAATTTTAATGTATTCCGCTTCTCCGGTTTCGACGTTGGTGACGGTAGCGTAAAAATCAATGCCGGAATTTTCATAGGCTTCCTCGTCAAAAACATCCAGCCGGGAAGGGAGATCGTAATAGGCAAACTGCCTGTTGATAATATTTCCTGTGGTGAGCAGGGAGCGAAGTCCCATATAACAGCCCTTCGGCGCGTATTTCTTATTGTAGCGCAATGCCCTTCCGCGCTGTCCGGAAGCGAAATTCACCCCGAAAAGCACACCCGCCGAAGTGCCGATGACCGTGTCCGCCTTTATCCCATTGTCGAGAAAGGTATCCAGCACGCCGGCGGTATACAACCCGCGCATCGCTCCTCCTTCCAAAACCAATCCAACCTTCATACTGATCTGTTGTGTCCTTTCCCCTGCCGGAGTATTTTTTCTCTGTCATATCTCAAAAATGCCTGTGCGGATAAGCCTTGCACAGGCATTTTGATTTTCTGCCTATTGATGATAAATTACTTCGTCGCGGCATCAAGCGCCTGATCAATGTCGGCGATGATGTCGTCCGCGTCCTCGATGCCCACCGAGAAGCGAATGAGGTCGGGTGATACGCCGCATTCCGCCAGCTCCCTGTCATTGAGCTGGCGGTGTGTTGTGCTGGCGGGATGAAGCACGCAGGTTCTCGCGTCGGCAACATGAGTCACGATGGCGGCAAGCTTCAGAGAATCCATGAATTTCGTGGCCGCTTCCCTGCCGCCCTTCACGCCGAAGGAAACAACGCCGCAGGTGCCGTCCGGCATGTATTTTCTGGCGATCTCATAATATTTGTTACCTTCAAGCCCGGGATAATTCACCCACGCGACGCGGGCGTCGTTTTCAAGGAATTTCGCCACAGCCATGGCGGTTTCACAGTGTCTGGCCATTCTCAGGTGGAGCGTTTCCAGACCGAGATTGAGCAGGAAGGCATTCTGGGGCGCCATCATAGCGCCCATATCGCGCATAAGATGCACCCTGATCTTCGCGCCGTAAGCGGCCGGGCCGAAATGCTCGGCATAGACAACCCCGTGGTAGGTTTCGTCCGGCTCTGTGAACATGGGGTATTTGCCGTTTTTCCACTCAAATCTGCCGCTGTCCACTACCACTCCGCCAAGTGCGCAGGCATGACCGTCCATGTATTTGCTGGTGGAATGCACCACCACATCCGCTCCGAATTCGATCGGACGGCAGTTGATGGCGGTGGGGAAAGTATTGTCAACAATCAGCGGCACGCCGTGGGAATGAGCCGCTTCCGCCCATTTCTCCAGATCCAGAACGGTAAGGGAAGGATTGGAAAGCATCTCGGTAAAGACGCATTTGGTGTTGTCCTTGAACAGCTTATTGATTTCCTCGGCGGAAGCGTCAGGATCGATGAAATCTATCTCCAAGCCAAGATCACGCAGGGTCTTGTTAAAGAGGTTGAATGTGCCGCCGTAAATAGCCGACGAGCTGATCAGATGATCGCCTGCCTTGCATACGTTGAGTACGGAATACATGGACGCGGCCTGACCTGAGCTGGTAAGTATCGCCATGACGCCGCCTTCGAGGTCGGCAATTTTCTTCTCCACCGCGTCCACCGTCGGATTGGCGAGTCTGGTGTAGAAAAAGCCTTCTTCTTCCAAATCAAAGAGCTTTGCCATCTGCACGGAGGAATCGTACTTGTATGTGGTGCTCTGGGCGATCGGAAGCACTCTCGGCTCACCGTTCTTCGGGGAATAGCCCGACTGTACGCATTTTGTGGCTATCTTGAACTGACTCATGATAATTATCTCCCTTGTCACTGTAGTATTTGTCAAATTTGCAACAGCTAAATTATAACACACCGTCCGACCAAAATCAAGGGATATGTGCAGATTCTGCATAAATTGATTCCGCAATTCCGCCGGAATTGGATGGTGTCATCTGCTCTTTTATTGACAAAGCTGTATGTGAATGCTATAATTGAGATAAACAAAGGAGCGTTGATATCCATGAAAAACATCATCTCATTTATTGAAAACAAAAAAACCGTCATATGGGGCATGGGAAGAGAAGGTATTTCCACCTTCAACTACATCAGGTCGATCTATCCCGAAATGCATCTGACGCTTGCCGACAGCAAGCAGTTCGACATGACGCCCTATCCCTGCTGTGATTTCTGGGACACCGAAAAACAGGGCATCGACTTCGATGGATTTGATTACATCTTCAAAAGCCCCGGAATACCTGTATTTCATCCCGAAAAGATCATCGACCGCCTGACGTCGCAGACGGAGGTTTTTCTGACCGCTTTCGGAGGAAATACCTTCGGCATAACCGGAACAAAGGGCAAAAGCACGACTTCTTCCCTGCTCTATCACCTGCTGAAAAAGCACGATGACAACACGGTCTTTGTGGGAAATATCGGAATTCCCTGCTTCGATTATATTGACAGGATTGATGAAAATACTTCGGTTGTCTTCGAAATGTCCTGTCACCAGCTGGAATTCGTCAGGCATTCTCCTCACGTCGGTGTGGTTCTCAATCTCTATGAAGAACACCTTGACCATTATGTGACAATGGAGAATTATATCAAGGCCAAGTCACACGTATTCAGCTTTCAGCAGGAAAACGACACCGTCATTCTCAACTGCTCCGATCTTGACACACTTTCCGTTTATCCCCGCAAAGGCCGGCTGATTACCGCCTGCGACGGACTGGGCAAAAGCGTTCCCGCCGATATTTCGGTAAGCGGAAACACCGTCACCGTTCCCGGCGGCTCGGTTGAAATCGTCCCGGAGGACACATGGCTGGTCGGAAAGCACAATCTTTACAACATAGGCATCGATTACTTTATTTGCAGGGAGTTCTTCGACATAAGCAATGAGGAATTCAAGGCTTCCCTCGCCTCCTTCCGTCCACTTGCGCACAGGCTGGAAAGAGTCGGCACATTCGGAGGCGTCACCTATTACGACGATTCCATATCCACGATCTGCCGTTCGGCGATCAACGCCGTCAAATCCCTCGGCAACGTCGGCACCATTATTCTGGGAGGAATGGACAGGGGGATTGACTACAACGACCTCGCCGACTTCCTTACCACCGCCGATATAGACAATATTGTTCTTGTCGGTCAGACAACCGGACGAATGGAAGCGCTGTTCAGGGAATACGGCATTGACAGCAGAATCAGTATTTATCCGTGCTATTACTTTGACAAAGGCGTGGAAAAGGCAATGGAAATCACAGCGAAAGGCAAAATCTGCCTTCTCTCCCCTGCCGCGTCGAGCTATGATATGTTCAAAAATTTTGAAGTGCGCGGCGAGGAATTCCAACGGCTTGTCAGGAAAAACAAAGAATAATGCCCCTCGTTTCCGGGAATAACAGTCATATCTAGGGAAGTGCTGATTAAGTCGATTCTCGCTCCGCTCAAAGACGTATCCTCGCGGCGCGGAATCGACGGCAAGCCTTTAATCAGCGCATCCCTAAGGATAAGAGGTGACAGCTATCATAAACGCCACTCAACCGGTGGAGCTTTTCTCTGCGGAGCATCTGACGCTTCTGTCAGCGGCGGCACTATTCAGCGCTGTTGTGATTTTTGCCGGAGGAAAACTCGGACAAAAAGGGAAAAGGAATCTTCTCATTGCGCTCTGGGCCGTCTTTACCGCAATAGAACTCAGCAGGTACATCCATTTTGCGCTCAACCCTGATGAATTCAATATCAGGACGGGACTGCCCTTCCATCTCTGCTCCATTTCGGTTTTCACCTATCCGCTGGCTGTGTTTTCCGACAACAGGATCTTCCGCAATTTCATCTACGCAGTCAATATGCCGGGTGCGCTGTTTGCGCTTATCACGCCCGATATCGGTAATTCTCCCTTGCTGAGCTTCTACTTCATGCACCTCATGGTCGCGCATACCTTTATCGTGCTGATTCCGCTCTACATGGTTTTCTGCGGCTTTTTCCGGCCGGACTTCCGCGTTCTTCCCGGCGTAACGCTGATGCTTCTGGTCACAATGATACCTGCCCTGCTGCTGAACCGATTGATCGGCAGTAATTACTATTTCATCAACGGGCCTGTATCAGGCACTCTCACAGGTCAGTTTGCAGACTGGCTGGGTAACGACGCCTACCTGCTGCCTATGGTCGGCTTGCTGGTTCTGGTATGGATTATTCTTTACGCGCCATTTGCCCTTTCAGACTTTATTATCAATAAGGAAAGCAGGAAAGAAATTGAAACGTGAAATCAGCATGGACACCGCCGAGCTGCTCTACGAAAACTGGCAGGGGCAGTTCGACACCTTCTCGCATATGGAATTTGCCTGCGCGATTCCTCAATCGCTCTTTCTGATATCCACGCTCAAAGAAAACGGTTTGCCCAATCTGTGTTTTCATTCATGGAGCTGTTTCGGAGGGGATGAGGGAGGATATTTCGCCGTCATGCAGAATATTTCCCACACATCACACACCTATGAAAATATCGTCCGTGACGGCGAATTCTGTATCAATTTCATCAGTGCGGATTACTATCCCAACTGCATTGCTACCATTGTGGACAATTCCAATGACTGCGATGAATTCGCGAGCGGGCATTTTACCCCTGAAAAATCCGTGAAAGTCAAGGTTCCTCACCTCAAACAGGCATTCATGTCGCTGGAATGCCAGCTCGCCTGCAATGTAGACCTGTCACGAAAAGGAATCAGTTCCATGATCATCGGCAGGGTGCTTCACGCCTCGATAGAAGAAAAATACATAGAAGGCGTTGATCTGCGATACGGCCAACAGGGCTTTATGTTCAATATACACGAACCGGCTGATTTCGCTACGGGACAGCTGAAGGACACCCATGTGGCCGCTCTGGAAGTGCTCGGAAGCTACCCTGAAATGAAAAACAAGCCAATGAAATGAGAAAAATTACGCGCCCGGACATCGCTGGTATGCGACGTCTGAGCGCGTATTTTGTAATATTACTTATAACGGTACTGATCAGTCGTGTAATCGATAATGTATTCACCGGTTTCCTCATCAAAGCCTGTCACATACTGCCAATTGAAAAACGCTCTATCGGTTCTGAACATATGTTTCAACATCACGCGGTAGGGATTTTCACGCCATTCCTTTGTCGTGGTCAGCCCCAAAGTATAATCAACATAGAAAAACGACTTGCAGTCCGGATTGGAAGCAATGAATTTTTCACGTTCCTCTTTCGGCACCGAGCGATCAAGTATTGCAATTTCAAGCTTATCGTGATGATAGAGCGGCGATAAATCCTTTGCATCACTGCTGTTCCACAGATTGACAAACCTGAGATTGTTCAGATTCCTGAGCGGTTCGAGGCTTGTAACATTGTTGGTTGCGTTCATTTCAATAAATTCAAGGTCGTGAAGCTCCGCAAAAGCATCAATATTTCTGATTTTATTATCCGTCAGAATGACCGCTCTGAGTTTTTTCAGCGACGAGATATCAGAGATATCAGTTATCAGACTGTGTCCGAGATCAAGCGCCCGTAAATCAGTACAGTATTTGAAAATCGGCGCATAGTGATCCTGATTATAGAATTCCTCACCGTTGCTGTTGAGCGCCGCAAACGCGACAGCATCGGTCCGCAAATGCCAATGTCCGAACGCAATCATCCAGACAAACTTGATATCAGGATAGGCTTCACACAGCTTTTCCATCTCCTTGTTATTCAGTCCGCAGCCGCACATATCAATCTTTTTAAGCGATTTCAGTTTCGGCAGCGCCTGTTTCAAGGCATCCTGCACCTGGCTGAGTGTATATTTATTCCCTCGGAGATCGACAACTTCGTCCTCGGTTCCCACTGTTTTTCCAAGCAGATTATACGGAACACTAATTTTTATGTCAGGATTGTCCGAGATAAACTGATCCAGAATTTCAGGATTTTTACACGCCACTACATCAATCTTCTTCAGATTGCGAAAGAACGCCATCGCCTGCACATCCTGATCAGACAAAACCCCTTTCAGTTTGATATATTCAATATCCGACTTGTATTCACTTCCGTTAAGCGCAACATTCGCGAGAATAGTGCAGTCCGGAAAAGAATCAAACGCGGCTTTCAATGTTTCGATCGAAACGGCTGCTTCGGTCAGATCAATTTTTGCAAGCCGGCACAGGGCAGCATAGTCCTTTATGCTCTCCGGATTGGCGGAATGCAGCTTGATTTCAGTAATTCCGGAATCATAGATCTGTCCGTTGATATCCACTCTGCACACCAGAAGCGCATCAGGCAATCGCTTGTAAAACTCGATGCAGTTTTCCGGAGAAAGCACACGGTCAGCGAGAATCACCTCTTTGAGATTTTTACAGGCATACAGATCGGACAGCCTGCTGAAAGGAGAATTGGTAAGATTCACAACCTCCAAGGATGTGATTCTGGATAACTGAGAGTAATCGGTAAAGTCGCTTCCGCTTAGATCAATCTCCGTTGCATTCAGTGAATAAAATTCGTGTTTGCCGAACAATTCGCCCAGAATTGCGTGAGTGCTAAGATAAACCACGCCGGATACGATAACCGCCAAGAAAATGCCCGCAACCAAAACCAAGCCCTTTTTAAAGACATTTTTGCCGGAATGATTTTTCTTTTGCGCCTTATCGGAGCCTGCTGGTGGAACGCTATTGGCCGGTTTGATTATAGTATCGTCTTCTTGTTTATCATAAAAAGGCAATTTGTCTTGTTCCTTTATTTGATTGCCATGAACTATTTCGGAAGTATCAGGTTTTTCTTTTTTTTCACTTTTATCAGCTTTATTTTGACGAATTATTTTGTCGCCTTTCGAGTCGAAAATACCTCCGTTGCTTCCCAGTTCGTTTGCCCGTCCAAAGTCATTGGACATATCTTCAGGATATAGCGGGAATCTTTCTTTCAATGAAATCCACCTCTAAAAGCACTTTAATAATAATTATACATATAACAGCTGCAAATGTCAATGAAGTTATAGATTTACAGATAACATTCATTTTTTTTTAATAATTGAAGGTCATTCCAACAAAAAAAGCTGTCCTCCAGGCAGGAAAGAACAGCTTTGTCTATTGGAGCGGAATACGAGGCTCGAACTCGCTACCTCCACCTTGGCAAGGTGGCGCTCTACCAGATGAGCTAATTCCGCATTTTTCGCGGAAGCATGACAATGCATCCGCTTTTGGTGCCTCCGATCGGAATCGAACCAATGACACGGGGATTTTCAGTCCCCTGCTCTACCGACTGAGCTACAGAGGCAAATCTGGCGACCCGGAACGGGCTCGAACCGTCGACCTCTAGCGTGACAGGCTAGCGTTCTAACCAGCTGAACTACCGGGCCAGATGTGGTGGGAACAACAGGGCTCGAACCTGTGACCCTCTGCTTGTAAGGCAGATGCTCTCCCAGCTGAGCTATGCTCCCAAAAAATGCCTTTTGAAAACCGGAGCAACCACCACGGCAATGTGAAGAAACATTCGCTTGACCGTTCCGTTCTCAGTGACGCTATATATATTACACTATCCGAACCCAAAAGTCAAGTGTTTTTTTCTGTTTTTTATTATTTTTTTGACCTTTTCTGAAACGCAATCCCGATATCCATAGTATGTTCCGTGCATAAAAACAGTTCCCGCCGACACCTTTCTAAGAGCCTGCTGACGTATCTCTCCACGCACGTCCCACTTGCATCTTTTCCGCCATATTTTGCCAAAATCCAAGCGAAACGAGTGTTTCGCTAGTTAATACACAAAGTATTGCCTACGGTTTTGGCTTCATATGACGAAAAATCTGACTGCGCGGTACGCACACGCGGAGATGCTGAACAGGCTCTAAAAGGAAAATGCCGGCGGAAAACATACTATCCTGATTATACAATGTCAAATACGCCCCGGAAGATATTGTTGACCGCTCCTATGGAAATCTCATATCCGTAGCGTCCCTTTTGCCAGTGTCCCGGAGCGTCCCAGCCGAAGCCTGTCCAGCATCTGTCATCTCCGGTGTGGAATCGGATAGGTACCGCGTAATGGGCGAAAATCTCTCCGTTTTGCCTGGTGATCTTATAATTCAGCGTGGTGTAGACCGGTGTGGTCATCTTTTGCAGGCTGATCTCAAAATAAATGCGTCTTGCCTGCTGAGAATAAAACATAGCGGAATACTTCCTGTCCGCAACCGCAGGCGGAACAGCGCCGGCACTGAAAAGCTTTACCTCGTTCATTGACAGCAGAGGATTATCATATCTGCCTTCGACAATGTCAAAATATGTGGTAAGCTGATTGGAACCGTTCATGGAAGCTTTGATTGTATATCTTCCCGCTGCCCAGTTGCCGGGAGTCTGCCAGCCCCAGCCCTGATAATAGTCGGTGTCCCCCTGTTTCACCGTTCCTCCGCCGTGTATCAATCCTGTTACGGGAGAACCGTCCTGACGGAAGATCTGCCAGTCGAGCGACACATTCATATCGCGGATGACAGCGTCGTATGTTACCAGAATGCCAATCATACGCGCTTCTCCCCTGAGAAACAGCGGCCCCTGCACCTTTCTGGAGGCAAAAGAGCTGCCGTCATATTCAAAGGTGCTTATCGTGTTAAGCCTGAACGGTTTATTGGACGTATTGCTCTGACGGACAGGCTTTTTCGGAACGGGCTGCGTTGGCGGAGAGGAGGTTTGCCGGGTCGGTTTTGGCTTTTCCTGATGGGTGCGTTCTGTCTTCGGCTGCTGCACGGCGGGCTTCTTGCTCTGCGGCTTGGAAACCTGCTCCGGCTCCGCTTTCAGCCTCAGAGAAGGAAGACCTATTCCTTCCAGCGCCATGTTGACCAGCGCAACCGCATTTGCCTCAGACAGAAAGGCGTTGTCCATCAGGTGACGCTTGGCGTCCAGCACCATCACCTCGCGGCGGGACTGCTTGGGTTCGACAAGAATAGCGTGAGCCTTCTGAAAGATCCCGTTTGTACTGCCCACTCGGATCAGCTTTTTCTCACGGTCGTGCCCCTGCACCAGATCGGAAATATATGACATAACCGTATCAGGCTTCAGAAGAATATCCGTGCCCTCTTTTTTAATAAGGAATGAAATGACCCCCGGAATGGTATGCTGATCCGTTCCTTTAACCAGATCGGCGCCGCAGTGCGGACATCGGGTGTCGTCAGGCGAACTGACCCACTCCTTTTTGCAAACATTACAGATCAATCAGACTGCACTTCCTTAATGATTTAATCCGGAATGGTCTCCGTTCACCAATGTCAGAATTGGTTGGCCGACACATCAAATTTATCCCGGGCAACGACAATATTCTCCATCAGCTTACCGCACCACGAGCAGTACAGGGCCGGCTCATGATTCCAGCAGTTGATCCTGCCGCAGTATCCGCACTGCACGAAATCATGCGTTCCGCAATGGGGACAGCCGGGGTAATCCGCCGTTTCGTACATATTGCCGCGGATGACGTTTTTGTCAAAGCCCTCGTGACGCGCGCCTTTTTCCGAGATTCTGAACGCCCATGTGCGCCACCAGTCCCCGTCGGCCATTCTCTCCACCCTGATACCGTAGAGCTTGCCGCATTTGCCGCATCTGCACAGAATTACATTTGCATCCATCAATTCACACTCCCTGCGCTCTTATCGTCTATTGGGATTCAAGCTCACTGAGCCTGTCGGTTATCTCGCTCTTTTGCCTGAGAAGATCTTCATATTTCTCCTTACGGGGAAGATATCTTTCCTCCACAGACTTCATCTGGACGGAAACCTCGTCATAAATTCTCTTTGCCTCGTCGCGCTCTTCCGTCAGTTTTTCAAGATCCTTCTTTGCGGGAGCTAGCATATCCTTGGTGAAGCGCAGTTTGGAAAGCAGCTCCCTGACATCGGAAGGCAGCTTTTCCTGATCGGGAATCTCCTCCTGCTCATGGGCTTCTATCTTTTCCTGAAGCTCACGGCACTGTCCGTCCAGTTCCAGATACTTTTCCTCAGACGTTCTGTAGGAAAGCGCCAGACCGTCGTATGTCTTCGCGAGATGCTCCAGCATTCCGCCGCTCTCCATGGACTTGATTCTGTTATTGACAAGCGCAAGCTCGTCACGGATATTGACCAGCTCATTCGCTTTTTCGAATTCATCCAGGAATTTTCTGGTTCTCTTTACATCAATGAATCCGCTGACGGTAACGTCATCGGCGCTGCCCTGCCGGCTCAGTTCACTGAGATCCGTAGCAAGCGCGTTTTCCATTGCCTCCACGCCGATTTCACAGGCTTCTTTCAGAATGTTTCTGTAATAGGCGTGGGTCTTTTCCATCGAGGTCGGAAAACTGTCCTCGACTCCGTCGGTACCCGCAATGCAGGCTATCACCGGATTTTCTTCCAGATTGATCACATGAGAACGCACGCTGCGTGAGGCATCGGGGTCACACAGCGACGTCGTCGCGGTGCCGACGCAGCGGTCGTCCCAAGGAATGGGCTGGCTCGCTTTGCCTTCACTGTCAAACACGACGCACCTGCCGTCGCCCTGCTGGAGCAGAAGCAGGTATTTTTCCGTCAGCAGACCCGCAATCAGGGTCGTGCCGTACATTCTTTCGGTTCTGATTCCCCTGCGGTATTCGTCGCCCAGCCTTGAGGCTGTTGCGTATTCCTCATCTGTAAGAGGATGGTTGCTCAGCTCAGAGTCCACTTCATTCGTCCATTTCGCAATGATGCTTCTGACAAGACGGTCCATCAGAACCGGAAATTCCAGCCTGTCAAAGAGCTTGTTCTCAAAGCAGTTGTCCGCGACGTTTACGGCAAAGTTTTCAAGAGCCTCGCAGGCAATGCGGCAGGCGTATTCCGAGCCTATGCTGCTTCTCAGGCAGTTGGGATCTCCGTGTCCGTCCGCCACAGCGAATATCTTGATGCCTTCCATGCTCTTTTTGACTCCGAAGTCTTCGCAGGGAGTGTCCTTTCGAATATGGCTGTATCCGCGCACCGAGGAACAGAAAAGCTCGTACTGCGGAGAATCAGCCTTTTTAAAGATTCCCAGCATATAATCAGTTCCAGTCTCCGCTGTCATCCCAGACGTCCTGAACGCCGCCGTTTCCGGCTGCCATCAGGTCAGGGCCGTCAAAATCGGCGATTTCGGGAGCAACGGTGTAGGTGTCCGAATCGAGATTGGTAGTGGCGGCTTCAAGAATCATGGAACCGCTGGCGGCGTCGCCCGCCATTCTGGAAGAACCTGCCAGCATGGAGGCCGAAACGGAAACCGCGATGATCATTCTCTTGAGCGTTTCGAGATCGTTGGTCTGGATGACAGCCTCATTGCTGCCCACCAGCTTGGTGAGAATTTCTATATTGGCGTCCTCGCCGATAGCAATGGCAATCTTGCGCGCCGCCTGGAACCACTTGTTGTTCTGCTTGATGCTGTTAAGCTCTTTCTCCCAGTTGTCGTTGGGCTCACCGTCGCTCATGAAGATAAGCACAGGCGCGCAGAATCCGGTATCGCTCACAAGGAAGGAGCTGCGGCTGAGCTTCTGATTGAGTTCCCTGAGCGCCGCGCCGAGATCGGTCAGACCGCCGGCGGTGGCGTCATTCCAGAAAAAGTCGTCGAGAGAAACCAGACCGTTGGATGTAATCCACTGGGCGCCGGAAGAGAACGTCAGCGCGGCAATCTTGATCTCGGCCTCGGGAATTTCCCCCACCTTTTCGCGGAGAATAGGCTCCAGCTCGTGAATGGCCTCATTGACGCTGGCGATTCTGTCGCCGAACATGCTGCCCGACGTGTCGATCACATAGATCAGCGGAAGAACCTTCTTGACGATAACACCTTCTGTACTTGGCATAACAAAAACCTCCTGAATATTGTTTACTATTAATCATTTGAATATCACACGGATAATGGTGTGCAAAATGAAAAGTATCTGCGAACGATATGAAATCAATAAGAAATTATTTGAACTCTATTTTCTTATCAAACGCCTCGATCACAATGCCGGGATTGAAGGGAATGACTTCATTCGGCTTGATCTGCTTGGGCTTGCCGCTGGGAGTGGTGGCATTCAATATGCGGCCGCTCATGTTTCTGAATCCAAGCACGCCCGGCTTGTCCTTGCGTGTTACCACGCAGGCAACGGGATTCAGCGCTTCGTCGGCGTTGCATGTGCCGAGCATACATCTGTATACCCTTGACCCTCCGGCGGCGGTAATGGAATACCCCGGCAGCGCTATGGTATGAGTCACCGCGACCGGCTTGCCGCATACGTCGCATTTTGTGGTGGCGGCGTTCTGAATGAACACCTCGTTGCCGCAGGAGCAGCGGACGATGTCGCTTCTGAATCTGACCAGCACTTGCAGCCAGTCAAGCTCTCTCAGGCGCTTGCCGGGTGTCTTCAGCGCTTCCTGACTGAACGCCGTAACGAATTTGCTTTTGAGATATTCCGGCATAAACGCCCAGCGCTCGATCACGCTGATCTGGAGATTTCTCACAGGAGCGTTGCTTCTGTTGCTTGGATCGAAGATAAACAACGGCGCGGTGCCGTAAAGCTTCTCTGCGATCTCGTCGGTCATGCAGGTGACCATCACCCAGTGACTGCCCTCCAGCGGGTGATTGTTAAAGAGAATCAGGAACAGGATGGCCGCCATGGAATATCTGT
Organism: Clostridia bacterium; assembly: GCA_017441385.1. GTDB lineage: Bacteria > Bacillota > Clostridia > Oscillospirales > Acutalibacteraceae > RUG762. The sequence goes on along the minus strand of JAFRXY010000081.1, from coordinate 103,350 downwards.
CCGACTGGGTGTCAGGCAGCACCTTGCCCTTGCCGTTGACGATTTCGGGAGCCATATACCGCGGCTTGCCCAGAATGCCGGTGCTTGTGCCGTTCTTCGCGATGTTGTCAGTATCGCAGATCAGCACGTCGCCGGTCTGGGGATTGATGAAGAAATTGCCGTCGTTCAGATCCTGATAGCTGTAGCCGTTATTGTGAAGAATGCGGAATGCCGACACAATGCGAATGCAGGCTTCGGCAGCCGCCTTGAAGGAAACGAAATTGCACTTCCTGGAGCCTAATATCTTGCTCAGTTCATAATATCCTTCCGGGCAAAGACCCATGATATATCCGAAGGTACCGCCGATGTATTCGGTCACCGCTTCCGGCCACAGAAAGGCCTTGTCCGGAGAACCCTTCGCGGCGTTGTTCTTGAGATTGTCATAAAGCAGAATGGGGTCTCTCAGCGCCTCGGGCTTGTACCATTTGAGCGCCTTCTTCTCTCCGTTGTAATCGACGCGGTAGACTTCGCCCTGACCGCCCTCCGCGATGAATTGCTCCACCTTGATGCGGACACCGGCGATGGTCTTTAGCACCTGCCCGGATTCCAGCAATGGCATTTTAGCATCTTCCTTTCCCATAAATATACAGATAAATTATAACACATACCACACAAAATTGATGTACATAGTGTTAATTTAACAGTTTTGCATTATCTTCCATTGATTTTTTTGCCCACATATTACAAAGAATTGCTCACAGTCTTTTGAGTATGCGGTAAAAATAGACGCCCTGCGTAGGATTGTGCGCCTTTTCCAGATCAAACATAAAGAGCGAACGCAGCCGCAGCATATTGGTAATAGCGTCGTCCATGCGCTTGACAGCGGTTTCCGGCGGCACGCTGTGATCGGGGAATTTGAAATAGATCACATCGGAACGCTCTTTCAGCTTTTCTGAGAGGTATTTTTTGCAGGAATCCATGTCGTGAAACAGTCTGTGCGAGCGTTCAAAGAAGCTGAGCCCCATGTCGTGTGCGCAGGGGAAATAGCCCCCGAATGCGTGATCTTCCCGCATATCCACATCGGGCACACAGAAGTAATCATAGCGTGTAAATTTCAGCGGGGTGCTGAGGGTGATATCCCATGTCACGTCCAGATGTGCGTAATTACCGCCGATATTTACCACATTCCAAGCGTGAGAAACGTAATTGGAACCGTCTATGGTCGCGGTGCCGGTGATGGCGGGAATATCCATACCGAGTTTCTGTCCGAGATAGGTCACCGCCTTGGCGATACCTTCACAGACCGCCGAACCCCTGAGAAACACCCCTTCTATAGTGAGCGCGTCGGGAATGATCATGCCTTTGACGGCTGCGTGACTTTCGTAAGTGACGCTGCGCACCAGTCTGTCGTGAATCAGACGGATTCTCCCCAGAACATCGGCGTTGCCGAAATCGCGGTTGTCAAGCAGCTTGCCGATAGCGGCGTCGATGCTCTTTTTCCGGTGGGCGGTCTCGTCGGGGGTGTAGAAATACCGCAGTTCCGCCTTTCCCTTTCCGGGGGAAGTAATGGTCAGTTTCACATTGTTGAGATCGACATAGAAATACTCCGGGTGGTCGAAGGAAAACGCCTCATAGGCGGGGCTGACTTCCCTCAGATCGGCGGTGTCGACATTGAATCCGTCCCGTCTGCCGCCTATCGCTTCAAAGAGCGAATTGTAGATTTTTTTCTGCTTTGCCGATAGCTGATTGTAATGAAAATCAGACATTATTAGATTCATCCTTTCTTTGCGTATGAATGGAATGGTTTTGCATTATTTTACAAAAAAATCATAAAGCCGTTTTCTGTAATCCGGCGCTGTATCATAAGCGGCGTGCCCGAATCCGTCATATATATAATAGCTGAAATCAGGCCGGTCACCGAGTTTTTCAATGAAGGCTTCCGTGGGCGCAATGCCCAGAACCTTATCGTCAGCCGAACCAAGCGCCAGCACCGGGCATTGAATGTCGGTCAGCCTGTCGGTGACACAGAAGCCTTCCGAAGCACCGGCCATCCGGATAAAACGCGCAAGTTCTTCTTGGGTGACGCTTTTCCCGGCAGCCGCCAGCACATCACGGTATTGATCAAAGACCTCCGCAGGATAAATTGCCCTTCCGAATTCCACATGCAGACCGACACTGTCATCGGATTGGGCAAGGGAAATCCATTTCTTCAGGGTTTCGCCGTCCGTCATTCCCGCGTCAGGGGTGGTGGAACCGAGTGCCAGCTTGCGCACAAGCGGCGGGTGGTGGATGGCGATATCAAGGGCGATCATGCCTCCCTGCGACGCGCCGAACAGGCAGATATCCTTCAATCCCAGCGTTTCCATCGCAAGCACCGTGTCTTCCGCCATGTCGTGAACGGAATAAAGATCGGGAAGGCACTTGCGGCGGTCAAAAAGCCAGACCGTAAAATCGTCCTTCATCACGGCATATTCATCAGCGACGGCCCGCGCGGAATTCATGACGCTCTGCACGCTGAGTCCCGGTAAAATGACCAGCGTCCTGTTTCCCCTGCCGAATTTGAAATACTCCATTTCAAATTCCGAAAGGGCAACCTTCTCTATGGCAATGCTCATATATTCCCTCCTATGATCATAACCGTCCATTCTATTCGGCCGAAATTTCGTCTTTGTATGATTTGTAGGCATACGCCACCGAAACCACCGTGCCGACAAGAAGATACCCCAGCACAAGAAACACCAGCGCCGTGGCAGGAACAAACGATGACGTTACGATCATAAGCAATCCGATGATCATAAAGACAATTCCCCCGAACCGGTTGCTTCTGCGCCATGTATTATCATTGTACAGGCTCCATGTCACCCGCAGACCGAAGATGTGGTTCCGGGCGGTGTTTGGCATTAAAAAGCCGAAAACGACGCACATAATTCCAATGAGAACGAATGTTAGCCGTGCAATGAGCTCCGAATTGACCTCCACACTCTGCGCCTTGGCATTGCGGTAGGTCATGTAGAGAATGCCGATCTGAAGCGCGCCGAATACGGCAGGCACCGCGAGGGATAGGATATTCAGCATCTTGGCGTTGGCTTTAGCGGCCTTTGCTTCGGTGTCGTTTTCCGTTCCGTCGGCGCGTTCCGCGTAATGCTTCATCGAATACACACTGACAGCTACAATCACCATTATCAGCAGCGGCAGAAGCAGCAGCTCATACCGGCTTCCCATTCGTTCGACAGCACCGTTTATGTCGTAATGCATCGGAACACTTTCCGGCATAAATGGCAGCACCGCCGCCGTCACTGCCAGCGGCAGCATGGCGATAATTCCTCTGAGTAGTTTCATGTCCGATTGCTCCTTGATTCATCTTATATACAGCACATGCGGGAACACCTGACGTCTTCCGCACCGATACCGAAACATATTATATATTATTTTATCATTTTTTTAAACCATTTTCAAGATATTTTATAATAATTAAAAGATTTTGCATACTCCTTCCGAAAAAACGGAAGGGCAGATAACGAATTCGACGGCTTTTTTTTCATTTCACTTGACCTTGCCAAAAAAATGATGTAAAATATAACAGTTGCAAAAAAAACAGATTCACTCAGGAGGACATAAAAAAATGAAACTTGACAAACTGGTCGGAGACAGATTTAAAGAAAGACCTGCCGAATGTTCCATTGACAGCCACGCGCTGATGGTTCGCGGCGGCTATATGAAATTCATGGCATCTGGCATTTATTCCCAGTACATGCCCCTGAAACGCATTCTTCGCAAGATTGAGAACATTATCCGCGAGGAAATGGACGGCATTGACGGACAGGAGGTTCTCTTCCCCGTCGTCATGCCGGGCAGTCTGTGGGAGGAATCGGGGCGCTACAATTCCATCGCCAGCGAGCTGCTCCGCTTCAAGGACCGCAACGGCACCCCCATGGTGCTGGGCATGACCCACGAGGAAGCGGCAGTTCATCTTGTGCGCGACTATGCCACCACCTACACCAAATATCCCTTCATGATCTACCAGATTCAGACGAAATTCCGCGACGAAGCGAGACCCCGCGCCGGTATGATCCGCGTCAGGGAATTCACCATGAAGGACGCCTATTCCTTCCATACCTCACAGGAAGATCTGGAACAGTATTACGACCGCTGCCACAAGGCATACGAGCGCATCTTCTCCCGCGCCGGCATTCCGGAAACCATCTCGGTCAAGTCCGATTCCGGCATGATGGGGGGCAGCGTTTCGCATGAATTCATGCTGCTCACACCGGTGGGTGAGGATTCCATCGTACTCTGCCGCGACTGCGGTTACAGCGCCAATATGGAAGCCGCCGACTGCATTATCGAAAACACCCCCGACGCGGAACTGAAGGAGCTGGAGCTGGTTCACACTCCGGGCGCTCATACCATTGAAGATCTCTGCGAATTCCTCGGCACCACGCCCGAAAAGACCTGCAAGGCGGTGGTTTATCAGCGCAATAGGGACGACAGCTACATTGTCATCTTCCTCCGCGGCGATCTCGACGTCAACGAAACGAAGGTCACCAACTTCCTTCGCTGCGACATTCACCCCGCTACCGTCACCGAAGACTGCGGCATTGTCGCCGGCTTCATCGGCCCGAAGGGTCTGCCGGAGAATGTCACCGTGCTGTATGACAATTCCCTGATCAACCTCACCAACTTCCCCTGCGGCGGCAACAAGGTTGATTATCACTACGTCAACTTCAACATGGAGCGCGATTTCGGCAAGGTGGAATATCACGACTTCGCCAAGGCCTTTGCGGGCGGAATCTGCCCGGTCTGCGGCAAGCATTCCCTTGACGTTTCCAGAGGCATTGAAGTGGGCAATATCTTCCAGCTTGGCACTAAATACACTGAATCGATGAACATGCAGTATGTGGACAGCGAAGGAGAATTGCATTACCCCATCATGGGATGCTACGGCATCGGCGTCGGACGACTGGCCGCCTCGGTCTGTGAAGCCCATCACGACGATTACGGCCCCATCTGGCCGATGTCCATCGCCCCGTGGCAGGTCAATCTCTGCTGCGTGCGCTCCGACGACGAGCAATGCAAGGCATTTGCCGACGCGCTCTATGACGAATTGCAGAAGCGCGGCGTGGAAGTGATCTATGACGACCGCAACGTCCGCCCCGGCGTGATGTTCTCGGACGGCGACCTGCTCGGCATTCCGGTCAGAGCCGTCGTCAGCCCCCGCAACATGAAGGATAATTCAGTGGAAATCGTTACCCGCGACAAATCGGTGCAGAAGAAGGTTCCCGCCGAATCGGCAGCCGATGAAATTCAGGCTCTTGTCAGCGAACTGCTCGCGAAGTGCCGGTAATTTACATTCCGCTATTCCATTAAAAAAATCAGCCCTGCTGTGTCGGTTGAATGGACACAGCAGGGCTGTCTTGTTCTATTCTGCGTGTAATGTATCAGAATGTTTGGAATATCAATTCAATAAGGGAACAAAGCGGAATTACGCCGCAAATCCCGGACATATGGAACAGCACTCTTCCAAAATCTATCTCGTCTTTTCGGTGAATTCCTTCATGAGGTCTTCCCACTTGGTGGAAAGGAATGCGTTGGTTTCGTCGGAAAGCTGGTAGAAGACTTCGCACTCGGCGAGCTTGGCGTCGGAGGGGTAGAAGAATTCACCTGTTGCTTCCTCGTCAAGTTCTTCCACAACGGAGGAAATGGGGGAAGCATATCCGATGAATTCGGCATTGGCAAGGGCGACGTCCTCCCGGCACATGAAGTTGATGTACTTCTCGGCGGCTGTCTTGTTCTGGCAGCAGGTGGGAATGCACATGGAATCGATGAAGGTGTTCGCGCCTTTCGGAATGTATCCCCTGATGTACTCGTTGCCGTCCTGCAACATGAGCAGATCGCCGTTGTAGTAGGGAGCGATGACCGCTTCACCGCTTTCCATCTTGTCAAAGATCTGGTCGCCGTAATAGCCCTGCACCAGAGAACACTGGTTGACAAGCTCCTCATAGCAGGCTTCCAGCTCCTCCTGATTCTCGGTGTTCAATGAATAGCCCAGCTTGGCTTCCGCCACTCCGAACGCGTCGCGCTGATTGTTGAACATGAGAATCTTGCCGCTGTACTTTTCATTCCAGAGCAAATCCCAAGTGTTCTCATCAATATCGGCTTCGTCGACATATCTGGAATCATAGAAGATCGCGGTGCAGCCCCATGTGTAGGCAACGGAGTATTCGCCGGTCGGATCGAATGCCGGCTTGCGGAATTTCTGGTCGATGTTCTCGTAGTTGGGAATATTGTCAAAGTCGAGCTTTTCCAGCAGATTCTCATGAATGAGCTGGGAAATCATGTAATCGGACGGAACAATGACGTCCACCGTCATGCCGCCGCTCTTCATCTTGGCGTACATTTCCTCATTGCTGGAGAAATTGAGATATTTGACCTCGATACCGGTTTCCTTCTCAAATTCGGCGTTGACGTCCATTGTGCCGTCGTCGCCGTTGGAGATATATTCGCCCCAGTTGTAGACGTACAGCACCTCGCCGGTCTTGGGGACCCCCTGTTCCTCGGAACAGCCGGAGAGCACGGAGCATACGGAAATCAGAAGTGCTGCGGAGAGCACAAGTGCAAATATTCTTTTCATTTATCAAAATCCTTTCATAAAGAGTGTGAAATGTAAAACGTGAAAAGTTCAGATTTCGCGCTTCACATTCTTCTTAGCTGCTTCTCTTATCTGTCTGACGTTGATCACAACAAGGAGCGTCAGCACTATGACGAACATTAAGGCGGAGAGCGCGTTGATCTTGGGACTGATTCTGCGCTTGGTCATGGAATAGATGACCATCGGCAGTGTCTGCGCCGTGGAACCGCTGGTGAAATAGCTTATCACAAAATCATCGAGCGACAGGGTGAATGCCATCATCATTCCGGTGATGATACCCGGCATGATTTCAGGGAGCACTACCTTCATGAAGGCCAGGAAGGGCGGACAGCCCAGATCCTGCGCCGCCTCATAAATGCTCGGGTTCATCTGGTTGAGCTTGGGCAGCACCGACAGAATGACATAGGGGATGCAGAAGGTGATATGCGCCGCCACCAATGTGCCGAAGCCGGGACGGAACAGGCCGGTAGTGGAAAACACCGCTACAAACAGCAGCATCATGGAGATACCGGTGACAATATCGGGATTGACCATCGGAATATTGTTGAGGGTCAGCATGACCGAACGCAGTCCCTTGTTCATCTTCTTGAGTCCGACAGCTGCGGCCGTTCCGATAACCGTGGAGACAATCGCCGCGATGACTGCCACTTCAATGGACGTCCAGAGGGCCTCCAGAATCATGTGGTCACGGAAGAGATTCTCGTACCATCGGAGTGAAAAGCCCTTCCAGACCGAACGACTTTTGCTCTGGTTGAAGGAGAAGATGATCAGCACCACAATCGGCGCATACAAAAACAGGAAAATGAGTCCTGTATAAATTTTCGATAAGATTTTCACATCATCAACCCCCCTGTTTCTTCGCCGTCGTCAAATTTCTTCATCACGGCCATGCTGATAAGAATCAGCACCATCAGCACAAGGGATAATGCCGCGCCGACGTTGTAATTGGGAGCCGCGCCGACAAAGAGCCGCTCGATGACGTCGCCGATCAGGGGATTGCGTCCTCCGCCAAGCATCTGGGAAATGACGAAGGTGCTGACCGACGGAACGAACACCATTGTAATGCCGGTGATGACGCCCGGCAGGCTGAGCGGAATTACCACCCTGCGGAATGTCTGCATACGGTTGGCGCCGAGATCGTTCGCCGCTTCAAAGAGGCTCTTGTTGATCTTCTCCATGACGGAATAGATCGGGAGTATCATGTAAGGGAGGAAGTTGTAGACCATGCCGAGCACAATCGCGCCCTTGGTGTTTATCATCTGGAAAGGACCGAGGCCGATCTTTGCGAGCAGGGTATTAATCAGACCGTTGTTTTCCAGAATGGTCATCCACGCGTAGGTTCTCAGCAGGAAATTCATCCACTGCGGCAGCATGAGCAGCATCATGAGGGTCTGCTGGGTCGCCCAGCTTGCCCTTGACATCACATAAGCCACCGGATAACCCAGCAGCAGACAGAGAATCGTCGCCACCGCGCCCATGACAAGCGAGTCTTTTAAGTATCCCCAATAGGAACCTATGGTTTCAATATTGCTCAGGGTAAAGGCGCCTGTGGAATCGGTGAAGGCGTACCAGCAGACCATCGCCAGCGGCACCACCGTAAATATGACTACCCACAGCATAAACGGTGAGGCAATCCATGAATCTTTCTTCATCGTCAGCCCTCCGTCATGCAAACTCTATGTCGCTTGCGTAGTCGCCGGTGTATTTCTTCATGATGTGAATGTTTTCAGGGATGACAGTCATGCCGATCTCCTTGCCTTCCTCCTGCGCGACGGTGGACTGAATGATCCACTCTTCTTCTTCGCCCGGAACGTCCACATACATCTCGTAGTGAACGCCCTTGAAAGTCACGGAAGTCACCGTTCCCCTGAGTGCGCTTTCCTCCTTGGGCACGACGACAATATCTTCCGGACGGACGACAACATCCACTTCCTCGTCCTTGGCAAAGCCGGTGTCCACACACTCAAATCTCGCCCCGCAGAATTCCACGTCGCAGTCGGCGTGCATAATGCCGTCCACAATATTGCTTTCGCCGATAAAGTCAGCAACAAAGCCGTTCTCCGGCTCATTGTAAATGTCGGTGGGTGAACCGATCTGCTGAATCACGCCGTGATTCATGACAACGATGGTGTCCGACATGGAGAGCGCTTCCTCCTGGTCATGGGTGACGTAAATGAAGGTAATTCCCAGCCTGCTCTGAATGCGTTTGAGTTCCACCTGCATTTCCTGACGCAGCTTCAAGTCAAGTGCGCCGAGCGGCTCGTCCAACAGAAGCACGCGGGGGTCGTTGGCCAGCGCTCTGGCAATCGCCACACGCTGCTGCTGGCCGCCCGACAGGGTGGACGTCCTGCGTTTCTCAAACCCTTCCAGTGAAACCAGTTTGAGCATCTCTCCGACCTTAGCCTTGATCTCCGACTCCTTCTTCTTCTGAATCCTCATGCCGAACGCGATATTATCATACACATTCAGATGAGGGAACAGGGCATACCGCTGAAAGACCGTGTTGAGCTTTCGCTTGTGAGGAGGCAGATCGTTGATTCGCTCCGAACCAAAAAAAACATCTCCGCTATCCGGTTCCTGAAAACCGCCAATAATTCGGAGAGTCGTCGTTTTGCCGCACCCCGAGGGGCCCAGCAGCGTCACAAAAGCGCCGTCCTTTATGTCAAGATTAAGCTTGTCCAGGATAACCTCTCCATCGAACGACACCGAGATGTTTTTCAGACTAATGATATTTTCAGACATTAGCACACATCCCCCTTTACTGAAATTTAGCTTTCTGCCCGACATAGCCGTTCCCTTTTGGAAACCGGCTACCAAGCCGAGGCAAATCGCAGTAAATATAGAATTAAACCGGTGATTTCTTTTTTTGAAAGACCGATATTAATTATACGGAAGGAGCCTTGCGGTTCTCCCTCCAAGGATTGCTGCCCTTTTTTGTTGCTGTATTAGTGCTTTCTCTGTTTTTTTCATTACCGACCGCACCGGGAATATATGTAAAAATTGTTTGATACCTGCCTTTTGGTCAGAGCGGACGGCGAATAGAACTTCAAAATTGCTATCATGCAAAATCAAGACCATTAGCACATATATTATCAGATTGCATTCCAAAAGTCAATATATAGTTTTGCATATTTTGGAGCATTTTGGGGCTGTTTTTTGTGCGCTTTAAAGCAGTAGAGCGCTGATATATCTTTATTATTGAACAGGCATTTACGGAATGCAATGATTTCTCACTTCTTTCGGAAAAAACCGAAAAAAGCATTTCCCTGATTTCATTGTTTTTCTATTGACTATGCAAATCCGCTGTGCTAAAATACCCTTGAATCTTTTTTAAAGGAACTGATGAAGCTATGATTCCTTCGGATTTTTGCCGTCGATGGAAACATTCGCCTATGATAAAATTCAGGCTTTCCTCCCCTTCCGCAGCGGGACTCAGTCCGGCGACCGCCGCCGCCCTGAGGGAATACGGGCTGCCCGGAACCGCCGAACCGTGGCTCAGCTTCATGGAATTTGCCGCCATGGACAGGCAGGTTTCCTCAGCCTTTGAAATGCGCGGACTCTTTCCGGTCGGCAGCCTTGCGAGCGGCAGCTTTATCTGCATTGAAAAGAAATCAGACCGGCTGGTGATATTCAACCCGATCGACCCTGACGAGAACTGGCTTCTCAATTCCTCGCTGGACGCGCTCTTTGAATGTATTTTTCAGTATGACGCATTTATCCGGGAAGTCAACAGACGCAATCCCAATTATTCCTCGGATTTCAGAATCCCGGAGGGAATGCTGAGCGAGCTCGCAAATAAGCTCACCGCCTGCGACCCGGATGCCATCAGCAGTCAGGGCTTCTGGCACTGTGAGCTGAAAGCGCTCGACGACAGCATTCTTTTATGATTCATTACACAAGAAGGATTCGGTGCTTATCATTATGAATGCAAGATACAGATACGCAAAGACCGACTACAGAACGAAACTCGGCGATCTGAGGAACAGGGGAACACGCTTTTATTCCGGACTTGCCATATTGCTGCTGGTGCTGATCGGTTCGGTTTATTATACCTTATTCGTGACGCTTCTGCCGATCGAGGTAAACAATTCCATGCCCTATATGACGCCGAAAACCATAGCCCTCTCCATGCAGCCGGCTGTTTCCCGGAACCTTGCCGACCGCCGCTTTATCCTGAAAGTGAACGATAAGGAAACGGAATTCAGGCTGGGCGATTTTGAATTTACCGCCTCTCCCTATGAGGACGGTTTTTCGCAGGACGTCACCTACAAGGACGCCAAAGGAAAAGAACAAACCAAAACCATCACCACCGTGGGGACTCTCTGCTTCAACGAAACGGCGGTGCATGATTTCATTTACCGGCTTGCCAAGGAATACGGCACTCCCATGATCGCTCCTAAATACAAGATCAGCGGCGACAAGCTGACGGTCTACAAAGGCTCCGACGGCGTGGGCATCGATTATGACAATCTGATCAAAACCGTTTCGGAGCGCATCAAAGAGGACGATTACAGCCCGATTGCAACCAAAATTGTCACCCTGACCACTCCGGAAGTCGATATTGACAAGATTTACAGCGAAGTCAGATGCAGCCCTTCCAACGCCTATGTCACCGAAGACTCTGCGGGAAAACCTTCCTTCACCGCCGACATTATCGGCAAGGACTTCGACCTTGAGGCGGCGAGAAATACCATTCAGTCCCAGCCTGACAAAAGCAAATGGACTATCAAGCTGACGCTGACCTACCCTGAAATCAGCCTGAAGGAAGTCCGCGCTCCCTACTGCCTTGACGTTCTCTCCACCTGCACCACTTCCTACAAAGGTTCCAGCAAGGAAAGAACCAACAACGTCGAACAGGCGGCCAGCAACGTCAACACCTACGGAGATTTCACAGATGGATTCATCATGCAGCCGGGTGAGGAATTTTCATTCAACAAGGTGGTGGGAGAACGCACCGCCAAAAACGGATTCATGAAAGCGCCGGTCTATCTCTCCTCCGGCTCCAGCGAAGATTACGGCGGAGGCATCTGTCAGGTTTCCACCACCATTTACTGTGCGGCGCTCTATGCAAACCTTCAGATTACCGAAAGGCACAATCACATCTATGTCATTCACTACTGGCCGACCGAGGGCTGTGACGCGACGGTGGACTGGGGGCATCTCGATTTTAGATTCAAAAACAACAAGGATTATCCCATCAAGATCAAGATGACCTATGAAAACAAGAAGCTCACCGCCACCATTACCGGCACCGAGGACGGAATCAAAGCCAAGATGACAGCCGATGTGGAAAGTGTGGTTCCCTATCAGACCTATTACAAATACCCTAACGCCGATAATCCTGAGGGGAAAACGATCGGCGGCGACAAAGGCAAAACAATCAGAGTATGGAAGTCCGTCTATCAGGACGGCAAGCTGGTTGAAAAGAAAAAGGTTTCCTACGACGCCTACCAACCCCTTGACAAGACGGTTTACACCAAAAACCTTCCCGAAGGGGCACACTACGGACGTTAGCTTCTTCTTTCAGCGTTTCCTTAGAATAATTTCATTATCTCCGTCGGATGAAGATGGGGCTGCAAGGCTCCGTTGACGGCGGCGGCAATGAACCTCGCCGCGCGGTCGGTCAGCAGATCGATTTCACGCGGCGTTATCATCATATTCGACGCGGTTTCCGCGGATTCCTCCTGCCGGAGTCCGGCAACCGTGGGAACGCCCAGCGAAATCACCTTTGTTCCTAGATAGACGCTGTCGATGCAGGGGCGGTCATTCCCTACGCCGGAGCCGGGTGAAATGCCCGTATCGCACAGCTGCAATGTCCTTCCCAGCCGTGAAAGACTCTTCGCCGCCATGGCGTCGATCACGATGACAGCCGACGGCATTAGCCCTTCGCAAAGCCATTTTATATGCTCCGCCGCTTCTATGCCGGTCTGCCCCAGCACGCCGGGCGCGATGACCGCCGTCTGCCGCAGCGGCGCAAGACCGCATTTCTCCGCAAGCTCCCCTGAAATGTGGCGTGTGGCAAGAATCCTTCCTGCTGACTTCGGACCGATGGAATCAGGCGTCACGGAGGCGTTGCCCAGTCCGGCAATCAGCACACAGCCGTGTTCCGGCAAAAGTTCCCGCAGAATGTCGGCAGCAATTTCAAAGCACTCGTCCGGCTCAAACGCCGCGTCGGAAAAGGGAAGCATTTCCAGCGTGTAATAGGTTCCCTGCGGCTTGCCCAGAAGCCCGGACGCGGCTTTGTCCCTGATCACCGTGCGTGTGACGGTAACGCCGCTCCTGACACTCACGTCAGATACCACCCCTTCATGCTCTCCCGCCTCCTCGGCAAGTTCAATCGTCAGATCTGTTCGACAGTTCATATTTTTCACATTCTCCTTGCTCAAATGACTCATCGCAATCGGTCATTTATGTTGTTTTGCCCGAACATTCCGGAATAATGCATGATTTTGCTATGAATTTCTTGACAGATATATCTGAAATTCCCGCAGCTGAATAAATTTTGAAAAAAATAAAAAAAATTGTTGCAATTTAAATTGATTCATGATAGAATTGATATATGCGACTGAACCCGAATAAGGAGGTGTTTACTGTGGCCAACATTAAGTCCGCAAAGAAGAGAGTGCTTGTCACCGCAAGCAAGACCGCCCGCAACAAGGCTACCAAGTCCAACCTCAAGACCACCATCAAGAAGGCTGAGGCAGCTATCGCAGAAGGCGGCGACAGCCAGGAGGCTATCCGTCTCGCCATCAAGAGAATTGACCAGGCTCAGGCTAAGGGCATTCTCCACAAGAATACCGCAGCAAGAAGAAAGTCCAAGCTCGTTCGCAAGCTCAACAACGCCAATGCGTAATTGAGTCATTCAGACAAGTTTATTTTCTTGCAGTCATGATTGCAGTATTTGCAATGTCACAATTCGGCGGTGAGTCTCACTGCCGTTAAGAGCGGAGCAATAGCCGATGATGTTTCACGGCGGTTGCTCCGCTTTTATTTGAATGTTGTGTAAATTGTACCAAATAATCATTGACAAATGATTCAATTACGTGTAAAATAAATGCTAGTGAATTATAATTCTTCCTTGAATTATATGACTCATATTGCCGGCTGAGCCATCATCGCTTGCGTCGGGTATTGTTTTTCACTAAACTTGTATTTCTTTTAAGGAGTGTTATGTTATGGAAAAGAAACAGGAAGCATTGAGTCTTTGGACTGTCATCGGCTTGATCGCGGCAGTTGCCGCTGTTGTGGCATCTATCACCACCGCAATGATCATCATCAAGAAGAAGGAAAAGGAAAAGGAAGACCGCGAGCTTCAGGAATACCTCGATTATTCCATTCAGTAATTTATCCTCACGCCGCGGCGCTGCACCCCGAAGCGTCTTCTCAGTTGAATAAACGGCGGGATTTGTCATATTGTTTTGACGGATTCCCGCCGTTTGTTTTAGAGCCTGTTCAGAATCTCCGCGTGTGCGGATGGCGCCGCTGAACTTGTTCAGCTGGCAGATATTTTCGCCAGATGATGCCAAAACCGCAGGCAATACTTTGTGTATTAACTAGCGAAACATTCGTTTCGCTTGGATTTTGGCAAAATATGGCGGAAAAGATGCAAGCCAGACGTGCGTGGAGAGATTCTGAACAGGCTCTTATTATTTCCTGCAAATGTATGGAGCTGACAGCGAATGAGTAAAATTTTGATCATCGAGGACAGTACCGATATTAACGCCCTGCTTGCCGAAACGCTTGGCGCGGCGGGTTTTGAAACGGAATCCGCCTTTGACGGAATCAACGGTCAGAAAGCCGCCCTTTCGGGAAGGCACGACCTGATCATCACCGACATCATGCTGCCCTTCCTCAGCGGCGATGAGATATTGCGCAAGCTGCGGGAGAGAAGCAATGTTCCGGTCATTGTCATCTCCGCCAAGGATACTGTCAGCACCAAGATTGACCTGCTCAAAATGGGGGCGGACGATTACATCACCAAACCCTTTGATCTCGGAGAAGTGGTGGCACGCGTGGAAACCGCTCTCAGACGCGCCGGCGGTGCGAAGGCTTCTTCCGGAACCGTGCTGAGATACAAGGATATCGCGCTTGACTGTTCCGACATGCGCATTACCGTCGGCGGCAGGGAAGTCAAATGCACCGCCAAGGAAACACAGATTCTGGAAATGCTGCTGCGAAATCCTGACAAGGTATTCACCAAATCCAATATTTACGAAACCGTGTGGCAGGAGGATTATCTGGGCGACGACAACGCGGTGAAGACACACATCAGCAACCTGCGCAGCAAGCTGGAACGGCTCAGTCCCGGTAATCAGTATATAGAAACGGTCTGGGGACTTGGGTACAGGCTGTATAAAAACTAAAGAATAGAGATGAATGGATATGATAGCGGGAAATCCCGATACATTTGCCGTGCTTACGGAAAAGGTGGCAAACTGGCGCACTGATACCAAAGTCAGCGGAATGCTGCACATCTGCATCAACGGTGTGGCATATCCGCGCAAACCTCGCGCAACTGACGTGGAGAATGACATTCTGTGTCTTTTTGACAATGAGAATTCCGCTTTTTCACACCCGAAGGTCAGCCGCAAGCTCTTTGACATGAAGGGAAAAAAGCTATTTAAAAAACTGAGAGCGCTGCGTTTTCCGCAGTATTACGCGGAAGCCGGCAATGCAAAGGAGGCTGACTGCCGCTTCGACGCGGTGTTTGTCGGTCCCGCGACGGCAGGCTATCATGTTTTCGTGCTCAGCGACGGACAGAACGTGCGCCTGCTGATCGGCCGACGCAAAAAGAGAAAGCGCGGAGGAAGGCTTCGCTATCTCGATGATGTGGTGATCACCGCCGACGAATACCAGCGCACCATCAACCGGCTCTACCTTTTCTACCGAGGAATTCTTGAAGCGCCGGAGGAAATGTAATACGGCATGATTGCCAATAATTGTCTATTAGAATTTACGAATATTACAAAAGCCCGCAGTCCGCGTTTTTACGGTAAAACCATGGAATTGCGGGCTTTTTCACTCAAATCAGGAATTGCAATTGCATTCCCGTTGTGTTATAATAGAATTCCATCATAAAGGGAAAAGGAGTGCGCACGATTTGGGTGAAAAGAAAGAAATGACATATTCCGTCACCATGGGCGCGTGGAATTCGGTATTCGCCGTACCCGCCTGTGTGGTGGACGATCATATGAAGCTCGCGGGAGCCGCTCAGCTGAAGGTGCTGCTCTATCTGCTCCGTCACGGGGGGGACGGGATAACGCTGGACTCGCTGGCTTTCGCCATAGGTCAGAAGCCTTCCGACACACAGGACGCAATTGATTATTGGGTCAACTGCGGTCTGCTGCATGACGGAGGAATACAGAGCAGACCGGAAAAGCCGGCGTCTTCCATTGTTCAACCCGAAACGTCCCCGCCGCTTCCGGAGGCTTCGGTGAGCAACGCCCTCGGTCAGACACAGGAAAGGAAATCCCCGGTCACGCGGGACAGGATCCGCTATCCCTTCGACGAGTGCATGAGGTATGTTGCGGAGGACGGCACACTGAAAAACATGCTCACCGCCGTGGAAGCAACGCTCGGCAAGCAGCTCACCCACACGGAAGTCACCTGCTTTGTCACGCTGGTCAAATGGCACGGTCTACCCTGCACTGTGGTTCCGATGCTTGCGCAGTACTGCAAATCCATCGGCAAAGCCAGCATGTCCTATATTGAAGCCACCGGAATCGGCTGGGCGGCGGAGGAAATAGACAATTTCGAAAAGGCGGAGAAAAAAATCTCCGCCCTCACCGCAAAGCGCAAGGCGTGGAACACCGTCCGTTCCGCGCTGGAGATACCCGAACGCAAGGCAACCGACAGCGAGCTGAAATTCTGCGATCTGTGGATCAACGGTCAGCATATCGATGTGGAACTGATCCGGCACGCCTACGACAAGTGCATTGACAAAAACGGCAAACTCAGCTTCGCCTACATGAACGGTATTCTCAAGCGGTACTTTGAACAGGGCATCACCGACGTCACTTCCGCGCTGAAGCTTGACGAACAGAACCGCGAGGCGATGGAAGCCAGACGGCAGGCACGCGGAACCGCCTCGCCGTCCGGCGGAAAACAGACAGGTCGCTACGGAGAAACTTCCGACACCGAGGACATAGAAGCCATTCTCGACGCTGAGTGGGCAAAGGAACTTGCCGCCAGCAGCGGCGATTACAATTACGACGAATAGGAGCTTTTCATCATGGGATATTCACGGGAAGTATACGATCAGGCCAAATTCCTTCTGGATTCATACCGCAGACAGGCGATCAACGAAAACGACGAGCGCCGCAAGGCATTCTTCGCGGCCAATCCCGAATATGCCGAGCTGGAACGGGAAATCGCCCAGACTTCCATCAAGCTCACACGGGTCATGCTGAGCGGTCAGAAGGACATCTCCGACACCGTTGCCGAAATCCGGGACAACAACCTCGCCATGCAGCGCCGTCAGCTTGAAATACTCCGCCGGTGCGGCTGCCCTGAGGATTACCTGCAGCCCAAGTACCACTGTCCGAAGTGCGGCGATACCGGTTTTATCGACGGCAGGACATGCACCTGCTTCAAAGAAATCCTGCGAAAAATGGCATATGACGAGCTGAACCGTTCCACACCGCTGGAGCTTTCGTCCTTCCAGAGCTTCTCTCTGGATTTCTATCCCGATAAAGCAGCCAGTTCCAACCTGTCGCCCCGTCATCTGATGGAAGGCGTCAAGCGCCATTGCTGGGATTATGCCAATTCCTTTACCCTGCAATCCTCCAACATGCTGTTCCAAGGCGGCGTCGGACTGGGCAAAACCCATCTCTCGCTGGCAATTGCGGGAAAGGTGATCAGCAAGGGATACGGGGTCATCTACGGCTCGGCGCAGAATTTCTTCAACACCATCGAAAGTGAACACTTTGGACGGGGCGACGACAAGCAGTACACGTTGAACCTGCTCAAATCCTGCGATCTTCTGATTCTCGACGATATCGGCACTGAATTTATCACCCAATTCACTACCGCCACTTTGTACGACATTATCAACACCCGCCTGCTTACCGGCAGACCTACCATCATCAGCACCAATCTCAGCATCGACGGTCTGAAATCCAAATATGACGAACGGATTTCCTCCCGCATTTCAGGCAATTACACCCGTCTTCATTTTGTTGGCAGCGATATAAGGATAGAGGTCAAGAAAAAGAACGTCAACAAAGGGTAAAGATCAGGCAGAAGGTAGGAGATTATATGTTGCAACTGTTTTCGACTGTATTTTTTCACCGTGTGTCAATCACTGACCGATATCCGCTCTGACTATGTATTTTCTCTCCGGCACGACGTTGCTATTAGACGTGCCGGAGTTTTTTTCTTTATAGAACACTGCGTCAGTTGGCTTTGCGGATGGTCTGGTCATCCTGACCAAGGCCGAAGCTGATGGATATCGCCTGATCTACCTTGTTCATCGTGCTGTCTTCCAGCCTTCCCATGCATTCCTTCAGCCTGCGCTTGTCGAGGGTGCGTATCTGTTCCAGCAGCACCACCGAATCCTTGTGCAGTCCGCATTCCACCGACTGCACATAGATATGGGTAGGAAGATGGGATTTCTCGGTCTGGCTGGTTATGGCGGCGGCAATCACCGTCGGGCTGAATCGGTTGCCCACATCGTTCTGCACGATAAGTACGGGACGCACACCTCCCTGTTCCGACCCTACGACCGGACTTAAGTCCGCGTAATATATATCTCCCCGTCTGACATTCATCATATTGGTCATCGTCCTTTCTGTTTTTACATCATTAGCGGAACACCTTTCCTTCCATCATTCCGCAATGTTATTTTTACCGGTTACGGCACATATAATCACATATTCTGCAATGGTTTTCAAATTATTCACAGTCATTGCATCATTCCATCTCCTGACCTCTGTCCACCTATTAATATAGTATGCAGCAGGTGATTTGTATGCTCATATTATGTCGAAAAGACAGCGGAATTTATGAATAATGAGTAAAAAAATCCACGGCGCAGGATTAGCGTGCCGTGGATTGATTGAAATATGTATGGAATATCAGTTGCGCCAGTAATCACGGTCGAGTGTGCGGTAGCGGATCGACTCAAGAATGTGATGAGAACTGATGATTTCTTCACCGGCGAGATCGGCGATTGTCCGGGCAACCTTGACGATCCTGTCGTATGCCCTTCCCGACAGATTCAGCCGGTCAAATGCCATTTGCAGCACCTTGGAGGCATCTTCGGTCATGCGGCAGAATTCGTGCAGTCGGGCGGGCGTGATGCGGGCGTTGCAGTGTATTCCCGAACCTTCAAACCTCTGCTGCTGCAGCAGCCTTGCCTGATTGACCCTCTTACGGATATCGTAAGAGCTTTCAGAGGGTGAGACTTGGGAAAGTTCGGCGTATTCCACCGGCGGCACCTCCACATGAATGTCCATTCTGTCGAGCAGCGGGCCGGATATCTTGCTCAGGTATTTGGTAACCGCACCGCTGCGGCAGGTACACTTGCGTGTCGGATGTCCGAAGTATCCGCACTGACAGGGATTCATGGCGGCTATCAGCTGAAAGTCGCAGGGGTATGTGATTCTTCCGCTGCTTCTGGAAATGGTGATCTGATGATCCTCCAGCGGCTGCCTGAGAATTTCCAGCGAGGATTTGTCAAATTCCGGCAATTCATCGAGAAAGAGCACACCGTTGTGAGCAAGCGAAACCTCACCGGGGCCGGGAATTCTTCCTCCTCCGGCAAGCGCGACAGAGGACGCGCTGTGGTGGGGCGAACGGAAGGGGCGTGTGCGTATCAGCTGAACATCATGAGGCAATATGCCGGCGATGGAATGAATTTTTGTCACCTGAATGGATTCTTCAAACGTCATGTCGGGCAATATGGAAGGCAGGCGCTTGGCGAGCATACTCTTTCCCGAACCGGGAGGCCCTATGAGCAGCACATTGTGTCCTCCGGCGGCAGCCACTTCCAGTGCCCGCTTCGGAGCTTCCTGTCCCCGCACATCGGAGAAGTCCAACGGCGGAAGACTCAAAGGCTTTTCCGGGAAGTCATTGGCCGTAACGGGCGACAGCTCATTTCTCCCCGTGATGTGGTCAATGATCTCCTCCACTCTCTCAACGGCATAAATCGTAATCCCGTCCACAACCGAAGATTCGGCGGCGTTGGCGCGGGGAATATACAGGGATTGATAGCCGAGGTCGCGGGCTTCTATCGCCATGGCAAGCACACCCTTGACCGGACGCACCTCACCCGAAAGGGACAGCTCTCCTATGAACGAGCTGCCCTCCGGCACGAATTCCAGCTGACGGGTCACCAGCAGCACCGCCATAAAGATGGGAAGGTCGTACATCGCGCCTTCCTTGCGGATATCCGCGGGCGCTAAATTGATGGTCACCTTGGAAAGGGGGAATTCAAAGCCGCAGTTGTGAATGGCCGCCCTCACACGGTCGCGGGATTCCTTGACCGACGCGTCGGGCAGTCCCACCACGTCAAATCCGGGGAAATTGTCGTCGGTGTCGGCTTCCACCTTGACGCCGTAGGCTTCGATACCCAGACAGCCGAGACTGTTTATTGCGGCGAATGCCATCTGTTATTCCTCCCCTATCGGCAAGTTTATTTCATTCATCCTGCTTGCCGATTCATTCTTCCTCGGTCTTATCAGAACACGCGTTTTATTGACCAGCAGCGAACCGTACCGGTTTTCAAAATCCTCCCGGTTAAACTCCTCGTCCATCTGCTTTTGCAGAAGGATATTCCCCTCTTTGTCCGTCACAATGACGGTGGGAATATATCTGAAATCATCGGAAATTGCTACGTAGACGCAGGCAGTTGCGCTTGCGGCTTCTTTCTTCCTGTAAAGCACTCTGAAATCGCTGCCCTGCGCAAGAATATCGTCAAGAATACGGTAAACGGCGGTTCTTTCGTCCTCAATATGGCAAAAATGGGTGGTAATGATATTCACAGCGGATTGCAGATACCATTCGCCGCTCTTTTCGCCGAGTGCATCGTAGGTTTCCCGGCTCACGCCCACGTCCACAAACCGGAACCAGTCTTCTTCCCCGCCGCACATCGGCAGCTCCGGAATGAATTCCGAATGACCTTCCGGCAGCCGGGTAGTATAATTGATGTAGAGATAGGCAAAACGCCCTATATCCGGCAGCGTAAATTTTTGCTCCCGAAGGGCAAGCACCAGTCTTTCCGTCGCGGCCAGCGTCCTTCTCGGGCAGCAGTATCGGCAGTCCCGCCGGAGATCAAGACCATCTGCGGAGGTTTCGGCAAAGAAGCGGATGTCCTTAATGACGCGTCTGCGGCGGTCAGGGGCAGGATTGTCGGTCGGCTTGTCGGAAAGCCGCCCCTGCCCTATGAATTCCCGGATGAGGGAATTTTCTGGAATCAGACCCTCATCCAGATTCTCAAACAGCGCCAGCCTCTTGATATACTCCTGCGCTTCTTCATAATAAGGGCTGTCTGCGGGAATGCCGCCGAGAATCTCAATTGCCTTGTCCGCAATGGCATTGACCTCGTAGATGTGAATGGAATTGATAGTAACGGTAGCCAAACGTTTGTAAGCCGAAATATATAGCTTTTCACCCCTTAGTACCTGCGGCCACATTTCGAACGTGCGCTCCGGAGGACTGCTGCGGAACTGATAATCCCGCACCAGCCGGCGAAGAAAGCGTATCTGATGAGCGGAAATGACTGTGTCGTCACCTTCCTTGATGCCCTGCTTGATGCTGATGTAAATCTTGATCATTCTGTCAGCCGGCAGGCAGTCGGTCACAATGGGATTCAGGGCGTGTATTCCCTCTACAATGATCACGTCGTTTTCGCCGACATGCAGCAGATAACGCTCGGGAGCCGGCCCTTTCGACGCAAAATCGAAGCGGGGCATCATGGTGCTTCCCTTTTCCAGAAGCTCGGTAAGGCAATGCTTCATGAGGTCAATATCCAGGGCATAGACCGATTCATAATCGTATTTGCCGTCGGGAAGCAGCGGCGCCTTGCCCTCTCCCTTGAAGAAATCGTCCAGTGAAAGACACACCGCGTTCGCGCCGGAAGCTTTCACGCGGCTGACAAGCATATTCGCGGTGGTGGTCTTGCCGGAACTGGAAGGCCCGGACAGCATGATCAGCTTTCGCCCCTGTCCTGTGGACATGACAAAGTCGGCAATCTCGTTGACGCGCTTCGCGTACTGACCTTCCATCTGCCGTATCAGCTCGGCAGGAGCATTCCGCACGGCGTTGTTGATGTGCCGCAGGCGCTCGGTGTAATGAATGTAGTAATCAACAAAATTGATCATAGAATTCCCTGATGCCCTTCTTTCTTTCAACCATTTCGTCAAAACGGGAGATATATTCGTAGGGGTACTTGTAATTGAAAATGCGCTCGATATTGTTGACATGAGGCTGTTTCAGCTTGGTGACAGCGCCGCCGCCCACCGCGAGAATCGTGTGCGTTTCGTCCATGATAAAGACGTTGTAAACGCCCTCAAAACCGGGCTTTGACCAGCCGACATTTTCCAGATTGCCCACCATGCCCGACTGACGGTAGAGATAATAGGGGTCGTAACCGCTTTCGGTAAGCCGTTTCTCGCCGTAATCCAGCATCTGCGCGGCCAGCTCGCCCTCGGCGTTGTACCGGGCGATGTGTCCCGTCACCATGCTGGCGGAACGCTTCATCGCAAGGGTATGCACCGTGATCGAAGCCGGCTCGAGCGCAATTACACCGTCCACCGTGCGCTGATAAGATTCAAGGGTGTCGCCCTGCAATCCGGCGATCAAATCCATATTGATATTGTCAAAACCTGCCGCCCGAGCCATTTCCATCGCCTCGTACACCTGCCGGACCGTGTGCCTCCGACCAATGGAACGGAGAATGTCATCATTCAGAGTCTGGGGATTGATGCTGATTCTGCCCACGCCGCAGCGTTTGATGGCGGCGAGCTTTTCCGGGGTAACGGTGTCGGGTCGTCCGGCTTCCACCGTGAATTCATGTATTTTACTGACATCGAAATAGTCGGCAGTCGCGGACAGTACACGTTCCAACTGTTCGACCGAAAGGGTGGTGGGCGTCCCGCCCCCCATATAGACCGATTCAAGCTCAAGCCCCAGCGAAGAGGCGATTTCCGCCGTCATTTTGAGTTCCTTCACCAGAAGCTCAGTGTATGCGGGAATGAGCTTCGCGGCATGCTCCACCGACTGCGACACAAAAGAACAGTAGCTGCACCGCGACGGGCAGAAGGGGATGGAAATATACAGACTGAAGGAATTGTCCTTGGAAAGAGAGAGTATTTTATCCTCGCCTACAACGGTGCGTCTGCTGATGGCGAGCTTTTTCTCCGACACCAGATAATCCTCACAGAACTTCCGTTCCGCTTCTTCTCTGCCGTATTCGCGTGTGAGCATACGCAGCAGCTTCATGGGGCGGATGCCGGTGAGCAGTCCCCACGGCGGGGTGAATCCCGTCAGTCTGATCAGTTGCCTGCAAAGAAGCTGGGCGATGGTCAGCTCGCAGTAATTCTTGTCCTCCGCTTTTCCCTCCGGCGCAAGCGCTTCATCGTAAAATTCCCGGTCGCCCAGTTGAAGCCGGGAGGAAAGATGTCGGTTCTTCCAGCGGACTTCAATCCGAAGCGCTTCCGGATCGTCGGCTTCGGAATCGTTCATCTTCTGGTCGGGAAAGAAGACCCGCGCCAGCTTTTCATATTCATACCTTGATGAAATGCCGTCAATGAGAATATACATACTTCATTCAAACCTTATAAATCATAATCAAAAACATCACATATACATATTGTACAAGCGTTCATAGGACAGAGAAGTGGTGTCTTCATGACCCGGGTACACCTTGTAATTCCCCTCCAATTCAGCCAGCCGTCTGAGTGAATTGCGAAGCTCGGTCATACTGCCGCCCGGGAAATCCGTGCGTCCGGCGGACATATGGAAGAGCGTATCGCCGGAGAAAATGATCCCGTCGGTGATGAAGCAGCAGCTTCCCACGGTGTGTCCCGGCGTGTGCATCACGGTGAATTCCGTCTCGCCCACCTTGAATTTCTCCCGATCGGCAAATTCAACGTCCGGCTTGGGATAGACCTCTCCCCTGCCGGTAAAGGGGGCGGAAAGATTGACGAACATATCCCGCAGCCCCGGCGCGTCGGTGAGAAAAATGCCAATCTTCGCACCGGTCAGTTCCTTCACACTGCTCACTCCCGCCACATGGTCGAAATGACAGTGTGTCAGAAGGATGTAGTCGAATTTGTCCGTACCGTACTTTTCGATGACGCTTTGAAGATAATCGTCAAAATCGCCGGGATCAATGATGGCACAGCGGCCGGTAGCGTCGTCGCAATAGATGTAGCAATTGGTTCCCAGTTCTCCGACTGTTATTCTTTTGACACTCATTTTGCATAGTCCCCTTTCACTTTCAATTGGTTCCGCGCCTTGGGCGCTTTAATTCATCGCTGTCCAGAATGATCGTCACGGGGCCGTCGTTGAGCAGCTCCACCTTCATATCCGCTCCGAATTCCCCCGTTTGCACGTCGCCAATGTGATGCTCCTCCCGAAGCAGATTGACATAATATTCATACAGATCGTTTGCCGGATCTGGCTGTGCCGCGCCGGTGAAGCTGGGGCGGTTGCCCTTGCGGCAATCGGCATACAGGGTGAACTGGGATATCACAAGCACCGAACCCCCGATATCCGCCAGCGACAGGTTCATCTTGCCTTCCTCATCGCAGAATATCCGCATGCCGGCGGTCTTTTTGGCGAGAAGCTCCGCTTCCGCGCGGGTATCCCCTTCCCCCGCGCCGAACAGCACCAGAAAGCCCTGCCCGATCTGTCCTTTGACCATTCCGTCTATCGTCACGGAGGCGTGTGATACACGCTGAATGATGGCTCGCATTGTATTGATTCAGCTCCTTTTATTGAAAAAAATCGGCAGTCCGACATATCGCAGACCGCCGATGCATCTATTGCCGTTCGCCCTTCTCGCCTCTGAGTTTCTCATATTGCCCCTTGATTGCCTCAAAGCTGTCAATGCTGATAATGTGCTCAATCCTGCATGCATCCTTCACGGCGGTTTCCGGGTCAACCCCCAACAGCATGAAGTACTCCGAAATAACGCGGTGCCGCTCGTACATTCTGTCGGCAATCTCATAACCGCTGTCGGTCAGGCTGATATAACCGTTATCATCCACGCTGATATAGCCGTTCTCACGCAGATTTTTCATTGCAACGCTCACGCTCGGCTTGGAAAAATTCAGCTCGTTCGCTATGTCAATCGACCTCACGGAGCCTTTCCGCTCCTGAATAATCAGTATCGTTTCAAGGTAGTTTTCGGCGGATTCTCTGATGTTCATTTCATAAAAAACTCCTAAACAGACTTCCGTTGTTTCGCAACAACAGATTAGTTATTTATTATTATACACTTGTATCTCTGCAATTACAACAATTATATACAAATATCAGCGGGAATAATTTAAATTTTTCGTGAATTATTTGAAGAACATATACAAACGGCATTGCAGGGTACCGTTGTAGAGCTTGCGCTGCTTGTCGCACTTGCGCCCGAAGTACTGCTCGAACTGCTCATCCGGCGTGATGATCGCATAGCTCCAGCCCTGACGGCGGAGAAAACGCTCTCCCATGGTCTGATAGAGCTTTCTCGCGCTCTCCACGTCCATCAGCCGCTCGCCGTACGGGGGATTGCAGACCACAACGCCCTTCTCCCCGTCCGGCGCAAAGTCGGCTATATCCCGCACTTCAAAGCAAATGCGCTTGGACATGCCCGCCTTGTAGGCGTTTTCTCTGGCAAGCTCTATCACTTCCGGGTTGACGTCGTAGCCGCAGGCGGTGAATTCCGCGTCCCGCTTGATAAGATCCTTCGCCCGCGCACGTTCGCTCTGCCAAATCCCGGACGGAACAGAATCCCATTCCTCCGCGATGAAAGACCGACGCAGACCCGGCGCGACGTTCAGCGCCTTCAATGCCGATTCAATGAGGATCGTCCCCGATCCGCAGCAGGGGTCGATCACATGGGAATAACTGCGCACGAAGGCCACGTCCGCCATGGCTGCCGCCAGCGTTTCGCGGATGGGCGCAATGGCTCCGTTGCGGCGGTAGCCCCTTTTGTGCAGGCTTGCGCCGGAGGTGTCGATCATCAGCAGGACGTTGTCCTTCATAATGATGAATTGAATCCGGTGAACCGCGCCGGTTTCCTCGAACCAGCCGAGGGAATATTTCTGCGAAAGCCTGTCAACCACGGCTTTCTTGATGATTTTCTGACAGTCCGGCACCGAATGCAGCTTGGAATTCAATGAGCTGCCCTTGACCGGGAACGCGTCCGACTTGCCGATCCAGCGTTCCCACGGCAATGCCTTGGTGCCTTCAAACAGCTCGTCGAAGGTAATGGCTCTGAACCGCCCCATCACAATACAGATTCTCTCGGAATAACGGCTGTTCAGATTCGCCCGGACAAGAATGTTCTCGTCCCCCTCGAAAAGCACCCTTCCGTTTTCGGCGGCGACATTCTCCGCCTCCATGCGGCGAAGCTCTCCCGCCGCAAGACCTTCCACGCCGAACTGACAGGGAGCCGCCATCAATATTTTATTGCTTATCGTAATCAAAACCTTTCCTGCGAAATCAGACCGTTTTCTGGGGACAAAGCTCGTTCCAGCGATAGGAAACGCCGTCGGTGCGTATCACAAGAACGCATTCGCGGAAGCCTGATTTGTTCTTCCTCCTGAGAGAACATTCATAGACCACCGAGTCGCCGCCCTTGTAGGCATAGAGGAATTCCAGCGGACAGCCCTTGTCGTTGATTCTGCGTGCGAGCTTCTCCATGCTGAATTTCTTCCGGACGGTCTTGCCCTTCTTTTTTTCATAGAAGACATAGCAGGTGACATTGTCATCGGGTGTGCCGACCGGCAGATTGAAGTCCACCTGCGCCGCGTCGGTGCGAAGCACCTTGCCGTAGGTGTTGCGGGGGTGCTTCTTGCCGATGCAGATGCCGTCGGCAAAGGTGAAGGAAATGACCCTGTCGCCGACCGTCATACCGGTGGCCTTGCAGTCGTGCAGACTGATGAATTTATCGCTGTTTTCTATAAACTGAAACATAATCCAAAATCCTTTCAAAATAGAATTGTAAAAAAATTGTAAAAAAATTAAACCGTTATTTCTATTAAAATATTCTCGAATCCGGCCACGCAGCTTTCATAGTAGCCGTCGCCGGTAGTGCGCGGGCCGCTTGTCACCTCATACCCATCCGATTGCAGAAGCCGGGTGAGTTCATCGACCCTTTCCCGGCTGCCGACGCTGAAAGCGGTGTGGATGTAACCGGTGTGCGGAATGGTATTGTCTATGGCTGCAATTTCCGGCTTTTGCATGAGTTCCAGCCTTGCGCCTCCGTCAAAGGTGAGGAAGTAGGAACGAAAGCCGGTTTTGGAATTGTGATAAGGATTTCCGGAAACGGCGGAAAAGTATTTCTCAAAGAAAGCTCTCGCCCCTTCCAGATCGCTGACATACAGCGCCACATGCTCGATTCTCATATGATCACTCCTTTATCCTGACAAAGCTGCCCTTTGGAATGACTGCCCCGTCATAAGGGATTCTGACAGTCATCATCGCGTGGGGGGCGGCCCCGATGGAATTGCCTTCCCCGTCAAACATTTCCGTAACAGGCAGCAGCAGGGGCTTTGCGTGAGGCGGCATGATATCCAGCGTGTCGCCGACGCGGAATTTATTCCGCTGGCTGAGGGTAAGCCACCCTCCGCCGCAGTCCTCCACCATGCCCGCCACCTTGTATTCCCGAACGTACCCGCCGTTTGCGAGTACCTGCCCCGGCTCGTTGCCGAGGTAGAATCCGGTGGAATATTCCCGGTGACTGACTTTGTTGAGTTCCTCGGGAATGGCGGGGTCGGGCTTGTAATGGGGCGAAGGGGCGGCGTAATAGCCGTCGATCGCCTGCCGGTAGGCGTTAGTAACAGCCGCCGTGTAATAGGCGGACTTCGCCCTTCCCTCAATCTTGAAGGAGGTAATGCCGCACTCTACCAGCCTTGGAATGTACTCTATCATGCACATATCGCGGGAATTGAGGATGTGAGTACCGTTGTCCTCAAAAATCTCGAATTTCTGCCCTTCACGCTTTTCCTCAGTGAGATAGTACTTCCACCGGCAGGGTTGGGCGCAGTCGCCCCGGTTGGCGTCCCGTCCCGTCATGTAGCTCGACAGCAGGCACCTTCCCGAAAAGGAAACGCACATGGAACCGTGGACAAACGCCTCGATCTCCAGCGCGGAAGGTGTTTTCCCCCTCAGCTCCGCGATCTCCTCAAAGCAGAGTTCCCGCGCCAGCACGACCCTTGACGCGCCCATATTGTAGAATTCGTTGGCGGTGGCATAGTTCGCAACCCCCGCCTGCGTGGAGATGTGGACAGGCACCTTCGGCGCGTATTTCTGCGCCAGCCGCATCACTCCTATGTCCGCAATGATGAAGGCGTCGGCTCCCGCGTCGGCGGTGCGTTCCAGAAAGTCCGGCAGGGCGTCGATTTCACCGTTGCGCGGAATCGTGTTGCAGGTGACATACACCTTCGCCCCGGCCGCATGCGCCAGTTTCACCCCTTCGTTCAACTGCTCATGGGTGAAATTATTCGCGCCGGCTCTCATGCCGAAGGAGGTGCCTGCCAGGTAAACCGCGTCAGCGCCGTATAGCAGGGCGCATTTCAGCCGCTCTATATCCCCCGCGGGCGAAAGCAATTCCACTCTGCTGATTTTTGTCATAGCATCGGACATACCTTGTTCCCCTTTGTGTCCTGTTGATAGCAATATCATATCACAAATTCCGTGATAATTCAATAAGAATTATTCTCACCTCAAAATAATATGAAAAATTCAAAAAAGCCTTGATTTTGCGGAGGGCATATGTTATAATTCAATTTGCGATATGCAAAAAGCGATTCGCCGGTGTGGTGGAATTGGCAGACACACGGGACTTAAAATCCCGTGATGGCAACATCGTACCGGTTCAAGCCCGGTCACCGGCACCAAAGAGCGTCCTCTTTGCAAGGCAAAAACGCAGAGAGGTTAAGAGAATAGTGAATGATGAATAGTGAATAGTGAATAGTTTGTTTTATTCGTTGATTCACCCTTCACCGTTTACTATTCTTTTTTTCATGAGTAATCCGAAAGGAATTTTTATTAATGAAAAAAATGATTTTTATTCTTCTGAAATACGGAATGAGGTTTCTTTATTTCTTTATGAAATTGTTGATTCCCGTCAGGGACAAGGCGGTCTTTCTCAGCCGGCAGTCGGACACGCCTTCGGAGAATTTCCTGCTGCTGCGGGATGAATTGCAGAGGGTATCTCCTTCGACCAAGTGCGAATTCTACTGCCGTCTGGGATTGAAAAGCGAAATGGGGCTTTCCTACGCCCTGCTCATGCTGCGGCAGATGGCGGCGCTGGCCGGAGCCAAGCTCTGTATCACGGAAAGCTACTGCATTCCCGTCAGCATTCTTCATCATAAAAAGCAGCTCCGCATCGTGCAGATCTGGCATTCGCTGGTAGCAATCAAGCAATTCGGCTGGCAGACGGTGGACAGGCCGGAAGGCACCGCTTCCGACATCGCGGAAATTATGGATATGCACAAGGGCTACGACTTCGTCGCCGTCGGCAGCGAATACATGCGTCCGTTTTTCGCTGATGCCATGCATACCCCCGTCGAAAAAATCCTTCCGCTCGGCACGCCGGTCGCCGACCGGCTTCTTCAATCGGCAGGGCAGCATGACGAATTGAAACGGAAATTCTACGAAACCTATCCGCAGGCAAAGGGCAAAAAAATCGCAGTCTGGCTGCCCACCATGCGCCGTGACTATCCTATTGACTGTCAGGGCATGATCGACGGTTTCGACTGCGAGACATTCGCGCTTATAGTCAAGCTGCATCCGCTTGACAGACACACTGTTATCACCGGCGATACAGCCATTATAGATAAAAAATTCACCACTGAGCAGGCGATCATTCTGGCCGACGCGGTTATTTCCGATTATTCAGGAGCGGCGGCTGAGGCCGCGCTGCTCGACAAGCCGGTCTACTTCTTCGTTCCCGATACGCAGCGCTACAACGAGGAATGCGGTATCAACGTGAACCCGCTGGAAGTATTTCCCGATGTGTCATTTGCCGAGCCACGTAAGCTTGTTGACGCGGTACTCGGAGAAAAGGCAGCCGACAGGGACATTGCCCTTGTCAAAGAAAAGCTCTGCGGGGGCTGCGACGGTCATTCAACAGAGAAAATCATTCGCGCGGCATTGGCGCTTGAAGCATCCGAATGATTACACCAGTCGGTTGAAATTCTCGATCAGCCACTTGGCCACAGCGTCCTCATCGTTAGAATCGATCACATCGTCGGCCACCTTTTTGAGCGGTTCCACGGCGTTCTCCACCGCGTAGCATTCATCCGAAACCTCAAATAGCGGCACGTCGTTGATAGAATCCCCGAAGGAAATGATGCGGTTCATTCCGGTCAGCTTCTTGATAGTGTCAAGGGCGTGTGCCTTGCTGACCCGATAGTCCATTATCTCAAGATAAAAGTGCTTCGGCCCGTAAATATCCTTTTGCAGAATGCAATTCAAGGAATCTTCCGAAGTCAGATCCGCACATATCGGCGAAAGCACTTCGTCGGTATCCTCTATGCAGGTGACGTAAAAAATCTCGCCGCAAAAGAGATCGTCAAAACTGTCTACCGGCAGCATTCTCTCGTCGTCCCTGCGGGAATCGAGATAGTACTGCATACCGGCGCTTTCGGTGCCGCGCTGCCACAGCACCTTTTCTTCACCGTCAAGATAGGTGTAGACAAGGGGACTGATGCCGAATCTGTCGAGCGTTTCCCTGATCAGCTCCACCTGTTCTTCGTCAAGGCTCTGAATCTCGATGATTTCTCCCGTTTCGGGGCTTTTGATGCAGGCTCCGTTATAGGTGATGACCGGAAGGGAAAGATCCAGCTCCTTCGTCAGCCTCATGGCGGAATTAAGCGAGCGGGCGGTAGCGTATGTAAAATTGACTCCCCTGTGTATCAGGGAATTAAGAGCGTTCACGGTAAATTCGGACAGACGCACATCCGTATTCAAAAGAGTGCCGTCAAGATCTGAAATAACCATCGTGTTCAAAAATTATCACTCCAAGGAATGGTTTAAGATATGAAACTGGGAAACACTGAAATAAACGGCAAGGCTGTTCTCGCTCCCATGGCGGGAGTCACTGACCGCGCCTTCCGCGAGCTGTGCATGGGCTTCGGCGCGGCCTACTGCACCAGCGAGATGGTCAGCGCGAAGGGGCTGATCATGAGCGACCGCAAGACAGCCGCCCTTCTGGCGATATCCGACCCGGAACGGCCTATGGCCATACAGCTTTTCGGATACGAGCCGGACGTAATGGCAGAAGCAGCACGCATGGCGGCAGAACATTCCCCCGCCGCCATTGACGTCAATATGGGCTGTCCCGCGCCGAAAATCGCAGGAAACCGCAGCGGCAGTGCCCTTATGAAAGACCCGGCGCTCTGCGGCAGAATCGTGGAAGCGATCGTCAAAGCGGTCGATATTCCTGTCACCGTCAAAATCCGCAAGGGTTGGGACGCTGCAAGCGTCAACGCGGTGGAAGTCGCCAAGGCGTGTGAAAGCGCCGGTGCGCAGATGATTGCTGTGCACGGGCGCACGCGGGAACAGATGTACGCGCCTCCGGCTGACTGGGAAATTATCGCTGCGGTCAAAAAAGCCGTTTCTGTCCCTGTCATTGGGAACGGGGACATTTACTGCGCCAAGGACGCAATGGCTATGATGGAACAAACCGGCTGTGATCTGGTGATGGTTGGGAGAGGCGCCCTCGGCAACCCGTGGATATTCCGCGAGATCAATTCACAGTACGATCTGGAACGTCCCGTCTCCCCTCCGGGAATCTACGAGAGAATGACCGTCATGAACCGCCACATTGAAAAGCTGTGCGAGTACAAAGGGGAAAATGTCGGAATGCGGGAAGCACGCAAGCACACCGCGTGGTACATGCGCGGCATAAAAGGCGCTGCAAAGCTGAGAGTAATGTGCGGTGAACTCCGGCAGCTCAGCGACATGAGAGCCCTTACCAAACAGGCTTTGCTCTCAGCACTGGGAGCGACAGATATCTGACATACTGAGAATAAAAACACAAATCGCACTGCATGGATTTAACGAGAAAAACCTGTGCAGTGCGATTTTCTTTACATCATCAGTCATCCTCTTTGCTCTCAGCAACTTTGACATAAATGAAAGCTCCCGCTATTACCACCATAAAAACAGAGCCGCATATAATAAAAACATCTGAATTTTCGGCGGGCTTCATTGAGAAATTTGAATCATCATGCTCCAGCTTCTGAATAGAATCAGGATTTACATAGCTATTGTCATCCACAACTTTGGTTGTCTGATCATTCTCATGAATAATGCTGGGATCGGATTTAATAAAGTAATAAATCAATCCAACCGCAATAAACATAATTGCCAGAGACACAGCGGTCATAATAAGCAGGCTATTTTTATTCCCTGATTTCTTGTTTTTCTCGGGAATAACAATATCTATGGTTTTGGTTTTATTCTCTTTATTTTCTACAACGGTAGTTGCATTCACAAAACATCAACCCTTTCCAAAGCGTCATATTACCATAGTATTTTAACACAATACCCCTGATTTTTCAACCGTGTTTTTAAATAAATTTAATTCTCTTTACATGTTGAGAAATTACATAAATCAATAATTCCCCGAACTGTTCGCCTCCCGGCTTGCGCGGCGTAATGGGGTTTTTCCGTCGGGATTGCGGCGCTGCGCTCTTTTGCGGCGTTCTTCCATAAGATACTTTTCCTGCTCGGTCAGTTCCGGTTCCTGCTGAATACGGCGCTGTCGCGGGCGGTCTTCCTCTCCGAATTCATCCGGTCGGCGGCGCTGTCGCGGGCGGTCTTCCGATCCGTCGGTCTGTAACGACATCCTTCGTCTGCTCTCCATGACAAACCGTTCTTCATCGGTCAGTTCATCATCTTCAGAATAGTCCCTGTCTTCATCATAGGAAGGAAAGTCGTATCGGCCTTCCTCTTCGGCTCTGTGTGAATCATATTCATCAGCCATTTCCGTAATATCCATGCCCTGTTCTTTTGCCTTGGCCATATTGGAAAGAGCGCGCAGCCGGCTTTTAAGTGAACCTCCCGTCCTCCTTTTCGGGGTTCTTTCCTCGGGATTTCCGTCGTTTCTTGCGCCCGATCCGAAAATTCCCTGATAGATCCTGGCGGTAGGTATCTCAACATACTCACTCGCGTGCCGGAGCAGCTTATTGAAGGCCTTCATTTCCTTTTGATATTTCAAAAAGATCATAATCAGGAAACAGTAAAACACACACGCCGCTATTCTTTCATAAAACCTCATGCTGAACATCGTGTGAAGCGCACCCGCATTGTTCCTTGGAATACTTCTGAAAATCCACTCCGCGTGATAGCGCAGTTTGTCCGTATCGACCATCTTGCCAAGATTCTTCCAGTCAAAATCAGTATTCCAAGCGAATCCCAAGGCGCTGTATGACATAGTCGTCCTGATGGAAGTAATGATCATGGCAATGGCGGCTGAAACCGAACCAATTACTCCTATTACGGGCTGAATCTTAAAATCCATACACGACATAACAAGATTCACCAGAAGCGCGAGAAGGAACGCGAATGTAAACAATTCAAACAAACTCCCCGAAATGCCCAAAAGCCTTCCTTCCCGAAGCAGGGACGCAAGAGAATTCAGCAGCAGCATGAATGACGCAATCGTGGCAATCATCAGGCTGATCATGCTGAACGCCAGCCCCATTGATTTTACGCGGGCAAATATCGCCGCGGTCAGCAGACCGAGAGGCAGCATGATATAAGCCGCGTAAAGCACATTGCTGCGGAGGGAACCGCCCAGAGTATTGGCCTCCAGAGCGTTCATGCGAAAGGCAAAATAACAAAATGCAGCTGAGAAAAGGCTTGCGAAAAGCACCGACGTTTTGCATAGAAATCTTCGCACACCGTCCGAAGGTGCTATAATATTACTGTAGTTGGTTTCCATATCGGATCTCATTCTCCATTTCAAATCTACAACTTTAGTGCCAAAAAAAACAACGTCATATCTACTGAAAAACAAACAGCTGACGTTGTTTTTTTGCAATTATTCTTTCGGAATGTCAGCCGTCCCGCTATCCTCATCGGATGTGCCGGCATAATCCGCACCGTCGTTACTGCTCTGCGGTTCAGGGGGAGCGTCATTTTCCCGCTTTTCAAACAGGGCGTTGATGTCTACCATTCCTCCGATGTCGTCCGATTCCGATTTTTCAGCATCGTCAGACTCTTTGACTGGGGAGTCGAATGAAGTTTCGAAGGCAATTTCGGCAGATATTCCACTGTCACCCGCTTCGTCGGCTTTCTCCGTCGGGCTGACTTCGGTTTCGGAAGGAACCGCCGAAGGCTTTGAGGCGGCAACAGCCGGCTTCTTCTTTTTTCTGACCTTTTTGTCATTGGATAAGCCCACAGTTTGAAGCGATTTCTTCTTCTTTCTTTTCTTTCCCTGTTCTTCTTCAAATTCAATCCTGTAATTCTTGTCTCTGATGGCGTTATCCACTTCATTGAACACTCTGTCCACCTGATCAATTGCATTGAGGAACAGGAACCATAGCGCGGCGTAGAAGATGGGAGCTATGCCCAATCTGAGAAAGTCGCACAATGCCGAGCTGTAAAATCCGTCTCCCGCCCCTTTAATCCATATCTTTGTAATAAAGAAAACAATCGGCATCACTATATTGATGGAAAGACCGGTGAGAGCCAGCATTTTAAACGAAAATGAATAACTGCGACGGATCATGTTCTGATTGAGTACCGTGAGAATAAACATCGCCGCAAATGAACACGAAATCAGCCAGCCCATGTATACTACATAGAACACCGACATGGCGATGGGATAATGTCCGCTGTGAAGAATCTGGTCACAAAACCGGTACAGCACATCATATAGCAGCATACCGTAGTAAGCCAGTCTGACATATTCAAGATAGATCAGCGGCTTCACGCCCAGCTTCGGCATACTTTCTCCGCAGTTCATAAAGTATACATAGTAGGATACAAGCACCAGACCGAGACAGCAGGCCAAATCCATCAGAATCAGCCCGTTTGTCAGCGTGTTCATAACTGTGCCGCTCTTGCCGGTGAGCTTCATTATATCTCCGACCGCGCCGAGAATGCCGCTCAGCATAATGCTGTAAACAAAGAATAATCCGTCGCTAAGGCAGTCATTAATAAATATTCTGCCGTCAAGACCAATCTGTCTGTTGCCTTTCAAAATCAATCAGTCCTCAACAATAAATTTTTTTGCTTAGTGTTCTGTGTTCTGTGTTCTGCATAAGCGCACAAATATACAAATAAATTCTAGCACATAATTCAGACTCATTCAAGGCTAAAATGTATACAGGCATAAAAATTTACCGATAATCCATATTTACAGGTCACCGTCTTGCTCTGCGTCTGACGGGGACTGTTCTCCCGCCTGAACGCATTGAACGGTCATCGGCACTTCCTTCGCCATATTGCGGGTTGCTGTCAGAATTAACATAGTGTCTGCCGCTTCTGTCCGGGCCGGACTGATCAAATCCCTTGCTGAAATAATCATCGAAGGAGTTGCTATTAAATCGTTCGTCAACCGGATCATGGATTCTGTCTGCATCCGATCCGTCTTCTATTCCGTCAACAGATGAATCGACGTCATCACCAAAATCGTCGTCTAATCCGAACTCTTCATCCGAAAGGCCGTCGCTTGCAGCATTGTAAGAAAATCCGTCATGCGGGGGAGTGCCTTCACTGTCGGAATAGTCGCCCGCAGCGCCGTCGGAAAAGCGCCTGTTATCAGCATATTCCGGTTCCTGACCGGTTGGTTCCGGCAGCGTGTCGTAATACCTTTCGCTATACTCCAGCTCGGCGTATTTTCTGCCGGGATCAATCTTTTCCTCCGATTCAAAACCGTATCTTGTTTGCATGTCAAACGAATAGACTTCCATATCGGAATAATACTGCCGGTCATTGTTAATGCCGCGGAAATTATACGGGTCTTCCTCGGGAGGCGCTTCATAAACTCCGATACGGCTGCGCTGCTGCTCATTTGTATAGATCATGGCGTCTATCAGGCTGTAAAGCTCCCCTTCTGCGGCTCGCACCTCACCGATGTTTTCGGGAGCCTTAATGTCACCGGGACGTATGCGGGCATCCGTGCTGACTTCACTGATATAGTTTCTCATGCGTTCGTATTCCTGTTCGGTTTCGCCCGGTTTGTTCTGCTCCTCAAGTATTTTTTTTATATCGGAAGCCAGTGTGGGCGTGCCAATGCCGTCGTCCTCCGGCGTATACTCCGGCTCGGGCAGAACATACACTTTGGGCCGGAAACCGGGAAGCCTTCGGCGGAATTTGGAAAAAGCCGCCCCCATCGCCGCAAAAACGCCATGCATAGTGCCTTCGGTGGAAGCTTCACCCTCATCAATCCGCCCGGAGGAAGAACCATCGGGGTCGGAACCTTCATCTTCCTCGTGATTGACTTCACTGTCCGGATCGCTGTAACCAAGGTCACTGAATTCTGACGGAAAGTCGCTCATGCCGTCATACTCATTGCCCCCATACGGTTCATTATCAAATGAAACCGGAGGAGCCTCGGAAAGAACGCCGGGTTCCCCGTGATAGGCAGGTTCCGGATCGCGCAAATCCCTATTCGCTTCCGGATAAGAGTCCTGTTCAGGCTCGAATCCGTCATCAACCGCGCTGTCAAAGCCGTCGGCAAACATGCTGTCCGAACCGTCCACGCCTGCATCACGGACAGACTTTTCCCTGCCTGAAAACCGGCCTGATACGGCTTGGAAAAGCGCGGTAAAGGCTGCTTTCAGATCTGTTTTGCTTCCGTGTCTGCTGTCATCTATTTTGCTGCCGCCATCCATACCGCGTCTTGCGCCGTCATAGCCGGGGGCGTCATTGAAGTCATTAAAGTCATTGAAGTCATCGAAGTCATCGAAGTCATCGGAAAGCAGCGAAAAGCCGTCATTGAATTCCATCGGATACCCTTCGGACGGATGATCGGGAATTTCCCTGTCCCCGCCGCTGTCAGAATCATCGCTGAAGCCGTCGTCAAAACCGTCGCTGAAGTTTTCCTGTGCGCCCCGGTTTTCTCTTCTTCCGAATCTGCTGAAATCAGGCAATCTCATCTTCCTTTCTCTGAAACTCTGAATAAACCTGTAATAATAATCATAGCACATTCATAGATATATGTAAATCGGTTTAGATAAATTTCATTCAAAATTTTTATTCAGAGCCTGTGAAGCATCTGTGGAAATACGGGAAATTCCCAGCGGAAACTGTGTGATAAAAATAAAGCAGACTCTCAGGGAGAAATGACGGAAATGATGAATTACATATTCACCGCAATGATTCTGACGGCGGCACTATTCGGGATATTTTCCGGCCATGAAGGAGATGTATCGGCAGCCATTCTCAGCAGCGGAAAGGACACGGCGGAACTGTTGCTGACAGTGGCCGGAGGAATGGTGCTGTGGAGCGGCGTCATGTCTGTCGCCGAGAAATCGGGGCTGACCGATATTCTGACCGCGGCAGTGCGACCATTTCTCAGATTCATCATGCCGGGGCTGAAAAAGGACAGTGCGGCCGAAAGGTATGTGTGCCTGAACATTACAGCGAACATTCTGGGACTTGGCAATGCCGCCACTCCGCCCGGGATCAGAGCAATGAAGGAACTCGCCGGAAGCGGAAAAGGCTCAGCCGAAAAGCCGACCGACGAGATGGTTACTTTCGCGGTGATTAACACCGCCTCGGTACAGCTCATTCCGGCAACGGTAATGACCATGCGCAGCGCGGCCGGCTCTTCCGACCCCGCCGGAATCATGCCATGCGTCTGGGCGGCTTCGGTATGTGCGCTTACAGCCGGTCTGCTGATATGCAAAGCAATGCAGCTGCGACCGCATTTGCGCTCTGACCGTTCATGAGAAGTGACTACAAAGGGAGGCATTCATCGCAATGGGAAATTATCTCGTGATTATTTGCGTTGCAGGCATTATGCTTTTCGGACTGATACGGGGAGTGAATGTTTTTGAAGCCTTTCTGGAAGGGGCTGGAGACGGGCTGAAAACCGCCGTGGGAATCATTCCCTCACTGACGGCGCTGACCCTCTGTGTATCGGCGGTGCGGGCTTCGGGTGCGGTGGAAGCGCTGGGACAGGCGGCGGCTCCCTTCATCGCAACACTGGGTATTCCGACCGAGACCCTTCCGCTAATGCTGATAAGACCCATCTCCGGCAGCGGCGCACTGTCGGTACTGAACGGAATTCTGGATTCATGCGGTCCGGACAGCACAGCCGGGAAGATCGCATCGGTGATGATGGGTTCAACCGAAACGACATTTTACACCATAACGGTCTATTTCGGCAGTGTCGGAATCAGGAAGACCGGCTGCACCATTCCGGCGGCGCTGACCGCCGACCTCACAGGAATGATTATCGCGGCGCTCACGGTGAATTTATTTTTCTGAAAAACAGGGCCTCCTTTGTTTCAAAAGGAAGCCCTGCAATTTTATTCGGAATGGAGGACAATTCTGTACTTCAACAAACTGTCAATCGGAATGTATTTCCCGTCTGACAGGGCATAACGCCTTCCGCATGCACCGCATTTTTTCATGGGCAGCAAAATTTCACTTCCGGAGGGATCGAGAAATACCGCGGACATTCCGCATTCCGCAAGGGAATGCCGGCAGCATTCCGGCAGCCTGTCCGATCTGAGCGCGGCGCGATGAATGGCGTATCCGCTGTTTCTGAAATAATCGCCGAGACTTCCCATTGCGGTTCACCCTCCCTGTCAGCCAAGAATAAAGAGCAGATTGCACCGTTTTGACAAGCCGGGATTAATTGTCATCAGAAGGCTGTTCCTCGGTTTTGGAAACATTCAGTTCCTTTGATGTCTTGCGGATCACGCTCAGCGGAATCTCGAATTCACCCATCGACTGAGTGGTTATCTTTACGTTCGCCTGTTTCCTTCCGCCCTTTGTTCGCAGATAAATGGCCGCTCCTCCGCCGACAAGCGGTATCACATCCGGCCCCATAACTTCCAAAGCCCCGTCGCAGGTGACGCTCAGGCAGTCGTTGAAGTAACTGATGCGGTTGTCGTTGGAATCCACCGCCACTATTTCAATGCGGGCCACGTCGAAAGTATCTCCGTGTATCAGTGTGCTGCTGCTGACATTCACCTTGAATTTGGTCTTTACCACAGGAGCTTTTATGACCGTAACCGCAACCTGACCGTTGATAATACCCTCAAATTTAAATTCCGTTCTGACCGAACGTGTGACGGCATACTCCCTGTAAAGTCTTACGACTTCGTCCTCCGAAATCTTCTGGTTTTTGGAAGAGAACAGCGACTTGAAGCCTTCCCTCACAGGCTGGGGATTATCGTCGCTCAGTTCGCTGATCGCCCTGCGGATATCCTGCGCCTTTTTCTGGTCAATACCTTCCCTGCTTTCCATTTTGGTTCCGATAAGGTCGTTGATCAGAACCGGCGGGTGGGGCATATGCGGAAACAGTTTTCTGTCCGGAAAAAATTCCGCCACAAGTTCGTTGTTCTTATAAAGCCGCACGCTGTCACAGTTTGTGAAAGCATACACATTGCCTATCATGCCCAGACGGTGCTCGCCCGCCATCATGGCGGAAGAAATCTCCAGCACGGTTCGGGCATTGCTCTGACTGGTGTAAACCGCCGCGGCGAGCTTGGGAATTCTGTTAAGGTCGCAAATTCCGTAGCTGCATACGCCGTCATTTCCTCCGAAGCTGGCATGTGTGTTGTAATCGCACAGACACCAGCCGAACGTCCCTATTACACCCTTGCTTCCGAACGCCGCGTCAATCATACGGGCGTGACAGAGAGCCTGTTCCAGAAGATCCTTCTCGGAGCCGAAACTTCTCGCGGGATATAACGGCCCTGTATGTTCCGTGATCATTACGGGTGAATTGCCGGGGGAAATTTCCGAAGCGTCATAAACAAAGCTGTCGCTCAGACCGTGCTTTTCGTAATCGTTGTAGGCATACACATCTTCCAGCGAATCGCCGCCCCTGAATGCCCGCACACCGTAAAGCGGACGTGAATTGTCCAGCATTCTGACAGTTTCGCAGACCTTTCTCGCAAGCTGGGGAATGTCCTTTGAATCATCCGAACGGGTTCCCCACATCACTATGCTGGGAGCGTTCCTGTGCTCGGTCACCGTTTCACGGACATTCTGAATGAGAGTTTCAAACCAGTCGCCGCCTTTTGCGTATTTGTATCCCGGCATATCCCAGATGATCATCAGTCCTATTTCGTTGCACCGCTCCACAAAATATTTGCTTTGCGGATATCGTGCGCACCGCACCGCGTTGAATCCCAGCGATCTGATGAGATCGGCGTCGGCTCTCTGTGCGGAAGCAGGCATGGCAAAGCCTTCGTAGGCGTAATTCTGCATACGGTTGATGCCAATGAGTCTGGTTCTTTTTCCGTTGAGATAAAAGCCCTGCTGATCTACTCTGACCTGACGGAAACCGATCGTATAATCCAGTTCATCTCCGCCGGCCAGCGACACCTTGAAGGTATACAGTTTGGGATTTTCCGGACTCCACGGGATCACTTCGGCGGAAACGGTCCATGAAACGTGGTAATTCGGCTGCTCGGCGCGGTACTGGCAGATACCGAGACGCTGGGTGCCGTCGTACAGGGCAAAGGTCAGCTTGCGTTCCCCTTCGCCGCCTATCTCGCCCGAAATGTCCAGCTTCCAGCCCTTGTCGGTGAGCATCGGGGTGATGAAAGTATCCTTGATGTAGAGCTGCGGGACGCCCTCGATCCAAACGTCACGGTAAATGCCGCCGTAACTCAGGAAATCTACCGGGGCGCCGTAAGGAGGCGTGTCGGCGCGTTCGGTGGAATCCACTATGACGGTCAGCTTGTTTTCACTGTCGGTCAGCATATCGGTAATATCCTGACTGAATCCGGTAAAACCGCCTTTATGGGCAAATGCCGCCTTTTCGTTGATAAACACGGCCGCGCAGCTCATGACTCCGTCAAAGTGAAGAATCACCCGCTTGCCTTCCATCTCGTCCGGAATCACAAACAGCTTGCTGTACTGTACGATCTTGCTTTCGTCCTCGCCGGTATAGTAGCTGAATTTTGACGTGCCGCTGTTGTGAGGAACGTCAACAGGGCGAATGGTAAGGTCAAAATTTTCATTCTTGCTTTTTTTCGGGGAATAATCGGGCGTATAGCGCCAACCATAGTTCAGTCCTGTTTTGAATCTTAACATATTGTCCTCCTGAAATAACTTGCGTGTAATGCCAGACGTTGGGATTATTTCACGCAGTACTGCTCCATGTACGCTTCCATTCTTACCTTCATTTCGTCGTCGATATACACCTTGCCGTCAACGGGGTTGTTGTGAAGCAGTTCTATTATTTCCTTTACAGTCACGATTGGATAAGTCACGATCCCGAATTCCTCATAGACTTCCTGAATGGCGGTCTTTTCGCCCCTGCCCTTTTCCATGCGGTCTACCGAGATGACCATGCCGGCGATCTCAATATCGGCGGCAGCCTTCAGCACCGGCAGCGTTTCGCGTATGGCCGTACCGGCCGTGATAACGTCCTCCACAATCAGCACCCTGTCGCCGTCCTTCAGCTTGTAGCCCACCATGGAACCGCCTTCGCCGTGATCCTTGACTTCCTTGCGGTTGAAGCAGTAGTTGATATCGCGGTCAAAGAGACTGTACATGGAGATTCCCGCCGCCACTGCCAGCGGAATTCCCTTGTATGCAGGGCCGAAAAGGGCGTCGATTCTGCCCCCGACATGCTCCTGAATGTTGCGGGCGTAATATTCGCCCAGCTTTGCCGCCTGCGCGCCAGTCTTATAATTGCCTGTATTGACAAAATACGGCGTTTTTCTTCCGCTCTTGGTGGTAAAATCTCCAAACAGCAAAACGCCTGAACGAACCATAAATTTGACAAAGTCCTCTTTATATGACATTTTTTATATACCTCCGATGGGAAAATTATTTATTTTCTATCATTATATCATCATTGAATCTCTATTGCAAGTACTATTTTAGCGCATGAACCGCCCAATCGAACAATAAAGCCGGCAAGAGCGCAATGCAGCGCTCCGGCCGGCTTTTTCGCTATTGCTGACAGATGACGTTATTCGGCGTATTCTCCGTTGTAGTTGACAAGCACGGCACTGACAACGCCGTTGATAGAGAGCAGTTTTTCCACAAAATCGCTGTCGGCCACCTTTGTGTTTACCTCGACGATGGTTTCTATTCCCGCCTTGCTAACCGCCTTGTTTCTGACCTTTCCGCCGACGGATTTCAGGGCTTTCTCCACATTGGCCGAAGAGCCGTGTCTGTAACGGACGATAACAAGATACATCTTGTCCTTCTTTTTGAGAATTGCCATCACAAAGCATAGCACGGCAATCACGGCTACGCAGATCAGAGCGAAGATATATTGATGCGCACCGACGATAATTCCCATTGAGATTGCCCAGAACAGGTACATAATGTCCACGGGATCCTTGATGACAGTCCGGAACCGAATAATCGAAAGTGCGCCTACCATTCCCAGCGACAGCACCACATTGGAACTGATCGTCATGATGATGACGGCGGTTATTACCACCATGAGCAGCAGTGACATATTGAAGCTGCTGCTATACATG
This sequence comes from Clostridia bacterium, assembly GCA_017441385.1. GTDB lineage: Bacteria > Bacillota > Clostridia > Oscillospirales > Acutalibacteraceae > RUG762. The sequence continues at coordinate 60,918 of JAFRXY010000081.1, read as the reverse complement.
ACGCCGCTGAAAGTCTTTTTATAGATGAAGAATATTACAAGGCCTATTCCTATCGCGACGGCAAGGGTGACAAGCGCGTCAAGCGGAGAGATGCTGCCCACCTGACTTAAAAATTTACTTTTAAATACGTCTCCGAAGTTCATTAAAATACATCCTTTCCAAGATAATTTGCCTGCGCAATGCAGCACATGGCGTATTTTGACTGGGATGACTGCCATCTTCCAAGGGGCTTGAGCATACTTCTGATATAATCGGGAAGATAATCGTCGTATTTGACTTCAAGTATCATGCATCCTTCTTCATAAGCCGGAACCGTGACCAGCTCCGGATCGAAGATATCTCCCGTCGCACTGCCGGCTCTGAGATTCATGTCGAATGTCATGCGCACATTTCCTTCTTCACAGATAAACACTTCGCGGTCATAATCCACCACAACCTGAGGGGAAAGGATTTTCGTTGCATTGTCAACATAAGCAATTCTGAGCGCCTTGCATTTTCCCTCATCGGAATTTGAAAAAATCATATCGCCCGCAAAACCGTAATCTCCCCTGATAATGCTCTTATATTCATCTGCGCTGATGGTATCAGACACCTTTGAGATACAGCTGTCATATTTATCCTTGACTTCAAACTTGATGATCCCGTCGCTCAGATCATATATCCGGATACGGTACTTTCGCCGCCTGTTCCAGCCGTCCATCTTCTGATTGTAGTTGGAAAGCAGAATATCATCGAGATAAAGGCTTCTGATGAAGTATCTTCCTTCGTTTCCATGCTCATCATGACGCATGAAGGCCAGCGCACGTGTACGAAGCTCGTAGTAATTCCGGAAAGATATGATGTATTTCAGTTCGTGCCTGAGCCTGTGCTTGTTGTACTGCAAATAATCACCTTCCTACGCCATATCATAATACTTCTTAACCTGCTTTTCACTTAGCCGGAACGCTTCTTTGATCTGCTGTCTGGCAATCTCAGGCTTCTTTTGGATGATTTCCTTGATGATTTTTTTGTTGTAGTTCCAATAACTGACGGTAGGCTTGCCCCAGCGTGCTTCCTGACGCGGCATTTCATCTTTGATTTCGTTTGACAGCCCGTCCATCACTTTGATCATTCTGTCCGGATCGAAGGTCGTCTTGACATGCCTGAAGTAGCGTATGATAAATGTCTCGCGGAAATCCTTGTTCTTGAGCAGATTTCTCGGAATGGAGTTGTTGCACTTCGCCTGTCCGTGATAGGAGCCGAGCATGAAACGCTTGATATAGTTGCGGTCGTAGTTTACCAAAGAAAAGGCATAGTCAAGATCAAACAGCATCCAGTGCCATTTGCCGTCGTTCTGATCGCGGTAGCACCGGATATTGCCCGTATCGTCATTTGCGACGTATGTTTCAAATATCCACCAGTCCATCAGCGAATCAATGTCAATCTGGGAACACACATACTCATAATTCTTCTTTACTGTCAGATCATGCGTTTCGCAGTAATCGCACAGCGCAAGATAGCCGTCCCTGCTCCCCGCCTGACGAATTCTCTCCCATTTTACAATGTCAATCCTGCCCTTTGTCATGCCGTATTTATGCACCAGATAATCTTCGTTGAGTTTTTCCCTGAGATAATAAAGACCCCAGTATTCCCCGTTGATATACAGAGCGACAGGCTGACACTCCATATAATCGCAATTCATAGTGCCGCGTATCAGCCGGGAACACAGCTCGTCCCTCATATGGGCCATTTTCCAGTCCTGTCCCGAAGGACGCAGCACCAGCGAGGAAAAGACGCTCACGGAATTGTTTCCGAAAAAAGGAAAACAGACTTCATTTGGGCCGTATCTCTCGGACAGCAGCACGGCAAGCGCCTTCTGCGGTTCCTTGCGGGAGAATTCTCCGAAAACTCTTGTCCTGCCGTTGAAGGAAACGGTTCTTTTGCCGTCAATGTAATATTCAAAGGTAATTTCTCTTTCTTCGTCGCTCATGTAATTCGGCTGACCGGGAACAAGTCCGTTTTCGTGCTTTGACATGATTCCGGTCTTATTGGAAAAAAGGCCTTCCGGATCAGATATAACCGAAACAACCGGAACAGAATGTTCCTTTTCAAAGAGAAACGTCGCGGTCACATACTGCCCCGGAAGGTAACCGTCCCGGTAGGAAATTGCGCTCACAACCGTACTTTTGCTGATTCTGACGGGGCCGGTATATTGCTTTGACGAAGAATCGGGTCGGCTTCCGTCAGTAGTGTAATAAACCTTACAGCCCTCCGGTACGGTCATTTCAAGCTCGAATTCCTCCGATACATATCCTCCGTCGGAAGAAAAAACAGGGGACTGAGCGTACCCTCTGTAAACAGACGCGGAATTGCGCTTGCCGGGAGTGGGGGTTTCAAAGAGGCACACGCCGCTGCTGCCCTTGCCGCCTCTGCCGGATGAATGACCGTAGGTCTGCCTGCCGGAATTCAGCATGTCAATGACATGGCCTTCAGGGTCATAAAAATAGATTGTTTCCCCTCCCTGCTCCAGCTTGAAGGAGGCGGTCAGCGTCTTGCCCGCTTTTGATGAATTCTTTCCGGTACAGTAGACAACCTTATAACCGCCGGCAGGCAGGGAGATATCCGGGAATATAAAAGCCGCTCCTGATCCGTTCTTTGCAAGTCCGTAACCGTTCAGCGATAGTTCCTGCGCGGACGAATTGTATATCTCAATAAAATCCCTGCTGTAGGTATCGCCGCTTGCCGAGACGCACATGACTTCGTTCACATAGACCGGAGCGGTCGGCGATGGCATGACGGAGGCAGTCAGATCGTAGGAGTATGTGGTATTCGCCCTTCCCGGCGTGGGGCTGGCAAACAGCCGGAATTTCCCGCTTTCCGGGTCGCGTCCGCAGGACACGTTGGCATTCAGTTCGACCGCCGTGACGGAATCGACAGCGATACCCGAAACCGAATAGAGCGATATCACGTCCCCGGTTTTTATGGAAAAGTCAGCGTGAAGCTCCTTTGTATCCGACGAACCTTCCGCCGAGCAGAACAGCAAAAGGTACTGCCCCGCTCCGATAACGGTATCGGGAGGGAAAAACCACCTGCCGTCACCGTCCTGGTTGTCCGAAACGGAGTACCCTCTCAGACTGACGTCAGTGTCCGACGAATTGTATATTTCTATCCAATCGCTGTAACGGCTGCTGCTGTCGTAGATGACATAGGTGTTTTTTGTCATGTATTCGTTAATCAGCAGCCCGCTTTCAGGGAATACGAGCTTATCGGGCGACTGAGCCGTATTGCCGGCGTTCATGCTCCCGGGGGTGGGTTCGGCAAACCAGAGATATTGTTCCGGATTATCCGTATTTTCAACTACACCGTATGAAATATTCGGCATGGTGCATTCCGGTATTTCAAGCTGCTGAATTACATCTCCGGAGGAATCGCTGAATATCAGACTTTCGCCCTTGGACGAGAGTTTGAAATTGGCATGAATATTCCCCTGTTCGTCCACCGTGTCGAGTCCGGACAGAAAAATAATCCCGTAGCTGTCCGGCTGAATCACAAAATCCGAGGGAACTTTCCATTTATTTGCGGTTCTGGCGTTGTCCGAAAGCATACAGTCCTTCAGATTGACTGCCTCGTCGGAAATGTTGCGGAACTCTATCCAGTCATAACAGCTGCCGTCTTCCGCCGGAAGGTAATAGCTGTTGGCGCTCATCACCTCATTGATGACTATTTTGCCGGCAACATCAGAAGCGGCGTCAGAAGCACCCGAGCAGCCGGTCAGAAAAAAAACGACAGCCACAACGGAGACAAAAAGCAGTTGTATTCCCTTGCCGAAGCCGGATAAAAGCGTCTTTGCACTGTGCCTTCGCTCAGATGACAATCCTGTCAGCACATAAAAACCACCTTTATACAAAGAAATCAAGTATACAAGTATATTAATTTTATCATATATTAAAAAAAAGTCAATAAATCATATGTCATTTTTTATACTTCAAATGTAAATTATTTTATAGGATAAAGCACAAAAACATTGCTTTACCGCTTGAACTGTTGTATAATTATTCTTGAATACAATCATTGAGTAAGGAATGATGCAAATGAAGGACGGATTTATCAAAATCGCGGGGGGCGTGCCGGAAATCGCGCTGGGCGACTGCGCGGCCAACGCGGGGAGAATCATCACGATGGCGCGGGAAATGGCCAAGAAGGGTGCGAAGCTGGCTGTCTTCACCGAGCTTGGTGTCACCGGCTACACGCTTGAAGACATGTTTTTGCAGCAGACCCTTCTCTCGGCCGCCGAGAACGCGCTTATAAAAATCATAGAAGAAACTGCTGAACTGGACATGCTGATTGCCGTCGGCGTGCCGGTTCCCGTAGGCTGTTGCCTCTACAATTGCGCCGCTTTCCTCAACAAGGGAAGGCTGCTCGCGCTTGTGCCAAAAACGCACATTCCCACCTACTCGGAATTCTACGAGGGCAGACGATTTTCTCCTGCTCCCGAGAAAGGATTTTTTATCACATATGCCGGTCAGAAGGTCTTCCTCGGTCAGGCAATGCTCCGCTGCGCCGAAATGCCGGAGCTGGTCGTGGGAGCCGAAATCTGCGAGGACGCGTGGGTGCCCTGTCCTCCTTCCGTGGGACTTGCGCAGGCCGGGGCGAATGTGATCTTCAATCTCTCGTGCTCCAACGAGCTGATCGGCAAGTCGGAATACAGACGCTCCCTGATCAAGGGGCTTTCCGGCAGTCTGGTCTCGGCTTATGTCTATTGCAGCGCCGGGGACGGGGAATCGACGACAGACCTTGTCTTTTCGGGTCACTGCATGATCTGCGAGAATGCCTCCCTGCTGGCGCAGCAGAGATGGAGCACCGGCACCTTCATCACCGCCGATATCGACATCCAGCGCATCGACGCCGACCGCCGCAGAATGACCACCTTCACCGCTGTTCCGTCGGAACAATACCCGCTCATCGGCGAATTCAACCTTGAAGTGACCGACACCGCGCTGGAGCGCACCTTCTCCCCTACCCCGTTCGTGCCGTCGGACAAGGCCAATCTGGAGGAACGCTGCAAGGAAATCATTCATATTCAGAGTGCCGGACTCCAGCGCAGGCTGAAAGGATCCCATTCCAGCCACGCTGTCATCGGGCTTTCGGGGGGATTGGATTCCACGCTGGCTTATCTGGTCACGGTGGACGCTTTCAGAAATCTCGGCATTCCGGCCGAAAACATCCTCGCCGTCACCATGCCCTGCTTCGGCACCACTTCCCGCACCAAGTCCAACGCCCAGAAAATGGCGGAGGCCATCGGCACTTCCTTCAGGGAAATCGACATTCACGCGGCGGTGCAGCAGCACTTCAAGGATATTGAACATGACGGCGTGACCACCGACGTGACCTATGAGAATTCACAGGCGCGTATGAGGACGCTCATTCTCATGAACACCGCCAACAAGATCGGCGGGCTGGTGATCGGAACAGGCGATCTTTCGGAGCTGGCTTTAGGCTGGGCGACCTACAACGGCGACCATATGTCGATGTACGGGGTCAACGCCGGCGTTCCCAAGACGCTGGTGCGCTACCTCGTCGGCTACTTCGCCTCCGTCGCGGAGGAGCCGCTTAAATCGGTGCTCTACGACGTACTCGACACGCCGGTGAGTCCCGAACTCCTTCCCCCTGAGGAAAACGGCGAAATCGCCCAGCGCACCGAGGACATTGTGGGGCCTTACGAGCTGCACGATTTCTTCATGTATTATATCATGCGCTTCGGATTCCCGCCCCACAAAATCTACCGCATCGCCCTTCAGACCTTCGAGGGAAAATATTCACCCGAAACGATCAAAAAATGGCTCATGAATTTCATCCGCCGCTTCTTCACCCAGCAGTTCAAGCGCAGCTGTCTGCCGGACGGCCCCAAGGTCGGCAGCGCGGCCATTTCACCCAGAGGCGACTGGAGAATGCCTTCCGACATGCTTTACGCTGAATGGATGCGCGACGCGGAAAGCGTGTGAGCTTTTCCATAGCGTAAAATGAATATGAAAATTTTGAAAATATTGCAATAACAACGCCGTTTCGGGCAAAAATAATCTATATCATATTGACAAATTCGGCGCTTTGTGATACAATATTTCAGAGAAATCCACAGCGGATTACCGACTCAAAACTTTACTAAGGAGGAAGACTTTTATGGTCTATTCAAAAGAAGTAACAGAAATGTGTCCCGTCCATCAGGGCGTACACCATGGCGCTGCTCCCATTCCCGAAGAGGCGAAATGGGTCAAGGCACGCGACGTGAAGGACATTTCCGGCTACACCCACGGCATCGGCTGGTGCGCTCCTCAGCAGGGCACCTGCAAGCTCTCGCTCAACGTCAAGGAGGGCATTATTCAGGAAGCATTGCTTGAGACAATCGGCTGCTCCGGCATGACCCATTCCGCGGCTATGGCAGCGGAGATTCTCCCCGGCCTCACCGTTATGGAAGCTCTCAACACCGACCTCGTCTGCGACGCGATCAACACCGCTATGAGAGAGCTTTTCCTCCAGATTGTTTACGGCCGCACACAGAGCGCCTTCTCTGAGGACGGTCTTCAGATCGGCGCGGGTCTGGAAGACTTGGGCAAAGGCGCCAGATCCATGGTGGCTACCACCTACGGCACCGTTTCCAAGGGTCCCCGTTACCTCGAACTGACAGACGGCTACATCACCGATCTCGCTCTTGACGAAGATGACGAGATCATCGGCTACAAGTATGTCAATTTCGGCAAGATGATGGACTTCATCAAGAAGGGCGACGACGCGAACACCGCTCTCCAGAAGGCTTCCGGTCAGTACGGCCGCGTAGCTGACGCCGTCAGATTCATCGATCCCAGAAAAGAATAATCAGAGGAGGTAACGCACAATGATTACATTTGAATCCTACGACAGAAGAGAAAAACAGATTCTCGCAAAGCTCGCGGAGTACGGCATCGGCTCCATCGAGGAAGCCGAGCAGATTACCAAGGACGCGGGTCTTGACGTTTACCACATGGTAGAGAACATTCAGCCCATCTGCTTTGAAAATGCCAAGTGGGCTTACACCGTCGGCGCCGCCATCGCCATCAAGAAGAACTGCCGCAAGGCTTCCGACGCCGCCGCCGCCATCGGCGAAGGCCTCCAGTCTTTCTGCATTCCCGGCTCCGTCGCCGACCGCCGCAAGGTGGGTCTCGGTCACGGCAACCTCGGCAAGATGCTGCTCGAAGAGGACACCGAGTGCTTCGCGTTCCTCGCGGGTCACGAATCCTTCGCGGCTGCCGAAGGCGCGATCGGTATCGCCGACAAGGCCAACAAGGTCCGTCAGAAGCCCCTCCGCGTTATCCTGAACGGTCTTGGCAAGGACGCGGCGCAGATCATTTCCAGAATCAACGGCTTCACCTATGTGGAGACGGAATACGATTATCACACCGGTGAGCTGAAGGAAGTCTTCCGCAAGTGCTATTCCAAGGATCCCGCCAGCCCCAGAGCCAAGGTCAACTGCTACGGCGCGAACGACGTGCAGGAAGGCGTGGCCATCATGTGGAAGGAGAATGTGGACGTTTCCATCACCGGTAACTCCACCAACCCGACAAGATTCCAGCACCCGGTTGCCGGCACCTACAAGAAGGAGCGCATCGAAGCCGGCAAGAAGTACTTCTCGGTTGCTTCCGGCGGCGGCACGGGCCGTACCCTCCATCCCGACAACATGGCAGCCGGCCCCGCTTCCTACGGCATGACCGATACCCTCGGCAGAATGCATTCCGACGCGCAGTTCGCGGGTTCGTCCTCCGTTCCGGCGCATGTGGAAATGATGGGTCTGATCGGCGCGGGCAACAACCCCATGGTCGGTATGACTGTTTCTGTGGCCGTTTCCATCGAAGAAGCCGCCAAGGCAGGCAAGTTCTAAGGCAGGCAAGTTCTAAGGAATTTGACTTTCTGCCAATTAACTGATTAAATTGTACTTCAGGCGTCAGACAATCGCGCGATACGGCGGTCTGACGCCTGTTTTATTAGAGAAAGGAATAAAAAAAATGCATTATCAAAAGAGCGATGACGCGCTGAAACCGTATGTCGATCTTGTGCGCAGCAAGGCGGAAACCAAAGACAAAGTGCTGGCATTGGCTAAGTTACGGCAGAATTTCTTGGAGAATTTTTGTATCTATGTCAAAGCCGTATTGTCTGAAACGGACAATTCTTTAAATGACGAAACAATCAAAAGAATTGCCTGCATCGCGCTTTCCACCTACGGATTTTATTTTTAGGCAATAAAAATGCCCGACCGCGCTTTGCCATGATTGGCAGGCGCGGCCGGGATTTCTTTTATTGTAATTCACTTGTGCCCACTGTCAAGAAGCCCTTGCATATAGGCCAGTACCTTTTCCTGATTCTGTAAAGAAAGGGCTTTGAAGTCACTGAACAGCTTCCTGTCCCGCTCGTCGAGCGTGCTGTAAACGATATTGTGAGGCTGCTCGGACAAACCTAAAATATAATCGCAACTCACTCCGAAAATCTCCGACAATTTCATGAGAGATTGCACGCTTGGATAATGCTTGCCGTTCTCATAAGCGCTGACGGTTTCCTGACTGACCCCTAATTCCATACTCAATCTGACCTGTGACATTCCGCGTTCCTCGCGAAGCTGCTTAATTCTGTTCATCATTATCACCAAAAATAATTATACAGGTTCTACTTGTAATTATCAGAGGTTTATGTTATATTATTTACAGGTTAAACCTGTAAATAATAGTATAATGTAGTTCTAAATTCTTCATAAAGCTAACAGATTATGCCTTTTAATTACTCCAAACCAATCATACAAATAAGATACCTTTTATGTTAATTTTTGTTCACAAAGACAACAACGACTAAACATGATCAATATCACCTCATTATTTAATCAAACAAGCCCCACCCGGACAAGACATGTCTGAGCGGAGCTTGTTTGTTTTATGCGTCATAGGCCAAGGGCTGCCCTGTGCCGCCGGTAAATTTCCACACGGAGTTGGCAAGCGCCCGCGCCATCGCGTCAAAATGGTTGAGAATCCACCTAGCGTCTTCGGGATTGTCGTGGTAGGCCACTTCCACCAGCACCGCGGGGTAATTCGGGCGCAGGACTTCGCCGAGGAAGTCGGTGGGGCGCACGTCCACGAGCTGCGGCTCCGGGTAAATCTTCCGGAATTCGTCGGCAATCAGGTCGGCGGCGCGGCGGCTTTCAGGCTTGGCGGGATTGTAATAGATATCCGGGCCTTTGAGCATGCCGGCGAACTGCTCCGGCGCGGCGTTGGAATGAAGCGCGAGATACAGATCATAGGGCGGTGTGGCATTTGCCTGCCGGATGGAGCTGCCCGCCGTCATTTCCGGCGTATTGCGGTTGTAGGCGATGCCCAATTGGTCGAGGTACGGCACGAACGCGTCCGCGAGGCGGTTCATGTTCTGCTCCTCAGTGCCGAGGTTGTTTACGTATTCGTTGTATTCCTGCGTGGACGGACTTAAGTAGATTCTAGCCATATTTTTTAATTTACCTCCGATTCATATATGTTGTTAGCATAGTATGCCGGAACGGGCGGAGATGTGAATCTGAATTGATTCAACGCCGCCGGGATATGTGTAAAATATGTAAAATAATCAAAAAATAGGGTCTTTTGGCGTTTTTCCCCTTGCAATATTGCGAAAAATAATGTAAAATATATCATAGATATGTGGCAGGACGGCGGCTGTCGGAGTGCGGCATTATCCAAAATTCTGTAATTCATGCCATCGGCTGCGACCGTTGGCATTGACACGAAAGGATGTATTACCCATGAGTTCTCTTCTTAACAAAAAGAGCGTCGACGATATCGACGTAAAAGGCAAGAAAGTGCTGGTTCGCTGCGATTTTAACGTACCGCTCAAGAACGGCGTGATCACCGACACCAACCGTCTGACTGCTGCTCTGCCCACCATCAAGAAGCTGGTTGCCGACGGCGGCAAGGTCATTCTATGCTCCCACCTCGGCAAGCCGAAAGGAGAGCCCAAGCCGGAGCTTTCCCTCGCTCCCGTTGCCGCCAAGCTCACCGAGCTTCTCGGTCAGGAAGTCAAGTTTGCTGCTGACAATGAGGTCGTAGGTCCCAATGCCAAGGCTGCTGTCGAGGCCATGCAGGACGGCGATATCATCCTTCTCGAGAACACCCGCTACAGAAAAGAAGAAACCAAGAACGGCGAAGAATTCTCCAAAGAGCTTGCTTCTCTCTGTGACGTATTCGTAAACGACGCGTTCGGCACCGCTCACAGAGCGCACTGTTCCAATGTCGGCGTAGCCAGCATCGTGGACACCGCTGTGGTCGGTTATCTCATCCAGAAGGAAATCCAGTTCCTCGGCAATGCCGTTGAGAATCCTGTCCGTCCCTTCGTCGCCATCCTCGGCGGCGCCAAGGTGGCCGACAAGCTCAATGTCATCTCTAACCTGCTCGAGAAGTGCGATACCCTCATCATCGGCGGCGGTATGGCTTACACCTTCCTCAAGGCACAGGGCAAGGAAGTCGGCAAGTCTCTGGTCGATGACAGCAAGATCGACTACTGCAAGGAAATGATGGACAAGGCAGAAAAGCTCGGCAAGAAGCTCCTCCTCCCCATCGACACCACCATCACCAAGGATTTCCCCGATCCGATCGATGCTCCTATCGAAGTGACCGTTGTCGATACTATTCCCGCTGACATGCAGGGTCTTGACATCGGCACCAAGACCGCTGAGCTTTACGCTGACGCTGTCAAGTCCGCCAAGACCGTTGTATGGAACGGCCCGATGGGCGTGTTTGAAAATCCCATTCTCGCAAAGGGCACCATCGCGGTTGCGAAGGCTCTGGCTGAGACCGAAGCCACCACCATCATCGGCGGCGGCGACTCCGCTGCGGCTGTCAACAATCTCGGCTTCGGCGACAAGATGTCCCACATCTCCACCGGCGGCGGTGCTTCCCTTGAATTCCTCGAGGGCAAGGAGCTTCCCGGCATCGCCTGCCTCAACGAGAAGTAAATTTTTAAAAGCGGTGAGCAAAGAGTGAAGTGAAAAACATTGCGAACTTGTGAGCTTATGTTTTCAGCGCGCAGCGCTCCGACATTATTCACTATTCGTTATTCACTATTCACTTAGCGAGCGAATGCGAGCGCCTTCGCTCCACACTACAAACTCCACACTGAACGAAGGCGGGGCTGATTCCATGCAGGCTTTGGACTGCTTTTCCGGAGTCGGCTCCGTATTCCATTTTTGCAAAATTTTTGATTTTGCAAAAGGGCTATTTGGCGCTTTTACAGAAACAATTCAAATCAATACATGAAAAGGAATGACACAAAAGATATGAATAAGACACTTCGCAAGGCGGTTATCGCCGGCAACTGGAAAATGAACAAGACCCCCGCTGAGACTACCGTGCTCATCAATGAAATCGCTCCGCTGGTCAAGGACGCGGACTGCGACGTTCTCGTATGCGTTCCCTATGTTGATCTCCAGAATGCTCTGGAAGCCACCAAGGACACCAACATCAAGGTCGGCGCTGAAAACTGCCACTGGGCCAAGAGCGGCGCCTTCACCGCGGAAGTCAGCGCGGAAATGCTCACCTCTATGGGCGTGCAGTACGTTATCATCGGCCACAGCGAACGCAGACAGTACTTCGGCGAGACCGATGCTACCGTCAACATGAGAACCAGAGCCGCTCTCGACGCGGGCATGACCGCCATCGTCTGCGTCGGCGAGACACTCGACCAGCGCGAAGCCGGCGTGACCGAATCCCTTGTCCGCGAGCAGACCACCAAGGCGCTGGAAGGCGTTTCCGCTGAAGAGCTTGAAAGAATTATCATTGCTTACGAGCCTGTCTGGGCCATCGGCACCGGCAAGACCGCTACTGCTGTACAGGCCAACGAGGTCTGCAAGATCATCCGCGACCTCATCGGCGAGCTTTACAGCGCCGAGGCGGCCGACAAAATCGTGATCCAGTACGGCGGTTCCATGAACGACGGCAACGCCGTGGAACTTCTCGACCAGCCTGACGTCGATGGAGGTCTGATCGGCGGCGCTTCCCTCGTGGCCACCAAGTTCGCAGCCATTGTCGCGGCAGCCAGCAGATAATTTTTTTTCAATTAACGGAAAGGAACGCAAAAAACATATGAAAAAAACCCTTGTTCTTTGCATTATGGACGGCTACGGCATCAAGGACGCTTACGGCAACGCCATCGTCGCCGCCAGCAAGCCGCACCTTGACAAATTCTTCTCGGAGAACGCATACACCACCATCGGCGCGTCCGGCATGGCGGTCGGACTTCCCGACGGTCAGATGGGCAACAGTGAGGTCGGTCACACCAACATGGGCGCCGGCAGAATCGTCTATCAGGAACTCACCAGAATCACCAAGTCCATCAAGGACGGCAATTTCTTTGACAATGAAGCGCTCAAGGGCGCGATGGAAAACTGCAAGGCCAACGGCAGCGCCCTTCATCTGATGGGTCTGATGAGCGACGGCGGCGTTCACAGCCACATCACTCACCTTTACGCCATTGTGGAAATGGCCAAGCAATACGGTCTGACCGAAGTCTATATTCACTGCTTCCTCGACGGCCGCGACGTTCCTCCGGCTTCCGGCGCGGATTATGTCGCACAGCTCCGCGACAAGCTCGCCGAAATCGGCGTGGGCAAGATTGCCACCGTCATGGGCAGATATTACGCCATGGACAGAGACAACCGCTGGGAGCGCGTGGTCAAGGCCTATTCCGCCATCGTCTACGGCGAGGGAATCAAGAATCCCGACCCGGTCGCGGCCATTAAGGCATCCTATGAGCAGATTGACGAGGAAGGCAAGAACATCACCGATGAATTCGTCATTCCGGTGGTCTGCACCGAAGGCGCCGGTATGAAGGCAAATGATTCGGTCATCTTCTTCAACTTCCGTCCCGACCGCGCCAGAGAAATCACCCGCACGCTGGTTGACCCTGACTTCAAGGGCTTCGAGCGCAGAAACGGGCTTTTCCCGCTCTATTATGTCTGCATGACCCAGTACGACGCGACCATGCCTAACGTGCATGTGGCATTCAAGCCTCAGTCACTCAAAAACACGCTGGGCGAATACATTTCCTCCCTCGGCATGACCCAGCTCCGCATTGCCGAAACCGAGAAGTACGCCCATGTGACCTTCTTCTTCAACGGCGGCGTGGAAAAGGTGTACGAGGGTGAGGACAGAGTGCTTGTCAAATCCCCTGCTGTGGCGACATACGATCTTCAGCCCGAAATGAGCGCCTATGAAGTGCGCGACAGACTGGTCGAGTGCGTGCTCTCCGGCAAGTACGACATCATCATCGTCAACTTTGCCAACTGCGATATGGTGGGACACACCGGTATCTTTGACGCGGCCAAGGCGGCTGTGGAAGCAGTGGACACCTGTGTCGGCGATCTGGTAGAAGCAGCCGTCAACAAGATGGGCGGCGTGGTCATGATCACAGCCGACCACGGCAACGCCGATCAGATGCTGGATGAGAATGGCGAGCCCTTCACGGCACATTCCACCAATCCCGTTCCCTTCTGTGTGGTGGGTTACGACTGCAAGCTGCGCGAAGGCGGCTGTCTTGCGGATATTGCTCCCACCATGCTGGAAGTACTCGGCATTCCGCAGCCGGAAGAAATGACCGGCGTATCGCTGATAGATAGGTAAAATGTACCAGAATTATATATTTGACCTGTATGGCACGCTGGTGGACATCAACACCAACGAAGGCAAGCCGTATCTGTGGAAGAAGGTAGTTGAACTGTACGCCTATTACGGCGCCTATTACACACCCAAGGAATTCCGCGCCGGCTATCTTCGTCTTTGCGGAGAACACACCCGGAGACTGCGTGAAAAGAACGGCGCGAAATACCCCGAAATACAGCTGGAATATGTCTTTGAAGACCTTTTCAAGGAAAAAGGCGTGGAAGTTCCCATGGAGATTATCCGCACCATCGGGCAGACCTTCCGCGTGATTTCCACCAAATTCCTCTGCCTGTATGACGGCGTGACCGACCTGCTGGATTCCATTCACACCGCAGGAAAAAAGGTCTACCTTCTCTCCAACGCACAGGAAATGTTCACTAAACACGAAATGATCGCGCTCGGCATTTATGACAAATTCGACGGCATTGTGTTCTCTTCCGATGAAGGACTCTGCAAGCCGGAGGAACGTTTCTTCCGCACTGTGGTGGAACGCTACGGGCTGGATATTTCCCAGTCCATCATGATCGGCAATGACGCGAACACCGATATTCTCGGCGCGAACACCATCGGAATGGATTCGCTCTACATTCATTCCGATATTTCTCCGCAGCTCACCGACCCGACCGGCGCGGACATACCCGCGACTTTCCGGGTGATGGACGGCGATTTTACAAAAATCAAAACTATAATCCTTTAGTAAATCCAGTAAATCAAAAAACGGCAGTTTGCGATTGTCAGTACAATCCTCTGCCGTTTTTATCTTTATTCAGGTAATTGATCCGCATACATTCCAAGCCGGATTTTTAATTTCAAAATTCGTCTGACCGACTCATCGAGGCGTTCCTGCGAAATTTCGCCGTAATTAACGGCTTCCAACACCGCGTTGTAATCGTCAACCGGATTTTTGGGCGCACACAGAATATCAATTCCCGCCAATACTGCCATGACGCAGACCTTGCCGCTGTCGCCGCCGCTGTATTCGTTGATAGCGCCCATTTCCAGCCCGTCCGTGATCAGTACTCCGTCAAAGCCCATATCTTCCCTGATAATATCCACCACATCCACCGACAGGGAAGCAGGATGATCCGGATCCACACTGTCAATGACCGTGTGTGTCAGCATGATGCTGTCCACGCCTTCTCGGATGGCAGCTTCAAAGGGAACCAAATCTGATTCCTTAAGCTCAGTGAGAGTTTTTGTGTTGACGTCAAGTCCCTTGTGGGTGTCTGACTTGCTATTTCCGTAACCCGGGAAATGCTTTACACATGACGCCACCGGCGTTTCGTTCATGACGCTGATCACCTTTGTGACGTATTCCGCCGTTTCCTCTGCGCCCTTTCCAAAAGATCGCCTGTACATGAATCCGGAGGAGGATGTGCAGACATCGGCAACCGGCGCCATGTTCATATTGAGTCCGAGAGAATGAAGCAAATCGCATTTTTCCTGTGTATCTGACACGATCAGATCAAAGCCGCCTTTTTTGAAAAGCCTTTGCGGGGAAAGAAACCTGCTGCTTCTCAGCTTGGAATTGCTGCTGATTCGCACCACGTCGCCGCCTTCCTCATCGACAGCTATGATCATCCTGCCATCAGAGCATGATTGTATTTCGGAGATCATGTCACGCACTTCATCGGAGCTTTTTCCCTTGAAGTCATCGGCAAAGAGAATCGCGCCGCCTGCGCCGATCTGGGAAACAGTGTCGAACAGCGTTCCGTTTCCGCTCTTTCTGACCATAAAAAGCTGTCCGACCTTCTGTTCGTTTGTCATGGAATTTAATTCACTCTCAATTTTCTGAGCAACGGGGTCAACCGTTTCCGGTTCTGATGACACAGGACTTTCAGACGAAGAAGCATATAAACTTTCGGATTGGGTATCGGGAATGGACGAATGATCGACCGACATTCTGCCCATAAGCACTGTAATGATAAGAATTCCGAAAAAAGCAGTCATTAATACATAAATCAGACCCGAGCTGACTTCTTCCTTCTCCTCGTCGAATCCTTCATATCGCGCCTGACGTTCCGAAAAGTCATTCGGATATTTCCTATTGGCATTATATCCGGATTCTCTGCGGTAATTCCGAGCGGAGCGATTTTGAGTGCGCGTTCCTTGGCCGGTTTCCCGGCGGTAACCTGATCCGCTTCGATAATCCTGACCGCCGCGATTTTTCTGTACCCCGCGATTTCCTCTGCCGTAATAATTCCCGTAATCGCTGTAAGCGTCATAATCATCATAGCGGTCGTCCTGATTATCCCAATAATATCTGCTCATGCCGAACTATCAAAGAACGCTGTTGATATCATCCTTCATGCGGAGAGCTTCCCTTCTGGCAGCACCCGCGTAATCGGATTCATCACAGCCTTCCTTTTTGTAAGCGCACATGATGGCGCGGGAGGAATTGACCACGGCGCCGAGTCCGTCCTTGTTGAACGCGCCGGCAAGCCCCTGTGCGCCGCCTCCCTGCGCACCGTAACCCGGCACAAGGAAGAAGATCGACGGATGCTCCCTGCGAAGTTCTGTGAGCTGTTCCGGATATGTCGCGCCGACAACCGCTCCCACTCCGGTAAAGCCGTACTTTCCGGGAAGGGCTTTTCCCCATTCGTCGCACATGCCTGCCATGCGTAAGTAAATACTCTCACCGCCTTCCAGCAAAAGATTCTGAAGCTCACCGGACGATTTATTGGACGTCTTGACCAGCACAAAAATCCCCTTATCCTGCTCTGAGCAGACTTTCAGCAGAGGTTCAATGCCGTCGGTACCTAGATAGCCGTTGACGGTCAGTGCATCCGCACCGAACGCCGCGATCTGTTCCCCTTCCACATCGGTCAGTCCGAGATGTCCCGCCGCATATGCTTCCATCGTTGCGCCGATATCATTGCGCTTGCCGTCGGTAATGACGTACATTCCCTTGGAATGAGCGTATTCCACTGTGCGTGTGAAGGCTCTCACGCCCTGCCAGCCGTACATTTCATAATAGGCCATCTGCGGCTTGACCGCCGGAACGACGTCGCACAGCGCGTCGATCAGCCCGGTATTGAATTCATACAGCGCTTCAGCCGCGCCTTCCAGCGTTCTGCCGTACTGCTCAAAGCATTTTTCTCTGATATACCGGGGAACATAGTCGAGCTTGGGATCAAGACCCGCCACTGTGGGATTCTTCATTGCGATTATTTTTTCAATGAGTGGATTGAATGACATTTTCAAAATTCCTTTCTATTTCGGTTTGGATTATTATATATCGTTTTCTCGGAATATGCAACATCAAATATCTTAGGAACTATGCAGAATTTAATCAGTCATTTTCTGCTTAAAAATACAGTATGCCTGCGTGTTTCAGAAAGTGAAATGTATCAATTATTTCTGCATAGTTCCTTAGAACACTTTTCTGCCGCCGCAGTAGGTGGCTTTGACCCTTCCTGTGAGCGTTTCACCCTTGAAGACCGCGTTCTTCGACCTGCCGTGAAGGTTTGCAGTGTCAACCGTCCAATTTTCATTGAGGTCAATCAGTGTAATATCAGCAGGTGCGCCGGCCTTGATTGCACCGCCGGGAATGCCCATGATTCTGGCGGGATTGTAGGACATCAGTTTTACAATGTCACAAAGTGTGAACTTATCGCGCAGATATGTCAGCGCAGCCGCCAAAGATGTTTCCATTCCTATAACGCCGTTGGGGGCTTTGACGAAATCCGACTTTTCTTCCGGAGAATGGGGCGCGTGGTCAGTGGCAATCGCGTCAATAGTGCCGTCCAGCAATCCTTCGATCACCGCAAGCCTGTCGGATTCCTCGCGGAGAGGAGGATTCATGCGGTAATCCGCGTCACGGCCCAGCACCTTTTCATAGGTATAAATGAAATAATGGGGCGCGGTTTCGCAGGTAACCTTCACTCCGCGTGCCTTGGCGAGGCGGATCACTTCAATGGACTCCTTTGTGCTGACATGGCAGATATGCACAGGGGCATTCACACTCTCCGCTAGAGCAAGGGTGCGCTCGATGTCACCGTATTCCGACGAGGAGGACATTCCTTTGACTCCCAGAAGTCCGGAAGCTCTTCCTTCATGCACCTTCCCTCCCGCAGCCTGTGACAGATCTTCGCAATGACAGAGAACAGGAAGACCCAGTCGATGGCCTTCTTGCAGAGCGCAAAGCAGCATTCCGTCATTTTCAACCGGCCTGCCGTCATCTGAGATTGCCGCGGCGCCGGCTTTGCGGAGCGCTTCATAATCGCAGCAGCCTTCGCCGGACAAACCGTAGGTGATGGCTGCCGCGGGATATACATGTATTCCGGTTTCCTTTGCCTTTTCGATGATATACCTGACAATTTCAGGGCTGTCAACAGCCGGGGAAGTATTAGGCATACAGACAAGCGAAGTGACACCGCCGGCAGCGGCAGCGGCACAGCCGGAATGAATATCCTCCTTGTGTGTCTGACCGGGGTCACGCAGATGCACATGCATATCCACAAGCCCGGGGAACGCGCAGAGGCCTTCCGCTTCCATTACCTGATCTGCGGCGGAAATATCGGCTGTTCCTCCGACCTGAACAACTACTCCGTCGCGTATCATAATATCGCCGTCAGTAACCGAGTCCGCATTAACAATCATCGCGTTTTTAATAATAAGTGACATAGCAACCAAGACCTTTCCCGTTCAATAACAGACACAAAAACAGGCGGATAATCAGGTTATACAGACAATGGAGCAAGTAATTGTCTGTATAACGTAATCCGCCGTTTCAATCAGATTTTGATGTCTCCGAATACCTTGATTTTATCTATTTCTTCCGCTGTCCTGAATTTATCATAGGAATGAACGGCGTCAGCATTGCCCATTTCAGCCTGAAGTTCGCTTATGTACTCCGAGCGGGTCTTCACCCTTGAAACACGGCGGACAGGACCGCTTCCCTTCATGGCGCGGCGGGCATTTTCCTTTGCGCGCTCCTGCGGTGACATATAGATGGTTTTCTCTTTGTTTTCTCTTCCTTTTCTGGAATACACAGACTGTTCTTTATGAGTGAGATTGTCCCACCAGTCACGAAGCGCGTCAGTACGTTCATTCAGCAGATCACGAATGGCTCTGCCCTCTGACTTCGCCCAATACATAAACACGTCGTAAGCATTGTCTGTACTGACCGGCATCGTGTTAAGCAAGGGGCTGTTGGGTCTGGTGATGCTGATGACCGAAATCTCGGGCGGATTATTGAATCTGGTTCTGGACGGACTGCCCAGACCTCTTGTGACATACATCTTACTGCGCCCTATGCGGTATTCCCCGGAAGTATAGGCAATCTTATTGTTTCTGATCAGCCTGTCGACAAAAGGAATTCTGTAGTAGCCTCCGTGAGTTCCGCCGGCAAATACCAGCGAAGCACCCCAGCGTGAATACGCCTCGAAGCCCTTGGGATAATTGGTAAGCAGAATAACGGTAGCATCCTGAGGGCACTCGCCGAGAGCGTCAAATACATCGTTGTTGCGCACTTTCTGATATTTCCAGTCTTTCACGGGTTTATTGTTGTCAACTTTAAGACCGGGACAATATCCGTAGATAAAAATCTTCTCGCCGTCGACATTTATCTCCGCACGGGAATTGTTAAGGATCACTCCGCCGGCTGCGCTGACTGACTTGACAAAATTCTTGTGAAGCGTGCCGTTGCCAAGACGAAGGTCTTCTTTACCCGGCACCATGACAACAGGAATCTCTCGCCCCACCGAATCGAGGAAGTCATAAAACGCGTTGATATCCGCAGCCTTGGCATCACCCATATTGCCGGCGAAAAGAATATAATCCGGGCGCTCTCGCCTGACCTTCCGGGCAAGCTCGGAATTCTTGCTGCCGAAAGACATATTGTGAAGGTCACTGATGACGACAAACTTCATGCCGTCAAGCACACGGGGCAGTCCGTTGATCGTGACAGCCTTATGCGTCGTGGAAAGGACGTATTTGCTTCTGATAAATTCCATATAGACCATACAAGCAGCAAAGGCCGAAAGTATGATAATGATCCAAAGCCAGTTAGGCAGCAACATCATTGATTCCCCCAATTATGGAAATATACTTTACCGCTCATATTATACATTAAAAAATCCGTTTAGTCTATACCCTTAATAATAAATTTACGAACTTTTTAAAGAGATAATTTTGTCATTATTGTATTAGAGCCAACAAATAATAGGCAGCAAAAAGCGGTACCGACATATTTCTACATCGATACCGCACCGGCTTTATGCTGCCGAAGCTATTTTGTTTTTACAATGTCCTTTTGCTTCTTTTTTCGGGCTTTTTCTTTCCTGCCCTTCCCGGCGAATATCGTTTGGATTTCTTCGCCTCTCAAAGCTTAACTGTACTTTGGACTCACCCTTTACATTTCATTTCTTGTCAGCATGTGACACATTCTTTTCATCGAACTCACTTGCTTTCATCGAAACTCAACTTGGTGGGTTTTAAGTTTTCATTGGACTCGACCCTTTACTTTTTTACGATCTATATTTTTATATCTCGTTCAGGTCTTATTTCATCTTTTACAGCTTACGCCTCTTAAGATTGATTACATCGGATTTGCCGCTGCTTCATTAAACCTGTCGGGTTCTTTCTATTGCAACATTGATTGTATTTCTTTTCGCTCAGCGTCTGGCGTTGTTCGCTTTACGCTTTTGCTGCTTTAAGCGGTTTTTGATTTTTTCTTTCCGCTTTTTTTGCATCAATGATTTGATCATATCCTGTATAATCTTTACTGCCTGCGACTTACTACTTTTTTGTTCTTACTTTTTCTCGTAACTGACGTCCCGCCATTCTCACAACCGGCTGAGATCATCTCTTGTCGCATCTTTTATCTCACGTCTTTTTATTACACTCTTTGCATCATTTCTTTTGCCTTAGCTTTTTCTGATGCTTCTTTCAGCAGTAATTTTTATACATTCTGCGCGGCTTTGGTCTGCTTGATTTTCGTTTCGCGTTTCTGTTATGTTTCCCGTTTCGATCAGCAGAATCATCTGATTTTTGTTTCAAGCGGCTTTCCGTTCCGCTTGTCTGCTTACATTATCGAAGCCTTTGGAATTATCATTGCTTTTGAACTCCAAGGCGTACTGTTCATAAACATTGCACCGGCTTCTATCCTGCATCATTCGATCTGCTTTGATTTTTCATCTCGGATCGTTTGCTATAAAAGCTCTCTGTGCTGATTGCCTTTTTGTTTACTCAGCAATTTCATTCTTGCGGGCTTCGATTCCGATGTGCTGTGAGGCTGTTACTGCATCCATCGGCGTCACCCCGTTTCTTTTGTATTGCTCAGTCAAGCTCTGTTCTGAAAAGGATGCGATCTTCATTCATGTAAGGTTTTTCCCATATGATTCTGATCACAGACAGCTTACTTTTTTCGGTCTTATTTTTTCGATCAATGTTTTGATCTACGTTGCTTTACGTAAGACTTACTTTATTCATCCTGTCTGTCCTTAACTTTACCGCTCTCCTAAGCTCAACTATAATATAACACATCTTTATTAGTTTGTCAATAGTTTTTTTAAAAAAACTCAAAAAAATTTATTTATTTTGAAATAATCTAAATTTCCTATTGACACATGGAAAAAAAGCGTGTAAAATACTAATGGTTTTGAAGAAAGCTTTTGAATAATATGTCGTCGGGTGTTTTTTTGCCCCATGACAATCAATTATTTCTTATTATTTACAGTGAGGACTAATCCGAAATATGAGTGAAAATATCAACACACGCGGCAAAGGCTCTGCCGAATCAGAAGACGCCGAGGACGACAGCATTATCTCGCTGATAGATGATGAAGGCCGGACTTCCGAATATGAGATACTTGACGCCATCGAAACCCAGGAAGGCAAGTTTGTGGCTCTGATGCCGCTTGCTTCCATTGACGATGACACAGGTGAAGCGGAGTACATGATCCTTCAGGTAGACGTTGTTGACGACGAGGAGGAGCTTGCTGAAATCGAGGACGAGGAGCTTCTGATGGCGCTGGATGATCTTTTCCGTGAGCGGTTCAAGGAGCTGTACGGCGATGAGGACGAAATACCGGCTTCAGACGGCGGTTCTCTTGCCGGCGCATAATACCTTTCAGACCGCACATACTATTATCAATATTTGCATACTATTCTGCCCGATACGCGAACTGTGCTTTTATAACCCTACAAATTATTCTTAGGGAGCCAGGTCTCCGGCGGTGGATTGCAGACCTCCCGCAGTCTTGAACTGAGTACGGAAGCAGGGAGCGAGAATCCGTTGGGATGGCACCCACCTGTTACTTTTAGTAGCAGGTTATTTAAAGCGCATTACGGTCGGGCGGAATGTATTTTTTTACACCAAAAAACGCACAGGCAGACGGAGATTATCACGGCTGCCTGTGCGTTTTTCTATTGGCTTGTGTTTGTATTCAATTATCAGTCGAAATCATAGCTGAATGTTTCGGTTTCTTCGTCGAATCCTGTCACGTTCTGCCACTTCCGGAAAGAATTCTTGTATTTCTCTCTCAAAGGAGAAGCCCTCCACGCGACATTGGTGGTTCTTCCCTCACTTGGAACCTTAAAGTAGGATTCACAGCCGGGATTGGATTCAATAAAACGCTGCTGCTCCTTTTCGGGGATATGCTTATCAAAAATGACCATCTCCAGATTAGGGTGGTTGTAAAGCGGAGACAGATCCGTAATGGTCTGACTGCCGTACAGATTTATCATTTTCAGATTTTTCAGTCCGGAAAGCGGCTCCACGCTTCTCACATAATTGCCGTTCATCTCCAGAAATTCCAGTTTGGTCAGCTCAGCAAAGGGGGTGATGTCAACTACCTTGTTATTCATAATGATAAGCGCACGCAGGTTTTTAAGATTGGCAATAGCCGAAATATCTCTGCAATGGCAATGTCCGATATCCAGTGATACCAAATCCGTACAGTATTTAAAGAGCGGCGCCATGGTATGTTCATTAAGTCCGTTGGCTTCTTCATGAACCGCAATAAGCGTTGAAAAAGCCACAGCGTCGGTTCTGACCTTGTACCGAGAAAATTTCACGTACCACACAAATTTAATATCCGGATACTTCTCCATGAGTTTTTCCATATTCAGATCAGAAAGACCGCAGTTCATCATGTATATTTTTTTCAGATTTTTAAAGCGACCCAGTTTTTTGTCAAATTCCTTAATGAATTCATCCAAGGTATGTTCCTTTTTGCTGAGATCAATTTCTGTGGCGGAGATATCATAATCCGTGCCGAAAATCTGTGTATTCCATCTGACCGTATATTGAGGGAACCGCTCACGAAACTCGATAAGGACTTCGCTGTCCTTGCATGCAAAAGCATTTATTTCCTCTAGCGATTCAAAATATTGCAGGCGTCCGATTTCCGCCTCGGCGTTTTGATTTTCAAAAAAATCTGCCGAAAGCCGTACTGATGTATCCGTATTCAGATATTGCTTCCCGTCAAAGATAACCCTTCTGACAATATTGCATTCCGGAAGTTTTTCTTTCAGATAATCATATGTTTCGTCGCTCACATCCACACCGGTCAGATCCAGCCGGTCGAGATTCTTCAAAGCGGTCAGCAGCCGTAATTCCCCTTCGCTCATTTCATCCGGAACCACAAGATTGCGCAGGAGGGAACTGTATTTCTTTTCGCCGATCATTACGCCGCATTCCAGCTTTGTATCGGGATGATGATCGTAAAAGGCAATGCATTCCTCTGCGGGAAAATCGCTGCCGCTGACCGAAAGCACCTTCAGAGAGGAACATCTTTTCAGGACGGGCAGCGATTGCACGTCATTGCCGGAAACATCAGCACGCTCCAGCTTATGAAACCTGTTCAGAAAACCGATGCTTTCCATTCCGCTGTCCTTCCAATCCCCCGCTGTAACTGTAAGGGAATAGACTTTTCCGTTCACCACGGCATAATTGGCAAAAAAAAGCAGCAGTCCGCAAATTATCACGAGAACCACAGAAGACAGCACAAACAGAACAAAGGATTTTTTCTTCATTGCTCAAGATACCTCCGAGAATATATTTCACTCACTTTACCAAAGTTTCATTTTAGTATATCATATAATATCTGTGATTGCAATAGCCGTGAATTGAGTTTTTGTCATTTTTTATTTGACTTCATTGCACGACAATGCTATTATAGTAGTCAGATAATACCCGAGGAGGTAAAAGCAATATGAAATATACTCAGGAGCTATGTCCCGTTATCAAAAAGGAACAGCTCAACAGAACGACTTTCAGCTTCACCGTCGCGTCTGAAACCGCCGTGCAGAACATGAAGCCCGGACAGTTCGCCAACATTCTCGTGGAAGGCAAAACCCTGCGCCGTCCCATCTCGATCTGCGGGTTCAGCCGGGAGGAAGGGACAATCCGCTTTGTCTTTGAGATACGCGGCGAGGGGACGCAAATCCTGTCGGAAATGAGCGAAGGACAGCGCATGGATATTCTTGCTCCGCTCGGCAACGGCTTTGACATTGACCCTGCCGAAAAAGCGGTGTTTGTGGGAGGCGGCATAGGAGTTCCTCCCCTGCTCGGCGCTTCCGCGCCCTACGGGGAAAACGCCACCGTTCTTCTCGGCTTCCGCAGCAAGGAAGCGGTGATTCTCGCCGACGAATTCAGAGGGAACGGCGCGGATGTACGCATCGCCACCGACGACGGGTCGCTGGGGCATCACGGCTTTGTCACGCAGCTGCTTGCCGCCCGTCTGGATGAAGCGCCCTGCGACGTGATCTACGCCTGCGGCCCCAAGCCGATGCTTCGGCTGACGGCCGCGGAAGCGGAAAAGCGCGGCATTCGGTGCATGGTCTCGCTGGAAGAACGCATGGGCTGCGGCATAGGCGCCTGTCTGGTCTGCGCCTGCAAGACAAGAACGTCCGACGGCGGAGAGAAATATCTGCATGTATGCAAAAACGGCCCGGTATTTGACAGCAGGGAGGTAATCTGGGAATGAGCAGACTCAATGTGAACATCTGCGGGGTGGAATTCAAGAACCCCGTCATCGCCGCCTCGGGAACCTATGGCTTCGGCAGGGAGTACAACGAACTGTATCCCATATCCAAGCTGGGAGGCATTTCATCCAAAGGCATGACCATACACGAGAAAGCGGGCAATCCCCCGCCGCGTATCGCTGAAACGCCCAGCGGCATATTGAATTCGGTAGGCTTGCAGAATCCGGGCGTGGAGCATTTCATCAGAGAAGACCTGCCGTGGCTGCGGCAGCAGAACACTGTGATCATCGCGAACATTGCCGGCGCAACCGAAGAGGATTACGCGGCCATTGCGGAGAAGATCAACGATTCCGACGTGGATATGGTGGAGCTGAACATCTCCTGCCCCAACGTCAAGGCAGGCGGCGCGGCCTTCGGCACTTCCTGCGCGGGAGCGGAGCGCATCACTTCCGTCGTCCGGCGTCACTGCCCCGATAAACCGCTGATCGTCAAGCTCTCCCCCAACGTCACCAGCATTTCGGAAATCGCAAAGGCCGTTGAAGCGGCCGGAGCCGACGCGGTTTCTCTCATCAATACCCTTCTCGGCATGAGAATCGACATCCGCACCCGCCGGCCCATCCTGCACAACAACAAGGGCGGAATGTCCGGCGCGGCGATCTTCCCGATTGCCGTGCGGATGGTCAACGAGGTCTACAACGCCGTGAAGGTGCCTGTGATCGGTCTGGGCGGCATCTGCACATGGAAGGACGCCATCGAGATGACGCTGGCGGGCGCCTCTGCCATTCAGGTGGGTACGGTGATGTTTACCGACCCCTACGCGCCGCTGAAAATCATTGAGGGGATGGACAGTTACCTCGCCGAAAATCACATTGCCAATATATCCGAGCTGGTCGGACAGGTGGAACTATGGTGATCATGTCGGTCGATTTCGGCAGGGCGCGAACCGGCATTGCCATTTGCGATCCCGGTGAAAGGCTCGCTTCTCCGGTGACGGTGATCAATGAAAAATACGTTCCGCACCTTACCGAAAAGATTTCCGTCCTTGCCGCCGAACGAAAGGCGGAGCTTATTGTGGTAGGTCTGCCGGTCAACATGGACGGCTCGGAGGGCGAAAGCGCACAGAACGCCCGCCGCTTCGCCCAAGCGCTGGAAGCAGCCTGCGGCATTCCGGTAGATATGCTGGACGAGCGCTGCACCACTATGGAAGCCCATGTATTTCTCAATGCCACCAACACCCGCGGAAAAAAGCGCAAGCAAGTGGTGGACGCGGTTTCCGCGGTGATCATTCTGGAAAATTACCTTGCGAAACGCAGGGCATCGGCGGGGATGTGAGAGTCATGAAGCCTGTGGGTATCTATATTCATGTTCCTTTCTGCCGGTACAAATGCCCCTATTGCGATTTTTATTCCGTAACGGTAAAGGAAGAACTGCTGGACAGATACGCTGAGGAAACCGTCCGCCGCCTGTCGCTTCTTGACGGACAGGGGATATCCGCCGATACGGTCTATTTCGGAGGCGGCACCCCTTCCCTGCTGGGCGGCAAGAGAATCGGGCGCATCATGCAGGCGATCCGAAAGAACGTGAATATCACAGACGACGCGGAAATAACCGTCGAGGCGAATCCCGCAAACGATATCGCCGATTTTCTGGCGGGCTGCGCCGCATCCGGAATCAACCGCCTGTCGCTCGGTATGCAGTCGGCTCTGAAAAAGGAGCTTTCCGCGCTGGGCAGAAGGCATTCGCCCGATGATGTGCTGAGAGCCATGGAAACAGCCTGCCGCTTCGGGATTCAGAATATTTCGCTTGACCTCATGCTGGGAATACCCATGCAGACAGCCGGTTCTCTGGAGCAGTCACTGCAATTCATAGAGCAGTCTTCGCCGGCGCACGTTTCCGCCTATATGCTCAAAATCGAGGAAAATACACCCTTCCACCGCATTCAGTATGCCTTGGATATCGCCGATGAAGACGGGCTTGCCGACATGTACGAAATGACATTCAGCCGTCTGGAAAAGGCGGGTTATGCGCAGTATGAAATTTCCAACGCTTCCAAACCGGGCTTTGAAAGCCGCCACAATCTGAAATACTGGAACTGTGACGAGTATATCGGTATCGGGCCGTCGGCGCATGGCTTTTTCAGGGGAAGAAGATACTATTTTGACCGAAGTCTGGAAGGCTATCTTGCGGGAGCGGAACCGCACGACGACGGAGAAGGCGGTTCCATTGAGGAATATCTCATGCTTTGCCTGCGGCTCTCGGAAGGACTCACTGAAAACGGCATAAAAGAACGGTACGGCATCGATATTCCCAAAGCCATGCGCGATTGCGCTTCTTCAGCCGTTATGTCGCCCTATTGCCTGTGCGACGGCAAAGGCATTCGTCTCACCCGAAAGGGCATGCTGATTTCCAACGCGGTAATATGCCGCCTTACGAAGCTTTTGTAAGAATAACAATTTTTTTCGTGTTGCTATCAGAACTTTTAGTGAATTTCTTTAAATCTATTTACTTTTGTTTTCATCTGTGTTAGAATTATCTCAGTGTAAATTTTTGGAAAGAGGTAATCTACATGAGTTATTGCTCAAACTGCGGCGGCAGATTAGGCGACAACGGCATATGCCCTAATTGCGGAGGCATGAGCGAAGCCAATGTCAAGCCCTCTCAGATGGAGGATTCAGATGTCTTCAGCTGTGTCAAGTCGTTTTTCTCCGACTCGCCCCTCAAAGGCGTTGAAAAAGCGGCACGCACTCGTTCCGCGTCGGTATGGGTAACTTTCGGTTCTCTGTTCATCGTGTCAGCAGCCGCAATGTCCCTCGGCGCGTTCGGTTCGTTCTCGCCTTCCTTCTTCCGGGAAGTATGCGGCGACCGAATGGCCTCCGCCATAGCAGATTCCGCAGGTTCTTCCGGACAGGCGATACTGTCCTTTGGCACGCTTACCGCTCACGCGGCTATCATGGCAATGCTTACCGTCATCATGCTCACGGTAAGTACCGCAATCGCCTTTGTCCACGCGGAAGAAAAGCCCTCTGTCAATCAGGCTCTCAATATAGCCACGTTTTCTCTGCTTCCCCTTTCGGTCGCTATGCTGCTTTCCATTCCGGTTGCTCTTGCATCTTCCACCCTCGGCATTATGCTGGTCATCATCGGGATCATCGCATCGTCCGTCTGCCATTACTTCGGCATACAAAAGGCATCGGCATTCAGGCGCAGTCCCTTCCTGACCCTGCTTTGCGTTACGGTGATTGCCGCCGCCATTCTGGCGTTATGTTCGGATTGTCTGGCTATGCTGTTCTTCGGATGACGGAAGGGTGGTATGGCTCATGACAAAAAACACCATAGATTATATTACAAAAAAGCAATTCCGTTCGCTCCTGAACGTCATTGTCGTGTTGGTGACCGCCGCCGTCGCCGCGCTGTCCTCTTATCTGTCTGTCAGAAACGGTTTTCATCCGGCTTTGGCCGCGTTTGCTTGCTTTGCTGTGTTGGCCGCGCTGTTCTCTTTTGTCAGCCTGTTCTCTCCGGGAAAGGGCTGCACGCTCATGAGAATGGCCGTTTCGGTAAACGCAGTCGTGTGTTTCTTTTCGGGCATGGGATCCTTCACGATAGGGTATCTCTTTATCCGTCAAAGCGGAACACAGGAACGCATCAACGAGCTTTTTGCCGATCTCGGATTCGGCAGCATTGTCACCCAACCGAAAACCACCGGTATTCTGTTGTTTGCTGCTTCCGTGATTCTGTATCTCGCCTCCGGGTGCGCTTTTTTCGGACACAGATATCTGGGTGCTGCCAGAAGCTGCTCCGAAGGCACGCTGAAACGAAGCGGATTCCGCGTTTTTCCGCTGCTTGCCTTTATTCTGTTCTTTACGGTGTCCGGTGCGGCTGCCGTCTTCTTCCTGCTGTCAGATAAATCCTATATTGACAGGATTTCTTCGGACATTGACTCAATTCTTGTCGTGGTGCTGTTTGCTCTGCTTCTGGTTCATCTGCTGCTCTCCGGGTTATGCGCAAGGGCCTTTGCAAGAAAGACATTCGCCTTTAAGGTGTTTGAAAAGCAGATCATGAAGGTGGAAACCAACGCCGACGGCACGGTCTATGTCCCCATCAACGAGGACAAGGAACCTGACGAGAAGGAGTCCCTGACTCCGGCCAAAAAAGCAAAGGACGACGGGGAAAAAAACACCGGAAAACAATTCATCCAGGAATTTGCCCCTTCCCCCCATGATGCAGCCCAGCACATCGAACACGCCGAAGGCGATATAATTTAATAGCAAACATCCGGCCGGTATCTTTTTCGGACAAGATACCGGCCGGATTATTATTGTATGCGTTTTCTTTTTAAACAATGATCATTTTTCGGCGTATGATACGGTAATGACGATTTCATTGTCAATGATGGTGACGTTCTTGAACTTCAGATCATGGATAATATCGCTTACCACACCTGCCGCCCAGTTCTTGAACCAGCCTGTTATGCCGTCCACAAGGTTATCCCACCATTTCTCAACGGAGTTTTTGTCTTCATCATTGTTTTCCTTTTTCTCGTCAACCTCAAGATTAAGCTGCTTGATTGTCACTTCTGTAATCTTGTCATTAAAATCGGTTGTATCGTAATAAATCATGCCGTTGTGCACGGAAATACTGTCATAGACTATGTATTTACCGACAAATTCGATGATCTTTTCCGACGGGAGGGGAAGACTTCCAAGATAGGACTTCTCCATGGAAATAATGATGTAAGGATCGTCATAGCTCAGTCTGGCTACTGCCCTTACTGGCCATGTGATTCCCTTATACTTTATTCTGGCATAAATTGTCGCCCTGTCACTTGCTATGACAGAGAAAAGATCGATGATTTCAATTCCGTGTTCCGCCGTCTTCTCAGCAGATTTTTCCTTGACCGTTTCGAGGAACATATTGACTTCGTCGGAATTCAGCCTGATTTCATGGTCCTTCAAGGCTTCGATGGCCGAATCCACGGCAACGGTTTTCATGTCTGTCCTGATTTCAGGCGCGGAAGGCATTTCATCCCTTGTGGAAAAGAAGAACAGCACGATTCCGCCGATTACCGTAATCACCAGAAGGAAGATGATGAGCGCACCGAGTCCCATGAAGATTCTCCCTGCCACGCCCGGCTTTTTGGGCTGACCGGTCGGAGCGGTTTCCGTGATTCCGCCGGTTTCCTGTCGGTTCATAAGCGCTTTCGCTGACTTCTGCTTTCTGGCCTTTTGCGCGGGCTGGGACTTGCCGCTCTTCTGCCGGGTTTCGGGTTCTCCCGTCGCTGCCGATTCTACCGGCCCGCCAGTTGGCTGAACATGATCACCGTCCGCAGTGTTTCCTCCCAGAGGAATAACCATTGTTTTTTCTTCTTCCATTTTTCATTGCTCCTTCTTAAAAAGAATAATAAAGATATATAATTCGCTGAAAGCAAAATACGCGCATTATTTTTTCAGTTCAAGAATGGTAACGCCTGTTTCACCCTCACCGTAAACGCCCAGCCGGAAGGACTTGACGCTGGGATGCTTCTTGAAATGCTGGTGAAGTCCGGCTCGCAGCGCTCCGGTTCCCTTGCCGTGAATGACCCTGACTTCCCCAAGCTTCATGACAACCGCGTGATCTATCACACGGTCAACCTCCAGAATTCCCTCCTCCACCGTACAGCCTCTGACATCCACCTCGGTCTGCACTTTTCTGGTGTCAACGGAATGGGTGGTGCCGCTCTTTTTAGGCTGCCTGTTGCCGTTGAGCGTCACTTTGCTTTCTTCCACAAGCCGAAGATCACTCAGCTTGACCCGGGATTTGATGATGCCCATCTGTATCTCAACATTGCCCGATTTATCCGGGAGCCGAAGCACGGTACCCCGCTCGTTGATGCCGAACATCTCCACGGTATCTCCGATTTTCAGCGCACGGGGAAGTACGTAACCTTCATTGGAGCGTGTTTCAACCGGGTTGACGGAATCTTCTATCCTGCGAAGCCGCGCACGGAGACTCGCCTTGGCGTCGCCGTTGAGGGCTGCAATCTTTGCCGATTCGTAATCCTTCCGCAGACGGTCGATCTCCTTGAGAAGATCGTCGGCTTCCGCGCGTGCCTGCGAAACAATGCGCTCGGCTTCGCGGCGGGCATTCTGGATTTCCTTGCGCTTTTCTTCCTCCAGCCTGCGCTCCTTATCGAGCATCTCGGCTTTCAGGGCTTCCGACTCAGAGCGGATCTTCTCCGCCTCCTCCAGCCTGCGCTCCATCTCCTGACGGGAACTGTCCAGCTGTGCTACAACATCCTCCACGCGGGTATTCTCGCCTGAAACAAGATTCTGCGCGCGTTCCACCACTTCATCAGGCATTCCCAGATGAGAGCATATCGCAAAGGCGTTGGACCGTCCCGGCAGACCGATCAGCAATTTGTAGGTAGGTCGCAGCGTTTCCACATCAAACTCACAGCTGCCGTTTTCCACTCCCGATGTGGTCAGGGCATAGCTTTTCAGCTCGGCGTAGTGGGTGGTGGCCGCGATCTTCGCCCCCTTTGAACGAAGGGTTTCGATGATCGACTCGGCCAGCGCCGCGCCCTCGATGGGATCGGTTCCCGCACCCAGCTCGTCAAGCAGAACCAGCGAGTGCTCCCCGGCCATCCCGATAATGCGGATGATATTGGTCATATGTGCCGAGAAGGTGGAGAGCGACTGCTCGATCGACTGTTCGTCCCCTATGTCGGCGAGAATATTTTCAAACACAGATATACGGCTGTTGGCGCCGGCGGGTATCATCATTCCGCACATCGTCATAGCGGTGAGCAGTCCCAGCGTCTTCAGCGTGACCGTCTTGCCGCCTGTATTGGGCCCCGTAATCATCAGGGTATCGAATTCTCCTCCCAGACGGATATCCGAAGGCACCACCTTCTTTTTGTGAATCAGCGGATGACGCGCCTTCTTGAGATCGATCACTCCGTCGGCTGTCACAACAGGGAGCGAACAGTCCATATCATAAGCCAGATTCGCCTTGGCAAAGAGAAGGTCAAGCTCGATCAGATTTTGATAGCTGGCAATCAGCATATCCGCGTTGTCACCGCATTCACCCGAAAGGGCAGTGAGAATGCGCTCGATTTCCTCCTGCTCCCTGCCTTTCAGCAGCTTGATGTCGTTATTGGTTTCCACCACACCCATCGGCTCGATGAATACCGTCGCACCTGAAGAGGATGTGTCGTGCACCAGACCGGCCACCTGACTGCGATATTCCGCTTTGACCGGCACCACGAAACGCCCGTCGCGCATGGTGACAAGGGTTTCCTGAAGGTATTTCTGATAGGTAGCCGAGCGAATCATCTTGTCCAGCTGTTCCCGCACGCGGATCTCCGCGTTTTTGATCTTGCGGCGTATATCGTAAAGCTCCGCCGACGCCCTGTCGTTCATCTCGTCGGGACTGTCGATGGAAGTGACGATCTTTTCCTCTAAGCGGTTGTTGCTGGCAAGCGTCATAAACAGCCCGTCCAGAGAGGTGGAAACGCCCTCGCAATGACTGCGCCACTCGCGAAGCGTCCGGATGGTACGCATGACCGAGGCCACACGCAGCAGTTCCTCCATAGAAAGCACTGCCCCCGACTGCGCCCTTCTGAGCGCGTTGGAAATATTGGGCGCTCCCCCGAATCCCGGCGTGCCGAACCTGCCTGCCAGCATATGTGCATCAGCTGTCTGAAGCAGCATCTCATGCACCTTATTCAGATCGGTCTGGGGCTGAATCCTGAGCGCTTCCGCGGCTGTGTCGGCGCAGGAGCATTTTGCCGCCAGCATTTCCAGCACCTTGCCAAGCTCCAGCACTCTGTAATCTCTGTTAGTAGTATCCATTATGTCTCCGTTACAGTTATCCTGTCAGTGATTCATTCCTTATCACACGCCTTGCATAGCGGCTTCGAATTCAGGCACGGTCATATTTACCTTTTCGGCTGCCTGAGATACAGTCAACAGACCATCTTTGACAAGTCCAATGAAGGCGTCCATTTTTCCCTTTGCTTCACCTATGGCAATGCCTTCCGCTCTGCCTTCTGCCTTCTGCTCAGCGAATGCTTTTTCTTCATCATATTCGGTTATAAACATATTCTTTACCTCCGCTCTGTTGGCAATAAGAAATGGCTTGATCAGTGAATCGTCCGACAGCTTTTCTATGGCAATGTCGATTGCCTTTGTCAGTGATCCGGCTGACTTCCGGTTAATTCTCGCTTCATGGACAAAATAGGAATAATCCCTCAAAGGTTCACAGACTTTCAGCAATTCCTTGTTATGGCCGTAATTGATGTTGACCATCGTCACTTTCACTTCAATATCCGGTTCAACCCCCGATGCAAAAGCGTCGGATAATTTCAGAATCACCCTGTCCCCCATTTCTCTTGTTCCGTTATAAAAGCAAACACACTTCGGCGTCGGGGCACTCTGCTGCTTGGAACTGAATCTGTGATATTCCTCGGTGGTTTCGGTGTATTTGTCATAAATCATGCCCGCATAGATCAAAAATCTCATCGGCATATTGGGATTGTAACCGGACTGATGCTCATACAGATTCAACGTATCAGCTATCAGGAAAGACACGTCGTTCTTCATACCCATATACACGGCGTCCTCAATGGTGTTCAGACTGATCGCATCGGGGTCTGTGTAGGACGAATTGTTCATGGCGTTATACAGACTCAGTGTCCATTCCTTTTTGTCCGGATTACCAAAAATGAATTTAAACAGTCTGTCTTTGTAATTTCTGTTAATCTTGGATATGTCTGACATTTCTCGTTCTCCTACGTTTCCATCATCTTTTTCACATACTTTTCTCGTAAGTCATGTGTGTTTCTCTCTTTATTTCTATATTACATCATTGTTTTCAAAAATGCAAGTGTGCTGAGCCGCTTTTCTGTCTTAGATAGCGCAAACGCCTCCGCCGCCTCGGAAAACTGCTTAAGGCTTTCGTCACTCAGTGTAAAGGCAAAGAGCTTTCGGAGGTCGGCATAAACCGAATGACGAAGAGCCGTCATAGCGCCTCTGCCGAGCTTTACCGCGTACTCTCTTCTCTTTACCCCGCAGTTTCCGCAGCTGATTCTTCCCGTGGAGGGAACGAAGAACATCAAATCATGTTCATATGCTCCGCATTCCCGGCACATCACGAGATCCGGCATGTAACCCGCCATGCTGAGCATACGCATTTCGGCGGCTGCTTTGACCAGAAGCGGATGACGGCTGTTTTCGGAGAGATACCACAGCGCGGCGCGCATCAATTGCAGATACTCCCCCGCAGGCTGTTCCCCCGGCACAAGTTCCATCGTCAGCTGGCAAAGATACTGCGCTACCGAAAGCCGGAATATGTCCTCACGCAGTCCTGTGTATAATTCCTCGTACTGCGATTCGTCGATAATATAGGTATCCCTGCGGCGAAACAGTTCGTAATGGCCGTAAACAAA
The DNA here is from genome assembly GCA_017441385.1 of Clostridia bacterium. Classification (GTDB taxonomy): domain Bacteria; phylum Bacillota; class Clostridia; order Oscillospirales; family Acutalibacteraceae; genus RUG762. Next base: position 26,871 of record JAFRXY010000081.1, on the reverse strand, counting down.
CTGAGCAGTGGCAGTGGCATTTTTGTTTTTCATGCTCCTTGCGCCCTTGGCAAACGCGCTTATTACGCCGTGAGAATCTGTCAGAAGCGTGCAGAAGCGATCGCTGTCACCCGATTGGCTGACCTTCAGCACGATCCCCGAAGCCGTCAGATGCATCTTCCTCACCTCCGGCAGGTCTTTCGGCAATGGAATCCTCCGTCTGCGGACGCCTGACATACCCCTCTCCGTACACGTCAATTCCTCTGCTGAGAAGATAATAGTCCACCCTGCCTGTTTCGATAAATTTTTCCCATGCTTCCCTGCTGTCCATTCTTTTGCTGTCACCCGATTATTCATATTTTATTACTATCATTGACAGAATACCGAGAATAATCGGGAGAAGAACGCATTATTTACAAAAAATTTTTAATCGTTAGAATGAACAGGTTTATTTTTCTTCCACATAGCCAAAGCGCTTAAGCCCTCCCGCCTTGTTGCGCCAGTCGGGAGTGACCTTTACCCACAGCTTGAGATTGATTTTGGTTGCAAGAAAATTCTCCAGATCGGTTCGGGCATAACTGCCTATCTTTTTCAGCATGGCGCCGCCCTTCCCGATAATGATGCCCTTGTGGGATTCCTTTTCGCAGTAAATTGTCGCCTCGATATCCATGATGGAACCGTCGGGACGTTCGCGCATTTTCTCAATTTCCACAGCCGTACCGTGCGGAACCTCCTCGCTGAGCAGCCGCAGCATCTTTTCGCGGATAATCTCAGCGGCAATCACCCTTTCGGGCTGGTCGGTGAGAGTATCGTCGTCGAAGAAGTGAGGACCTTCCTCCGCCATTTCGCAGAGTTTTTCCACAAGCTGTTCCAGACCGTCACCGTCCTGTGCGCTTACCGGAATAATTCCAGCAAAATCGTATAGCTCCGCCAGCTGTGAGATACGTTCCAGCAGCTTGGACTTATCGCTGAGCCGGTCGATCTTATTGATGGCAAGCACAGCAGGCATATCCAGTTTTTTAAATCTTTCAATCAATTCCAGCTCGGCCTCATGCAGCTTTCCGCTTTCCTCCACCACCATGAGACACATGTCAACGTCGCCAATGCTGTCAACGATCGTCTTGACCATGTAATCGCCCAGTTTGTTTTTCGGTTTGTGCATACCCGGTGTATCGGTGAAAACAAGCTGTGTTTCTCCGTGCTCGCCTGCATTCATAACGCCCATGATTTTACTGCGCGTTGTCTGCGGTTTTGCGGAAACAATGGCAATCTTCTCACCGAGAAGTCGGTTGAGCAACGAGGATTTTCCGACGTTTGGTTTGCCCACAATGGCCACAAAAGCCGATTTGGTTCTGATTTTTCTATGATTGTTTTCCAAAGAATTCAACTCCGTACTTCCAGACTTTATCCTATATTAGTATACCACACACATCGGACAAAAAAAAGACATTTGACGGATTTTTATCTTTTTTTAAGGATTGGGAATTTTACATAAAGTTTAAATATTTCTGCTTTGTCATCATTGAAATATGGCAGAGAATGATTTATAATTGAATCAACAAAAACCAAGGAGCTGATTTAATTGAATTATTCCTACATTCCCAAGGGTGTATGTCCCATAAAAATCGATTTTGAAATTGACGGGGACATCATCAAAAACATCCGGTTTACCGGCGGATGCAACGGTAATTTAAAGGCTGTTTCCAAACTTGTCAACGGGTGGACGGTCGATCAGATTGAAAACGCCCTGAGCGGAAATACCTGCGGCAGAAAGCCCACTTCCTGTGCCGACCAGCTCGCCAAAGCCGTCCGTCAGGCATACAATGACACACACAGCGCGTAAGAGCCTGTTCAGAATCTTCTCCAATTAAAAAGGCACACGGAAAATTTCACCCCGTGCGCCTTTTGCTTTTTGAATCAGATTTATACGTCACTGAACATTTCCAGATTTGACGCTCTGAACAGGAATCTGAAAAAACGCAGCGACAGCACCGGCGCGATTTTATAAGCAGCCGACATGAAATGCGCGTCCGTTCCGAAGACAATCCTGCTTCTCCCCCCATTGGCACGGCGTAGAACAATTCTGGCCGCCTTTTCGGAGGGCATGCTGAAAAACTTTACCAGCGGGCTGACGCTGTGTCCCTGATCCTTCATGATGTCGGTCCGGATAAAACCGGGGCAAACCGCGGGAATGTAAATCCTCCCCCTGTACTCCTCCCTGAGCGCCTCGGAAAATGCCCGCACAGCCGACTTCGCAGCGGAATAGAGCGACGTTCCCGCGAGAGGACAGAGCGCGTCGGCGCTGGCAATGTTGATGATGGCAGCGCCTTCCCTGCCTTCAAAAATCGGAATGAAATGCTCGGCCGCCCAAATAACGGAATTCTGGTCGAGCGACATACATGTTTCGATTTCATCATGTGCATACATACCGAATTTCGCAAACCTCGGCAGCATGCCGGCGTTGTTGATGAGCACGTCTGCAATGAATGTACCGGAATTCACCTGTTCGGCCAGCCGTGTCCAGCTTTCTCTCCGTGAAACATCGAGAAGCAGGTATTCAAACCTGTCCGAGAGATCTCCCAGCTCGGATTTTACGAGCATGAGCTTCTTCTCATTCCTCGCAATCCCAAGTACGCGGCAGCCGTACCGACGAATCAGCAATAGCGCAAGCTCTTTTCCAAGCCCGCCCGATGCGCCAGTCACTATCACATTTTTTCCTTTAAGACAATTTTTTTTCCTTACACGCATGTCATGCCACCTGCTCAATTCACCGATGATAACGCCTGTCAGAATTCCAACTTTTTATTGACATTCTATTATAATAATTGTATAATAGTGTTAAAATACTATGAATATTCAGAGAGGTGTTTTCCGTGTTGAAAAAAGCAGTCGCGTTTCTTCTGGCAATCGGTATGCTGACTTCGATTTTATCGTCCTGCAAGACCGACATACAAGAAGAAAAAAAAGTCTATGATGACAATTACAGGAATTTTTACGAGATATATGTGCGTTCTTTCAGTGATTCCAACGGCGACGGAATCGGGGATTTGCAGGGCGTTCTGTCCAAGCTGGATTACCTCAGGGCCGCAAAAGGGCAGGATGATTCACACTCCTTGGGAATCGACGCGGTGTGGTTCATGCCGATATGCCCCTCCCCCTCTGATCACAAGTACGATGTGACAGATTACTGCAACATCGATCCAAGTTACGGCACAATGGAGGATTTCGAGGAACTTCTGCAAAAATTCCACGAGCGCGGCATTCATGTGATCATTGATCTGGTGCTCAACCATTCGTCACAGCTTCATCCGTGGTTTATTCAGGCATGCGAAGCTGTCAACAACGGAGATTTTGATAACAAGTATGTGAACTACTATACTTTTACCACCGAGCCGGAGGACATCGACGAGGAAGGAAATCCGGTCGGTTACAATCCCGTTCCGGGAAACGAGGAAGGGTATTATTACGAGTCAAGATTTTCTCCCAATATGCCTGACCTTAACCTCGACAATCCCGACGTATGGGCGGAAATCAAGGATATAATGAAATTCTGGATAGAAAAAGGTGTTGACGGCTTCCGGCTTGACGCCTGCAAGAGTTTTTACACCCACTCCATGAGCAAAAGCATTGAAGCGCTCGCCAAGATAGTTGAATACGGCAAATCGGTCAAATCCGACTGCTATTTTGTTGCGGAGGTCTGGGACAGCGCATGGGCCATCGCACAGTATTACAATAGCGGTGTGGACAGCATTTTCAACTTCGACTGCTCATACATGGGGCCCTACGCCGGTCTGTACTACAACATAGATACCGGCAACGGAAGAAAACTGGGACACGTGCTGGAGGATTTCAATATCGGCATTCGCAACAGCAATCTCAACGCAATCGACGCGCCGTTTATTTCCAATCATGACACGCCGAGGAGCGGCACCTATTTCAACGGTTCTGCCAACAAGAAACTCGCTGCCAGTCTTTACATGATGCTGCCCGGAAATCCGTTTATTTACTACGGCGAGGAAACCGGCATGACGGGCGGCTGGGAAAATGACCCGGACAAACGCCTGCCTATCAAGTGGTCGACAGAAGAAAGCGGAATTTACATAATCCCGCCGACAGGCGCACACTACATCGAATCGCCCCGTTACGGCGCTCTCGAGCAGCTGGAGCATGAAACATCTCTTGTCAATCATTACCGCAAGCTCATCAAGCTGAAAAACATGAACCCTGAAATTCAGCGCGCTCAGGTAGTTTCCGCTTCCGACCTTCATTATAACGTCGCTTCCTACACATGTGCCTATGAAAATTCATCCGTTATGGTAATTCACAATATGACGGGTACACCGAAAAAAATAAATGTTAGAGAAGCGGGTTATGAGGATTACAGCGAACTGAGCGGATTTGTGATTGGAAACGATTACATTGAACAGGAACAGTTCAAAGCCTATATGAAAAATTACGAATACGAGGTTCCCGAACTTGTCCCCAAGGCAGCTCCTGTATTCTATGTCAACGGTGAGCTTACTCTTCCGCCCAGGGCAACCGTCGTGCTTCGCAATCCGGGAAAAGTCAATTCTACATTTGTGACAACCACCACAGCGGCTCCCGCCGATGTTTCACCCACCGACATTGTGACACCGACTGATTCCGAAACCGTTAAGGAATAACACCGTTCCGCTTCAAAGGAATCTATATCCCGCAAATCGGATTCAATTTACCGGTTTGCGGGATTTTTTCTGTCAGACGATGGAACCAGTTTCTGCGGGTCATTAGAGCCTGTTCAGAATCTCTCCACGCACGTCTGGCTGGCATCTTTTCCGCCATATTTTGCCAAAATCCTCGTTAATACACAAAGTATTGTCTGCGGTTTTGGCGTCATCTGGCGAAAAATCTGACGGCGCCATCCGCACACGCGGAGATTCTGAACAGGCTCTTAGAACTACCGCATCAAAAAACGCATGTCATACAGCTCTCAGTGAATATGTAACTTTATCTCGCAGAGATTGATTTCAGCGATCTGTGTTCATTTATTTCATAACCGTAACTACTGGCGGATTTCTTTTTTTCGCTTTGCCGTGTTGATTCCGACGGTCTGAAATCCTTGTAAAGCAGAACCCCGGCAATGGTAAACAGTCCCAGAACAGCCGTACTCACGGAAACAAGTCCGTCGAAAATCTCCGCCATCATTCCTACCGCATACAGCACTCCGAAAATCACAGCTCCTACAAGAATAAGCTCCGCTATGCCTACGGCCAATTCCATCATTAACATACCTGTAAAACTTTTTACCTTTTTCATAATTCTAAAAACCGCCTTTCACTCTCGATTTTGAGACTATAATTGTAAAAAAAATAGTCTTATAAATTGCAATTTACCTTACAGCCAGCCTATTGCGCCTTTCTTCGGTCGCGTTTCCGCTAACTTACATCTACACTATAACACCTGAAATTCAATTTGTCAATAGCATTTTCGCACTTATGAGAGATTAAAATGAATTTTTAGATTATTTACAAATTTTGTCTCAATTTTTTGTCATTTCAGGGTTGCATTTCTGAGATGTATATGTTATAATGAGCATGTAAGAAACATTCCGGGTTAAAGCGGTTATATCTATTTTTTGCGACACACATTTTTTTATAGTAAGGACGGTAAAGACTATGAATGTCAATGAAAGAATCAAACAGCGCAGACAGCAGCTTGGGCTTAATGTGAATGACATTGCCGAGGCGCTCGGCATTTCACGCGCAACGCTCTACAGATATGAAAGTCACGAAATCGAAAAGCTGCCCATTTCCATTATTGAACCTCTTGCTGTCATTCTCGGCATGACTCCCACGGAGTTGATGGGCTGGGAAGAAGCCGGCTTCGACGGACACAGGCGCATTCCTCTTGTAGGCACGATTGCCTGCGGTTCGCCCATTCTTGCGGAGGAAAATGTGGAGGAATATATTGCCGCCCCTATCGGATGTGAAGCGGATTTTGCCCTTCGCTGCCGCGGCGACAGTATGATCAGAGCGCGTATCTGCAACGGGGACATCGTATTTATTCATTCGCAGCCCGACTGCAACAACGGAGAAATTGCCGCGGTTCTGATCGGCGACGAAGCGACCCTCAAACGCATTTACAAGCAGCCTGACGCCATCACCCTGATGCCCGAAAACAGTGAGTATTCTCCACTTGTGTACCGCAAGGAGCAGCTGAATGAAATAAAGATTCTCGGAAAAGCCGTCGGATTTTTAAGTTATTTCTGATTTTTCCATGCAAAAAAGCACAGTATGAGCGTGCTGCGGAATGTGCTCATACTGTGCCTTTTTATAGTAATTCATTCAGCCTATCATTTTGGTGTTACCGTCTGATAAACGGTATTTTTCTCCCTGTTATGTGCTTCGGACTTATCAACCGCGCGAATAACCATATAGTAGGTTGTTCCGCTCTCCAATCCCGTGACTTCCGCCTGATAAGGCAGAGCGTCATACTGTCCCTCTGCGTAGGCCTCGGTGATAGTCGGTTCAAGTATCATCTTGTGTGATTCTTTCAGTTCAGGATCGGCAGCAAAATCAAAGGGTTTATCTCGATAATACAGCACATAGGTAACGCCTGTCTGGTCGAGCGCCACGTCCCAGAAGACCAACGCCCCTCCTTTAGTGGGTTCGGCAGCGCAGATTCCCACTCTCGGTTCGGGTTCATGAGGCGGCCATTCTGTGGAATTGTTGTAGACGCTGCTCCACAGAGGCGGATAATCGTCCGTTTCAATGCGGTTATTCATGACGAAATCATTGATCATCGTGACAGAACCGTCTGTGATGTAGTGTGAAAATCCGGCTACAACTTCCGCTTCCTGAATTTCCATGCGAAGGGTATTGACGCCTTTGCTTGAATCGCCTGCAAGCGTTTCTTTCAGAGCGTACTTTTCGGGCGCTTCCGCATATCCCAGAGAAAGCACAGTGAAGCCGTCGGAGCAGCTTGCTTCCACAGCCAGCTTGGGCATCTGATTGTATTTGTTGTCGGCAAAAAAGCTCTCGTTGTAAAGCTGTGTCGGATTGGAATCCAGCATATAGCTCTCATAGAACAGATAGTCAACGCTGGCGCGGGGTGAATACCGATAATGTTCCAGCAGGTGATTGTAGAAAAACAACCCGCGGTTCTGGCAAATCAACTTATCGGGATAATTCTGCTTGACAGTCGCCATAAAATCCTTGGCGCCCGGAGCAGTCCATTCAAATCTGGTTTTTCCCGGATCGTCGTCAGCCGTATAGGCATTCGGCGCACATGTGTCCACGGTATCGAGGAAAAGCCCGTCGCAGCCCAGACCTCTGCCGTAATCGGTTGTTAGGATTTCCCGGATGCCCGGCACATTATCCTCCCCGTCAAACATCATGCTGTCCAGCACTTTGTACCATTCCGGATCACCGATATTGGTGTAGGCGCAGGTGAAATAGGGATTGAAATCCGGTTTGCCGTCGCGGTCATTGTCGTCAAGATAATAGGAGGCATAGCCTGCACCGCCGGGGGAAGTCATGCCCTTGATATCCGCAGCCGCCAGCGAGGTTTCGCCTTCGGCGCGGGCGTCTACCTTTGGGCCGGTGCCGTCGCCTGTGAAACGCTTGTCCTCCAGCATTTCCTCGGCTGTCTTTCCGGCGGTGCGGAGATCTTCGCCCACGGCGATATATCCCAGCACCTTCGTTCCTGCCGACTGAATTTCGGCCACCTGCTCGCGGGTCAGATTTCCCATTCTGGGGTGCAGAATGGCAATGTCGTACTTCTGGGCGTTTTTCACAACGTAATCGTTGACCTCTCCGTAATAGATCATGTAGGTCGGTTTGTCAACAACCGGATAGGCAAGGTTGTCGGAATACTCATCACCGCATGAAGTAAAAGCAGAAGTCATCATTATCACCGCCAGCAGCAAAGCAATTGTTTTTTTCATTATGATTCCCACCTAATTTAAAATGAAAGCCCGGACAATCGGCTTATTCTGTTAAGGAATAAAGATCGCCCGGGCTTGTATTATATTATAAGGTATTCTGATGAAATAGTCAATATCAGTTCGCAAGAAGTGCGCGGTCGTTGGCAAATTCCGAACCGCTGAGCTTGGCAAATTCCTCCAGAAGCTCCTCAACGGTGAGCTTCTGCTTATCCTCGCCGCTTACATCGAGAATAATTCTGCCCTCGTTCATCATGATCAGGCGGTTGCCGTGGGTTATCGCGTCACGCATGTTATGAGTGACCATCAGCGCGGTGAGGTTGTTTTCCGCGATGAATTTGTCCGAAAGCTCCAGCACGTTCTTGGCGGTCTTGGGGTCAAGTGCCGCCGTATGCTCGTCGAGCAGCAGGAGCTTCGGGTGATTCATGACCGCCATGAGCAGCGTGACCGCCTGACGCTGACCGCCGGAGAGCAATCCCACCTTGGTGGTCATGCGGTTTTCCAGCCCTAAATCCAGCTTGGCCAGCATTTCTTTGAATTCCTTGCGCTCCTTGCCGGAAATCGCCCATCTCAGCCCGCGGAATTTTCCCCGGCGGTTAGCGATGGCGAGATTTTCCTCCAGCCACATGTCGGAGGCGGTGCCCATGCGGGGATCCTGAAACACTCTGCCGATATACTTGGCGCGTTTGTGCTCCGACAGCTTGGTGACATTCACGCCGTCGATGGTGATGGTGCCCTTGTCCACGGGGTAAACGCCGGCAATCATGTTGAGCATGGTGGATTTTCCCGCGCCGTTGCCGCCGATGACGGTGACGAAATCACCTTCGTTGAGCGTCAGGTCAATGCCGCTGAGCGCTTTCTTTTCGTTGACCGAACCGGGATTGAAGGTCTTATAGAGTCCCTTGACTTCAAGCATTTTCGATTACCTCCTCTTTCTCGGAATAGGTCTTCTTGCTGAATTTCTGGGTAAGCTGCGCTTTCCAATAGGGAATGCCGAGGAAGAGTCCCACCACAAGCGCGGTAAAGAGCTTGAGATCGTTGGCCTTCATGCCGAAATTCAGCACCAGCGTGATGACAATGTAGTAGACAATACCGCCGAAGACGGTGGCCAGCAGCCGGAGGGCGAAATTGTGGAAAATCTTGCCGAAAATGACCTCGCCGATAATCACAGCCGCAAGTCCGATGACGATAGCGCCACGTCCCATATTGACGTCACAGAATCCCTGATACTGCGCGAGCATTCCTCCGGAAAAGGCGACAATGCCATTGGAAAGAATGATACCGAGAATCTTGTTGTTGTCTGTGTTGATGCCGTTGGCACGAGCCATATCGAGATTGCTGCCGGTCACGCGGAGAGAATGGCCTCTCTCGGTGCCGAAGAACCAGTACAGCAGAGCAATCAGCGCGACGGCGATTACCGAGCAGATAATCAGCGATTGATTGATGTCACGCAGCGTGATGGGATACTGATACTTCATGTAGGAAAGCGGCAGATTCGCCATATCGGACTGGATTCTGAGGTTAATGGAATACAGACCCAGCTGTGTCAGGATACCGGCGAGAATGGCGGGAATGCCGAATTTGGTGTGGAAAATACCGGTAGTCAGACCTGCCGCGCATCCGGCGAGAAACGCGCAGAACATGGCCAGATACAGGTTTTCTCCGGCCGTCACCATGGAAACCAGCACGGCGCCGCCCGTGGCAAAGGAACCGTCAACCGACAGATCGGCCACATCCAGAATCTTGAAGGTGAGATAGACGCCTATGGCCATAATTCCCCAGATAATGCCCTGCGTAACGGCGCCCGGCAAGGCATTGATGAATGGCAAAAAGGTCACTGAGAATCAACTTCCTTTCGTTTGAAATGAATCAAATACCAAAATCAGCGATAAGGTGTTATGTAAACACCCTACCGCAGATTTTGAGACAAAATTTCTTTATTGGTTTGTAGCTTCCCTACAATCAGTCGGCAATAGCCTCATAGGTTTCGGGAACGGTGATGCCGAGCGCTTCGCAGCGGGCAGGAGCATACTTGTAGACAGGAGCGTCGTCATACTGGATGTCCATCTCACCGGGGTTCTTGCCGTTGACAAGAATCTCGTATGCCATCAGACCGGTGTTGTAACCGATGGTGGAATAGCTGATGGAAAGTGTGGCGATACCGCAGCCCTTGCAAATGCCCTCTTCGCCGGCGATAATCGGCTTCTTGGCAGGCTCGGCAATGCTGTTGATCAGCTCGGCGTTGTTGGCGCACTGGTTGTCCGTGGGGATATAGAAAGCGTCCACTTCGTCGCAGGCCTTGGTCACGACCTGAGCGATATCGTTGGAGTCAGCGAAGCTGTACTCGGTCACTTCAATACCGGCTTTCTCAAGCTCCGCCTTGACGACAGTGACCTGATACTTGGAATTGGCTTCGTTGGAGCAATAGATAATACCGACCTTCTTGGCTTCGGGAAGAAGCTCAGCGAACATGGCTGCCTGCTTATCGAGAGGAGCCAGATCGGATGTGCCGGAAACATTGATGCCGGTCTTGCCGCTGAAATTGTCAATGCCGAGAGCCACGCCGTACTCGGTGATGGAAGTGGCCAGAACCGGAATATCGGCGGTTGCGGAAGCGGCTGCCTGAAGGGCGGGAGTAGCGTTGGCCATGATCAGATCGACATTGGAAGCGACGAATTGATTGACAATGGTGGTGCAGTTGGCAGGCTCGCCGGCAGCGTTCTGCTCGTCAAACTTGACCTTGTCGCCCAGCTTCTCGGTGAGAGCCTTCTTGAAGCCTTCGGTTGCCGCGTCCAGAGCAGGATGCTGTACGAGCTGGCAGATACCGACGGTGTAGGTTTTGTTCTCGGGATCGGTCGTACCGGTTTCACCGTTGCAGCCTGTGACCGCCATGAGCGATGTTGCGATCAGTGCGCAGGAAAGCACTGCCGCGAGGATTCTTTTGAGTTTCATTTCTTTCAACCTCCTGAAAAATAACCCGCGGGACGGGCATCTGACCTCCCGCTGAGTAGCTGATAGTGAGTATAGCACTTTAAAGCGCTGATGTCAAGATGTTTTTATTCATTTTGGCAAATAACTTCAAACATACCAAAAAAGAAGTATTGCATTTTGGCACAATGACCAAATCTATATGCAATTCGCTAAAAGTTGTTCACAATTCCACTTATGTCATTGACATTTAAGTGAATTGTGATATAATTATTTTTATAAATACTTCTTATTTTATTCATACTGTAAATATTTACAGTATGAATACATCGCAAAGGCAGGTGACAGCTTTTTGCATTACAAATCACACGGCTTGCGCCATGAACTGAAATACAGCATTTCCTACGCGCAATACTACGAGCTTCGCAGCCGCGCCATGTGCTTCATGCGGCACGACGAGAACGGCGCCGACGGCAAATATTTCATCCGGAGTCTCTACCTCGACGACATCTACATGGCGGACTACAACCAGAAGAATGAGGGCCGCAGCCGCCGCCGGAAATACCGCATCAGGGTGTACGACTACAAGGACTCCCTCATCAAATTCGAGATCAAAGACAAATTCGACAGCTATATTTCCAAAAAATCCTCTGTCATCACCCGCGAACAGTGCGACAGCATCATCAAAGGCGATTTCGGATTCGTCAGCGACATGATGCTGCACGACCGCGAAAAGGCGGAATCGGACAAAAACCGTGCCCTTCGCATGGGCTGCATTGACTGCGCCTGCCGCATTCTCCGTCCGCAGGTGGTGGTGGACTACGACCGGGAAGTCTTCATCTGCGACGAAGGCAACGTGCGCATGACCTTCGACATGAATCTTCGCGCGGGACAGGGTACAGGGAATATCTTTGACCCCCACCTTCCCACCGTGCCGGCCTATGAAAGCGGCAAGATGATTCTGGAGGTCAAATACGACGATTATCTGCCCAATTTCATACGCCGCATCCTTCGCTCTAAGAAGCTGAGTCTTTGGCAGTCCGCCGAATCAAAATATTCGCTCTGCTGCATCGCACAATCCAATTATTTAGGAAAGGTAGTATATTAATATGAATTTCAGTGACATCTTCAAAAATAAATTTCTCAGCCAATTTGCCCTTACCTCCCCCGTCGAATATGTTCTTGCGCTGGTCTTTTCCATTATGATAGGGCTGGTCATTTACTTCGTCTACAAAAAGACTTACAACGGCGTGGCCTACAGCCATAATTTCAACATTTCGCTGATTCTGATGACGCTCATCACGACCATTATTATTTTCACCATCACCGCCAACCCGGTGCTTTCTCTCGGCATGGTGGGCGCCCTTTCCATTATCCGCTTCCGCACGGTGGTCAAGGACCCCGTCGATCTGATGTACCTCTTCTGGGCCATTTCCATGGGCATCATCATCGGCGCCAAGCAGTACATCTTCGCGCTGATCTGCGTCGTGATTATCACTATCTTCTGCATCATCATGTGCAAGACCACCGACAGCGAGCGGCTTTATCTCGTGATTGTACGCTACGACGTGTCGGTCACGGACGAAATCGACAAGGCCATCGCGGAGGTCAAGGGTAAAATCCGCAACCGCACGGTGAGCAAATCCGGCGTTGAAACCATTATTGAAGTCAAGAACAACGCCATCGACGATCACTTCGTCGAAACCATCACCAAGATCGAGGGCGTGGAAAGCGCCGCTCTGGTCAACTACAACGGCGACTACGCCGAATAATATTTTCCCCCATAACAAAAAACCGCGCCGCATGTCATAAAGTACATACGGCGCGGTTCTTGTTTCCCGCTCAAAAAAGACAATCAGTCCGCGAAATTGAAATAGTCCCTGTTTCTCTCCTTGAAGATATCAAAGACCGCCTGCGCAACTTCTTCGCTCTCCACGGTGACAAAATCTTCTTCCTCTTCATCGTCGGGCGTCGGCTCCACCCTGAGAATGACCACCTCGTCGTCATCCTCCTCGGTAGAAATCAGCACGACATACTCGTCGCCCTGATATTCCACGGAATCGAGATATTCAAAGGCCACCTCGTTGCCGTCCTCGTCGCTGAGATAGACAATATTTTCCATTTCTTCCTCATCAAAGATATCGAGATTTTCCTCGCTCATGTTCATATACCTTCCTTTCAAGGGCAAGTAACGCGCACACAATCATTTTGCAAGCGCGTTTCTGTGATGATTTTATCATACCGGCGGGATATTGTCAACAGGAAATTTCAATACACCCGCGTGACCCGCCTGCTCAGACTGCACACAAATTCATAATTGAAGGACGCCGACATGTCGGCGGGTTCCTCCACCGGAATGAAATGATCGCCGTCCCGGCCGAATAGCGTCACTACGTCCTCGATCTCCACACCGTCGATGTGGGAGATATCCACCATAATCTGATCCATGCACACTCTGCCCAGCACCGGCGCAAACTGCCCGTGAATGAGCACGCGGCCTTTGCCCGAGAGCGCTCTGGGATAGCCGTCGGCATAGCCTACCGAAACGGTAGCAATACGGGTAGGCTGCTTGGTGACGAATGTCGCGCCGTAGCTCACGCCAATACCGGCGGGCGCGGTATGGATATTCACCACATGGCTGCGGAAGCTCATGGCGGGACGCAGGTCGATGGCGGTCTTGTCTACCTCCTCCGAGGGATAAAGGCCGTATGTAATAATGCCGGAACGCACCATCTGGAAACGGTGGCTGTCAAATTCCATGATGCCCGCGCTGTTGCAGATATGCTTGATGGGAATCACTACATGCCTCTCGTCCAGCATGCCGCACATGCGGTCGTACCGCTCCATCTGTGCTTTACTGTAAGATTTGTCGTACATATCGGCGCAGGAGAAGTGGGTGAACATTCCTTCCAGTTCCAGATGCGGCAGCAGGCTGATTTTTTGGATATCGTCCGCGCTTTCCTCACTGATCTGAAAACCGATGCGCGACATGCCGGTGTCCAGCGCGACATGCGCTTTTGCCGTTTTCCCCTGTCTGCCGGCTTCTTCGGAAAGCAGCCGCGCCGTTTCCAGCGAGTAGACCGTCTGCGTCACGCCGTATTGCACGACCTCATCATAACGGCTGGGCGACACATAGGAAAGAATGACAATCGGCAGCCTGATGCCCGCCTCGCGCAGTTCAATCGCTTCATCCACCGTGGCGACCGCGAAATATTCCACAGCGTTCTCAAGGTACCGGCCGACCGCCACCGCGCCGTGGCCGTAGGCGTCCGCCTTGATCACCGCGCAGATTTTTACCTCGCTGCCGACAATCCTTCTGACTTCGGAAATATTGTGTCCTATAGCGTCCAAGTCAACTTCCGCATAGGCTCTCAGATATTTTTCCAACTATTACATCTTCTTTGCTTGAATTTTTTGATATGTAAATCATTGCATACCGTCATTCACAATTAACCGCAGCGCTTTGGGAATGACCTCGAATGTCACTTCGCTGAGCTTCAGACATTCCCCGTCAATATTGACAATGGCGGGTTTTGCCGATTCGATTTTCATCTTTTTGCCGCGCTTTACCGTGAGCAATCCTTCAAATTTTTTGGATTCCGGATAGCGGCCGCTCTTGTATTCCCCCAGAAGGGACGCCATTTTCAGCTTGGAAACCCGCCTGATCATCACGAAATCCAGCAGACCGTCCCCCGGGTCGGCCATCGGAGCGCCGCGGTAACCGCCGCCGTAATACTGTCCGCAGGCGGCCAGCGAAAACATGAATTCCCCTTCGTAAACCTCGCTGTCGTCAATGGTAACTTTCAGAGTATTATACACCTTTCCGAGCATGGAAATCATGACCGCAAGGGAATACGCCCCCGGTCCCAGCAGCTTTTTGGCAGCGGTCATGCGGTTGGTGCGGTCACAGATAATGGCGTCAATGCCCATGGAACAGATATTGACCGAGGCAAAATGCCCTGTGTCGATCGCGTCCACATACCGCGAGGGCGCGGTGAGATAATGCTCGATATCCTCAAAGCCCTTCGCCCCGCCGAAGCTCTTGACATAGTCGTTGCCCGAACCGCAGGGGATGATGCCGAATTCCACATTTTCCATGCCGATCACGCCGTTGGCGGCTCCGCATATTCCTCCGTCGCCGCCCAGCACAATGATTCTGACGGCGTCCCCCTTTTCCCCCTCGCTTCGGGCGAAGTCGGTGAGGTCGGCGCCGGAACGGGTCAGCATGAATTTATATTCCGCGCCCAGCTTTTCGCAGGTTGCGGTTATTCTTTCCCTGTATTTGGCAAGGCCGTTTTTGGCGCCGGCTTTTGGGTTGGCAATAAATACATATCTCATGGTTGTTCCTCCCGTCGGTTATTCCTCGTCATCGTCATCTTCTTTGTAAGACTCTTCCGGCTCTCCGGGAGATTTCAGGGAAGCACGGAATTCCGGGCCGTATGCCGATGTTTCGGTGGGAAGTCCGCGCTTGCGCAGGAAATACTCCGAAACGCGCTTGACGACATAATAAAGCGTGGCAAAAGTCGGCACTCCGATAATCATTCCGATAAAGCCGAAAAGCGAACCGAACATCAGAATGGCTATCGTGATATACAGCGCGGGAAGTCCGATGGAATCCCCCATGATGCGCGGGCCGATCAGATTGCCGTCGACCTGCTGGAGAATGATGATGAAGATCAGGAAGATAATGCATTGCTTCGGATCGACCAGCAGCAGGAGAAAAGCGCTGGGAACCGCGCCTATAAAAGGCCCGAACATGGGAATGATATTGGTGACACCCACGATTACGCTGATAATCAGCGGATAATCCATACGGAACAGCAGCATGAACACAAAGCATATGATTCCCACAATCAGCGAATCAATCAGCTTGCCGGAGATAAACCCGCCGAACATCTTGTTTGCCTGATGCAGAGTGTCATAGACCGCGTCATTCACCCGTTCGTTGCGGCTGAACGTATGGAATATCTTGCGGCACTGATTCAGGTATCTCTCGCGGTCAAGCAGCAGATAAATCATAATAATGAAGGCGAGCAGTACATTGATAATGGCGGAGCCCACCGACATAAGGCTGCTGGCGAGATTGTAGACCGTGCTGAGCAGGTTGGTCTTGATCCATGTGACCAGCATATTCTCCGCCGATTCCACCAGTTCGGCCGTCGCGGAGGCAAACTGATTGTTGGAGATGAGGAATCTCTGCGCCCTCGCCAGCTGTGTTTCCAGCATGGAAGGCAGTTTGGGAACCAGATCGGAAATGCTGGTGATGAGCTGCGGAAGCAGTACCGCCAGAAGCAGCGAAAACGCAGCAATGACCGCGATGCTGGTAATAAGCACCGAAAGCGGTCTTGCCGCGCGGGATATTTTTTTCACCTTTTTCAGCTTTTCCTCGAAAAAAGCCGCGACAGGGCAAAGCAGATAGGCAAATGCAATGCCCACCCACAGCGGCTGTAATCCCGAAACGAACATCATGATAATGTTCTTAATGTCCTCTATGTGAAAAAGGCCAAAAAGAAGCAGTATTGCGGCAGCCAGACTGAGAAAATTAGTCATAAACTTCGATTTGTTCACAGTAAGACCTCCCTGATCCGTTTTGTATAAACAGATTATATCACACGGCGTTGGGCAAGTCAAGCAAAAGCAAAAACGCAGATGAAAAACAACGGTTTACGACATCTTCCGGACAGATCCGATATCCGATGTACGATAAATGTCAAGCTGGATTCTGTCGGCCAGCATGGCAATGAATTCGCTGTTCGACGGCTTTCCCCGCAGATTGTCAACCGTATACCCGAAATAGCCCGCAAGCAGCGCCGAGCTGTCCGAACGACGCCACGCATCGGAAATCGCACAGCGGATCCTGCGCTCCACCGAAGAAGGAGTCGTGCCGAATTCAGCCGCGACAGAAGGGTAAATGCTTTTTGTAACCTGAAAATTCTCACCGTTCTCGCTGGCAGCCAGCATGACCGCCAGTCGCAGATAACGGCATCCCGTTTCATATTGATTCATTCCCAAAGCATTGAGTACATCGTCAATCGCACGTCCAAGCATATTCATGTCCTCCGGCGAGGATATTCTGCTTCTGTGGTGAAGCCTGTGAACGGCATGAATGCCTGCGCTTTTTACCGAAGCAAGCGAAGCGGCCTTGGTATTGGAAGCCTCGTCAAGCAAGGAATGCAGCTCTCGCCTGTAATCGGAGCTGCATAAGACCCTGTTTACGCCGCATGCAGACAGCTCCCTCTTTATTCCGGTCGTAAGAAAAGGACAAAACACCGCGAAATATGTAAAAGAATCCGAATACAGTGCCTTATACGCCTTAATCACCTCCACAGCGTCATGTTCCGGCATAAACAGGTTGAGAATCACCACATCCGGCTGAGCGCAGGCTATTCGCTCCACGATCTTTGTATCGTCGCCGGAAAAATAGTCGGTTTCAATGTGATAACTCTTTCTTGCGCTCTCCAGAGCGGATTTCAGTTCGGCGGTCGATAATACCCTTACCGTATTCCTCATCGCTTACACATCCTTTTGGACTTTTTGCATTTCATTATACACCGCCGCTGCAACAGAAAAATGTTGTTTATTGTCGAGCGTGTAATCCTTCATCATCTTCATATGCTGTAACATTTTCCGTTCATATTGTGATGAATTTTTTACATATCTGTCCAATATGAATTTTTCGTAAATCGGTTTACAAATAATAAAAAATTTGCTATAATATTCTTATTAAGGATAAACGGAAAGGTTGTTTTCAGAAACATGGATTATCAGTCGGAATCATTGAAGAAGCATTATGAGTGGAAGGGCAAAATCGAAGTGGTCACACGCTGTCCTGTTGAAACAGGCGAAGATCTCTCGCTGGCTTACACGCCCGGCGTTGCAAAGCCGTGTCTTGAAATTCAGAAGGATTTGAACAAAAGCTACGATCTCACCCGCCGCTCCAATCTCGTCGCGGTCATAACCGACGGCTCCGCCGTGCTCGGTCTGGGCAATATCGGCCCTGAGGCCGGAATGCCGGTCATGGAGGGCAAATGCGCCCTGTTCAAGAAATTCGGCGACGTCGACGCAATACCTCTCTGCATCCGCTCCAACGACGTCGATACCATCGTGAATACCGTCGCACTTCTCGCCGGCAGCTTCGGAGGCGTCAACCTTGAGGACATTTCCGCCCCGAGGTGCTTTGAGATTGAACGCAGGCTCAAGAAGATGTGCGATATTCCGATTTTTCATGACGATCAGCACGGAACGGCGGTTTGCGTTGCCGCCGCGATCATCAACGCCTGCCGGCTTACCGGGAAGAAGCCCGCCGACCTCAGGATAGCCGTCAACGGCGCCGGCGCCGCCGCCATCGCAGTGACCAAGCTGCTGCTCTCTCTCGGAGTCAGGGAGGCCATTATGTGCAACAGCAAGGGTATCATCTGTGAGGGCGACGAAAGGCTCAACAGCGAGCAGGCTTACATGGCAACCGTCACTAACCTCGGTCACATCAAAGGCTCTCTCAAGGACGCGGTTGCCGGTGCCAACGTATTCATAGGGCTGTCCGCGCCGAATGTGCTGACGGGCGAAATGGTTTCTTCCATGGCGGAAGGCGCCATTGTGTTCGCGATGGCCAATCCCACCCCCGAAATAATGCCCGACATAGCCAAGGCAGCCGGCGCCGCCGTAGTCGGAACAGGCAGAAGCGATTTTCCCAATCAGATCAACAATGTGCTGGCTTTCCCGGGCATCTTCCGCGGTGCGCTGGACGTCAGAGCGTCAGATATCAATGACGAAATGAAGATCGCCGCTGCCTACGCCATTGCCAATATCATTGAAGACAGCGAACTCAGCGCCGAATACATCATTCCAAGCCCCCTGGATAAGCGTGTGGTAGAGAAAGTATCAGAAGCGGTTGCCAAAGCGGCCGTTGCGTCAGGTGTTGCAAGAATTCAGGTAAAATAATCAATTATCCATATTTACCGCATTCTTTTCTTTTACGCCCTATTGTTGTTCACAAATAATTTTGCCAGTATCAATATTATTTTGTTGACAGAATCAGCGATTTATTGTATACTATATGAATAGAATAGTATTTTTTCGATCGGACGATTTTCATATTTTTATGAAAGGAGTTTATAAAATATGAATTTTAAAAGAGTCGCGGCGGTTTTTGTGGCGACAGCCATACTGTGTTCGTCGTCATACGTAATATCCGATGCGCTTTTGTTCAAAGATGTGATCACAGTTTCGGCGGCCTCTTCCCTACGTAAAAACGCTACGGGCAGTGAAGTTACACAGCTCCAGAATCATCTTATCAAACTCGGTTACTTAAAAAGCGGTTCTGCGACAGGCACATATGACACAGCTACCGAAAACGCAGTCAAGCAATTCCAGAGTGACTACCGTCTTACGGCTGACGGGATCGCCGGTACACAGACGCTCAATATGATCAGTTCCATTGTCAACGGCGCCACCAAAACCATCGAGGTCAAAGCGACGCTTCTCAATGTGCGTGAAACCGCATCGCCGAAGGGCAAGCTTGTCACCACAGTGAAGGCGGGACAGAAATTCACTGTTGAAGATGAGGCTTCTGAAAGCGACGGAACCAAATGGTACAAGATTAAAACCGGCGTCGGATCGGGATATGTCTGCTCCGATTATGTCGAAGTTACCGTCAAGGCTTCAGACACAACACAGACAGCCAAAAACGGCATTATCAAAGTGACAGGCAGTGTGCTTAATGTCCGTAAAAGCGCAAGCACGGCTTCAGATAAACTTTACACCGTAAAATCCGGGCAGACATATTATTACACTGACGTGAAAACGGTGAACGGTGAAGTCTGGTATTATATCAACGTGAACAAGAACGTCAGCGGTTGGGTTCTCGGCAAATGGGCCACGCCCATTGAGTCAGCGTCACAAACTGCCTCATCCGCGAAAAGCGGCAGGCTGACGGTTATTGTCGATATTTTACAGGTGCGTAAATCCACCAGCACGACTTCAACAAGGCTTTACACCACCAAGCGCGGTGAAGAATACAGCTACAGCAATGTCAAAACCGTCGACGGAGTCAACTGGTATTACATCAAGGTCAACAGTTCTATCAGCGGCTGGGTGCTTGGCACCATGGTCAGCGCCACTCCGAAAGATGCGGTAACCACCACCACGGCCACCAAGACGACAACCACGGTTACTTCCTCCGATCCTGACGGCGGCACGCTGACGGTTGGGGTTGATCTGCTGAATGTCCGTGAGTCGACAAGCACATCTTCCAAGAAGGTGTTCACAGTCAAACGGGACGCTGTCTACTCCTACAGCAAGTCTAAAACCGCGAACGGTGACGACTGGTATTACATCAAGGTCAACAATTCCATCAGCGGCTGGGTAGTGGGCAGATATGTCACTGTCAAGCCGAATTCTACCACTGCCACCACCACATCGCAGGAACCCCCCCAGTCAACACAGGCAGATTCCGACAAGACAAGCGGAACGCTGACTGTAACAGCCAGCGTTCTGAATGTTCGCAGCAAGGCAAGTTCAAGCGGTACTATTGTAACGACGGTCAAAAAAGATACTTCCTACAGCTTTACCGATGTCAAGACAACCGTCGATGAAACATGGTACCACATTACTGTCAGCAATTCCAAAAAAGGCTGGGTATTGGGTACCTATGTGAAGGTGAAGGAAGACGACAACCACGTTCAACCGACAGAAAAAGCCGGAACCCTCACTGTTACAGGTACATCGGTCAATATTCGCAGCGGCCCGGGGACTAATTACGAGAAGATTACAACCGCCAAAAAAGATTCCACATTCACCTATACCGAAACAAAAAACAATTGGTACTGCATTAAACTGTCGACAGGCAAAAAAGGCTGGATCATCGGAGATTATGTGGAACTGCATGATGCAGATACTACAACGGAAGCGTCGACTTCTACAACAGCAAAGACCGACTCGAAGACTACCACAGGCAAAACGACAGAAACAACGGCAGCGGAAAGCACAACCGCGAAAACCGAAAACACCACTACCGGCGTTCCGGTAAGTCCTACCGCAGCTGCTTCCATTACCAGAAACGTAATGACAGGCAAAGTCGTGTGTTCTTCCAGCTTAGTCGTCCGCAAGGGGCCCGGAACCAGTTATGCGTCCATCGGTTCCGTCAGTAACGGAGCGACAGTTGTGGTTGTCGCCAAAGGAAGCTCATGGCATGAGATAGAATTCGGAAACGGTACCGGCTTCGTCAGCGCAAGTTATATTAAAAACATTACTACCCAGGTTAAGACAGACGGCATGAGCTATGCCGAGGAGTATTACTACATCAATGTCGGACAGTCCATTAATCTTGGTAGAAATATGAACGGCGCAACCGTTACCTATTCTTCTTCCGATTCCGGCAAGTGCCCCGTCACCGATAAAGGCGTTGCCTCCGGCGTGAAGGAAGGTCTGTATACAATTACGGCAAAATGCGGCAGCGCAACCGCATCGGTCTGTGTTGTTGTTCTCAAGAGTCCCAACAGCAGCGTTACGCAGTATAAAATAAGCGAACAGGGCGCTGAATTCATTGCCAACTGGGAAGGCGGAGAAACCGTATTGCCCAATGGAGACAAGGTATTCTATCCGTATAAGGATGTTTCCGGATTCTGGACATTAGGCTACGGACATGCCAAAACAGCCACGGCCAGCAAGTCATGGTCAGAGGAGCGTGCTATTTCTGAATTCAATGACGATATTGTCAAGCTGATCGGTGAAGAGTACATTATTACAAACGAGCGTCCTTATCTGACAGAAGCCGCTGCCAAGCTGCTGCTTAATTCCGATTTGAACAATGGCGACTATGTGAAGGCAATCAACGGATGGGCGGTAAGGAACGGCGTAAAGCTCAATCAGGCACAGTTTGACGCACTTGTATCATTCTGCTACAATATCGGTCCTACACTGTGGGAGAGCGACACTACCAAGTTTTATCTGAAATCGGCTATCATTTCTCACCGTGACGGCAGCAAGGCAAATGCGGATCAGATTATTGACGGTTTCTGCCGTTACCACAAATCCAACGGTCTGGCGTACAAAGGGCTGTGGTACCGCAGACGCAATGAAGCAGAACTTTTCATCACCGGGGACTATGAAGTTGACAGAGAAAATAAATTTACCCTTCCGAAAGATATCAGCTGGTCATAATTCCAAGTGTATGGATTTTTCAGTCTAAACTGACAAAATAACCGAGTGATTCCCCAATCCGGGACATTCACTCGGTTATTTTTTTGAAAGTAGCGTTTGAATAGATTGCAAAACAGTGTCCGAGAAAATATGCTGCGGGAGAATAATTACCGGATTTTTCTACCGGCAGCTCCAGTGCGATGATACTTTTGAAAGCTGAAAGATTACGGACTACGCATTCGGACGGGTCATCAGCGGTCAATATTGTTGTAACGCCTTTGGTGAGAACAAAAGCAAAACCGCACAAAGCAGGCACATACTACAAATGCCTGTTTTGTGCGGTTTATAATTGGAAGGGTAGTACAAAAAAGATGCCACTTGGTTTTAGCTCCCTACAATAGAATTTGAACGATTTTGAAACGTAACAAGACTTTGATTTGGGCAACCGCTTCATCCGAAAGATTAAAAAGACTTGATATTTTGCTCCTTATCGGCTATAATAATATTGAATATTAAATCAGACAAGGAGGGGCATTTGATGTATATACCACGTCATGCTGAATCAACCGTCGAGCAGCTTTCCAAAATGTTTGGAGCCGTACTCGTTGCGGGGCCGAGGCAGGTTGGTAAGACAACCATGCTGAAAAAGATAACAAAGGACATTCACTATACCACCATGGACGACATGGTAATGATGGCAAGTGCGCAGGAAGAAAGCGGCACCTTCTTCAAGGACAATCCGCCGCCTGTTTTTGTGGATGAAATCCAAAAGGCGCCTGAACTGTTCCCGCAAATCAAAATGATCCTTGACAGGGATCACAAGAAGGGGCAATTCTTCCTATGCGGCTCTCAGCAATTCAAAATGATGAAGAACGTCAGTGAATCCCTTGCGGGTAGAATCGGCCTTATGACGCTTCTAGGATTTTCTCTGCGGGAAACCCATGGTGTTGATTTCAAATTGCCTTTTATTCCAACGGATGACTATTTTTCCGAAAGGAAAAAGCACCTTGCATCAGTTTCATACGATGAGGTTTGGAGTGCCATTCATCGCGGCAGTATGCCGGAGCTTTGTGAGAATCCTGATTTTGACTGGCAACTGTTTTACGGCGCCTATGTCAGAACTTACATTGAGCGTGATGTCAGAGATTTGACCGAAATTGGAGATACGGTCAAATTCACAAAATTTATGACCGCTGCAGCCGCAGCCACAGGTCAACTCTTAAATCTGGCGTCCCTCGCAAGAGACGTGGGAATCAGCCAGCCTACCGCAGACCGCTGGATGTCGATTCTTGTTGCCTCTCATCTCGTGTATCTGCTTCACCCATATTCCACCAATATCACGAAACGTGCCATCAAAACGCCGAAGCTATACTTTCTTGACACAGGATTGGCAGCGTATCTGACGAAATGGAATACTGTCGATGTTTTGAAAAACGGAGCAATGGCAGGTGCCTTCTTTGAGAGTTTTGTTGTTTCAGAGATCATCAAGAGTTACTATAACAAGGGAATTCTCGAACCGCCTCTCTACTTCTACCGTGATAAAGATATGAATGAGATTGATTTGCTGATTGAAGACGGAGGATTTCTTTATCCCATTGAGATGAAAAAACACGCCGATCCTCAGAAGCGTGATATGGATGCGTTTGCTGTGCTTAATAAAATTCCCGGCATTCAGCGCGGCTCAGGCGGAGTCGTTTGCCTGTACGACAATCTTGTCACCCTGCGTGGAAATGATCGCGCAATTCCGGTTAGTTTCCTGTGATTTTCGCAAACAGAAATCTCAAAGCATTTTTCAAAGCACAAAATCCAGCCTTCAAAGCCTTTCGGAATGGAAGGTTACATTTTATGTTTCGCTGATTGTAGATCAGATCATTTCAGCGGAACGGTTCTTTCAAATCCGCCTTTGAAGATGATTGTGATTTCATCTTGCGATATCACCTTAATGCAGTCTATGATCTGACGGATTGCCTGATTGTTAAATGCTATTGGCGTATCTCTAAGACTGTCTATCCGATCTATCTTCCCACGTTGACAGTCGGCTATCATTCTGTTGAATTCATCTCTCTTTGCCATGCTTGTGCCAGAGATTCCTTGATCTAATAAGTCAGTTAGAATGATACCATTTCAAATTATCCTATTATACATTTGCAAAATGCCTTATACCTTTTGATTTTGCCCCTATACTTTTTGCAAATTGCCCTGTACTTTTTGATTTTCCCGTACACTTTTGCAAATTGCCTTATACCTTTTGATTTTCCCTTACACTTTTGCAAATTGCCCTGTACTTTTTGATTTTTCCGTACACTTTTACAAATTGCCCTGTACCTTTTGATTTTCCCTTACACTTTTGCAAATTGCCCTGTACTTTTTGATTTTCCCGTACACTTTTTCAAATTGCCCTGTACTTTTGATTTTCCCTTACACTTTTGCAAATTGCCCTGTACTTTTTGATTTTACAAAAAAAGCCGGATGCCCGCAGATTGCAGAGCATCCGGCTGCGCCGTTTTGGTATTACACCTTTATTTCAGTTCCGTCTTTAAATGTAAAGCGTATGTCGTCTTCCGAATAAACCGTCATGTGGTCAAGCAGGTTGAGCCAGAGGTCATCTGTGAATTCTGTCACGCCGGGCGTCAGCGTTTCGATTTCTCTGAGGAAGGCTTCAATCCGCTCACGCTTTTCCCTGCGTTCCCTTATCTTTTCGCTGACCTCCTCAAGCCGCTTCTTGATGCTGTCATAATTTGCCGAGAGTGTTTCGTAATTCTCCTGGTAATCGGTCTGGCTCTGGGCAACATGAGCGTTCTCCCTGATGCACGACTCCACCTTTTCCGTGATGGCAATCAGCTTCTTCTGCAATGAGGTTCGCTCTTTTTCCAGACGGGATGTATCATACATCTTCCCTTTGATTTCTCTGAATGTAGCCGTGATTTCTTCTCTCTCGTCACCGAGTATCTGAAGCACCCTCATATACATTTCTTTTATCGCGCTTTCCTCAAGATGCGGCGTAGTGCATTTTGCGTCGTTCTTATACTTCCGATTGCAGCGCCATACAACCTTCTTGTACTTGTCGGTGGAATGCCAGACCTTAGAGCCGTAATACGCACCGCAGTCGCCGCAGCGTATCTTGCTGGAGAAAATGCTCACACAGCAGTAACGCTCCTTATTTCCGCTTCGTCTCCGAAATTCACTTTGCACCAGGTCGAACTGCTCCGGAGGAATGATTGCCTCGTGGTTGCCCTCGACATAATACTGCGGCACCTCACCCTCGTTCTTTTTCTTTTTCTTTGTGAGAAAGTCCGTCGTGTAGACCTTCTGGAGCAGCGCGTCGCCCTTGTATTTTTCGTTGGATAGAATGCTTCTCACACAGCTTGCGTTCCAGACCGCTTTCCCTCCGGGCGTGGGAATGCCCTCGTCGGTCAGAATTTTGGCAATCTGCCCTGTGGATTTTCCGAGAAGAAACATTCCGTAAATGCGTCTGACCAGCTTTGCCTGTTCGGGATTGATGACGAGATTGCCGTCCTCTCCCCGGTCGTACCCGAGAAATCTGCCGAAGGGAACTGTCACCTTTCCATCCGAGAACCGCTTGCGCTGTCCCCATGTGCAGTTCTCCGAGATGGAGCGGCTCTCTTCCTGCGCCAACGAGGACATTATGGTGAGAAGCAGCTCGCCTTTGCCGTCAAATGTCCAGATGTTTTCCTTCTCAAAATAACACTCCGTGCCATGCTCCTTCAGCTTGCGGATGGTGGAAAGGCTGTCCACGGTGTTCCGGGCGAAGCGGCTGACCGACTTGGTGATGATAAGGTCGATCTTGCCCGCCAGCGCGTCCTGCACCATGCTGTTAAAGCCGTCACGGTGGGTCGTGTTGCAGCCGGTGATTCCTTCGTCCGCGTACACCGCCACAAACTCCCAGTCGCTGCGCCCCTTGATGTAACTGGTGTAATAATCCACCTGAGCTTCATAGCTGCTCTGCTGTTCCTCATGGTCTGTGCTGACTCTGGCGTAGGCCGCCACCTTCCTCTTCTTTTGCGCGGTGAGCGGCGAAGCGGTAAATTTGCTGATGGTAGCCGGTATGGTTGTCACTCTTTTTCCCATAAAGCAATCCTCCCGTTGGTGAGATAAAATTCAATGCCACCGTCTTTCAGAACCGTCATGGATTTGACCTGTCTTTCAAAATGTTCCGCGTCAAATGCGTCGTCGCCGAGAACGGACGCCGCAGCGGACGCAAGCTGTTCCTCGGTGAAATTCCGGCTTGTGCAGGTTCTGCCGACTTCCTTTTTGGAGCGGCATATCCATCGGACAGTGCATTTGCCCTTGTACACACTCTTTTTCCTTGTAAAATGGGCGCCGCATATCCCACAGGTGATTTTGCCTGTGAACGGATAATTCGGATGAATAAGCGATTCTCTGCGCCTGATCTCCGCTTGCACTCTTGCGTAGGTTTCCCGATCGATGATTGCCTCGTGCGCATCGGTCTGATAATACATGGGAAGCTCCCCCGTATTCCTGACCTTCTTCTTGGAAATCGGGTCGGGAATATGGCACTTCTGCCGAAGAATATCGCCGGCATAGACCTCGTTCTTGATCATATGATGGAGCGATGCCTCCTGAAACAGGCAGCCGTTGATGGTTCGGTATCCCGCGCCGTTCAGCTCGGCGCATATATTTTTCAATGAAACGCCGTCAAGATACAAGGCGAACATTTTTCTGACGATTTCCGCTTCTTCAGGAATGATGACATACTGTCTTTTTTCTTCATCATAGCGATAACCGAGCAGATGCTTGTTCGCCGCGCCGATCTCGCCCGATTTGAATCGTTTGCGAATGCCCCATTTGCAGTTTTCCGAAATGCTGCGGCTTTCCTCCTGCGCGAAGGACGCAAGGATGGAAAGCATCAGTTCTCCTTCGCCGCT
>JAFRXY010000080.1 GCA_017441385.1 Clostridia bacterium | reverse complement strand
CTTGAATGTGGACTTGTGCTGCTGGCTTTTGAATCTCATTTGGTAATCACTCTCCTAAAATTTCGTTTGCAAACAAAAAAAGCCAATTGTTTTTTCTGTCAGACGCTGATCAGACGTCCATCTTCAAAACAATCGGCTTTATTGCTTTTATACAAAAAAGCGCGCAGATTTTCTACCTGCACGCTTGATTGACTGTGTATTCAATTTTCTGGAAATAGGGGGAAAGCAGACCGCATATTGAGCATCACAGGAGTTCACTTTCAAAAATACCCCAAAAATGCCCAAAGGCATCTACGGTCAGCCCGCTTCATTTTTTGACCCCTAAAACGCCGTGAAGCCCCTACTGTAGGGGCTTCACGGGGGTGGCATCTTTTTTATGCACCTATTCTGGCCCGCCCAGAGGGATTTGAACCCCCGATCTTCAGAATCGGAATCTGCTGCGTTATCCAACTGCGCCATGGGCGGATTTATATTTGGCTTTGAATTGTATTATATCACGTATCCAACGGAAATATACGAATAATTTGTAAACTCTCAAAAACCTGAAAATTGACCCTCTGTGAAATATTATTCCACAGGGGGTCAAGCATTATGTTAGACAATTAAGGATATTGGGATTACTTCACTGCGTCCTTGAATGCCTTGCCCGGCTTGAATGCGGGAACGGTCGTTGCGGGAATAACCTGCTTCTCCTTTGTGGCGGGATTGATGTTGGTTCTCTCCTTGTGTACTCTGGTTTCAAATGTTCCAAAGCCGACAAGCTGAACCTTCTCACCTTTAGCAAGTGTCGCAACTACTGTATCAACAACTGCTGCGAGCGCCTTTTCGGAATCCCTCTTCGAAAGACCGGTTTTTTCCGCTATCGCCTCAACCAATTCTGCTTTGTTCATCTATAATTTACCTCCATAAATTTTTAGGGCGGCTGTCATCACCGCCACTGAATTCAGTTCCGGAATTCTGCTTGAATCCGGTATACCGGCAATCTGCTCAGTGAATGCATGCATCATTACAAAGCATACTTGCCGGAATATTATTTCAGCAAGACTCATTGACCCCCTACTTTAAAACTCAATCGGGTACGTTGTATTAATGCACATACGCCCGACAAAAAAACAACACAATTATTGTTCAGAAAAAGTACCTCAAGATGGTTAAGAGGGAAACATCCTGTATACTTTTCATATCAAAATGTCCTGATTTTGTCAGTAAGGCTGCGGAGGCAGTCATAGCACCACACGCATGTGTTATAACGCAACAAATGGATCGGGGAGCCGGTAAGACCGCCGCGGTGACTCCCCGCCAAAGTCAATTGATACTTGCACAATAATACTTGCACATATATTCTATCAGATTAAATTCCTTTTTGCAAGCATATTTGCAATTTTTTCCCCTTTCGGAATCATTAAAATATCTTCTCTCGTGATTCCTTTGATCAGGAGGATAACCACCACATAGACCACGATCGCCAGAGCGATGGCCACTACCGTCATCAGTGCGCCAACCAACCTAGAATCCGAGCCGATCAGCTTATCCAGAAGCCCGTAGGAGGCCCACGCGGTCAAAGCGCACATAATCGCCGCAAACAGTGGCTTGATAAATGTAGTCAGAATATCCGGCTTGATCTTCGCTCTGCGATAAAGAATAATCAGACTGGCTGCCACTATGAAAATATAACAGCTGATAGAACCAATAGGAGCACCCTTGATATTGATTTCCGGAATGCCTACTAAAGTGAAATTAAGCAGCAGTTTGATGGATGCGCCGATCAGCATAAGATATACCGGCACCTTCTGCTTGCCTACCGCCTGGAGCATGCTGTTGATGGGGGTGACAAGCGAGCCGAAAAGCACCATTACGCCAAGCACTCTCAGCATCGGAACCGCGATCTCCGCCGCAGGCTTACCGGGGTAGAGCAGCTGGAGTATGGGGCCTGCCAGAGCACACATTCCGAGTCCCGAGGGAAATCCGATCAGTACCGAGATCTTTACCACGGAATTGATGCTGGAATGTATCTGGGACTTTTTGTGAATCGCCCATGCCGCCGCAAGAGTCGGAAGCGCCGAAACGCCTAGAGCCTGCGTGATATACGGCACCAGATTGTAAAGATTAATGCCGAAATTATAAGCTCCGTAAAGGAAATTGGGAATCTTTTCATCAGTTACGCCCGACATATATTCGCTGTAAATGCCTCTGAGTATCGCAGGATCGATGCCGTCCAGCCTGTTCTGTATGGTCACTGCGTCTATGACCTGCGTGACATTCAGCACCAGAACGCCCAGTGCTATCGGAATGCCTATGCTGAAGAAATTGCGAAGGATATGCCCTGATGAACGCGGTGCGGGTGACGCTGCGATCTCCTCGTCAGTGATCTCATCGCCTCTGCGCTTGTGGCGTATCAGCATATAAATCAGTCCCGCCAATGAGCCCAGCGCAATACCGGCCAGAGAACCGGCCGCCGCAAAGGGATAGCTTGCTATGTGAGCTTCCTCCAGTGAGCCGACTGTTGTGCCGTATGCCGTCAGGGCCGTATGGAATGTGTATTCTCCGTACTTCATAATACCCACGGCAAGACCAAGACCGATAAACAGCTTGCCGAGCGCTTCGATCACCTGCGACACCGCTGTGGGGGTCATGTTTCTCAGGCCTTCGTAATATCCGCGGTAGGAAGCCATCATACAGCAGAAGAAAACCGAGGGACTCATGGCAAGCACGCTGTAGATCGAATCTCTGTCAACAAAATTGATATACAAAAAGCCTCCTGCCGCCATGGCAACAAATCCCAGTATACCTGTAAACAGGAAGACCTTCTGAGCCACTCTGTGAACTTTTCGTGCATCCTTGTATCTGCCCATGGCGGTATTTTCAGCCACTTGACGTGCAAGTGCCGAAGGGAAACCTGCCGCCGAAAGAGTATAGACCGGCAGATAAAGAGCGTATGCAGCCGAGAAATAGCCCATGCCGGCTTCGCCTATGACATTGCCCAGCGGTATCTTGAAAATAGCGCCGATCACTTTGACCAGTATCGTACCAAACGTAAGTATCGCCGCGCCCTGAACCAGCGACTGTCCCCTTGAACCTCCGCGCTTCTTCTTAGAGCTTGTTTTGGTATCTGACAAAATAACAACTCCATTCGTTTGCAAATCCTAAATATTCCCTGCTAAAGAATATTTATATACATTCATTCCATGATTTATACGAAATTCAGATGGAGACGTCACTTTCATCATTTTCTATGTCTGACGCATATGACGGTGCTTCGGCTTTCTGTGCGCCCAGCCTTGCCCCGCAGCGCGAACAGAACTGGGATTGTTCGTCATTGTCAAACCCGCATTTTGGACACACCGTTTTGTGACGGAGATTGTTGAGCTTCTCATTAACCGCATTCAGCTTCTGATACAGACCGTCTATTTCGACGATATGTTGATCAAAGCCGACGCTTGCGGATTGGCCCGCTTTGCAGGATTCGTATACGATCTTGCCCAGCGCTTCATACTTCCTTGCAATATCCTTCTGGATTTCGGAAGCATTCAGCCGGAGCTTGGAAATATCCACGATTCTGCCGGCTTCTTTGCCTACTGATACGGCCGCTGACTTTGCGTTTACAACGGCTTCTTCTAAAACACCCATGATTCACCCTGACCTTTCATTCTTTTATTTTTCCCATACACCGGGACTTATATTATTATAGTCCAAACACTATCCATTGTCAATAAGAGGAAATACTATTTAATTATTTAATTACAATTGGCATATTACCGGCAGAGTGCCTATTGTAATATGGAAAAAATATTATAAAAATTATTCAAATACTATTGCCAAAATGCGCGGCATACTGTATAATTATTAATCAATACAAGTAGTTTTAAGGAGCTGATTACTATATGACAGGAGCACAGATCATTCTCGAATGCCTGAAGCGGGAGGGCGTTTCTGTTGTATTTGGATATCCCGGCGCTACCATAGCGCCTTTTTACGACGCGCTTGCGCTTGACGGCGCAATCCGGCATGTGCTGGTGCGTCAGGAGCAGAATGCCGGACATGCCGCCAGCGGCTATTCCAGAGCGTCCGGCAAGGTGGGCGTTTGCTGCACCACTTCCGGCCCCGGCGCAACCAACCTCATCACCGCCCTTGCCACCGCGTACATGGATTCCATTCCCATGGTGGCGCTGACGGGTCAGGTGCGTTCCGACCTGCTGGGACGGGACGTCTTTCAGGAAGCGGACATCACCGGCGCGTGCGAACCCTTCACCAAGCACAGCTATCTCGCCACTGACACACAGGAGCTTCCCCGCATTATCAAGGAAGCCTTCCACATCGCGGCTACCGGCCGTCCCGGCCCGGTGCTGATCGACCTGCCGCAGGACACGCTGGAAAGGGAATTCCAAGGGGAATTCAGATACCCCGACAGCGTGGATATTATCGGCTACAAGCCGCGCACCAAGGGTCATCCTTTGCAGATGAAGCGTGCCCTTGACGCAATCGCAAAGGCAGAACGTCCTATTATCTGCGCCGGCGGCGGCGTTGTGTCCGCCAAGGCAAGGCGGGAACTGATTAAATTCGCCGAGAAACTGGACATTCCGGTGGTTTCTACCCTGATGGGCGTGGGAATGATGCCGACAGAACATCCTCTCTACATGGGGATGCTCGGGACGCACGGGATTTATTCGGCGAATTATGCCATTCATCACGCCGATCTGGTTATTCTCTGCGGCGCGCGCGTCGGGGACAGGGCGATGGCCAAGGCCGATCAGATCGCCAAAAAAGCGGAAATCATTCATATCGACATTGACCCCGCCGAGATCGGCAAGAATATGAAGGCCGATATCCCCATCGTCGGCGATATCCGGCTGGTTCTCAAGAGCATTACCGAAAAGTGCGAGGAATTCAGCCACAAGGACTGGGTGGACGATTTAAAGCAGAAGAAGGCCGAGCATACGCCG
Source organism: Clostridia bacterium (assembly GCA_017441385.1). Lineage (GTDB taxonomy): Bacteria > Bacillota > Clostridia > Oscillospirales > Acutalibacteraceae > RUG762. Next base: position 16,342 of record JAFRXY010000080.1, on the reverse strand, counting down.
GTGTTTGAGAGCATTCCCGGGCAGGTCGACCCGAGAAATTTCATGCGCACCCTCTCTGAGGAAGTCAGCAAGCGCAGCAAGGCCATTCTCGTTGCCGACGTGGGGGAAAATCAGATCTGGTCGGCCAACAACTTCGCTTTCAAAGGAGGCCGTTTCCTCACTTCGGGAGGACTCGGCACGATGGGATATTCCCTCGGTGCGGCACTCGGCGCGAAAATCGCCAAGCCGGAACGTCAGGTCTTCGCAGTGTGCGGCGACGGTGCGTTCCAGATGATGATGTGCGAACTTGCTACACTGATGCAGCATGACATTCCTGTCAAGGTGGTCATTATGCAGAACAACCGCCTCGGCATGGTGCGGGAATTGCAGGATAAGCTCTACGACGGGCGGTATTCCGGCGTAATGCTGGACGGTTCCCCCGACTTCGTCAAGCTGGCGCAGGCTTACAACATTGAATCCGAATGCGTGAAGGATGACAGCGGGGTTCTCGATGCTATCGACAGAATGCTCAGCAGCAGCAGGCCTTATGTGCTGGTCTGCACCGTCGCTGCGGACATTCCGTCTCGTCAGGAAAACTGAGAAGGGAGGCTGCGTTTTTATGAGATATACCATTACAGTGCTGGTGCAGAATCATTACGGTGTTCTCTCCAAGATCTCCGGACTGATTGCCCGCAGGGGATTCAATATTGAATCGCTCGCCGTCGGTGTGACCGAAAATCCCGATGTGTCCCGCATGACCATCGCGGTGGACTGCGATGAAAGCGGCATTGAGCAGGTGGAAAAGCAGCTCAATAAGCTCATTCCCACCATCAAAGTCAAGGTGCTGGAAGAAGGCTCTTATATTTCCCGCGAACTGACCATGATCAAGGTCTCCTGCAATGCCAGACAGCGGGAGGAAATCATGACGCTCGCCGACCTGATGCACGCGAGAATTATCGACGTGACCGCAACATCCCTTACGCTGGAACTGACCGATACCACCGCGCGGACGGAGAATTTCATTTCCCTGATGCGTTCCTTCGGTATCAAGGAGCTTGTACGAACCGGTATCAGCGCCATTGAACTCGGCGCAAACACTACCAAGAAATAAAACGTCGACTGGATTCATAACGGAAGGAGCATTGAATTGAAAACCGTAACCATTGACCGCACTTTCGGCAGCGGGGGACGCGAGGTCGCCCGGAAGATTGCCGAAATGACCGGCGTTCCCTTTTTTGACAACGACATTATACTAAAAGCGGCGGAGGACTTCGGCGTTGACGTGGGTGTGCTGAAAAATCACGACGAGCATTACGTGGGCAGCCTGATCTACAATCTCTCCATGTTTGCCGCAGAGGGAGATTATGAATCCTCGGCTGTCTACCGCACTTATTTTGCCGTTTCCGAAACCGTCCGCCGGCTTCGCGCAGAGCACGACGGGGGCATTTTCCTCGGACGGTGCGCAGATGTAATTCTGGAAGGCGAATGTCCGCTGGTCAGGGTATTCATCTATTCCTCTTCCATGGAAAAGCGAATCGGGCGTACACTGCTGCTGGAGGACGTTTCCGAGGAAAAAGCGGAAACTTTTATCCAGAACAAGGATAAACAGCGCCGCAACTACTATCAGTTCTTTACGGACAACAAGTGGGGCGCTCCGACGAATTACGACATTCTGCTCAATACCGCTACGCTTGGCTACGACGAATGCGCCAGAATTATCGTCGGGCTGGCAAAGCAGGCATCATAGGCTTCCTTTCAATTGCGGCTCCGCTGACACGATGATCCATTCGCGCCGGCGGAGCTTTTTCTTTTGGAATGAATGATTCCGGCTTTCTTTGCGTATATATTTTCTGAATAATTACCGGGAGGAAAGCTTATGTATATAAAGACATTCAAAACATCCAAGGCGGAACTGATCATCATTCTGATCGGTCTGGTCTGCTTTATCGCAACACTGTGGTACATTATTTCTTCTGCCTCCGCAGGGGCGAAAAGCACCTCCTCTCCCCTATCGTCCGCCCCGGAACACATTCTCACTAATGCGCGGACGGCGGATGACAGAATTCAATTCCTGTCGCAATTCGGATGGGAAGTGGCAGACGATCCGCTGGATGTGAGGGAAGTCACTATTCCGGGGCAGTTCGACGAGGTTTTTTCGGGCTACAACGACATGCAGAAAACGCTGGGGTTTGACCTGGAACCGTACAAAGGGTGCAGTGTGAAAAAGTACGTCTATTCAGTGACGAATTATCCAGACGGGGTGCGGAATGTCACTGCTACCATGCTGATTAGAGGCGGCAGGGTTATTGGCGGCGATATTTCGGGGAACGGGGCAAGGAAATTCACGCATTCCTTCCGGCTTGACAATGTGGAGAATATCGACGGTTCTTCTGCGGAAGGCACGTCGAATCGTGCGGATTAGTTTCTTCAAATTACCAGAAGAATATTGAATTTATTATACAGATATGGTATAATTGATTCGGGGAGTGATGGCTCATGAATTCCGACCAGCCTATTGTCAAGCTAAAACTTGACGTGATTTTCAAGAGGGTTTTCGGCGACGAAAACAATACCGATATCATTGCGGCTTTTTTGTCTGCTCTGCTCGAAATACCGAGAAACAGCATAGAGAAAATTTCAATCAACAATGTCGAGCTTGCGCCTGAATTTCTAGACCAGAAGTTCAGCAGGCTTGACATGAAAATGGACGTCGACGGCAGAACCGTCAATATTGAAATGCAGGTTAATTATGAGCCGGATTTCAGCGAGCGGACTTTATTCTATTGGTCAAAGCTCTATAGCGATGAGCTGAAAACCGGGAGCGAATACGGTACACTCAAAAGAACGGTATGCATCAATCTGATCGATTTTAATTTATTTAACTGTGAAGATTATCATTCACATTTCTGTGTGATGGAGAAGAACCGTCACGAAATGCTGACGGACAAATTCGCGATTCATTTCTTTGAGTTGAAAAAAAGACACAGATTCACCAAAAACAGTCCTATGGACGAATGGCTTGACCTGATCAACGCGGAAACGGAGGGAGATCTGATGGAGATTCAGAACAGTACAGCGATTCCAGAGGTGAAAAAGACCATAGTCATGCTCCGGCATCTGAGCGCGGATGAGAAAGTCCGGCAGGAGGCTTATTATCGGGAAAAAAGACTTCACGACGAAGCAACTGCTTTAGGACATGCACGCCGCGAGGGTATTGCTGAGGGGCGTGCTGAGGGGCGTGCTGAGGGACGTGCTGAGGGACGTGCTGAGGGACGTGCTGAGGGGCGTGCTGAGGGACGTGCTGAGGGGCGTGCTGAGGGGCGTGCTGAGGGACGTGCTGAGGGACGGAAGGAACTTCAACATGAGCTTTGGACGAAATTCCGGGACAAGGGTTTATCGGAGGACGAAATCAGGGAATTACTTGGGGAATAATTTCTCCTTTTCCTTGCTGCATCGGAGGGAGATTGAGTGAATCCGGCATACAAAATCTTCAACATCAACGAGCTTTCCGATGAGGATTATCATTATTGCCTGGGATTGATGGAGGAAGGCAGAAGGGCGCAGGTCGAGCGGTTCCGTTCCGAGGGAGGCAGAAGGCGTTCGGCGGCGGGGGAATTGCTTGCCCGCAACATGCTTGCGGAATTCTGCGGGGTGCCGGCGGATTGCATTTCCTTCGGGCGGACGGACAGGGGGAAGCCCTTCGCCGTCGGGCTGGCTGCGGAATTCAATATCAGCCACAGCGGGGATTTTGTGATCTGCGCGGTGGATGATTCGCCTATCGGGGTGGATATTGAGAAAATCCGTCCGATGAAGGATATTCTGATTCGGCGGGTATGCTCCGAAAAGGAACTTGCTTTTGTGACGGAAAACGGTATTTGTCCCGATGAGTCGAACAGAAGATTCTTTCGGGTGTGGACGGGCAAGGAGGCTTTTTTCAAATGCAGGGGGACGGGAATTAATGCCGACATGCGGGGGATTTGTATTTTTGATGAGGAATTCGCGAAGGGTCTGACTTTTTTCGTCAAGGACGGTTACGCGGTCAGTGTTTTTTCCGGAAAATGAGTAAATAATTTAAAGAAAAGAGGGTATGCCGTTGGAATGGCATGCCCTCTTTTTTACGTTGTGTGAATTGCGTTTTTGCTTATGCGTGCTGTCGTTTGTTTACGAGGTCAGTCTTCTTCTTCTTTCCTCTTGCGTTGACCGCCATAGAAAGTGACATAGAACATCACGAGTGCGCTCACGCCGCAAGCTATTGCCGCGAAGAGATACATATTCGGCGCTTCGCCGGTATTGGGCGGCGGCGGTGCCTTGGTCGTCGTTGTGGTGGTTGTTGTGGATGTGGTCGACCGAACCGGCGCCGCTACATAGCTCAGTCCGAAGTGCCAGTCGATCATGGCGACGGTATTGTCATAGCCGTGATCCAGACCTGCCTCTTCCTCCGGAGAATCGTCGCGGGCAAAACTTTCGACTTCTTTTGCCGGAATCTTGACCGTAAAAGTGAATTTCTTTGATTCACCAGGGTGGAGCGTACCGATACTGATTATATCATCCATTCCCGCGACACTGCCATCATAGACCAGTTTGTCTTCGTCGTCATAGACCTTAAGCGTCATATAATCAGAAACCAGAAGATCAGACGCTTTCTTGAGCTTTTCCGGGCTATAAGTGGCGGCAGAATTTTGCTCCTTATACAGTTCATACGGCTTCTCACCGTAATACGGATCATCGGGTTCGTAACCGGCATCCTCGTCACGCACAAACGGCGTGCTTTCCGCCCAGAAAAATATTCCGATATTCGCTCCCGGCGTCGTACTGTTATTCTGGAAGGTAATGGAACCCGAACGTTCACTGCCGGGTATCAGGGTCTCCGCAGGAGGATTCTTGTAGCCGACTTTGTTATTGTTGTCGTAGGGACTGAAGAAATCCTCATCAAGACGGGTGATGCCGACTTTATACTCTTTGTCATAGCCTTCCGAATCAATCGTGACAAATCCGTTGGCATAGGACTGCTTTCCTTTGACGGAAGCGAGATTACCGGTGGTCACAGCCAGCGTGCCGAAAACCGCCGTGGCAATGCACAGACCGCAAACCGCGATGGAACCGGCTAATTGTTTACCTTTCGTCTTTTTCAATGTCTGTGCACCTCCTTATTCAAAGATCAGATCATTCCATCTGACAATGTGACCCTGAGAGTCTCTGACAAATGTCTTTTTGGTATCATAGTCATTCAAATCGCCAAGCTCGTCTTCCGTATAATCGGATTGCACTGCCTGCGCCGTGACAATGATGTGACCAGTTGAACCGCCATAGGTCTTGTCATAATTGCCGATGTGGAACATGTTCTCCTGGAGACCATCTTCAGGGTCCAGGTAGGTGAACAATCCTTCGGTTTCCTTTTTGTGAGTCGGGATATCGTCACTCTGGGGATAAATTATTTCTGTGTAGTAGTAGCACGTGAACAATTTGCCATCCACCTTGACTTTATCGCCCTTGATCCATTTTGAACTTGGGGTCCACTCGATCTTATCGGTCAGAGGAACAGGAAGATCCGAATGAGGACCGGAATACACCCATTCCGTATAGACCAGAAGTCTGACGTAGCAGGGGAATTTGCCGATATTCTTGACTTTGACGGTCTTGTGAACTGTGGTATCGGGGCCAAATACGGGGGGATCATCCTCTGTATATTCCTGTCCGTTTTTCGACATATCCCCTTTGCCATCGCCGACCACTTCGCCGTCCGCGTCGTAGTACTTGTCGATCAGCTCGATTTTTACCTCGCCGATGGTGGCCACGTTGGTTGTGTAGGTTTTATCAACCGTGGTGAGCGCGAGCGTCAGCCCGACACTCACCCCAGCGACAGCAACAATCAGCGCGCAAAAGCCCAGTAAAAATCTATTCTTTTTATTTTTTCGTTTTTTCAGAGCAAACACCTCCGATTGTTGTCGAGATGGTTCATCAATCTAATGACAGATTGATTTCATTTAGGCGCTGAGAGAATCGTAGCCAGCAAGACCCTTCATAATATCTTCGCTCTTTGCCGAAACTGCATCACCCGCGTTGCCATCAAAGTCCATACCGTAACTCGAAACTTTAATCTCAAAATCGAAAATTCTGAAAATATAGTTATACTGTGTAGTACTAGTCAATACATCCGAAGGAGAGTCAATATAAACAGTGTTTTCAGCGGGCTCTTGTGGTGTAAGAGCATTCTGCACGATTTTAGGATCACTGTTTTCATACGAACCAGGCGTAGGAATCCAGATGTATTCATTTACATGAATATCGGTGAACAACGGATCGGTGGTATCGGCCGCATTTAAGTTATATTTACCGGCATTACCATTTACTGTGGATGTGGTAGACATGTTGGAAGCAAGTGCACTATTATAGTAGAAGTACAGCGCTTTAGGATCATACCCTGCAACGCCAGTAACATTAGCGTTAGAAGAATTATCAACCAAAATCCACTTTGAGGAATTATTTTTTGTGCTTTCATTAAAATCGTTGATTGTAGCGGCCACATTGCCGTTTTTATAGCTGCCAGCGGCTGTCTTGACGGTAACATATTTCTTAAAGGTATCATAATCTACCTGCACCGGATCAGCGCCCGACTCCACAGTGATATAAAACTGCACTCTTGCGCCAACCGCCACAACATCACTCGTGCTCTTATTGTGAATCAGAGGATCCTTATCGATATCATCACCGGGGCTGAAATAACCGGTTTGGGTAAATTTGTAAGCGGGTTCCAGCGTCTCACCTTGAATGGTGTCTGACTTGGACTTGAAGGTATTTATCTTTGGGTCTGTTTTCGCTGTCAAATATGCAAGCGTCGCACTGACACTTATGGCAGCAACAAGCACACAAGCGACACCCATCAACAGTGTTTTGCGGGCTCTGCTAGATTTTTTTTCTTTCATGTTTTTATCCTCCTTAGGAATATTAATTTCAATTATTTATCCTACTTAGCTGTTCATTGCATTGTAAAAAGCAAGAAGCGCGTCATCCGCTTCATCATAATCAACATTGTCCGCCTGTACCGCATAGCCTTTGAGATCAATTTCAAAATCAGGCAGGGTAATCACATAAATCTTGCCGGATGTAGGTGCATTAGAATTATTTGTATCTTTTGCGTTGTTAAGCGAAATGGCATACATCTGCTTAGAACCGCCCCCCTCCTTGGGGCCGTTGCCTATGGAGACAATTGCAGTCGTATTATTGATTCGCACACCATCAAACAAGGGAAGGGATGTGCTGACTTTTTCAGGAGTGGATTCTGTCGCTTCCGCGTCCGTATTATTCAGAATCTTGTTATACATCCAGAGCGTTTTTTTGCTATCGGTGGAAATATCCTTCCATGTTGTTGTGTCTTTCGTTGAGCCCACATTAAAGCCAATCGGGATTCTGTTTTCGGTTACGGCTGTGGAACCGGTCTGCATTACAGTATTAGGCAATTCATCTGCATCACCATCATCCGGGCCTCTGAAGGTCACCTGTGCCAAAGCTGTCGCAAATGCATCGTATGAATCGTACTTAATTGTATGCCCGGAAAGAGTATTAGTTGACGTACTCTTCATTTCTGTTACAACATAAGGATGCGCTAGTGTGCCATCTGCCGCTGTAACATCAGGGTCGGTGGACACATAGGGAACGCCGGCACCATTCTCTTTATGCGTATAGCCGTTTTCATCGTAATAGACATTGGCGTTGACTGTATAATAGGTAGCCGGAACTGTCAACTTATAATCAACCGACATAGCAACCCATTCATCACTGGAGGCGGGCGTAAGGTTCTGGTTTGTGTTTAAGAACAGCTCTGTCGGTGTATTATTTTTCATGCTGGGATTTTTTGGAATATCCTGATCGGGCATATACGAGTCGGCTAAGGTCGTGCCCAAAGCATCAACTGTAGTGATTTGAGTGCCGTCGGGGAGCCTAATTTCAAAATTAGGTGTTTCTTCCGGAGATGAAGGAATAATGTCTGTATCTGCTGCCGGTTCGTTTATGCCTCCGACGGGATTCTTGCCGTCATAGTCCAAACCGTCAAAAGTTTCTTCGCGAATGGCCGTCGTTATTTTGGGATTGTTTGTGAATGTATTATCCTTGTTGCCAAAATCATTTGGACTTGTTGCCGCCCATGTTATTGCGACGGCTGTCGCCGAAACGAGAGCCAGCGTCAGCACTACGAGCAGTGCGTTTCTGATTTTCTTTAATTTCATTGAATAATTCCTCCTAAGAAAAATTGATTTTTATTCAAGCGGGGGTTCTCTTCCGCTTAAATCGCGTGTGTCGTATTGGCCGGAGTGTTATGATGACGCGGGCCATTTGATTTTGAGACCGTCGCCTGTCGCTGTGACGGCCGGCAGATCTCCCGACGGATCGCCCGTGGGCGTCTTGCCCCATGCCAGACTGACTTCGGTCGCGCTGAATTTGCCGCCCAGCTCCTTCCATTTGGACGAATCTGTCGATACGGCCTGCACGGTGTCGGCTATTACGTCGATCTCTACCTTGTAGCCGTCGGGCAGCGTCTTGCCGAAATCCACCTTGACGGCTGAGCCGAAGAATTCGTCTGTCTGGCCTCCGGGAAGTACGATCTTATTGTAGTAAAAATATCCGTCAGACTGCTTGGCCGTCCAGTTGGTTCCCTGCGTGAAAACCAGCTCGTTGTCATGGTCCGTCGTAATGACAGGATAGTCCGATGTGACATTCACGCCGGAGGCGTCATACACAGAGTAGGTGACTGCTACACGGATGAAGACAGGCTTCTTATCGGCGCCGGGGAGGTTCTTGACCTTCGCGCTTTTGTTGATATAGACGTCATAACTCGTGTCCTGCGGCGTGTCAGGCCATGAGCTTGTCGGCTCTTCAATCTCGGTGTTGGTGTAGGTCATGGGGGCGAAGGGATTGATCTTGTTATCGGTAATGGCGGTCAGGTAGGCGCGAACCACCATCACGGCCGTTACAGACACGACGATTATGCCCAACACCGCGCAGACGGCCAGCATTACGCTGTTACGATCCAGCTTTTTAATCTTTTCCATCAATCGTTTCACCTTCTTTCGCTGTGTTGTCGGTCGGGTTCGCTTCATCGCCGCCGCCTTCTTCCTCCGCGCCGTCAAGCTCGCTCATCTTGCCGATGACAATGCTCAGTGCCGCTGCACATAGAATTATGATCGCCGTGATGATTCGCCCTTGCGCGGTGATGAACCACGACGAGAAGTACCCCAGATATGGAATGCTGAAATCAAGCGCTTTGCCTTTCAGATTGGCAAACGGGGTGACTTCTCCGACGTTGTTGCTGTCCCCTTTGGTGATGAATTGCTGCTTTTCTCTGTCAATCGACATGACCCTGTGGGTGATGGTCAGCGTGCCCGAATTGAATGTGATCGGGTCGCCGACCTCGATCTCTTCCGGCGCGGCCTCCCTGACGAATATCAGGGAGCCGACCGGAAAACTCTGCTGCATGGACGCGCTTACCACCATGTAGGGCTGATAGCCGAACAGCCGCGGAAGCAGAAAGATCGCTGTCAGACTTACCAGCACTACGATCAGCAGGGTGTTTATTGCATTCCTAATTACTTTGATTTCCGCTCACCTCCGTTCTTCAGCTCGCCTTGATGTAAATCTGGTTGCGCTTGATGGAGGTGTCGCCTTCGATGTCCTTCTTGCCGGTATTTCTGTTGTTGGTGAAGGCCAGAATCGCGGAATTGGCCTGGTCGCCCGTCGGCGTGTTACCGACGGAATTGAGTATCAGATTGCCGGCAAGATTTTCGCCAGTTTGGGGTGTGAAATTGACGGTGCCGAAGGATTTGACGGTGGCTACTTTGTAGGCAGTTGTGACAGCGGCGCTTTGCACATTCAGCCCCGCCGGGGTGTACTTCCACGACCAGTCGGTCAGCTCGGTGATGCGGTAATCGCTGTTCGGGTCGGCCTTGATCTTCTTGTAGTAGTAGGTGTTGATCGAAGCGTTCTTGTCGAAGCTGATGACTTCGTAGAAGGTGGCTGTCGGCGTGGCGGACGCCATATCCGCGTCGTTGGCAAACTGCTCGATCTTGTAGATGAAGCTCTGCTCCGCTTCCGTCGCCTCTTCATAGCCGTTGTAGTCATTGGGCGAGGACGTCGCGCCGCCCACAGTGACCGCCCGGTTATACAGGCCTGCCGGGTTGTCTCCCTCCCCTGTCTTGGTGTGATAGTAGAGCTGGTTGATCTTCTTGCCGATGTAGATGTAGGCGTCGTTTTCTCCATTTTCCGCTGTGAGAATGAACACAGAAGCATCTGAATCCGTATTGTAGTAAGCCGCGCTGTCCACATCGGTGTCAGTGGTGGAATTCTCGTTAGACGTCGTTGTCTTTGTCGTCGTGATTGTACTGGTCTGTACCACATTGCTAGTGACAGTCAGTTCGGTTTCGGTGCTACCGGTTTTTTTGGTCTTCTCTGTCACCTTACCCAGCGTTATGCCGGATGTGTCGCCTGTGGGGAATATCTCGGTCAAGGTGTACTTGGTATAGACCGGAATACCCTCAATCGTAGCGGTGTAGCCCGTATAGTTATCACTATTAACGTCATACACATCACTGAACTTGAAGGGGATGCAATAGGTTACCTCCTGCTCGGTATTCTCGTTGACCTTTTGGTAAGTGCCGGCAGTTCCCGTCGTATTGGCGGTGGTGGTTACCTTAAACGCGCCGGTGTACAGCTTGGCGGCATTGTTGGTGCTGCCGAAGACATTGCTGAACGTCACCTGGAAATAGAAGGTAGGATCATTGCTTTGATTATATTTAGCCTTAAGATCGTCCAGCGTGCTCTGGCTGAATGTCTTCTTGATTTGCAGCGTACCTACGCGCACCTTATTGGTGTAGGTGATGTCGAGCTGTGTACCTTCATCGGCGGATCCTGTATTGTCCAGATTGACGAGGGTGAGAGACGCGTTATCGGAGCCGTTGGAACCGTACTCGTTAGTAGTGATATACTTTGCATTATTTGTACCGTTGGTGGAAGTGTTGCCCACCATGTCGGTGATCTTGTAAGTGGTGCTGTATCTATTGTAGAGCTGAACATTGCCAACAGTGCCGTTGAAGGTGACAGTTCCGCCCTTTTCCGTTGTGCCCGCTCTCCTCTCGGCAGAGCTAAACGCATAGGATGTGCCGGTCTGCGCCACCTTGAGCTTGGAACCGCGGAGGAACTGATAGGAGAACTTCGCCGACTGGCCGAACATCAGGTTGTATTTACCGTTGTTGTCCGTCATTCTTACCGCGTATTCCTGCGCACCGTTGGTGATGTCTTTAAAGAGCGGATCGTAGAGCTTGAAGCCGGTTGCGCCAACCTTGGTATAACTTCCATCTGCTGTTCCCTGGAACTGGCCGTTTAAACCTGTGCTGCCGGACTTCGGAGCAGTATCGCCATTTGTGTCTGGATTGACTGCGGTATCGGGATCATTCTGCGTGTCGAGATCATCCGTCGTATCGGGAACATTCTGCGTGTCGGGATCACCCGTGGTATCGGGAACATTCTGCGTGTCGGGATCGCCCGTGGTATCGGGAACATTCTGCGTGTCGGGATCCCCCGTGGTATCGGGATCTTCACTGCTTTCCGGATCGAGAGGCTGTATGCTTCTGGTCACTACAGGATCTTGAAGCGTACCGGTCATCTGCGCTGTCTTATTGGTTGCGGTGTATGTCCAATAGGCATTGGAATTATTGTTGTCCGACGTAATTGTATAGGTATTGGAACAGTAACATTTACCGTTCCCCCCGTTATTGATACCAGAATAATAGGTATCGGCTGTCAGTCCATTCGGTATTACCTCGTCTTTTGTCTGATACGCTTGATCAGAATTATACTTGCTTCTAAAGATATGCAGAGTGTCATACGAAGGCAGCCAGCAATAATAATGGGTGCTGTCTATCCTTATCATTGCGCGAGCATCATCCCATTCGGATGTTTTGAGCGGGCCGCCGGCTATATAAATATAGCATTGATCTTGCCACCATGATGGGATATTTGCAACTGCCGTAACGATATTATACCAACCGTTCCTATGGGATGTTGCGAAATAACAGGGGGCTGCACCGGAAGCGCCTGATGTAGATTCTTCATGACCGCCTACGGAAATATTGGTGTTTTGCGATCCTTGCGACTCACCATTTACAAACTTGGTGACAGTTTTGTAAATCTCTACACGGTAGTAATCGGCGGGATCGTCATTAACGCGAGTAACCGATGCGCTCGTAGTCTTGCCAGTATAGGGGTTGACACAGTTGACAGTGGGCGTGCCGCCTTCGGCGTAAACCCAAACCGACGCGGTATTGGACATTTGGAAAGTAGGCGCGGGATCCGTAATACCTTTTTGCAAACCGTCCGCCGCGTACCAGCAGGGATAACCGTCTTCATTAGGCATTTGTATAAATTCCTCTGCTGTCATGGTGATGGTATCGGCTCCGCTATTAGCCGACACGGTGATCGTGTTGGCAAAGGATTCGGGATCACCGTGAGCCGTGTAGGGAGTGGTTGTCTTATCATACTCCTGTGCCATTACATACATCGGAACTTTGATTTTATAGTAGTCGCCTGTCGCGTCTGCCGGTTCCGCATGACCTTCAGGAACTTCGCCTTGCTCTAACTTCGTAACAGTGATCAAATTGCATGATGTGTCACTATTGTTGTCGGCATATGTGCCATAGTGATTATCAGGCGTTACGGTTGGCGTGGTGGAAGAAAATACATAAAACTCAGCATATTCTTCGGCGCCGTTGCTGTAGTAATACTGGGTAGTATAGTTCTGGTTGTAGGTATTAATGGCCGATACAAGATTACCAATTGCAGTATTATATTGGTCGGCTGTATTACTATCATTATACTTCAAATTTTTATATTTTTCGACTGCGGTTTTGTATTTAGATCGAATGTCAGTGTTTGTCGTGTATTTATAGGCTTGGCAGTAGGTCTTCAGAGTATTATATTTGTCATAGTAATCCTCTACCCATTGATTGGCACTGTAGTCAGTTCCAACATGAAGTTTTCTGTCATTATCATTATTAACATAGGTAGAATAATCCTTATATTTCTTAACCTCAGAGGAGTATTCACCGGTGATTTTCCATCTCCAGAAGCCGCCGGACTCAGCCATGACAAGATCCGCGTTATCCTTGTAAGTGACATTACTCACTGTGGAATTATCCAAGGAATAGGCACTATTATCTGCAGGATGGTCTCTGTTATCACCGTTGTTTTCAGTTCCTGTTTTAGAAACTAAGCGCACATGATAGTGAGTTGCAGACATATCTACGCTTGTCATATTAGCAAGATACTGCCAACCCTCTTCAATAGTTCCGTAGTTTGAAAAACCCACACTCGTAATGTATTTTCCATTCGAGCAAATATACACCAACGTAGGCTCCGGCGGTTCTTCCATCGGAGAAATGGGTATCTTTTCCCACACGGCGTACAATGTGTGGGTAGTATTTACTGTATAAGGACTGAATGCATTGACTACCGTGCCTCCGCTGGATTTGCTCCACCCCTTGATGCGGTAACCGGGCTTATTCAGCTTATAACCCTTGGGCAGCACCACCTGCGTGCCCTGAATTACTTTCTTAGAATCGATGTCGCCGTTGCCGCCGGTATCAAATGAAAGCGTGACATAACCCTTCTGGTTATCTGTAACGGTTGTCTCCGTCTTGTCAGGAGTTGTGCCGGAAGTAGCGGAATTGGAGGACATCACATATTCTACGGCTTCTGTGTCAGCTACCGCCTTGGTATCGTCAAGGAAGAAACTGTTGACGTCATCTGTATTGAGCTTGTTGGCAACCGTGACGATGTCCGCAATCTGGAAGTTGAAGGATATTTCACAGTTGGACTCCAGCGAGCCGCGCTCGATGTAATACACCGTAAGCATATGCTGCTTAGTGCTGTCACTGTAAAGCTTCAAAGTATTATTGAACAGGTTTGATATACCGGGGGTTGAATAACCGCTGGTATTAACTGAGCTCTTGCCGTCCTGCATGTCATAGCCTGTGCCCTTGACGGCAGCCGTGTGTGCAGACGGGTTGTTCTTATTAAAATTTATCTCACCGGAAACCTTGCCGTGAGCGCCGCCGACGTCCAGCACAAGATAACCGTCGATAAATACCCACACATCATCGTCGCCGCTGAACTTAAATTTGATGTCGTCTACGCCTGTCGCCGTTACGGCTCCGGTTGTCGAATCTCTGGTGACGGTTTTGCCGTCAGCCGACATGGTAAAGGGAATCTCAAACTTCGCTCCGTAACCAAACGTAGGTGAAGACGAACCGGCTTTTGTGCTGTAAGGGAAGAAAGCGGGTTTACTGGAATGGGTGGTACCGTTTTGATTTTTCCATGACAAATCGTACACTTGCCCGCCTGATCCGACTGTAAAGGTGTCTCCTGAATAGGTCAATTTATCATACGCGCTCAGGTACTTGTAATAGCCGTCGGTATATTTGATAAATTTGAACTTCTGGTTCTTGAGCACCGAGCCCAGCGAGGTCGTTTTGTAATCGTCCAGATTTTCGGAGGTAATAGTTTCTGCGCTCAGCACTTTGGAAAGATTTGCAGTCAGGAATTCTTCATCGAAATAGGGAAGAATCACCTTGCCGCCGCCCTGCGTGATGTCGCCGTCGTAGAGCTTGCTGTCTACCTGACCAATCGCCGCGCCGGAGGAACCAGCATCATTATCGTTGGTGCCAGCCTCTGAGTTGACTACAATGCTGTAGTTATAAGGGTTGCCGCTGGCTTTGATCATCTGGTTGCCGAGTTTCTGATAGGGATACTGCAATCCAAGATAGAGCGGCCACTGGTTGCCGTTGCGCGCTACCTGAGAGTAGCCGGTCTCATACAGCGCTCTGTTAAAGATGGAGTTACGGTTCCAGCCGTCATAGGCGTTGTTATCGCTGCCGCCCTTGATTTCGCTGTCGGTTTTATAATCATAGAGCGTCAGGTCGGTAGTATAATAGACATATTGATTATTGACCTGCTTGTAATTATCGGTATGATCCGCATACGCTTCAATCAGGTTGACAATAGACGTAATGTTCGCGCCCAGCATGGAAAAAGCCATGATGAATGCCAGCGATACGGCTATCACCTTGGTGGTTCCTCTGTGGCGCTTTACAAGCCGCCTGAATTTATGCGGACGCTGTCTGACCCTCGCCGCACTGTTCACATAGCTTTTGTTATTCATACAAAACGCAGCCTCCTTCGTTGTAATGAACACAAAATAATCACAGGATTTTTTACAGAATTATTCCACTTATTCAAAAATATTATATCAGCAATTACTAAATAGTGCAACTTGTTTTTTACAAAAGCGTAATCTTTGGCTATATGCTGTATACCATCGGAGATATATTGGCAGAATTGCACAAATAATTCGTGGCATTGATTTTCACATCTGATGTAAAGGAAATTTGATTTTCATAAGTGGATTAGAACGGAATACGCACTGGATGTCTTATCAGGTTACACATTCATACCGGATCGCAAACAGGAAAATTCCGAAAACCGCGCAACAGACGGAGCTTCACATGACCCTCACAGACAGACACTTGATTTTGTGGGAAGAGGTTGGGCATTATGACGGAACTTCCATTAAAATTGGCAACCGGCAGTTGAAACAACAAAAAAACCGGCCGTTCTTTTGACTGGCCGGTCCGGATGACAAAGGCATATGTTATTCCGATGGGCGGAGCGGAAAGGGCTGGATTTTATCGGAATCCGGCCCCGGTTTTTTGGGTGAAGATGGCGGAGAGGGCTTCCGCGCAGTCACATTCCTCCGTGAGAATCAGCCGGCCGCCCAGCAGTCCCACCAGTTCCCCCTTGGCGCGCCGGTAGGACATTTCCGTGAAGGACGCAAAAACACGCGCACATTCCCTGATGCGCCAGTGGGCCACATAGCCCCCGAACATCAGGGAAAATTCACCCGCCGCCGGCAACCGGCATTCCCCGCCCGCGCTGAGGAATTCCGCTACGTCCCGCGACAGGACAGCCCCGTCCGTCAGGGGGAATTCCACCAGCTCCCACCGCGCTCCCGCCGGCAGGCATTCCGTCAGTGCCGTGGAGGCGAGAGAGCAGGTCACATTGCGGAGAAGAATGTGCGTGCCGAAAACGCGGGTGCTTTCCGTGCCCGGTTTGCCGCTCAGCGACAACGCGTCCCCATAGGGGTAGAGTATCTGATTGAAGGTGACGCGGTGTTCCTTCACCAATCGGGAGAAGAACCCTGCGCTGCATTCCGAACAGCCGACGATATTCTCCGGGGTCGGCTGCACGATGAATCTGATTCCGATGATGCTTTCCATTGATTCCGATTTCCTGTTCCCTATTGCTTATTGCTTATTGCTTATTG
>JAFRXY010000001.1 GCA_017441385.1 Clostridia bacterium | reverse complement strand
GTAGTAGAACATCGCACTGTCCAGCTCCATGTAATCCCCGGCTTCGGCTTTGAATTTCGCCAGACGGTAGGCGGCGGTGTCGCGGTCGTAGGTGTTTTCCCCGAACGTAACAGGTGAAGAAAGTGCACTGTTCGTCGCCTTTTCGGTATCGGTGGTGACAATCCATTCCGCAAATTCACGCAGCTGCGCCGGGTCAGAGTAAGGCGGTTCCTCGTCCGGGAATCTCGCTTCAAAATCGCCCAGCCAGTCGTCTCCCGAATAATCGGCGGATTTGTAAATGACCCTGTCGGAGGTGTTGTTGCGGACTTCCCACGATTCATCGCCGGGCTGGAATCCGAAGACTTCCTCCGTGGATTTGTCGTTGTTGAAGTTGTATTTTCCCATGAAGACCGTTTCATTCGTCGCCGTGTTGTGCCAGAAAATAACGATGGGAAAGCCGTCGATGCCCTGACGCACGCGGTCATCCTGCCGCTCGGCGGGCGTTTTGTAAGGGCAGGCGTCATTGTAAAGCCTGACAAGCTCTACATTGTTGGCACCCTCAGAGGACGCCACATCCGCCTTGAAGCAGAAGGTGGACACCGGGATGGAATTCTCCCTGATGCTGTACTTTTCGGCGGTGCTGCCGTTTGCCATGACGAAACCGCCTTTGAATTTGCCCTTGTAGTTTTTCCTCTCATAATACTGCGAGGAAGTACCCTGCACATCAAACTGCGCTCCGGTGAAAGTAAAACTGCGCTCGGTGTGAATCGGGTCGGTGAAGGAGCCGGAGACGGTCTTCTTGTCACCCTTGTACTGCGGCAGCTCGTCACATTCCAGAATGAGATACGGCAGGTCGCCCGGGAGCTGTTCCTTCACGATGGTGCCGTAAGCGTCGTAGACCCGGTTGCGCTGGTAGCGGGAGAGCAGCGTGTCGATATTCTGCGTGTCGGCGATCATGTTGTCGAGAATCTGCCCCCTCGTGAGGTCATTGTCATACACACGGATGGCGTAAATATCCACGGTGCAATCGCTGCTCCCGATGGAAATGCCGACAGGCTCCCGCTGGGAAAAATCGTCTCCGGCGGGATACTGCACCGCGCCCGACATCACGCCGTTGATATAGCAGCAGATCAGCCGGTTCTCCGACCGCTTTTCCACCACGAAGCTGACGCGGACGTGTTCGTTCTCTTTAAATTGCATAGCAATTTCCGACTGTTCGGAGGTGAGCTGCGCCTTCTGCGCCGTGACCAGAAGTCCTCTGCCGCCCGACAGACAGCTGAGAATCACCGCGTCATAGTCCATGACCTGCCGCGTGGCAAATTCCAGTTCTATCGTCTTGCCGGACGTGCGGAAGTCGCTTTCAAATATTTTATATGGAATAGTCACCCTTGCGTCGCCCGAAACGCGCAGCGCGGTGATTCCCTCGCCGTCATGCTGCCAGCCGTCGGATTTGAAATTGAAGCCCGTCAGTTCGGCGGCAATCTCACTGCTCACCCATTCGGCTCGGTTTTCCTCGGCGTTGCTCCTGCCCTCGGATTTCAGGCAGAGCGCCAGCGCGTCGGTTTCCGCGTGCGCTTCGATGTCGGAAGGCGTGACGGTAATGGAAACGCTCCTGCTCACCCCGCCGGAGGTAATTTCAAAGGTAAAATCGCCCGCTTCGTCCATGCGGCAGGAAAAGTCCTGTCTCCCTCTGCCGACCGTCTGCGTGGAAAGCAGCGCGCCGTTCTTCTTCACCGTGACTTCCGCGTTCATTGAAGCCGGATTGTAGACGGAATAGCCGATGTGCAGCGTTGCGTACTGCCGCACGGTGAACTCCGTCAAGGAGCAGGTGACAATCGGTGAAAGGTTCATTGGCTCGACGCAGATCAGCTCATAGTAGAGCGTGTTGGAGCGAACGGACGCGCCGTTGATCTCCGCTTCAAACCAGCAGGAGAAGGTGTGCGCTCCGTGGCGCTGCTGCGGGATGGTGAAGGACTGCTGCCGCCCCGAAACCGAAGTGACCGCCGTGCCGATCTCGCCGCCGTCCAGAAGGAAATGCACCGTCTTGCTGATATTGCCGGTCGGGACGTAGGGAAAACTGACCGGACCGGTGTAGGCAACGGCGTCGTCAAAGGAAGAAGTGAGCGTGAGCAGCACCACGGTGATGGAAAAATTCAGCGTGCGGCTGTTGCCGTAAACGTCCGACACATTGAGCTTGACGGAGGAGGAGCCGACCGACAAAAAAGGCGCAAGGTCGATTGTCACATCGCCCTGCGCTATGTCGGTGACGGCTTTGACCGCGCCGCCGACCGTGATCTTCATGGCGCCGTTGCCGGTGGGAATATCGTCCTCGAGGGAGGTCCAATTGATGGTGACCGGGAGGGAATCTCCGTCCGCAATCGTGCGGGAGAGAAAGCCGGATTTGTTGGCAAGCGTCAACTTGGCGTTGTTGCCCGAAGAACCGCCGCCTCCACCGCTTCCGGAGAAGGGTCCGAGAGGACCCACCACCACATCGCCGTCGGAGGTCAAGTAGAGAAAACCGTCCTCCACGTATGCGTCATCGATTTTGCCCTGCGTCAGAAGGCTCAGCCGCGACAGCTCCCGGCTCATATTCGCCACGGCGCTGGATGTCTCGGAGGATTCGTTCTCCGCGTTGACCGCGCGTTCCAGCGCCTGCCGTGCGATGGTGTCGGATGTGATCGACAGCAGGGAAAGCTGTTCGCCCTTTGCCTCGACCGTTTCCAGAATCTGTGAAGCTCTCGCGGCGGATTGCGCTGATGAAGAAGCCGAAGCCGCCGACTGGTCGGCAAGCTCCTGCGCCGTCCGCACGGTGGATTCCGCAAGCCGCGCCATATCGGAGCGCGTGCTTTCGGTCATCTCGCGGATGGATTCTTTTGCGTCGTCCATCGTCTGCGCCGCCGCGAGAAGTTCGTCCGTGCGGTCAAGCACCGTGACAAGCTGTTTGATCTCCGAACCTGAGCGCAGCGTGTCTTTGTCGAGCGCGGCTCTTTCCACCATGAGATAGAAATTGGCGGTACAGAGCTGCGTGTAATCCTCGGACGGCTCGGAGCCTTCCTGCGGCGGCGTGCCGGTGTAAAGCACGATCTCGCAGACCGCCCTTCCGGCCGCCGCCGTCATCTGCTCCGTGACTGACACTTCCGCCGTCTTGCCGTTGAGAGCGCAGTCATAGGAGAATCCGTTGCCGTCCGGCTTGGTGCCGCGAATCTCCGCCCTTGTTCCCGTCGGAAGAATCAGGTCGCCAGCGCCTGAGATGAGATTAAGCAGCAGCGTCCGGCTGCCGGTATCGTACTGGCTGACGTGGATTGTCGGCGGAATCCCGCCCGGCGACACGTCAAGCTCTGTCTGTGTGGTGATCATGGCGTTTCTTCTCCCTCCTCATTTTCTGAATTGTTTTCATGTTCCGGCTCTGTTGGTTCATCCGGCTCTGTTGGCTCGGTAGGCTCATCCTTCGCCAGACCCGTAATAATCCCTCCGCTGACCGTCAGCGTACAGCCGGGAAGATGAAATTCTCCCGTCAGTCCGTCACCCGAACGAACGGAATCCGCGCTGATTTCGGACGCTTCTACCGTATCGGCTGTAATCTCACTCACCGCCAGTTGATCGCCTGTCAGAGAGGAAATCTCAGCGTTTCCTGCGTTAAAAATCCCGTTGACCATGTTCCATGAAACATTGCCCTGACGGTCAGTGAGAACACCCTTTTTAATGACGGCAGCGTCCAATGCGCCGGTGATAAATTCGGCGGCGATGCTGCCGTCAAGCTCCATGACGGTTGTGTACGCGCCGGTGTAACCCTCGGAAGTGACCGCCATGCCGTCCCGGTTGATTCGCAGAATATGGGACGCGGTGGTGATGTCGTCCGTATCCATCACGAGAAATTCCACCGGCTGACCGTTGGAATTTGTGTTGATGAGAACATTTCCGCCACGGCTGCCGGTCAGGATATTCGCCGCAAGGCTGATCGCCTGATTGATGGAAGTGGCGGTCGGCACTTCCTTTTTGACTTCCTCCGAAATCGTGCGGATGGAATCGTCAAGCGAGGTTTTCACCTCGCCCACCGTCATTTTTTCATACCGTTCCAGAAGCACGTCATACGTCACCGACACGATTTTTGCCTTGTTTTCGATGCCAAGTCCCTTGTGATACACCGTGACCGTATCGCACAGGCGCAGTTTTTGCAGCGGTGCCACGTCCTTGTATTCCTCCGTCTGCCAGAGTGCGATAAAGGACACTTCAATGCTTGCCGGAATCCCTGTGTGCGCGTTGTTACGGACGTATCTTTGCGCTGTGTTCCGCAGCTGTTCCTCGGTCGGCTGGTTCTCGAAGGAGGATGACAAGTCAAGCGGAATCACCATCCTGTAGACGAAATCCTCCGCCGCGTCGGAATAGACCACCCTCTCCGGCAGCATGAGCAGCACAGGCTCCTGTGCTTCGTCCATGCCCGACCAGAAGGGCAGCACGCCCGTCCAGATGCTCCCGGAATCGGTGGTCTTTTTGACGTCGGTCATGTTCTTGCCCCAGCGGATCATCACGCTGTCGTCACGTCCCCGGTGGGAATGGAATTTGACGGTAAATTTATCCCATTCGTATTCTCCGGGACCGAACACATCGAGTATCGACCCTGACACGCCGCCCAATAAAGAGCGGAAGGTGGACGGTACATTCACCGAAAATTTCGCCTCCAGCAGTCTGTCCGTCCAGATGGAAAAAGGACAGTCGCCCTCCGCATGGGTGAGCATTCCCTCCAGCGCGTCGGCGCAGGTATTCGCCGTGAATGGCGTGACCGTCACCTTCGACAGCTGGTAGGAAATATGCCGCGCGTAGACCGTCACCATGCCGTTCATCGGACGTGTGATTTTGTAAATGCGGAAGGGCTGTATGTCGCCCGAATCGTCGTGCCGCGCCGCGATAATGCGTTCTTCGCAGATGTCGGCGTAATGCAGACCGGTGATGAAGTAGGCGTTTCGGTAGGCTTCATCGTCCGGTCTTTCGATATCGCCGTCACGCAGGGGATTCTTGATGGCGGTGAGCGGAGGGACGCTTCTGCCGTTGCCTCTGAGCTTGCTCTGCCCTTCGTCGTATGCCGCCTTGATCGCGGCTCTGATCTTCTCAATCGTCTTGACGTCGGTCTTGGGGATGATCAGGCTGACGGAGTATTTCGGCGTGCCGCCGTTGATTGACTTTGGGTTCCATACGTTGGCGTATGACCATCTGGTCTGGGGTCCGGTGATCACTTTGGTGGGATTAGTAAATTTTGACATATCAGTTGTCCTCCTTAAAATCGTCTGACAATGAGTTGAATGTTTTTCTTTTATCGCTCTCCGGCACGAGTACCGGCTTGCCCTGCGGTTTTACGATGTAGGGCGCGAGAAGTTCGGTGAATCGCTGCTTTCCGAGCAGCTTCTGCATTTCGGTGAATCCGAGCAGCTTGTGGGCGTAGGGGTCAAAGCCCGCGTCGGTGACGACCTTGGCGACCACATCGTCATTTTTGAATTTTCGCGCCGAGCGGCCTTTCACGACCTTGTAGCCGGGATATTGCACGCCGCGCAGCGCCTGCGACAGGGCGTATTCCTTGACGTCGCTTACCCATGCGGCCAATTCATCGGCGCGGTCGAGAATGGCGGCGGTTTCGGTTTCGGAAAGCGTGTCCGGCGGCGCAAATTCGTACTGCGCCATGCGGAGATTTTCCTCGGCGCGTCTGCGGCAGACCGCCTTTGCCTTGCAGAAGCGGCACCAGTCGCCGCAGGCAAATTCGCCGCCGCCGTCATAGGCGAGCTTCGCCTTTTCGACAAGCTCCCCGGCAGCCCATTCGAGCAAGGAGTCTTTGGCAACGATCGACGTGCTGATGTTGCTGAGTCGCGGTTGGAAGATGGTCATGCTGATCGTGCCAACGTCATACAGGCAGTCGAACATTTCCAGTGCGCCAATGGCATACAGCATCATCTGGGGATTGTCGTCCGCGCTGACCTCCACGCCCTTGCCGTACTTGAAGTCGATGATGTGCAGGATTCCGTCCGCGATGATGACGCAGTCGGCGGTGCCGAAGCCGTCCGGAACATAACGGGAGAAATCGACGCGCTGCTCAATCAGCACGACCGGATCGGAGCAGGTATCCTTTGCCGCAGCGATTTTTTCTGCAATATAGGCGGCGTACTGATCGGCACATTCCTCCATCTCGGCGTTGTACCATGTGAGATTTTCGGTCGGGTCGGCTGCCGCCATGCCGAGCAGCTTGCGGAGCTTATACTCGCACAGACTGTGGGCGTCGCTCCCTTCGGCGGCGTAGTCGCTGCCCCTGTCCGGGAAGCTCTCGCCGAGCCGAACCGACGGCGGACAGTGCAGCCACCGGTGGGATGCCGACGCGGAGAGAAGCGCGTGTCTTTCAGCCGGCATTGCCAAGCACCTCCGCTTCCTTCACGATGGCGGCGTAATGCTTCGGGTCCGCCGCCGACAGTCTGTCCGCGCCGTACCTGCCGAGAAGTTCCCTGACCTCACTGGTGAAGCCGGCGCGCGCCTTCTCCGCGAGAATCGCCCTGACTTCCTCCAGCGTGGGCGGCTTTTCGGCGGGTGCTTCCGCTTCTCCCGAACCGAATACCGAAAAGAGCCGGTCGGCGATTTCGTTAATGGCGGCCGCCATGTCGCGGAGTTCCTGGATGGTGCTTTGCATTTCGCTGGTCTTGCTCATGGTGGGTTTCTCCTTTCTGGTTTTTCAGGCTGAGTCTTGTCAGATTCCTTGCCAGTCGCATGGAAACGACGCTGATGGCCGTAAGAACATCAATCAGTTCTTCATCGGCTGTTTTTGTTGAAATTACCGTGTCCGTCATGCTTTCACTCCTTTCAGAAGGGCTGATTTTTTACCCCTCTACTATGTACTGGAGATGAAAAGTACGTTTGGACGAAAAAAACGAAAAAAATTTTTTAATCCATAAAATACGGCTCCAGCATTTCCCTGAGTAATTTCAGCACTTTATTTCTGCGATAGGCGTATGTACTGCGTGATATGCCAAGCTCTGACGCAATCGTTCTCTCGGATTTTCCTTCCATGATCAGTTCGCAGATACGGCGTCCGTCCGGGTCGAGTTCCTCCAGCTTCTGATACAGCGCGGCAAGCAGTTCACGGTCTTCCATAATGGCCTGCGCGGCGGGTTTTTCATCCTGTAATTCCTCGATCTGTGATGTGCTGTTTCCTTCGTCATCTTCAAAGGTTGAATCGAGTGAAGCGATTTCCCCTGTGGCGCGAAAAGCACACGAAAGACAATCTCCGTCGCATATCCACATTTTGGATTTGGGGCATCTGCACCTTCCGTAAAACTGCTCGCGCTTTCGTGTAGCCCAGACATCGCGGTAATAGGCGTAATACTGCTCTTTTGTCACATCAACCCATGTGTTGATTTTTCTGATATAAACCCTGTAATTTGTCATCGTATTTCCTCCGTTCGATTGTCGTGGAACGGAGGAAATATCGAGTCAGCCGCAAAAAGGGTATAGCAAACAAACCGCCTACCGACGAAGATTTTTTCTCCGTTCCGGTCTGCAGCTTCCCGCTCAAAAGGCAGCTGAATTTTAAAGATATTAAGTTGTACCCGCCTGCGCCGTTGAGCCGCCGGTGATCAGTCCGGCGCGGCGCGAAGCAGCAGACGGTTTATCGTCATGTCCGGGACAAAATATTTTTTATTTTTTGGGCTACCATCACTACATAGCAAAGAAGTAAACCTCTGATGTTTGCACCTCACCAAAAAACGAAAAAAAGCCGGGGCAGTCAGAGGGTTAAGGAGTTATGATCCTCAATCCTATGACTGCTCCGGCTTATCTCGATTTTATCGGGCGCGACCCCGTCGGATAGCTCCTACGAACAGCTGCGCTCATACCCGAGCAGGGGACTTCCCGAATGGCAAGCTATCATGTGATCCATCGGGGCGACGGGATGCCTGCCTATTCATCTTGGGAAATCAACGCGTTTTTAGTCGGGACGATGACGGTGCATTTCGTACCTCGTCCATATAAGGCAACCGCCAGTTCCTCCAGCGAAATGGTGTCCTGCCTGTTG
>JAFRXY010000079.1 GCA_017441385.1 Clostridia bacterium | reverse complement strand
GTGTCCATCCGGAGGCATCCTTCCCGTCCTCGCATACGATGCTGGTGTGCGTGATTATGGGCAGCGCCGTCCCGCTTCTCTGCAAGTATGTGAAGAGCGAAGTCCTGTGCAGGGCGCTGAGAATCATGTGCACCACGATCACCGGGATCACGGTAGTAGGAAGACTGATTTCCGGGGTACATTGGTTTACGGACATTCTCGGTGGAATCCTGATCAGCGTAATGCTGCTGAATTTGTACGCAGCAATATTGGAAAGGATAGAAAAACAGCAATGAATAAAAATGATTATACGATTCGTTTGGAAAATCAAAATGATTACAGCGAGGTTGAAAACCTTGTCAGAGAATCTTTCTGGAACGTCTACCGCCCTGGGTGCAGTGAGCACTATGTGATACATGTTCTCCGGGACGATCCGGCATTTATAAAAGAGCTGGACTTCGTG
The DNA here is from genome assembly GCA_017441385.1 of Clostridia bacterium. GTDB lineage: Bacteria > Bacillota > Clostridia > Oscillospirales > Acutalibacteraceae > RUG762. The sequence goes on along the minus strand of JAFRXY010000079.1, from coordinate 1,271 downwards.
ATGGAACAGGACGGCTGTCTGATCGGGCAGAACATGTTCATGAAGACTGTGATCGAAGCCGATGATGGTCGGGTGATCCCGGTTCTGACTATGGGACCTATCTGCATCACGCCGGAGCTTAAGCGCAAGGGTTATGGCAAAAAGCTGCTGAACTACTCGCTGGAGAAAGCGGCGGCAATGGGCTTCGGCGCTATCCTCTTTGAAGGCAACATCGGCTTTTACGGCAAGAGCGGGTTTGCTTATGCCAGAAACTTTGGCATTCGCTATCACGACCTACCGGAAGGCGCGGACGATTCATTCTTTCTCTGCATGGAACTGATCCCCGGTTACCTCGATGGTATCACAGGCGTCTATCAGACGCCAAAGGGGTACTATGTGGATGACGCCGATGTGGAAGCATTCGACAAGGCTTTCCCACCCAAGGAAAAGCTGAAGCTGCCGGGGCAGCTTTTCTGAATGTTTTTCGGACAAAACTGTGCAAAGAATAACAGGAAGAGATCATACCTCTGGATTATACTGATACCATCAAGGAGAGGAGGCGGCAGCAGCAATGGAGTGGCTTTCCGCAATTCGGGCGGCAATCGATTATATGGAAACGCATCTCACGGATGACATCAGTGCGCAGGATGTGGCCGATCAGGTGTTTCTTTCACCTTTCTTTTTGCAGCGAGGGTTTTCACTGATGACAGGCTATGGGATCGGAGAATACCTCCGAAACCGCAGACTGTATCAGGCGGCATTGAATCTGCAGAAAACGGATGAAAAAGTAATCGACATTGCCCTCCGGTACTGCTATGAAACGCCGGAGAGCTTTACAAAAGCCTTTGCTCGTTTTCACGGCGCAACGCCGACGCGGGTACGCGACGGGGCGGCTGTCAACGTTTTTCTTCCCTTGACGATCAAACTATCCATTCAAGGAGGTCATCAAATGGAGTATAAGATTACACCCATGTTCCCTTTTAAGATCATCGGATTTCAGAAGGTGTTTGAAAATGAAACTGCATACGCTGAGATCCCCAAGTTCTGGGATGAAATCTGTGAGAAATACGCAGCCAACGTGTATGCCGGGAACGCGCCGGCGAATCCTTACGAACAGGCGTTCATGGACAACTGCATCGGCGAGTACGGCGTATGTATCGACGATATCGGAGGCGGAAAATTCCGGTATCTCGTCGCCGGGAAGTATCCGGGCGGCGACGTGCCGGAGGATATGGTCGTCTACGAATTTCCCCGGAGCGACTGGGCGGTGTTCGACTGCATCGGCCCGATCC
>JAFRXY010000078.1 GCA_017441385.1 Clostridia bacterium | reverse complement strand
GACACCCCCGGCACCGGTGAAACCGCTTCGGGCATTACATACAGCCTTGCCCTGATGCTGATGGCGGCATACGGCGGTGTGTACGCGCTCCGGCGCAGAAAAGGCGTTTTTTCCGAAGACTGACGGATCATCACGCCTCTTGCGGTTCTGCCACTCATGATTCGCGGCGGCTGCGGGATTCATTCAGAAAATGATCTCCAAGCCGCGGATCAATGGCATATAAATATAAAAAATTCCGGCGGAGTATTTTACTTCGCCGGAAATATACAACTATTAATTTTTCTGAAAGGAACATCCGCCATGAAAACAAAATTCATCGCAAGATTCCTCTCTCTGGCTGTCGCGTCCGGTCTGCTGATGACCATGCTCGTTGGCTGTCTGGACGACGACAGCCGGACAAAGCAGGACGTTTCCTCCACGGTCTCCGAAACTGCAGCGGATACGGGACGGAAGGACGGCGAGCGCTTTGAAGATGTCATTATCCTTGAGGGCGAGGAAGAAACCGTACGATACGAACACGTCAGGAACGAGAAAATCGGGTTTGAGCTGGACTATGAATACGAATCGCTCAATCGGATGACCGGAGAAAATTACGAAAAATACGTATCGATCTACGACGACGCCAAAAAGCCGGACAATTATCTCGAGGTGACTTATTCCTCCGAAAAAGCCGACAGCACGGTCAAAACCGTCAAGACCGACCTTTCCAAGAAGTACGAAACCGTTAAGGAAGAGACTTGGGAGCTGGACGGCGCGGGTCAGTGCCAGCGCATCAACGCGACCGGCGGCAAGGGAAAGACGGCCAGGGATTCGCTCCAGACGGTCACGATTATCCCCGCGGGCGAAGGATGTATCGTGGCCGCCGCCCACTATACCATCGAAAGCGCGGAGGGCTTCGGGGCGAGGTTTTCCAAAATTGTCAACACCCTGTCGGTGATCAATTGACGAGCATAGCGTTTTTCTCTCGCTTTTGACGGTGTTTTTGCCTGTTTATGCACGCGGTATACCACACAAAAGCGGAGAAAAACTTGATTGCTATATTTTATTTTTCTTTTGCCTTGTATTACGCCCTTTCCGGCGTTTTACGACTGGCAAATGATCCATTTTCAAGGAGGTTTTCATTATGAAACACACACGAACAGCAAGGAAGGCATCGTCTACGCGGACAGGTGTGGCTTTGCGCTACGGCATTGACGTTAGAGCCTTTTGTGAATGTACATAATCACGGTCTGAAAAAACGTGACAATAACAAGTCGATGATATAGGAAGAAACTGTTAACGCGGGCTTTTTTGAAAAAATCAGTCAGCCGTTGATCTATCTCTTTCAGGTGCCATTCAGTCAGGATGGCTGGGGACTCTTCCGCTAGTACCCCTTCTGGTTCAAGTGGACGATTGCCACAATTCCCATGGCGTTCATCGGATGGTACATTAACAAGAAGAACTGGCTGAGCCTGGTCATTCTGTTCCCGGTATTGAGCCTGCTCACTGTTCAATATGTCGATGCTTTTGTTTTTACCTTCAAGCACTTCCCGTTACGCCTTGTTACCGCGGTTTTCTGCCTTGCGCAGGTACTCGTCTATGTTTATGTCTTCACGCCGAAGCTGGTGCAGAAGCTGATCGGTATTCTTATCCCGTTGGCGGTCGTTGTTGTTATTAAGATAGTGACGCCGTTCGAGATGTTTTCCGACGCGGTTCTGCCGGATAAGATCACCGTCACCAGAAATGCCATTATTGAGGTGGCGGATCCGGAAGGTATTACTGTGTCATTCAGTGATATGGAGGATGAGGATTTGGCTACGATCCCATTCTTGCGGTTCATGTCACTAAATATCTGACAACTGATATGACGATTACCGACGGCGGCAACGTCTACCGTTACACGCTGGAGGTATATGAAGATGAAGGCGGTCATTCGCGGATACGGATTACAGCGAAGGAACACACGATCGTTTACGCGGGAAATGCCGGTGACGACGTTTCCGATGACGGTTCGTCCGGAGAATGAGTGGACACGCCGAATTTACGACCGCGTCATTATTGTGCGGTCATTGATCATGTAAATGTGTAATTCTCCCTATAAAAAGCACCTTGTGTTCCGATTCTGCGCCGGTTGCAAGGTGTTTTTGAATTTGTGTCGGGCATGCTGCTCATCTGACCATTTCGAGATTGACATTTCACGTGTCCGGGAGTAAAATGGTAGATGAGGAATTTGATTGTAAACGGAGAGATTACGCCCATGGAAAAAAATTCTATGCAGAAGAAGTCCGTGAAGGATATACCCTTTATCGCCAAAAAGGGTGTGCTTGCTGTTCTCGGCATTGTGATGGCCGCGCTGTGCTTTGCGCTGCTCTCCTTTATGGGCAGGCATTACACCCTGAAGGTGCCTGTTTCGGTGTCGGTGACGGACATCAGTCAGCTGGATATCCTTCTGGAATCTTCGGCCAGAAGCAGCGACGTTTCGCCGGGAGATATAATCCATATTGAGAGCGGCACAGTGGAAGACGGAATGCTGACGCTTGTTCTCCACTCCGGAGAACGGGGGAAAGTTTTCCTGGATATCCGGCGTGACGACGAATGGATTTATGGCGACGTCTTTTATGTTCACACGGGCGGAATCATTACGATCAATGTATTATTCGGCTATTCCACAGGCTGTGTAGTGATTCCGTTGTTCATCGTGCTGTACCTCGCGGCGGTAATTGCATATTTTGTGCAAAAGCTCAGGGAGGAAATGAAATTATCCCTTTACCATAGCAGCAATGTGACGTATTTTTCTGCGATCGTTTTTCTGATGTGTGCGCTTCTCAGGCAGCTGACCGGCATTTTCTCATACGCCGGTTTTCAGAGTACGCTTTCGGGATTTCTCGGCTCGGCGGACTTCTTTGCCGTGCTCGCTCTGCCGCTGATATTGGTCGTTTCCGTCTATGTCACGGCGAGCAACATTCAGCTCATGCGCAGGGAAGGGCGGAACTGGCGCAATATGCTGGGCTGTATGCTCGGCATTGCCATTATCCTCTTCACACTGTTCCCGCCGATTCTCGGTGAAATTCTCCAGAGAAATATCGAGTGGATTGATGTCCACAATATGAAAAGCCCCGCGCTGTATATTGAAATGATCGTGGAAAATGTGGTGTCCTTCACGGCCGCTTATCTGGAATGCCTTCTGATTGGCACGATATTCTTCGCGGTCAAAGCCGCCCGTCACATTCCGGCGTTTGACAAGGATTACATTCTCATTCTCGGCTGTATGATCAGGAAGGACGGCGCCCTCACCAAGCTGCTTCAGAGCCGCGCGGATCGGGCGGTGGAATTTGCCCGGATGCAGGAGAAGGCGACCGGAAAGGAAATCATTTTTGTTCCTTCCGGCGGTCAGGGCGACGATGAGATCATGCCGGAAGCGCAGGCGATCCGGAATTATCTCCTCAGCATCGGCATTCCTGATGAACGCATTCTGCCGGAGGACAGGTCTGTCAACACCTACGAGAATCTGCGCAATTCGGCGGAGCTGATACGCCGGCATTCCGGACGTCCCGATCCGAAAATCGCCTTTTCCACCACGAATTACCATGTGTTCCGTTCGGGACAGCTCGCCGCGCGGCAGGGAATTGACGCGGAAGGAATCGGCAGCCCCACGAAGAAATACTTCTGGCTCAATGCCTTTGTGCGCGAGTTCGTCGCAATGATTGTGTCCGGACGCAGGCAGCATCTCGCGGCTGTAGGCGTTCTGACCGCTATCATTCTTGCCATGGTGCTGGCAACCTATTATCTTAATGTGCTATGATTATTTATGAAATGGAGTTGATGATCATTGAAAGAATCTTTTGCGGGAAGGGGTGCGCTGAAACACAGCGCTGCCGTTGATTCCGCGCCTCGGAGAAAAGGCGTTGACCGGCGGAAGCATCGATTTATTCAGTGTTTACTCAGAATGGCTTCCCTTCTTCTGGCGGTGGCCGCTGTCGGAGCGGCTGCCATTCCGGTAGCCGCCGCCCGGAGCGGGCAGCGTCAGCCGGAGTACTCGACCTTTGAGCAGCTCGGCGGCAAGACCATCAGTATGCTGACCGGCGCGCCGTTTGAAGAGCTGATTGGCAGTAAAGTGCCTGCTGTCGGAGAGTTTACTTATTATTCCGCGCCCGCAGAGCTGCTGCTCGCTCTCCGCACCGGCAAGACGGATGCGTTTCTGAATAATTCCGCGATTGCCGCGCTTTATGTGAATAAGTACAAGGATATCGCGCAGTTCCCCGAACCTCTCAAGGAAGCGCAGTTCGGCGTCGGCTTCTCAAAAAAATACAAGAAGCTGGCGGAATGGAAAAAGGCGTTCGCTGAGCTTGATCCCGATGAAATCGAGGCGGTCTGGAACAAGTGGACAAGTGCCGATGAGAGCAAAAAGCTCCCGCTGAAGCAGGATTGGGCGGGTAAAGCGGGAAAGGTGCGCGTCGCGGTCGGCGACAGTATGCAGCCCGCATCTTATGTCAATGCCGCCGGCGATGTTTTGGGCATGGAAGCGGAGATCATACTGATGATGGCGAAAAAGCTCGATTACAAGGTGGAATTCATGCCCATGGAGTTTGCCTCGCTGATTGCCACGGTCGAATCGGGAAAGGCGGATCTGTGTGCCGGATCGCTCATTATTACAGAAGAGCGGAAGAAGGTGCTGGATTTCCTGCCCTATCACGAAACGGCGTTTGTGCTTGTCGTCAGGGCAAAGACCGAGCAGGAGGAAACGCCGGCCGGATTCTGGGAAAGTCTGAAGGACAAGCTGCGGGATACGCTCGTCACGGACGGACGCTACAGGCTCATTCTTTCGGGACTGGGCACGACGCTTCTGATCTCGCTTTGTTCGGGCGCCGCCGGGCTTATTCTTGCGTTCGGCATGGCTTCTCTCCGGCGCAGGAATATTCGCGCTGTCAACAGCGTTATCGCGGGTTACTGCCGTCTGGTGGCGGGACTGCCTGTGGTCGTGATCCTGATGATCCTGTATTATGTGGTCTTCGGGTCAACGAATATTTCCCCCGCTCTTGTGGCAACGCTGGGCTTTACCCTGATTTTTGCGCCCAAGGCGTACGCGCTGATTAACAACGCCGTGGACGCGGTGGACAGCGGGCAGCTTGAAGGCGCGCTCGCGCTGGGGTATTCCAGGAATCAGGCTTACCGCAGAGTGATTCTTCCGCAGGCAAGGAAAATCTATTTTCCGCTGCTCAGGACACAGTTTTCACTTCTCGTCAAGGAAACGTCTGTCGTGGGTTATATCGCTGTGGTGGATCTGACCCGTGCGGGCGACATCATCAGAGGGCATACGCTCGACGCGTTTTTCCCGCTGCTGATAATCGCGGTGGTCTATTTCTTCCTGACGTGGCTCATGTCGGCGGCCATTGACGCCGGAAGCCGCGCGCTGGATCGGTTGATGAAAGGAGGTGCGGAACAATGAGCTTTCTGGAAATAAAACGGCTCAGAAAGCAGTTCGGAGATGTGACGCCGCTGCGTTCGGTGAGCTTCAGTGTGGAAAAAGGCGAGGTTGTCAGCATTATCGGCCCCTCCGGTACAGGCAAATCTACTCTCATCAGGTGCATTAACCGCCTTGAAACGCCCTCGTCCGGTCAGATTCTTCTCGAAGGGAAGAATATCTGCGCGCCGGACACCGATCTTACCGCCCTTCGCCGCAGGGTAGGCATGGTGTTCCAGTCGTTCAATCTGTTCGGGCATCTTACCGTTTTGCAGAACATCGTGATGCCGCAGATGGATATTCTCGGCAGAAGCGCGGAGGACGCGCGGAAAGAGGCCCTTCGCCAGCTCAGGCGTGTCGGTCTTGACAGCAAGGCGGGCAGCCGCCCGGAGGAGCTTTCCGGCGGGCAGAAGCAGCGTGCGGCCATTGCGCGCGCGCTGGCCATGCAGCCTGAAATCATGCTGTTTGACGAGCCGACAAGCGCGCTGGATCCGACGATGGTGTCCGAGGTCAGAAACGTAATAGCGCGGCTTGCTTCGGAGGAAGAAATGACCATGCTCATTGTCACCCATGAAATGCGGCTTGCCAGGGACGTTTCCACCCGCGTGCTTTTCCTGAATGACGGTGAGATTGCGGAGGACGGTTCTCCCGAGCAGATTTTCGATAGCCCGCTGAATGAATCCACCCGGCAATTTGTCATGCGCGTCAACAGCTGGCAGTGGGTGATTGATTACGGACGCACCGATTTCTTCATAATGATGAGCTCGCTGGAAGCGTTCTGTCAGAGCCGGTTCATGAACCGAAGGCTGATGAATTCCTGCGAGATGGTAGTGGAAGAGCTGGTGTCAGGCCATATTCAGCCCTGCCTTAAGGATTATGACGAAATGCGCGTGGAATTCAGGCTGGAAACCATAGGCGACAACGAGAGCGTTACTCTGACCGCGGAATTCAGCGGTGTGGACCTTGATCCGTTTGACGAATATGCCCTGCCGATGTCAGACGCAATCGTCAACTCAAAGACCCGGCGCATTCCGCAGGACGGCGAAGGAATCCGGGTCTGGGAAATAATAGTATAAACCAACCGCATCAATGGCGCGGCAATCAGCAAGGCTGATTCCCGTTCATGATTATTTCCACTATCCATTTTTAAGGAGGAAACCGTTATGGTTATCAACAAACAGCGCAGCGGCGACACGCTGACCATTGCGCCGGAAGGAAGACTGGACACCGTCACTTCTCCTGAACTGGAGAAGGCTGTCAAGGGATCGCTTGACGGCGTGACGGAGCTTATCTTTGATCTGGCGGGTCTGGAGTACATTTCTTCGGCAGGTCTGAGAGTGCTTCTCTCGTCGCAGAAAATCATGAATGGCAAGGGAAGCATGAAGGTGATTCATGTCAACGAGATGATTGCGGAGGTCTTTGAAATCACCGGCTTTACCGACATTCTGACCATTGAATAAGACCGATTATCCGTGAGAAGCAGACGTACGTGGGAAGTAATTGTGTGATCTGCCCGAGTGGACGCCGTTATTCTTGCATTGCGAAAAATCCCTCTTGTGTCTTTCGTCTGCCTTCAGTTGAGAATCGGTATGAATAAAAAAGGGCTTTCACAGCCTGATGTCCCTGCCGGAATGGCGGGAGCCGCTGTGAAAGCTCTTTTTTTCTGATTGGCAATCACTTACTGCGAAAGTGTTTGTATGAATGTTTACCCACTGGGGTTATCTGCACAATATCACAATGATCGTATTCTTATGTGTCTTGTCTACTGCATCGGGTGAAAAAGCAAGGTGAATGCCTGCATTAATCTGCGATACGGATTAATGGGCAGTCTTGGCAGAAACGGCTCTTCTGCGTCTGATTGCATACATCGCGCCGAATGCCGCGAGCATCTGCTTACGAAGGGAGCTGTTTCACAGACCGTTTCTTTTCTTGAGGAGAAAAGACTCACCGTCAGGGAACCATCCCCCAAGGGCGGCAGGAATCAAGGACTGTATCTGAGCGAAACCGGGCAGCGTGTTTTGGCGGAACATCACGCGCTTCACGGGGACAAGATCGCTGAAATATCCCGTTTGGCAGGGCGATTGCCGCCGGAAGCGATCGAATTTCTGTCACAGATAACGGATGTGATCGAAGAGAATATCAGAAGCATTCAACAACAACAATGAAAGGATACGATAAGCGAAGACGTTTCACACAATGGGAGATCAACGCAACCCGGCGGTCATGCTGATTCACGGTATGGTCAGCAGTTGGAGGGACTGTGCGCCGTATGGGAAGTATCTGTTAATAACTTTTGTCAATACACCTCCGCCTTGTCGTTAGCAGGAATACGCAGCCTCATTCCATCGGGCTGCTTTAGCGAGCTGTTTTTCATGAGGTCAGGGATTATCTTTCAGCCGGAGCAATCCTCACTTACCATTGAAAAATCAAATAAAATAATGCATAAATATCACATATAGAGAAAGAATTCCGATAATCTCTTTTCGTTTTCCAACAGGCTCAATAATTCAAATCATTTGGCGTAAAAGAGACGCTGTGCAAGTAGGCAGTAGAAATGCTTGGCAAGAACCGGATTCACGGATATCCGGTTTATGACGGAGATCAATCTATCGGATGGTGCAACGCGGCAGATATAGAGAGTTTTGCCGGGTTTGTTCCTGCCTTTGCGAGGAATATCACTTGATGCTGTAACAGCAGAGAGTCATATTCCCGTTTGTCGGGTTCGCCTGCCGGTGAATTCATGCGTTCTTTCTATGCCTTGGTATCCTTCAGTCCCCCCCTGAGTAATCCACAGTTTCTGCAGAAAGCTGAAGAAAGGAAAGGGACATGAAGCAAAATCCTATTACGGGAAAGCGGGGAAAACCGAAAAAGAATGATTAACTACAAACGCCATGCGGGCTGTCTTTTGGGGAGGCAGGCGCATGGCGTTGTTTTCAGTTTTTATGTGTGGGGGAACGGGTTATGCTGCCGGGGCTTCGGCGGTTCTTCTCTTTTGGGAGACCGCGTACGCCGCGCCGTATGCCGCGAGAAGCAGCAGGACCATTGCCGCTGTGGAAGCGGCGCTGCTCTCGCCGGTGGAAGGCGAGCCTTCATCCGGTTCCACTACGGTGAAGGAATGCTCGATGGAGG
>JAFRXY010000077.1 GCA_017441385.1 Clostridia bacterium | reverse complement strand
GCATCTACGGTCAGCCCGCTTCATTTTTTGACCCCTAAAACGCTGTGAAGCCCCTACAATTGGGGCTTCACGGGGGTGGCATCTTTTTTATGCACCGACTTGGAAGGGTTGAACAAAAAAGATGACAACTACTTATTGTTCTGCTTGGCGGTGTTGAGTGTCGCAACCAGAATCCGCTTGATTTCCAGACAGTCGTTGATAAGCGAATCGCCCTCTGCTTCGGTGATGTATTCCGACATCACCAGCAATCGCAGCCAGTACTCGGTTTCGGCTGTTTCTTTGAGGGATATTTGCAGCTTTGCGATAAAATCAGCTTTACTGACACCATATATCGCTTCATTGGCATTAGCACCGATTGATGTGCCGCTGCGGACAATCTGCTTTGAAATAACTGTTTCGTGTTTTTGTTTAATGAGGTATTGATTCAGCTTTACAATCCGTGCAGCGAATTTCAGCGATTTTTCGAGAAGGATACTGTTAGTTGCAATTGATAATCATCGCCTTTTGGTTAATTCAGACTTCAGATAATAGATAAAAAATAATAGAGAATAGAAAATAATTGGGCAGCGCGGCGAAGGTTATCGCTTTCACTATTATCTATTATCTATTCTCCATTATCTCTTATCTTAGCGGCTTTAGCCGCGCTGTTGGTGCGGGTAACAGGACTTGAACCTGCACGGTTGCCCACCAGATCCTAAGTCTGGCGTGTCTGCCAATTCCACCATACCCGCATATTCAAATTGAACAAATGGAATTATAACACATGACGCTTCAATAATCAAGTGTTTTTTACGTATCATGTCGATTTATTTTTTATTTTTTTTTAAAGTATTTTTTCATGTTGACAAATGATTGTTTATTTGTTACAATTAATATGAGTTTATTCGCGGATTTACATATATTTTTCCGTTGATAGGTTCTGTATTGTTTTTCGAGCGAATGAATTACATTTTTTTCGGAGGTTTTAGTTATGATTTGTCCAGTATGCGCAAAAGAAATCCCTGACGGACTGACTGTCTGTCCTATCTGCGGAGCCGCCCTGACGGCACAGCCGAATGCATTTCCGCAGAATGCCGCGCCGCAGAACACCGCATTTCAGTATGCGGCGCCGACGGCACCGGCAGGAGTTCCCGCTCAGATGCCCACCAGCGTCAAACAGTTCATCAAGTCGATGTCTCACATTCAGGAGTATAAGCAGATGGGAACAGGAATCACGATCAGCGCTGTCGTCCTTTATATCTGTGCGGGATTAACTATGATGATCGGTCTTCTCAATGGAAGTTATGCCGTCTTTATCGATGTGCTGGTTCTTGTCGGTCTAGGCCTCTGGATTCAGCTTGGATACTCAAGAGTGGCTGCCTGCCTTGCCTTGGTTTATTCTATTTTCAGTATGATACTCACAACCATTTCAACGGGTAGATTAAGCGGCTATTGGATTGTAATTGCGGCTGTATGCGGCGTAATATTTACATTTAAAGCCGCTTCCGCCTACAAGAATTACAAAAACACCGCGGCCGCCGCAGTCCCGCCCCAGCAGTTCCCGCAGCAATAACTCAGAACGCAGCACAACTCTGCTATAGCTGCATTTCTCCGGCATAGATTCGGAATGAAAACAGAATGATTTCCGCCGTCCCGGCATGCAGATTCTTGTCTGCAACGGGACGGCATTTTTGTTCAATTACGATTAGGGAATCCTCTTGCATAACAAAATTAACATCTTGCAAATTGACAAGCAACCTGAAAAATGCTATTATATACAATAATCATACTATCGGAATGAAAGGAACGGAATAAAAAATATGGCAGTTTTGCAAGGCAGCTTTTTGTCCTCCGAGATAGGAAGGCTTTCTCATTTTACGGTAATCTTACCGCATGACACGGTGGCCAATCCACCGGCGGCAGGGTACCCTGTGCTGTATATCCTCCCGGGCAGGACAGATGACTGCAATACATGGCTTTATCGCACGAATATTGAAAGATACGCCTATTTCAAGGGCTTGGCAGTGGTGATTCCCAGCGGCGACGGAAGTTTTTATGCCAATATGGCAAACGGCAGCCGGTATTTCACGATGGTGACCAAGGAATTGCCGGAAGTTGTGCGGAATATGTTCCGGGTGGGATTCAGCCGTCAGCACACCTATATCTGCGGTGCGGCAATGGGAGGTTACGGCGCTTTGCGCTGCGCGCTTACATTCCCCGAACAATACGCCGGCTGCATTGCCCTTTCGCCCATAGTGGACATAGAGGATTATGTCAATAAGGAAATCAGCATGGGCAAGACCGACTGCTGGCGTGCCATACTTGGCGACAGAATGCTTGTCCCTCGTGAAATGGAACTCGCAAATCTCGTGAATGAAAGCCATACCTATTCACAGATACATCCCCTGATATACATTGCGTGCGGCAAGCGTGACGAGCTTTATCCCAACGTAGTGCAGCTGAGGGATCTGCTCGACCGCAGCAAGATGGATTTCATCTTTGAACAGGCGGACGCGGGTCATGAATGGGGATTCTGGGACGTGGCTGTGCAGCGCGGTCTGGACGCGGTGATTCCGGACGGAAAGAGATAAAGGCGATCGTGCGCTTAGAGCCTGCTGACGTATCTCTCCACGCATGTCCCACTTGCATCTTTTCCGCCATATTTTGCCAAAATCCTCGTTAATACACAAAGTATTGCCTGCGGTTTTGGCTTCATATGACGAAAAATCTGACTGCGCGGTACGCACACGCGGAGATACGTCAGCAGGCTCTTATTCAGAGAATATCAGGAGAAGTAGAATAATGGATAGGAAATCATGGAATGAGTTTATTAACGGCAGCCATTCAATATATCTGATTCTGCCCTTTGCAGTGCTTTGGGCGGTTGCGCCTTTTTTCGGCAAAGGAATGCTGTTTGCCTGCTGTCTGGGAATCGGCGCTGTCGGCTTTGCGCTGCTGTCTGTCAAGGATTATCGTGATGAGAGACTCACGAACCCGTGGATGAAAAGCACCCGTGAGGAGGGAAAGCCGCTTTCTCCTTTTGTGTGTGCAATGACTGAGAGGCAAGGCGCGTTGCAAAAATTGAAAACGATGGCAATGTGGCTGTTTCTCGCTGAGATCGCCGCCGGATTTCTTTCACTGACGGCGGGAGGCATTTCCGGAAGGATTTCTTCGCTGTTCTGCTGTCTGCTGCCGATGCTGACGCTGGCGCTTTATCTCATCGGCGGAAACCGCGCTGCCCTCATAGAGCCGGAAAGCGGCTTTGCAAACTGCGGCTTTGGGAGAATATTCGGGCGAGAGAAGGTGTGCCTGATGTTTCACTTTGCGTTTGCGGCGGCAGTCTGGATACAGTGGATGGTCACTTATCAGCGGGGAATCACCTTGCTGGACAGGACGAAATGGCTTGTGCTGTCTTTCGGGATGGCGGCCGTGCTGTCGGCGGCGTTTCTGGTTTTCTCCAAGGAATACCGTTCTCGCAGATTTCTTGCCCCTCTTGCCGTTTCCATGGCCTTGGCGAATGCCTTTGCCTTCGTGTGGGTGGTGAACGTGAAATGCGATCCGTTCCCGGCGGAGGAATACGAAGTAATCGTGACAGACACGCATTTAGAAGAAAGGATCAAGAGCATCGGTGCGCATTCTGAGGATTATCTCACCGTACGGTATGAAGACGAATCACTACTGGATTTATATGAGCCGTATGATTTTGACTGTTACACCGAAGGCGACCGGCTGACGGTAAAGCACCACCGGGGTGCGCTGGGGATAGAATGGGCTGCATTTGTGCAGCCGGCAGAATAAACAGGGAAAGAAAGGATAGACAAGGAGTATCAAAAATGAATATCAGAGAATCAATCAGACTCGGCGTGGAAAAACTGTTCCGTTCCAAGCTGTGGAATAAAATGACAGACGACAGCGAATATCAGCAGGAACTGGCCTCCATTCGTTACGGTGAGAAATCGCTGCTGTCATCCGGCGGCGACAGCCAGCCGATGTACCAGATCATTGACAGGGGCGACAGTTTTCTGTTCGCCGACATGGACGCTTGGCAGCTTATCACGGATTTTGAGCATATTCCGGATTCGGTCTTAAAGGCAAAGAAGAATCTTGTGATTCAGAAAAAGGACATTACTTCGGTGGATATCGGCGTGGCCTACGATGAGGAAGGCAGCCAAGCAAAGCTGCTGGAATATGTTGAAATCCGCCTGCGCTGGAAGGTGAAGGCCAAGGGCAAGCATGGGCAGAAAACCGCCCGCCGCTTCCTCTCGCTGGTGCTGACCGACGAAATCGAGGAAGACAGACTGCGTTCCTTCTTCGCGGGTGCCGGAAGGCTGCGGCTGATGCCCGACGGGGAATTCGACCGGCTCAACGGGCATATCCTGACGGGCGGCGAAGTCCTTCTGAAAAAACGGCTGAAAAGAGCCGTGGTCGGCATAACGGTTGCCTCGGTGCTGTGCATCATCGGTGTGCTTTTGCCATTGAGGGGGCTGCGGAACGGTTTCATTATACTGGGAGCGCTGCTGCCGCTGGCGCTGTTTGGGCTGGTCATGGTGTTCCAGCGCTATCTGCTCGTATGCAGAGGGGAAGATTCCCGCTGGGACGAAACCAAATGGGAGCGCACCATTGACACGGAACCCGCGCTGGTGATTACGGCGAGTGCGCAATTCATCCTGCTGTGGGCGTGCGAAGTCCGGTACTTCCCTATGGCAGAGGGAATCTTTGGCAGATGGGCGGGGCTTGCGGCGGTTCCTTCCGCCATTGTAGCGGGAGCGATGCTGCTTGTCATGCTTTCCCAGACAAGCGGCTGGAAGGACAGGCTGTATTCCGCGCTGCTCTGCCTGTGCTTCGCCCTATTCTCCTGCTTTGACGCGGTGTATCTGCTCAACGGCGCACTGGATGGAAGCGCTCCCGCGATTCATTCCGGACAGATCGGGAAAAAATGGACGGAACGCGGCTACAAGGGCGGAGTCGTTTATTATGTGCGCACCGTCCGCGAAGACGGAATTACGGAAGAATTCAGTATCTTTGAACCGGAGTACGAACGCGTTGAGAAGGGCGATTCTATTCTCATAGAGGAATACGCCGGCGCGTTTGGAATTCCCTATAAGAAGGCCGTGATTCCCGATTAAAAAAGCAATGAACGAACCAATCTGCAAATGAAAGGCGGCATATAAAAAATGGCTTCACCGCTCGCGGACAGAATCCGTCCGAAGGAAATCGACGATATGATCGGGCAGCGGCACCTGCTGGGGGAGAACTGCGCTCTTAGAAAAATTATCGAGTCGGGCAATATCCCGAATATGGTTTTCTACGGACCTCCGGGCATCGGCAAGACCACGCTCGCCGGCATCATTGCCGCCAAAACCAACCGCCGTCTGCACAAGCTCAACGGCACCACCGCTTCGACAAAGGATATCAAGGATATCGTGGACGAGCTGGACACCTTCATGGCGCAGAACGGAATTCTGCTCTACCTCGACGAGATTCAGTATTTTACAAAAAAGCAGCAGCAGACGCTTCTGGAATTCATCGAGAACGGCAAGATTACCCTCATCGCCTCCACCACGGAGAATCCCTATTTTTATGTGTATTCGGCGATTCTCAGCCGCTCCACGGTGTTTGAATTCAAGCCGGTTCCCCCGGAGGAAGTGGAACGGGGTGTGAAGCGTGCCTTCGCCTTCATGGAGAAGGAACTGGGCGAGAAATTCGAAATAGAGGACGGTGTCTGTAAGGCAATTGCTGTGGGATGCGGCGGCGACGTTAGAAAATCCCTGAATTCGGTGGAGCTGTGCGTTCTGTCCTGCCTGCCGGAGAACGGCGTGCGGACAATTCCGCTCGAACGTGCGAAGGAACTCTCCCAGCGCAGCGCCTTCCGCTACGACAAGGACGGCGAAGAACATTACGACATTCTCTCCGCCTTCCAGAAGTCGTTGCGCGGCTCCGACCCGGACGCGGCGATCCACTACCTCGCGCGGCTGATCGAGGCAAACGACCTGCCTTCCATCTGCCGCCGGCTGATGGTCTGCACCTGCGAGGATGTGGGACTTGCCTATCCCCAGCTCATTCCCATCGTGAAATCCTGTATTGACGCGGCGCTGATGGTCGGACTGCCCGAAGCGCGGATTCCGCTGGCCGACGCGGTGGTGCTGGTGGCGACCGCGCCCAAGTCCAATTCCGCCTACCTTGCGATCGACGCGGCGCTGGCCGATATCCGCGCCGGGAAGGTCGGCTCCATTCCCCGGCAGCTGCAAAACAAGCACTGCGATGGGGAGGACGCGGCGGTGAAGGGGCAGCATTATCTCTATCCGCACGACTTCCCGAACCATTTTGTCAGGCAGCAATATCTTCCCGACGCGCTGAAAAACGCCCGCTACTATGACTTCGGAGACAACAAGAACGAGCAGGCGGCCAAAGCCTACTGGGACAGAATCAAAAAGGGCGGCAAATAAATGGACAACTTTCCGCCGGAAAAAACCGGAATTTTGTTGCTTTGTACGTTTTTGAACCGGAGGGCAATTCTTCCCTTTACAATGAGAATGAAAATATGCTATAATCATTATCGTGCGTGCTTTCTGTGAAGAATGCCGCACGGTCTGTTTATTGATAAGGTAAAAGGTTGAAGTTCAAAGGTTTTCTATAAACCTCCTACTTCCTACTTTCTACCTCCTACCTCATATATTTCACCGACTAAGGAGTGAAAAGTTTGATTACAGTTTCCAATGTAAGCCTGAATTTCGGCGGAACCAACCTTTTTAAGGATGTCAATTTAAAATTCACCCCCGGCAACTGCTATGGCATTATCGGAGCAAACGGCGCGGGAAAATCCACCTTTCTCAAGATTCTGTCGGGAGAGCTGGAGCCTTCCACCGGCGAGGTGACCATCCCCAAGGAAATGAGAATGTCCATCCTCAAGCAGAATCACTTTGCGTACAACGAGTATTCCATCATGGACACCGTGATCATGGGCAATCCCCGGCTCTATCAGATCATTCAGGAGAAGGACGCGCTCTATGCCAAGCCGGATTTCACCGAGGAGGACGGCATCCTTGCCTCCGAGCTGGAAGGGGAATTCGCCGAGTTGAACGGCTGGGACGCGGAAACCGACGTGGCAAAGCTGCTCAGCGGTCTGGGATTGGGCGAGGTCGATCCCTATGCCACCCTCAGCACCCTCAATGACCGCGACAAGATCAAGGTGCTGCTCGCGCAGGCGCTGTTCGGACAGCCGGAAATCATTCTGCTCGACGAGCCTACCAACCAT
>JAFRXY010000076.1 GCA_017441385.1 Clostridia bacterium | reverse complement strand
TCGTTTGTTGTATAATCCTTTTGTAAATAGTTGTGTTTGACCATACTTCTATTTTACACTAACAGTCAGGGATTGTACAGTCCTTGGCTGTTTTTTTGTATCAAAATGAGGCTGCCTCACTTTTCTTAGTGCGACAGCCCCATTGGCGCGCTTGGAGGGGCTCGAACCCCCGACCTTTTGATTCGTAGTCAAACACTCTATCCAGCTGAGCTACAAGCGCATATTGAATGATCAGCATTTCCTTGAATGCTAGATAAGTATAACACCGACGCAGTCAAATGTCAAGTCATTTTTTTAAATAATTTCAATATTGTCAGATTATCAAAAAATTATTATAAAATCCTTAAAAAAATTTATTTTTATGGGAAGAATAAAAATTTCAAAAAAACTATTGCAAATTCTGCAATTCCGTGATAAAATAATCTAGTATGCAAACAATGAATTTTTCGCATTGCAATTATTTGCTTTGGAGGTGTAGACTATATGCTGACAGCTTGGGAATGGATAATAAGCATTGTGCTTATGGTGGTGGCGGTTGTCATGATCATCATTGTGCTCTTCCAGCAGAGCGATGACGACGGACTTTCCAGTGCCATAGGAGGTTCTTCTTCCGCTTATGATTCTTACCTGGGCAAAAACGAGAGCAGAACGACATCTGCCAAGCTCGCTAAATTCACAAAAATGCTGGCTGCCGTGTTCTTTGTTTTTGTTATGGTACTTGACATTATTATTCTGATTAACAAATAATGTCGCCCGGAGGTTATTTTGTCAAAGCATATGCGAAGCAGTTTGCACTGTTTCGCATATTTTTTTGCATCGGATTCCGTCTTCTTCTCCTATGAGGGAAGTTAGTTCAATATAAATCAGAAAAGTCAGAAAGGAGTTATCATAAATGAAAAATACAGAAAAGAAAGAAAAGAATAAAAATCCAAGGCTGACCGAACAGCAGCAATTCATCTGCGATCAGCTCAGCGGAAAGAACCGCCCCGTACGGACGGACAAACTCATCAAAGAACTGGGCGTCACCGACGTTCCGGCCTTTATTCAGGATCTCAGTGCGCTGGAGCGGGCGGGTGAGGTCATCATCACCAAGAAGAACAACGTCCGCAGCGTTCGCGGTTCGGGGCTTGTGAAGGCAAGAATTGTTTCGGTTTCCCGCGGCTTCTGCTTTGCCAAACCGGAGGAAGGCGACGATGTGTATATTCCCATCGACGACACGATGAGCGCCCTTCCCGGCGATCGGGTGGTACTTTCGCTGCATTCCGACGACAAAGGCATCTGCGGCCGGGTGTGCAGCGTCTATTGCTACGGCGACAGGACGGCGGTCGGCACGGTCAAGCGGTTCCACGGCAAGCCGGAACTTCATGCCGACGCGTTTTATCAATCCCCCATCGAGATCGTCAAGAACAAGCTCGACGCGCACGAAGGGGAAAAGATTCTGGTCAAAGTGCGCTACTCCCCCGACGGGCGGAAGCTCACCTGCACCCCGCTCAAAGTCTACGGTGAAGCGGAATGCGCCCGCATCTGCGCCGACGCAATCATCGACGCGTTGGGCATTCCGCATGAATTCAGCGAGGAAGTGCTCTCCGAGGCAAAGCGCATCAACAAAGCGGGGGTCACGCCGGCCGATCTGAACGGCCGCGCCGACCTGCGGAACGAAGCCATTTTCACCATCGACGGAGCCGACGCAAAGGATCTCGACGACGCAATTCTGGTCAAGCGTCTGGGAGAAGAATTCGAGCTGTCGGTACACATCGCCGACGTTTCCCACTACGTCACCGATGGCAGCCCGCTTGACTTGGAAGCGCTGGAACGCGGCACTTCGGTCTACTTCGCCGACCGCGTGATTCCCATGTACCCCACCGACATTTCCAACGGCATCTGCTCCCTGGGTGCGGGGGAAGACAAGCTGGCCTTCTCCGCCTTCATGAAATTCAACGGCAGCGGCAAGATGCTGGACTACCGCTTTGAGAAAACCGTCATTCATTCCAAGGTGCGCGGCGTTTATTCCGAAGTCAATGCCATTCTCGACGGGACGGCGGCTCCGGAAATTCGCGAGAAATACGCCTGTGTCGATTCCGTACTCAGCGACGCGCTGGCGCTTTATAAAATTCTCGATAAGGCTGCCGATCGGCGCGGGAATGTGCATTTCAGCTCGGAGGAATCGCAATTCATGCTGGACGAAAACGGCGTTTGTATCGGCCTGAAAGCCCGCGAATCAGGCACCGCAGAGAAGATGATCGAGCAATTCATGATTGCCGCCAACACTGCGGCCGCCACGCTGGCCAAGAAGGCGAAGATTCCCTTTGTCTACCGCGTGCATGAATCCCCCGACCCGGAAGCGCTCCAGCGCGCCGCCATGCTGCTGCGGGTGGTGGGGGTGGACGCGCGGAGCATCTGCGGCAATCCCAAGCCGGCCGACATCGACAGAATTCTCGCCGAAACAAAGGGGACGCCCTATGAGGAGATTGTTTCCAACGTGCTGCTCAGGGCGATGGCCAAAGCCCGGTACGACACCGAACCGCTGGGGCATTTCGGCCTTGCGCTGTGGGATTACTGCCACTTCACCTCCCCTATCCGGCGGTATCCAGACACCTTTATTCACAGAATGCTGTCGGAACTCACGGCGGGAAAACCGCAGGCTTCCATCACCAAGAAATACTACGCCAAGGCGGAGGACGCGGCGGCGCTATCCTCCGAGTACGAGCTGAGAGCAGTCAATGCCGAACGCCGCACGGAGGACTGCTACATGGCGGAATACATGTCCCGCTTCATCGGGGAGGAATTCGACGGAACGATTTGTTCCGTGGTGGATAACGGATTCTTTGTGCGTCTGGAGAACAGCGCGGAGGGTATGGTTCACCTTGACGACCTGCCGGACGACGATTATGAATATGACGGGCTTGCTTCGCTTCACGGTAAGCTGAGCGGGAAGACCTTCCGGGTAGGGGATTCCATCCGGGTCAGAGTTGCCGCGGCGAGAATATCAACAGGCAGGGTCGCGTTGGCGCTCGCATTCGCTCGCTAAGAGAATAGAGAATAACGAATAATGAAGGAAGCCCTTGCAGGCTTGGAATAGATTTTTTGCAAGAATGACACCCTTCCGCAATGATTCTCTATTCATTATTCACCTTTCACTAAGCGAACGCCTTTAGGAGGGAGTAGGAAAAATGCACATTACATTCATCTGCACCGGCAATACCTGCCGTTCGCCAATGGCGGAGGGAATCGCCCGTAAAATTGCCGCGGATCATTATCCCGATCAGAACTGGTGTTTCTCCAGCGCGGGTCTTGCCACCTTCAATGGCGCTCCCGCAAGTCAGCATTCCATCGACGTATGCCGCGAAATCGGGATTGATTTATCTTCCCACCGCAGTCAGCGGCTCAATCCCGAAATCGCCGCGAATACCGATCTATTCGCCGTCATGACCGATTCCCACCGCAATATCCTTCTCCAATGCGGCATTCCGGCAAAAAGAATCGCCCTGCTGGGGGAAGGAATTCCCGACCCTTACGGCGGCGACGAAGAGGAATACCGCGCCTGCCGCGATGAAATCCACAGGGCGGTAGAGCAGCTTCTGGAAAGCCTGTCCGAAACTGACGACAAGGAGCGCGACAGACATGAATGAAATACAAATTGTTCCGATGAAGGACGCCTATATTCCCGAAATTGCGGCGCTTGAAAAACAATGCTTTTCCGACCCGTGGAGCGACCAATCGCTCAGGGAAGAACTCGGCTATCCGTTTTCCGTCTTCCTCGTAGCGGTCTGCGACAGCGCTGTTGCAGGCTACGCCGGAGCGCATCATCTGGGCGACTCCTCCTACATCTGCAATATCGCTGTAGCGCAGCCATTCCGCAGGCAGGGGATCGCGTCCCGTCTTCTACAGGAACATATCCGTCTGGCGGCCGAACACGGCATGACCGAAATCACGCTGGAAGTGCGCACTTCCAACACCCCGGCGCGTGAACTGTATGAGAAATTCGGCTTCACACACATAGGAACCCGCCCGGATTACTACATGCATCCTCAAGAAGACGCGGAAATCTACACAAAATCCATCTGAAATCAAAGAATTTCAATCAACCATCAGGAGGAATGCCCAATGCAGCCGCAATCACAAACAACCGCCACCAATCCCGCCCAAACTTCCCCCTCACCTTCTCCCTCCTCCCTCCTACCTCCTACCTCCTACCCCCTCTCCCCTTCATTAAAAATATTCGCCATAGAATCTTCCTGCGATGATACGGCCGCGGCGGTGGTGGAGAACGGACGGAAGGTGCTTTCTTCCGTGGTGGCGTCGCAGGTCTTCCGCCATGTGGAATTCGGAGGCGTGGTGCCCGAGATAGCCGGAAGAATGCACTGCGAGGCCATTTCCGGCGTGGCGAAAGAAGCGTTCTCACAGGCGGGAGTGACAATAGACGACGTGGACGCCATCGCGGTGACGGCTTATCCCGGACTGATCGGGTCGCTGCTGGTGGGAGTGAATTTCGCCAAAGGTCTGGCTCTCACAGCCTCAAAGCCGCTCATTCCGGTGCATCATCTGCGGGGGCACATCGCCGCCAATTTCATTTCCCATCCCGGATTGGAGCCGCCCTTCCTCTGCCTTGTTGTGTCAGGCGGCCACAGCCACATCGTTGAGGTGAAGGACTTCACCGACATGCGCATCATCGGACGCACGCGGGATGACGCGGCGGGAGAAGCCTTCGACAAGACCGCCCGAACGATGGGTCTTCCCTACCCCGGCGGCGTGCATATGGACAAACTGGCGGAAAACGGCAATCCCGAAGCATTCACCTTCCCTGTGCCTAAGGTCAGCGGTTCGCCCTACGATTTCAGCTTTTCCGGACTGAAAACCGCCGTCATCAACACCATTCACAACATGCAGCAGAAGGGCATGGAACTTCCGCGGGAAGACATGGCGGCTTCCGTGCGGAATTCCGTAGTGAATATCCTGACCGACCGGTTCCTTCTGGCGGCGCGTGACACAGGCTACAAAAGATTGGTGCTGGCGGGTGGCGTTTCAGCTAATTCTCTTCTCCGCAGGCGGATGAAGGAACTTTGCGACGCGGGCGGTTATGAGCTTTACTACCCCGCACTTTCGCTCTGCGGGGACAATGCCGCCATGATCGGCGCACAGGGGTATTTTGAATTCCTTTGCGGCCATACCGCCGACATGAGCCTGAATGCCCGCGCAGAGCGCAGCATTGAGCTGTGAATTCTATCTGTTCAACCTGTCACATTAGTATGCGTTATAATTCAAAAACATCAGCAGCACGATGAGAACACTACGCAGGTATCGTGCCGCTGATGTTTGTTTTTTTGGCAGTTATTACTATACTTTTTCTGTTTTCGGCGTAGAGGTACGTTCTGTCTTCTTTGCAGGCGAATAGTCTATCGGATGATACGTAGTCACCATTTCCTCCACCATTTCCCGTATATTCTCTTTGTTGGAATATGACGCATTCATAAGTTTGTCCAGCCCTGAAAGAAAACGATTGGCGTCAAACGGAATGGGTGAACCGATGAAAATCAGATCGTTTTGGGTCTTTTTTAATCCTTCCTCCGCCATGAGTTTCTCTTCAAACAGCTTTTCACCGGGACGAAGACCGGTGTATTCTATCTTGATGTCTACATCCGGCTTGTAACCCGCCTGTTTAATGAGGTTTCTGGCAAGCGTGTCAATCTTCACAGGACTGCCCATATCGAGCACAAAGATTTCTCCGCCATGTGCGTAGACTCCCGCCAGCATTACAAGACTCACAGCCTCCGGAATCGTCATAAAATAACGGATAATATCGGGATGAGTGACAGTTACCGGAAGTCCGTTTTCAATCTGTTTTTTGAAAATCGGAATGACTGACCCGTTGCTTCCCAGAACATTTCCGAAACGAACAGCAACAAATTCGGTCTTGATGTTTTTGAAGACTTCGCCTGTACCGTTCTTGTCAACGGTTTCGGTGCCAAGATGCGTGAAAAGCTCGGAAATCTCGTCCGCTTCGCCGGCCTTAATCTTTGCGTCAAAACTCTGGACGATCATTTCACACAGACGCTTGCTCGCACCCATGATGTTGGTCGGATTGACAGCCTTGTCTGTGGAAATCAGAACGAAGCGTTCACATCCGTTGACCATTGCGGCATATGCTGTCTTGTATGTACCGATGGTGTTGTTCTTAACCGCTTCGCAGGGGCTTTCTTCCATCAGAGGAACGTGTTTATGAGCAGCTGCGTGATACACGATCTCAGGGCGGTATTTCTTAAACACCTCAAAAATCCGGCGGCTGTCGCGTACCGAACCGATCAGAACACGCATATCAAGATCCGGGTATCTTTCTTTCAACTCCAGCTGAATATCATAGGCGTTATTCTCATACACATCAAAAATGATCAGCATTTTCGGAGAATGGCCTGCTATCTGACGGCACAGCTCACTTCCGATTGAACCGCCGCCGCCAGTTACAAGAACCGTTTTGCCATGAAGGAACTGATATACTTCATTAAGATCGGTTTTGATCTGTTCTCTGCCCAGCAAATCCTCAATGGAAATATTTTTCAGGGCGCTTACCGAAACCTGTCCAAGAACAAACTGGTACATACCCGGCAACTGTTTCAGTTTGCAGTCAGTCTCGCTACAAATACTGAGAATATCGCGTTTATTCTGTGCCGTCGCGCTGGGAATCGCAAGATAAATCTTATTGATGTTGAATTTCTCGACATTCATCAGAATATCATCACGGCCGCCGACTACCTGAACCCCGTCGATGTATCTTCCCCATTTGTTTGGATTGTCGTCTATAATGCAGAGAACCTTTTCATTCGCTTCTTTTGTCGAATTAATATCGCGCAGAATCATCTGTCCTGCGGAGCCCGCGCCGATCAGCATAACCCGACCGGTTGCTTCGTTGGCCGGCTGATACTTCGCGGCCAGCAGAAGATAGAATCTGTACGAAAATCTGGCTCCTGTCAGCAGAATGACTTGGATCAATGCGCCGAAAAAGTAGTAGGTCAATGGCATTCTGGCCACAAAGACAGTAATGCCGATCGAATACAGAAACGAAAGCAAAAAAGAGGCTTCAAGTGCTCTGAAGAGCTCCGTATAGCTTGCGAATCGCCAGATGACTCTGTACAGTCTGAATATCCACAGTATGGCAATGCAGAGCAATGAATAGAGTGTGATTGTCAGCTTGAAAGGCGTAAGATACTGCTCAGGGATTTGCGAAAAGACAAAGTCAAATCTTCCCCACAGCGCCAGAAAATACGCCGTATGCACAGCAATCACATCGTAAATAATCAGCAGAATAACCACAATCTGCCAATGCTTAAACAATGAATTATTTTTTTTCTTGCTGACTGTTTTTTTTCCTTCATCATTTTTCAACATGTTCAACTAAATAGCTCCTCCTGGTCATCAGATTGATAAAGCGCCCCGGTAAATGGGGCACTTCATCTCCAATTGTCCATTATTCATCCGGACGGTTTGAATTATTTTAAACAATCCGGAGCGTCATCAGCATACAGTCTTGCAAGTGTTTCGGAATCAGCAATTCCGGTTTGCTTCAGTCCTGCTTTTTCCTGAAATATCTTTAGAATTTTTTGCGTATATTCACCGTAAAAGCCGGTACAGCTTTTTTTACCGAGATATCCGAGCTGGGACAGCCGCTTCTGCATTTTCATAACGTCATCACTCTGTTGACCGGGAGACAAGGCTTCGTAAATGACCGGTTCAATGGCAGCGGTAGTATTCAGAGTGGTTTCGCCGGTGGATTCCGTTGTTGGAGTCGTGGACGATGTTACGGTATTCTCGGTTGTCGCAGTTCCGGTGGATTCTGTAGTTTCGGGAATGGTTGATGTTGTATTGCTTTGAGAGAATGAAGTATCTTCCTCTTCTACCAAAGAATCACTGTTGATTTTTGTAATCAATACAAAAATACATACAATAACAAACACAGAACACAGCAGAAGAATAACTTTAGAGAGAATTTTCTTTTCACTCTTTTTTTCTGTTTTACTGTCGACTACAGCGGAATTCCTGTTTTTTTTGGCTTGGGTATCAGAGCGAACATTCCGGGAAACCGTTTGATTGTTTGCATTACCGACATTGTCTGAAAAATCAATCGCATCATCACTGTCAAAAATGAGGTTATCCGCGTCATTATGGGAGAACCTTCTATCATAAGTGTCATTCCTGACATTACCGCCGGTTCTGTTGAAATGTTTTCTCCCTGCATAATCCGACCTTTCAGATGTACTGCCTTGATAATTCTCTCTGTGATACGGTAATTCCGGCTCAGAAATTATGTCAGTATCAAACTCATCGGAAAACGATCCTGCGTAACCGGGATTTGTCCTTCCTGATTGTGAGTAATAGGAAGACCTATCGTCTGAATAGGCGCCGGAGTTGGGTTCATCGATATTTAGTTCTTCTGAAAGGAATTCTTTTTTTCGTTTACGGAACATCTCAAGAAAGGCTGAATTCGGTGATGACTGACTGTCAGAAAAATCAGAATAACTTTCGGGTTCAGCAAAATTAATTTCCGAAGAAAGCAGTCTGTTTTTACGCTTGCGAAATGATTCAAGGAAGGCAGAATTCATAGAAATATCTCTTTGACTATGTTTGCTCAAAATGACACCATCCTATCCTTTCTTTTTCTTGCCGCTTTCTCCGTAACCATATCCGTAACCGTACTTGCCGTAGCCATAGGAACCGCCGGATAAGTCGGCATCCGTAAGAATAAAGCCCATAATCTTTCCGTTGGCCATCTTAATTGAATTCAATGCTTTGTCAATATCATTGACTGTCGTCTTATTCTCTCTTGCTACCAAAATCATTCCCGCTGCCACCGATGTCAATGCAAGTGAATCCGAAACTGAATTCAAAGGAGATGTGTCAAGAATAATGAAGTCATAATAATACGCCTGTCTTTTCAGAAATTCGATCATTCTGCTAGAACCGAGCAGTTCAGACGGTCTGGGGGTAACCGGACCTGCCGAGAGGAAATCCACACCGGGCATAAGATCTTTATACACGGAAGTATCGAACTTATCAAAACCTGTAATGATTCTTGAAATACCCTTTTGATTGGAAAGCTTGAACTGTCTGTATATCGAAGGATTTCTGAGGTCACAGTCAACAAGCAGCACCCTTGCCCCGATATGAGCCATGGCAATAGCCAGATTAATGGAGGTGGTTGTTTTCAGGTCATTTGCGTTCGGGCTTGTAACGAGAATAATTCCGTTATTCATATTTGCCAGAGAGAACAGAATGTTGGATCGTATTCCGTTATAAGCCTCTCTGATCTGGAAAGGGGTATTGTCGTTCAGTATCGTCGCCGGAGTGATAATTTTCTCGTTGTTGGGATTATTGGCTTTTAATTTCTGATTCTTTTTTACGTCTTTCCGGGAAATCTTAAGTGCCTTGGAAAACTGGAAGAAATCAGGAACTGAACCGAGAACAGGTACGGAATAACGCTCACTGAGCATTTTCTCGTCACTGACCGGACGATTGAGACGTATGCTGAGAAAAGACACGCCTACCATCAGCATGAGTCCCAGAAGCGCGCCGATTGCCGTAAATTTGGGAATACTCGGAGAACTGGGCTTTTGCGGCAGTTCCGGTTCGCTGATCACCTTGACAGAACCGGCTCCTACAACAGAATTAAGGGCGCTTTGAGCGGTTTTCATATATGAATCGCAGATATCCTTCGTCAGCTGCGGGTCTTTGGTTTCTACATTAATGCGCAAAACCTCTGTATTCTGGACCGACGAAAATGTAGTCATGGATAGCAATTCTTCATTTGTCATATCTAAACCCAGCGTATCAAGAACATCTTGCGTGACTTGGCTTGATTGAAGAATCACCACATACGTATTGACCAGCTTCTGTGCCGCGTTAATATCGTTGTATTCCACAGAGTCTGTATTTGTTTTTTTACTGTTGGTAATATAGAGGTCGACAAAGGAGGCATATTTGGGATGAATCACAAAAGAGGACAAAGCCCAGCCTGCCAAAGCTCCTAAAATCAATCCCAGCAGCAGAAGCTTCAAACGCTTCTGCAAGAACAAGAGAAATTTCAAGACGTCAAATTCTTCTTCCTGCTGAGCTCCGGTAGTTACATTGTTTTGCGTAGTCATTTAATCGGCTCCTTGTCATTTGTTATATAAAAATTCT
This sequence comes from Clostridia bacterium, assembly GCA_017441385.1. Taxonomy (GTDB): domain Bacteria; phylum Bacillota; class Clostridia; order Oscillospirales; family Acutalibacteraceae; genus RUG762. Next base: position 33,351 of record JAFRXY010000076.1, on the reverse strand, counting down.
CTGAGAATTTTTGTGTTGGTTTTGAAATCGACATGTTCCAGATCTATGAATGTCTTTCGGTCGGGAATAGTCATCCGGGATACATCCGCCTTGGCATAATCCGCGATATTCAGCAGGAGATAGGCGCATTCAGATGCAGAAAGATTGGTTTGAACATATGGCAGACATGTATCCACAATTCTCTTCAGATCGCCTACGGATTTTTTGCTGAAGCTTTTTTTTACCGCGACAATCACGTTCTGTTGCCGCTTGACACGCTCCCAGTCGCTGTCGATTTTCCTGATTCTGCAATAGCAGAGCGCGGCGGCGCCGTCAAGATGGTTTCTGCCTTCTTTATAGGGGTGAGAATACAATCTGCCCGTATCGTTGGTAATGATATTGGCTTCTGTTTTTGTCAGAACGATATCCACGCCGCCGATCTCATCTACCAGCTTTTCAAAAACAAAAAAATTGACACGGACATATTTTTGCACATCAAGGTTGAAATGCGTCCGCAGCGTTTCCATCAGGAGTTTCGCGCCTCCGAACTGGAAGGTGTGATTGAGCTTGTCGGGATTTCTGGAAGGGATTTTGGGTATCGCTACATACATATCGCGTTCAAACGAAACCAGTTTGACGTCAAAAGTGTTTTTGTTGAGGGACATCAGCATCATGGTATCGGAACGCGCCGCCCTGTAAAAATGTTCATTCCGTTCATCCGTGCCGATCAGAAGAATATTCATTACATCCTTATTGTAAAAAACGCTTCCCTCCGGCAATTCTATCTCTATATCCGACGGTGCTGCCGGTTCTTCATCAGAGTAAGAAACCAGCAAATCGCTGTAATCGTCTTCCTCCGTCACGGAAATCATAGAGTAATAGCGATAAAACGTGCCAACCGCAAAGTTAATGATAAGGAGCACCACAATCAGTAAACTACAGGATGCGGCAATGATGATTTCAGATTTCTTCTTCATATGCATTTTCACCCCGTTACGGTTGTTTCCTTTGTTTTTCCGTAAAGGAATTCGCGAAGGATCCGGCTGTTTCCCTTAAAATCAACATTCCCAAGACCCTTATAAGTGCCTTTTTTCGGAATGGTCATTTCTTTGAAATCCCCGTTTACGTACTGTGGCAGATTCAGCATGAGATCGGCAAACTCCAGAGATGTGAGGTTGGTCTGGACAAACGGCAGACACTCATTGGCAATCTGATTCAATTCCAGAACAGACTTGTCTTTGAACCCGTTTTTGACGGAGGCAATCACCTTGCGCTGGCGTTTTATTCTTTGCCAGTCGCTGTCAATACTTCTCAGTCTGGCAAACATCAACGCGCTGTAGCCGTCGAGGTGATTTTTTCCTTCTGAAACCTGACAAGGTAAGTATTGGTTCAAAGCATCCGCTTCCTTCGCTGTAAGAGTGATATCCACTCCCCCGATGCAATCGATCAGCTTCCGAAAGACATAAAAATTCACCCTGACATATTTTTCCGTATCCAGACTGAAATGGGTGCGGACGGTTTGAATGACCAGCTTTGCTCCGCCGTAATGAAATGTATGGGTCAGGAGGTCGTATCTTTTTTCTCCCGGCAGACGTACCGTCATTCCGCGTTCCAGCGAAACCAGTCTGACAGAGTGCGTCTTTTTATTAAGAGAAAGCACCATGATGGAATCCGCTCTTGCATAAGGATCGAATTGCTCAATGCGTTCATCGGTTCCGATCAGCAGAATATTCAGGATATTGCTGTCCGAATAAATAGCATCTTCGGGCAGCTCGGCGCTTTGTCCTATTTCCAGATCACTGTCTGTGATGGATTCCACATGACTGTAATCGCCGTCATGATCGCCCGTATCCATCAAAGAATAATAATGAGAAAACAGTACGATAACCGTCAATGACGCCGTCAAAAGTACAATCAAAACGGCAGACATGACAATTACAGCCACCTTCGTCTTCCTGCTGTGCCCTTTTTTAGGCTGGTTTATTGTATCTGACAGAGCGGTATTCCCGGCTGCTTTATCCTTCTGTATTTCACCGTCCATCGATAAGCCCCCCAAAAAACATGTATGATCACAGCAAATTCTTGCCAATAAAAGCTCTACAAATATATTTGGCATTATATCATACATCAACAAAAAAATCAATATCTACTGCCCTATAAAATTGTTAATTTTTAGGACAAACTGGCAAAACATCACATTGTATAAAATTGCCGCTTGTTCATAGCAATTTTTATACAATATTCCAATTGAATTATTTTCGCAATTAGAATAACTATCCTCTTTCCATGCACGATTGCCCCTTTGCAATACCGCGTACCTATTTTTTTGACCTCAGAGCTTTTCTATGACATTCAACCCCCAGTTGCGGGCAATGGTGCGGCATTTTCCCACATCCTTGTCATTGAGGAGCGCGGGGTGATGGCAATCTGAGCTGATGATCACCTTCGCGCCGCTTTCAGCGACCTTTTCCCAGAAAAGGAAGTGCGGGTAGGTGTAGTGCATTCCCAGTCCGTCAGTGACATATCCCCTGCGCACACCGTTGGCGTTGATTTCCATGGGAATGTCATTCTTAACGGCACTGTTGATGATAATGTCAGTCATTTCATCCATATTCCTATCCCATTCAAGGCAATTGACCCCAACGATGTCGGGGTGCGCCAGAAGGGAATAATAACCCGTGTCCAGACCCTCGCTGACGCTGCGTGCGTAAGTAACGCATTCGGCAGTGTCGGAAATGTCATATGCGCTCTGCCAGTGTCCGCCGATGTCATAGAAATGCTGCCCCAGCACAAGGTATTCAACGCCGTATTTGTCGAGCAGTTTCTCGTAGAACCTGCGATATTCCCTCAAATATTCGCTCTCAAAGCCGAGCAGCAGGGTGAGCCTGTCCCCGTATTTCTTCTGTGCCTCACGAACTTCGGCAATGTAATCCTCTATCTCGGCAAAATCCATTCGGAATCCGTAATCAAAATTCGGGTAAGGCAGGTGATCACTCATTCCAAGCACACTGAATCCTTCCATGATCGCCTGCTGAACATAATGCTCCACGCTGCCCTCCGCATGCTTGCATCGGTTGCAATGGGTGTGATAATTGGTTAGCATAATAATTTTGAACCTCCGTCATTAGTATTCAGAATCACAAATTCAAAAGAGAAATGTCCCTACCCTGTGAACCGAAAACGCCAAAAACCCGGAAAAAGGATCTTTGGCGTTTTGAATCATTCATGCAATAACTTCATCCGTTAATCTGATTGTTAATGAAAACAGTCCGGTGCGTCATCAGCATACAATCTGGCGAGTGTCTCTGAATCGGCGATTCCCGTTTTGCTAAGCCCGGCTTTCTCCTGGAACATTTTAATCATTTTAACCGTATATTCCCCGTAAAAACCGGTACAGCTTTTTTTAGTGATATATCCAAGCTCTGCCAGACGCTTCTGCATTTTCATGACATCATCGCTTTGCTGCCCCGGCGAAAGGGGCGCGTAATAGATGGCAGCGGTAGTGGTTGTCGTTTCAACAGCAGTGGTGGTAGTGGGTTCGGAGGCTGTTGTATCAGTCGTAGAGGAAGATGCTACAGTGGTGCTCTCACCGGAAGGCTGCGTGATCTGTAAATCCGATTGGCTTGTTTCGCCCTGAGAAGAATACGATATGCTTTCTTTGTCAGAGCCCAAAGAAGCCTTGGCTAATTTGAAAACCAGCACAAATTCGCACATGATGATGATGGAAAGACTGATCAGGACAGCAATTTGCGCTTTGCGTTTATCGGATGTCTTTTTAATTGATTCTGCTGAGCCGGTATCGGTCTTGGAATCTGCTTGAGCGGATTCGGAATCTTCCTTTTCTTCCGGCTGTTCCGTGTCGGTATCAGCCTTTTCTTCCAGCTGATCTGATTCAGCATCGGTCTTCTCTTCCGGCTGTTCCGTGTCGGCATCAGTCTTCTCTTCCGGCTGATCTGATTCTGTGTCAGTCTTCTCTTCCGGCTGTTCTGATTCTGTGTCAGTCTTCTCTTCCGGCTGTTCGGATTCAGTATCGGACTTTTCTTCCGGCTGTTCGGATTCAGTATCGGACTTTTCTTCCGGCTGTTCGGATTCAGTATCGGACTTTTCTTCCGGCTGTTCCGAATCGGAAGGAGTCTTTGCTTCGGTTTGTTCGGAATCGGTATCGGTCGTTGAGGTAGAATCCGCCGGATCTGCGGTTTTATCGGGCGTAGCAGCAATGGCGGTTGCCGCCGCGGCAGCGGCTTCATCTACAGCAAGGCCGGTTGCTTCGGGAGAATTCCCCTCTGCTTGGCTTTCATTTCCGTCAGCCACGCTGTTCCGTGGCAATCTTTTGAAACGGCTGCTCCGGGTTTTCGCCTTTTTTTCGGAAGTTCCGGCATCATCCGGTTTCTCGGTTTCCGCAACTTCCGGAACGGTTTTCTTATCCGATGACCTTTCTTCGGGAGCGGGCTGCGGGGAATCAGCCTTTTGCTCAGAGTGAGCGGATGGGGTGTCTTCTGAAGCTGCTGTCGGAGCATCCTGAATATTCAGTTCAGCTGCAAGGAACTTGTTTTTTTTCTTTCTAAATGACTCCAGAAAAACGGAATTCGCCGACTGGTTGACTTTTTTTACGCCATGGGGTTCGGATAAATCGATTTCCGATGCGAGCTGCTCGTTTTTTCTTTTGCGAAAAGCATCCAGATAGACGGAACTCATTTTTATATCATTCTTGTTTTCTTTGCTCAAAAAACCTCATCCTCTTTTTACTTTGTTTTTCTGCTTTCGCCGTAACCGTAACCATAACCGTACTTTCCGTAACCATAGCCGCCGCCTGATGCATCCACATCGGTCAATATAAAGCCGATTATCTGACCGTTAGCCATTTTAATGGAATTGATTGCCTTATCAATGTCGTTGAAAGTCGTCTTATTCTGCCTTGCAACCAAAATCATTCCGGCCGCAACAGAGATCATGGAAAGTGAATCGGAAACGGTGTTGATAGGCGATGTGTCGAGAATGACGAAATCATAAAAGTACGCCTGCCGTTTCAGGAAATCCGTCATACCGCTCGAACCGAGCAGCTCGGAGGGCCGTGGCGTCAGCGGACCTGCCGCGAGAAAATCGACTCCCGGCGCAACATCCTTAACCACGGAATCCTCAAAACTTTCAAAACCCGTGATAACGCGGGAAAGCCCCTTCTGATTAGACTGCTTAAACTGCCTGTAGATGGAGGCGTTTCTCAGATCGCAGTCAATCAGCAGCACTTTGGCGCCGATATTGGCCATAGATATGGCAAGATTGATGGATGTGGTCGTTTTAAGGTCATTTGCATTGGGACTGGTTACAATAATCACGCCGTTTTTCATACTGGCCAGTGAAAACAGAATATTGGAACGAATACCGTTATAAGCCTCCTTGATCGGGAAGGGTGTTTTATCGTTCAGAATTGTGGCAGATGTAATGATTTTTTCGTTATCTGGATTTTTTGCCTTGAGCTTCTGATTTTTCTTTATGTCTTGTTTGGAGATATTAAGCGCCTTGGAAAACTGGAAGAAATCAGGCACTTTGCCGAGAACGGGGATTGAGTAGCGCTCACTGAGCGATTTATCGTCGCTTATCGGGCGATTCAGCGTCATACTGAGAAAAGCAATACCGATCATGAGGGCAAGACCCAAAAAGCCGCCGATTGCGGTATATTTCCTAATACTGGGAGAACTTGGACTTTCAGGAAGCTTGGGTTTGCTGATTACCTTGACAGAACCGGCTCCGACAATCGAGTCAAGCGCATTCTGAGCGGTATTCATATATGAATCACAAATCTCTTTCGTCAGCTGCGGGTCATTCGTTTCTACAGTGATACGAAGCACTTCGGTATTCTGTACAGATGTAAATGATGTCACAGAAAGCAACTGATCGATTGTCATTTCCGAATCCACGTTCTTCAGAACTTCCTTAGTGACAGTATTCGATTGGAGAATGACCACATATGTGCTTGCGAGCTTCTGGGCAGCCGTAATATCGTTGTATCCAACCGAATCGGAGTCTGTTTTTTTGCTGTTGGTTATATACAGGTCAACATAGGACGAATACTTCGGGGGAATCACAAACATGGACAACGCCCAGCCCACCAAGGCTCCCGCTATGAGTCCGATAACGAGCAATTTCATTTTTGTCAGCAAAAACTGAAGAAACGACAGTATATCGAACACCTCGTCCTTTTGTACTTCACCTTGCACATTGCTGGAATTATTCATATCATCTTCTCCTCATCATTCCCTGTTATCAACTGTTTCCGAGAACAAACAGGGAAACGGAAATATAACTAAGCAGTATTATACCATACTCCAAAATAAAAATCAATATTTTTTATTTCTGATAAACAGTAAAAATATAAAAAATCATACCTGCAAACTCGACAAAAAACGGGTAACAGGTATGACTTTTTTTGTGTATTGATAAGTCAGTTGTTGGCGTAGAAATCATAAATTGAATTTACAATCCAATCAATATCAGCAGGTTCCAGACCGTAATACATAGGAAGTCTGAGCAGACGTTCACTTTCCGAAGTCGTATAGAGATCTTCACCGTTGAAGCGGCCGTATTTTCTTCCGGCAGCAGCGGAATGAAGCGGCACATAGTGAAATACAGCCAGAATGCCTCTTTCTTTTAAGAAGGCAGAAAGGGATGTTCTTTCACCCAGCGACTTTGTTTTGATATAGAACATGTGGGCGTTGTGCGAACACTCGGAAGGCACATAGGGAAGCTCGATTTTGCCTTTTTCCGACAGCCGGGAAAGGGCCTTGTAATATCGGTTCCAGCTTGCAAGCCTGTTCTCGTTGATCTCCCGGAACATCTCAAGCTGCGGCCACAGATAGGCGGCGTTGAGTTCGCTGGGAAGATAGGAAGACCCGATGTCGCGCCATGTGTATTTGTCCACCTGACCCCGAAGGAAAAGGCTGCGGTCGGTTCCCTTTTCCCGCATAATCTCAGCGCGTTCAATATACGAAGCGTCGTTGATCAGAAGTGCGCCGCCTTCGCCCATGCTGTAATTCTTGGTTTCGTGGAAACTGTAGCAGCCGAAGGTGCCAAATGTCCCCAGCCGCTTTCCTTTGTAATCGGCACAGACAGCCTGAGCCGCGTCCTCAACAAGCATCAGACCGTAACGCGACGCAATGTCGCAGATTCTGTCCATATCGCAGCCAACACCGGCGTAATGCACGGCGCAAATCACCTTTGTTTTGTCTGTAATCGCTTGTTCTATGGCTTCCGGACTGATATTCATAGTCTTAGGATCAACATCGACAAAAACCAGTGTGGCGCCTTCCAGCGCAAAGGCGTTGGCGGTAGAAGAAAAAGTGTATGACGGCAGGATAACTTCATCCCCGGATTGCAGATCGCAGAGGTGAGCCGCCAATTCCAGTGAATGGGTTCCTGACGTCGTGAGCAGCACACGCTTCGCCCCCGTATCCTTTTCCAAAAAAGACGAACACAGCTTGGTGAATTCTCCGTCGCCGCAGATATGCCGGCTTTCTATCGCCTTGCGGATACATTCCTCTTCTTTGCCGGTTTTAGGCGGCACATTAAATGATATATTTTTCAAAACAGAAACTCCCTTGATATAGTAAGACAGATATTACTTCCAACAAAAATACTGGCTTTATAATACACAGACAATCAGAAAGACATAAAATGATAGGATTCTCAGTTGAGTTTGCTTCTGTCAAGCAAAGGCTTCCACCAATCCTGATTGGCGATGTACCACTCAACCGTCTTCCTGAGTCCCATGTCAAAATCGGTCTTTGGAATCCAATTCAATTCACGGCTGATTTTGGAAGGATCAATGGCATACCTGAGATCATGTCCCTTTCTGTCCTGCACAAAGGAAATCAGGCTTTCATCTTTGCCAAGTATGCTCAGAATCGTCTTTACAACGGTGAGGTTATCCCGTTCGTTGTGTCCTCCCACGTTGTAAATCTCACCCGGTCTGCCTTTGGTAATGACCAGATCAATTGCGCTGCAATGATCTTCCACATAGAGCCAGTCACGCACATTTGCTCCTTTGCCGTAGACAGGCAGAGGTTCGTTATGCATGGCTTTAATGATCATGAGAGGAATGAGCTTCTCGGGAAAATGATACGGCCCGTAATTGTTGGAGCAGCGGGAAACGGATACCGGCAGCCCGAATGTACGGTGATAAGCCAGTACCAGCAGATCGGCTGACGCCTTTGATGCCGAATACGGGCTTGAACAGCGTATGGGGGTTTCCTCTGTGAACATAAGGTCAGGGCGATCCAGCGGAAGATCTCCGTAAACCTCATCCGTGGATACCTGATGATACCGTTTTACTCCGTAAGCAAGCGAAGCGTCCATAAGTACCTGCGTTCCCATAATGTTGGTTTGGAGGAAGATGTCGGGATGCAAAATTGAGCGGTCAACATGACTTTCGGCGGCAAAATTGACGACGAAGTCCGGCTTCTCTTCTTCAAATAATGCAAAAACAGCCTCACGGTCGCAGATATCCGCTTTCACAAACCGGAAGTTTTCATCTGCATCAAATCTTTGTACAGTGGAAATATCCCCTGCATATGTAAGCTTATCCAGACAGACAACTCTGTCCCCCCTCTGCTTGTCCAGCAGATACTGAATAAAATTGGAACCGATAAAACCGGCGCCGCCCGTAACAATATACGTCATTGCTTTATTTTCCCCCATCAATGTTATTGGCCAAAGAAAGAATGTACTGACCGTAATCGGTTTTTTTCAGGACGCTGCCCAGCCTGATCAGCTGATCGGTATCAATGAATCCGCTCCGCCAAGCGATTTCTTCCAGACAGGCAATATAGTATCCCTGACGTTCCTGAACCGTTTCAACATACTCCGCCGCTTTCAGCATTCCAGTCGGAGTTCCTGTATCAAGCCATGCCATTCCCCTGCCGAACCGGACAATATTCAGCTCGCCTCTGCGTATGTATTCATTGTTGACGGAGGTTATTTCCAGCTCTCCGCGATAAGAGGGGGTAATTCCGGAGGCAATTTCAATTACCTTGTTGTCGTAAAAGTACAGACCGGGGACGGCGAAATTGGATTTCGGATTTTCGGGCTTTTCGACAATTTCAATCACCTTTCCGTTTTCGTCGAATTCAGCAACGCCGAATTCTCTTGGATTCTTCACGGGATAACCGAAAATCGTTGCGCCCTTCTTATTGTCTACCGCTTCTTTCAGCCGGTCTACAAGAGAGCTTCCGTGGAAAATATTGTCCCCGAGAACAAGGCAAACATTGTCGTCGCCAATGAAATCCGCGCCCACAAGAAACGCCTGGGCAATTCCTTTAGGCTGCTCCTGCACCTTATAGGAAAAACGGACGCCTAACTGACTGCCGTCTCCCAGCAGCTTTTTATAAAGATGAACATCGTCGGGAGTGGTAATAATCAGGATATCGCTGATTCCGGCAAGAAGAAGCACGGAAATCGGATAATAGATCATTGGCTTGTCGTAAATCGGCAGCAGCTGCTTTGTAAAGCTTTTGGTAATCGGATACAAGCGTGTACCGCTTCCTCCTGATAAAACAATACCTTTCATTTTTCTCATTTTCCTTTTTTCACAGAGTAGGGATATCTGAAACACAGTATAGTCCACAAAATCCACATAATGATTTGAGTTTACCATAATTATTAGTAAAAGTCAATATATAAGCCTACCATCCGATCATATTTTTTTACAAAGACAGGTAACAACTTCCTTATGAATCGTAAAATCGCTGTCCTTCGTCCGTAATAAGTCTTTCCGCCTTAGGATATTCAAAAATTTCCGGATGATCAGCGTTGTCCACGAGATAATCCGCAAATCTGGATGCATACCACTGCGCCATTCCCAGATTATGCATCAGATAATTCCCGCAGTTCGCGGGAGTGGTGCCCGGAACGCTCAACGCATTGTCCACCGAGCGGAACGCGTTGACGATCAGGTCATAGATTTCGCGGGGAGTCCTGCCGCCTTTGAGAATAAGGTAAAATCCCGTCAGACAGCCCATCGGCCCCCAGTAAATGACCTCCTCCTTCCAGTCGGGTTCATTTCTCAGGTAAGTCGCTATGATGTGTTCCAGAGAATGCATTGCCGCGACATCAACGGCAGGTTCCCTGTTCGGTCTTGTCAGCCTTATATCATATGTTGTGACCGCACATCCGCCGACCGTATCAACACGGCTTGTAAAAATGCCGGGAACGATTGCCGTATGGTCTACAGAAAAACTTGGTATCAAATCCATTTTATCTTTTCTCCTTCTTCTTAGAGCCTGTTCAGAATCTCCGCGTGTGCGGATGGCGCAGCCAGATTTTTCGCCAGATGAAGCCAAAATCGCAGGCAATACTTTGTGTATTAACGAGGATTTTGGCAAAATATGGCGGAAAAGATGCCAGCCAGACGTGCGTGGAGAGATTCTGAACAGGCTCTTATGACAGTTACACTTTCGCCGGAAGCTCCATGCGCTTCTTGCCGGTTTCGGTTTGTGTGAAGACAAGCCGGCTGTTTTCTTCTTTTTTTCCGCTGGGGGTAAGCTGCGCGATGATAATTCCGGCAAAAATGAGCGCACAGCCCGCGTATGCCTGCCATGCCATGCGGGCATGAAGAATCAGCACACCGCCGATCACGCTGAACACCGATTCCATGGAAAATACAATGGCAGCCACGGTCGGATCGGAATCCTTCTGACCCAATGCCTGACAGGTATAGGCGACACCGACAGACATAATTCCTCCGTAAAAGAGCGGGACAGCCGCGGACTGAATGGCGGAAAGGCTCATATTTTCCCACAGAAATGCACATAGCAGACTTTCGATGCCGCAGACGGTAAACTGACCCGCTGAGAATTTCAGTGGACTGACGGAAGTGACAAACCGGTCGATCACCAGAATATGCACCGCCCACATGACCGATCCGGCTATCAGACAGCATTCGCCCGCGCCAATCACCAGATTGAAGTTCTCGTCGAGATTAAGGAGCAGCAGTCCCGCCACAGCCAGCACCGCGCCAGCCCACACAAGAAGGTGTGTCTTTTTGCGGAAAAGGATCAGGGAAAGAATCGGAACGATGACGGTGTAAAGCCCGGTAATAAATCCCGCTTTTCCTGCCGGAGTACCCAGCTGCACACCGTACTGCTGAAGAGCGGAGGCGAGAAACAGCACTGTACCCGCCACAAGGGAGCTGACGAACAGCTTTTTCCGTTTGGCTCCGTTCATCTTTTCCCGCTCAAAGAGCAGAATGACAGGAATCAGCGACACCGCGCCCAGCATAAATCTGATTCCGTTGAATGAGAATGTGCCAAGGAATGCAGCGCCTACCTCCTGTGCCACAAAGGCCAGTCCCCATATGACGGCTGTCAGCATCAGCAGAAAGGTCGCGCGTATCTGTTTTGAATTTTTCATTTTATCCTCCGGATTTTTTAAAAAAGCGCCGCTAATTCGCTCGGCTCCGAGTCTGATAGCGGCGCAATGATTGGTAAATTGGATCATTAAAGTATACTTTGCAGGAATTGCTTGGTTCTGGGATTCTGGGGGTTATTGAATAGCTCCTCAGGCTTGCCTTCCTCCATGATGATACCGTCCGCCATGAATACCACCTTGTCCGCCACTTCACGGGCAAATCCCATTTCGTGGGTGACGCACAGCATGGTCATGCCTTCCTCGGCGAGTTTTTTCATGACGTTGAGCACTTCGCCCACCAATTCCGGATCAAGGGCGGAGGTCGGCTCGTCAAAGAGCATGATCTTGGGCTGCATGGCAAGGGCGCGGGCAATGGCGACACGCTGCTTCTGTCCGCCCGAAAGCTTGGAAGGATATTCGTCCGCTTTGTCGGAAAGACCCACTTCTTCCAGCAGCTGACGAGCCAGCGGCTCGATCTCCGTCTGATTCATGCCTTTGACAGTCATAGGCGCCAGCATGAGATTTTCCAGCACGGTCTTGTGAGGGAAGAGATTGAAATGCTGGAATACCATGCCCATTTCCAGCATGAGCGCTTTGTGCTTGTCCTTGTCGATGCTGTCAACAGTGCGGTCGTGCTCACGGTGGAGGAACAGCTCATCCTCGATGAAAATCTTGCCGCCGGTAATCATTTCCAACTGGTTGAGGGAACGCAGGAAAGTGGATTTGCCGGCGCCGGACGGGCCGATGATGCAGATCACTTCGCCGTTTTCCACCGTCAGGTTCACATCCTTGAGAACTTCCAGATGTCCGAATTTCTTGCTGACATGTTCGGTGCGAATCATTGACATGGCAAAATCCCTCCTTTATTCATACACCGAGAATTTCTTCTCGATCTTGCCGAAGATATAGGTGAAGAACGCGGTAATAATGAGATAAATCACCAGCGCCGGAATGAATACCAAGTAAGAGCCGCTGGCGGAAATGGTCTTGGAGATGGTGGTAATGTCCATTAATCCGATAACGAACACCAGTGAAGCGTCCTTGATCATCATGACAAATTCATTACAAACCGGAGGAATCATTCTGCGTGCCGACTGGGGAATAATAATCTTGCTCATGGTCTGTCCGTAACTCATACCCAGCGCCTTAGCGGCTTCGTACTGCCCCTTGTCAATGGATTCCACGGCTGCACGGACGATTTCGGCACAGTAGGCGGCGCTGTTGAGCACGAAAGCAATACAGGCGGCCACGAACGCACCTTTGAAAACGCCTTCCGGGTCATTGTTATCAAACAGGCTGCGCCAGCTGAATCCTTCAAAGATACCGGGCACCGCCAGATAGATGCAGAATATCTGAATCATGAGCGGCGTTCCGCGGAAGAAAAAGATATAGGCACGGCAGGGCAGACTGATAATGGGATTTTTGGATATCTTGCCCAGCGCCAGAAATACAGCGATGAAAAGACCGCAGACAATACTGATGGTAGTGAGCAGGATCGTCAGCTTCGCGCCGTAGAGCACACTCTGACCGCAGCCCAGCATGCGGTAGGTGTAATTGATGAACTGTCCGGTGACATTCCACGCGCCTTCGTCGGCGGCATGGACGCTGCCCGCAAAGCCGACGTATTTTTCACTGATGCCCTTCACGCCTGAAGTGGAGAAGGAAGCGTAATTGATGAAATAGAGATCATTGTAAGTGATGGCGACCTGACGGCGGGACCGCGTTTCGTCCTTTTTCAGTTCGGAACGGATTTTCTGGGACGCGCTGTCCATGAGTTCCTGTTCGCTCGGCTTGACAAAGGCAAATGCCGTTGCGGCAACAAAGAGCGATAGCAACACAACCGCGATAATTTTGGATTTGCGCTCCCACTTTCTCACGTCAAATAAGGAAAGCAGCCCCTTAAAGAATGACGCAATTTTTGAATTTTTCATTTGATAACACCTTCTGTTCCGTTAGTTGTGTAAAAACCAATTAAAGGCACACAGCGAAAACCGCCGCCATGTGCCTTTTTTTGGGATAATTAATCTGTAGAAAACAGAGTCACTTACCTCTGTTCACTATTTTTTTACGCAAACCATTTTGCCTGATTTTCCTCAAAGAAGCCTTCTTCCTTAAGCTGCTTCATAGCCTCGTTGACGGCCTTCTGAAGATCGACGTCCGTCTTGGCCATTGCCACGCCGAACTGCTCTACATTCTCCTGATCGAGGAACGCAAGCTCGTAGGTGTCGGGATTGTTGGTGATGTAGGTGTCAGCAACAGGGCTGTCGCAGAGCACTACATCATACTCGCCGTTGTCCAGAGCGGTAAAGACAGTGAGAACCTTCTCGGAGGGAACCATCTTGCAGTCGGTCACGGTGCCGGTTCCGATCATATCCTCCAGCAGAGCCTTGGAAGTGGTGGCGTCCTGAAGACCGACCGACTTGCCGGAAAGATCCTTGAGCGACTCGATCTTGATGTTACTGCCCTTCTTGACGACGACTGCCTGATAGCTGTCGATGTAGGGATCAGAGAAGAGGCAGTTCTCTCTGCGTTCGTCAGTAATGGTGACAGCAGAAACCACGCAGTCATAGTTGGTGCCGATTCCCGCGAAAATCACGTCGAAGGCAGTGTCCACGATGTTGACTTCCAGACCCAGTTTGTCGGCGATGGCATAAACCAGATCCACGTCGTAACCGACGGGATCGCCATTCTCGGCCTTGTCCTCGAAGGGGGGATAGCCGATCTCCATTCCAACAGTAAGAGTGCCTTCCTTGATGAGCTTGACGTTGCTGATGTCAACGGTGCCCGTTTTCTCAGGTGTGCTGACATCGTCCTGCTTGCTGCCGCCGCAGCCGACAATGCTCAGGCAGAGCATGGAAGCGGCGAGGAGCGTTGCAATGATTTTTTTCATGGTGCTTTTCCTCCTGCAAAAAAATTTCTGAATTAACGGCACTTTAACGCGTTGTAGCGTTGTAGTGCTAAAATTCTGCAAGAAATAAAGTAGCACAATATCGACGTTTTGTCAACGAGAATTAAGCAAAAAAAACGGCGAATAAGAAATTTTGTAAAACAATACAAAAACGACTGCAAAAAAACACGTTTTTACAGTCATTTTCTGCATTCAATTTGCAAAATATGAATAAGTACCATTTGCATCTTGCAAAATGATAATCAACTACTATGTTATTTCAGGAGAAGCGAAGGATCGACGATGTTGTACTTCCTGATTCTCTCATACTTCGGCAAGGTGTTATTGAGCGCTTCGATAAGGCTGTCCCAATCCAACTGCGCGGAGCTGTAGATATCCGCCGTCAGGGCGTTGTCCCGGACATACAGCTTGACCGAGCGAATGGAAGGTTCCGTCTGCTTGATCTTTTGGACAAGGGCGTTGGAGGATACGTTTTCACCGTTGGGAAGGACGATCATGGTGTCCTTTCTGCCCCTGACGTAGACATGTTTGTCTTTGATGCAGCCGATGTCTCCCGTACGGAAATATCCTTCGCTGTCGAACACGGCCCTTGTGGCTTCCTCGTCGTTGTAGTAGCCGATGAAGACATTGTCCCCTTTGACCGCAAGCTCTCCGTATCCGTCTTCGCCGGGGGCAATGACCTTTGCGTCAAGATTTTCAAAAAGGGTGCCCACGCTGTCCAGCACGCTGTCACCCGGATAGTCCAGACTGAAGGCGGAAGCTGTTTCGGAAAGGGCGTAGGCGTTCATCAGGTAGAGTCCCTGCTGAATGTAGCTGTTTCTCAGTTCCAGCGTGAGGTCAGCGCCGCCGCAGAACAGGTACTTGATCCGGCCGCCCAGCAGCATCTTGACCGGAATGCCGTACTGCTTGGCGCCTTCCAGAAACTTGATGAAGACAATCGGCACGGCAGAGAAAAGCGTCGGCCGGATTGCGCCCATCTCCTGCGCCATTGTTTTGATGTTCTCAGCAAGGTATATCCTGAATCCGAAGACAAGCGAATAGATAAAGTTGTAAATAGAACCGTAGGTGTGGCTCAGCGGCAGGAAGAGATAGCAGATATCCTCCTCAGTGACATGGATTCTTCTTTGAAGAGACTCCCAACCGGAAAAGATATTTTTGATGGAGAGCAGCACGGCCTTGGGAAAAGAGGTAGAACCGCTTGTCATGACGATTTTGGCTGCTTCGCCGTCGGTCTTGGTAGGCAGGGTGAAAAGCTCCGCGCACAGCACCTTTCCCTCCGCAACGCAGCTTTCAAATTCCTTCTCGACACAGATAAAAGCAACCTCCGGAAAAACCGACTTCGCCGCCCCGATCATTTCAGCATTCACCTCTGAATAGAGCAGGCAGGCAATATCGCACTTTTTGAGGGCGTAGAGCAGGTCGTCATACTTCCAGTCCTTGGAAAGTCCGACGCTCACGCCGACATAATTCATGATGGCGATGTCGGCAATCATCCATTCAATGCTGTTCGGGCTGAATATGCCGATATTCTTTCCGGCAAAGCCCTTCTCACGGAGGCAAGCCGCAAAGTAATTCACCTTTTCGGTGAAGCTGCCGTAAGTCTCCGTCCTGCCGGACTGATGCAGATAATCGTTGTCGCGCCATTTTGCGTAGGCGCTTTTCAGAAAGGTGTCAAGCGTGTTCATTTTCAGTCTCCTTGTGCTATCGTGCGTTCCAGCAGCACATATTCGTAAATATCGGTCACATCGTCGGGAAGGTAAGTCTGATTTGGCTTGCCGTCGCGGACAAGCGCTCCGATACTGGGCAGCCTGTTCTGAGCAAGCTCCTTCATGATGCTGTAAACAAGCGCCTTGCCGAGTCCCCTGTGCTCCGGGCGGACGCCCATGTAAAGCATAACATACCGCTCCGGAGATTTTTTGATTTTCAGGAGCATGGGAAGGCTCAGAAGGCTGACATGATAGACCCTGTTGGCATAGTCGGGAATACTGATGTAGAAGCCGACCGCCTTATCCTGATAAAACGCGATCTTGGTCATGCTCATATTCATGATCATCCTGAAGCTGCCGTATATTTCCATGAAATCCTCACGGGACAGCGCCTTGAAGATCGGGAAGTCGCTGTACAGTTCCATGATCATGTCATACACATCGCCCATGATCGCGTCGTAATTCTCTTCCGTAGGGCTTTCAATGCGGTAGCCGTTATCGAGGAATTGCTGAAAGCGCTGCTCGAATTTTTCATTCCGGTAGCTCTCGTCAATGGGATGGAACAGGTTGGAAGTATAATGCGCCGAAACGGTAAAGCCGTTGTCGGTGAACTGCCTGAAATAATAGGGCTTGTTGTAGGGTTCTCCTGTATAGGGCTGCCGGTCGAAAAGATTGATCTTGAGCCGGTACTTCTGCCAGAAGGAACCGTCCACCGGCCCCTCAATTCTGGCGTATCCCTTTTCCCGACAGAACGCGACAGCTTCATCAAACAGAAAATTCGCCGCGCTGTCGTCGTCCACACATTCGTAGAAGCCGAAATACGCCGTGTCGTCGTCGGGATAGGTGGTAATGGCGAACCGCCCCACCGGCTTGCCCCTGTCATAGACGAGAAATTTGTCCAGCGCAAAATATTTGGAAAGGGCATGGGTGCCGGTAAGGAATTTCTTCATCGAATCGGGGTCTTCCATATTGTCCTTTGCCGAGTACAGTTTCTTGGCAATCCCTATAAAATCACGGATATATTGTTTCTCTTTGTCAAATCTGATTAATTCCATTCACTCTTTCTCCTCACGAAGGATGATTATTTCGCCGGTTCTGCCGTCCATGCGGATTCTGTCGCCGTCGCGCACCGTGTCCAGCAGCCCTTCCACTCCCACGATCGAAGGAATTTTCAGCTCACGGGAAATAATTGCCGTGTGGGAAAGCAGGGAGCCTTTTTCCGAGATCACGCCCTTGGCAGCCGCCAGCAGGAATACCCAGCCGGGGTCGGTCATGCGGGTAACCAGTATTTTTCCCCGGACGTCGCCCACCGAGGAAACGTCGGTGATTACCCGCGCTTCTCCCTCCGCGACGCCGAAGGAACAGGGCGTGCCGCTGAGCCGGTTGTCGGAAAGGCGCTTCCGGAAGGAATTGACACAGGCGTGATTCTTGTCGAATTCGGCGTTTTCAAAAATCAGCCTCGTATAGGCGGGCAACCGGGCAAAGAGCGAATACTGCTCCTTTCGCCGCTCGATCAGCTCTTTTGCGTCGGCGGGAATGTCAAAAGCTTCCTCCACCGTCAGATAGAAGATATCTCTCCTCTCCCCTATCCTCCCATCTTCGGCTGCGTGCTTGCCGATCGTCAGAAAAATCTGCCGGACGATGCCGTAAGCGCGGCTTCGGTTGAGCCGGGATATTTCTCTGTTCCTGATGCCGAGCGAGGCTCTTTTTCGCAGGAAATTCGTGATAAAATCGTACTTTTCCTCCTTCGCGGTTCCGTGGCGTTGCAGGTCGGCGTACATCTGTGCCAGCTTTTCGCGGTCGGCGCGGTAGAATTCGATTCTTTCGTCAAACAGCTCCGGTGAAGTACGGAAGGTTCTGCTCTCCAGTTTGAGTTCTTCCAGCGAGCGGTCGCCGAATTCCTTGATGTAGTCCGCCTTCGCCGCTTCATATTCGGCGGCAGACATTTCGTCCCTGTGAAAGGCAATATCAATCAGTGCCTTCATGGGTTTCATACTCTCGATATCGGATATGCCGGAGATGAAGGCGTTGATCTGATCGTCGGTTCTGCCCCGCTTTTTCAGGCGGCTTTTGAGAAGGGCGGTGAAAAGAAAGGCGTACATATCGTTCACCAGCGTGACGTCCCATACGCCGAAGAGCTTTTGCCTGATATCGTCGTAAATCCCGTGAAGCTCCCCGCTTGTCATGGATTCGCTGAACCTCGCGTAAAATCCGTCGTGGATGACGCGGAAATCCCTGTACAGCTTTTCCATATTTTTGGGAGCGCCGAACAGCTCGGTGACGCAGTGCAGGTAGGACATCGCTCTGACACGCAAGGGAACCTTCACATCCTCCCCTGTGTAGCTTCTGGCCTTCACGCCAAGCATTTCCTGCCAGACCGGAATGATCTTTTTGCTGAGGGGAAGAAGGCGCAGGACGGCGTACCAATTGCTGATTTTGTAGTAGAGCCGGCCGTTGACGTGGCCCACCATGTTGTTGTAAACGTCCTGCTTCTGGCCGATCACCTTTTCATTCCGGACGATTCTCCTGCACAAGCTCCTGAACACGCCGGAATATACCGTATGCACGAATGACACCGTCAGCGGCAGAGACAGACCGGGATAGCTCTCCACGATATTGCTGTTGTCGAGCACCAGCGGCGAATCGCCCGACAGGGTCGTGATTTTTCTCGCCTGTAAAATGAATATTTCGCCCTTCTCGACGGCAAATTCTATGTCCAGATAGTCCCCGAGAATGGATTTGATTTTTTCGGACACGCCGATAAGCCCTTCCACCAGCGCGTCGGAGAGGAGATTTTCATTCCCGTCGTAATAGTAAAGCCTGTCGGTGGCGCTGTAGTAATAGGAAGTTGTCTCGGCTTTTTCCGAAACGACGTTTTCCCCCAGTCCCTTCCCCACCGTGATGACGGTTTCATTCAGCAATCCCTGCGGGTTGGAGGTGAAAATCACGCCGGCAAGCTCCGGGTTGACCATCCGCTGCACGATCACGTCCATTTTCAGATCGTCCGGATTCAAGCCGTTTTTCAAAGCGTATTGCTTTATGTTGTCCGATTGAAGCGACGCAAAACACAGACGAACCTTGCTCTCTATTTCCTCTTTGGGAACATTCAGGAAGGTTCTGAACTGCCCGGCAAAGCTGGCGGAGTCGCTGTCCTCCGCCGAAGCGGAGCTTCTCACGGCGAATCTGTCGCAGTCATGGTCAAGCAGCACCGGCAGCCCGGAAAGATCAGTGTGTCCGCCGCGGAAGTTTTCGTGAGGGATCACCGAAAAATCCGGCACAGGAATTCCGGCTTCGCGCAGCTTTTGGAGGTGGATGGCTTTCTGTCCCGTCATCATATCTTACCGAATATCAGGAACGCCACGATCGTGAGCAGCATGGTCGATTCCTGAAGATAGGTATAAATCTCCACCTTTTCCACAATGACAAACCGGTCCGGGTCTTTGATGAACTGAATGAATTTCCACGTCATCCACGACACCAACAGGAAGAGCACCGCGACCGAAATTTTGTTGAGATTGAAAACCAGAATGAAATTGGTGATGATATCGGCGATGGTCAGTATCAGGACAAAGCGGGTTGCCTTCTTGTAGCCGAAGAGCTTGGAATAGGTGGTGTAGTCGTTTTCGTCCTTGGGCGCTTTGATCTTGCGGGAAACCTCCCAGATCAGCGCCGGAAAATAGAGCGTCATAAGCGCCATGGCGTTGTAGAGCGTGAAGGCGGGAATGTCGTATTTGATGACGGTGAAGGAAATGATGTACAGGTTGACGATCATCTGCACTGGGTTGTGGGTGACAACCGCCAGCGGCAGGCTGGGCTGAATCTTCGCCCGCTGGAAAAACCACTTGCTCATGAGATAGCCGTAGGCGTAGAGCACCGCAAAGTAGATCAGGTTGTTCATGAAAATGACATTCAGCACCACGGTGATCGCCTGTACGATGGTACAGCTTATCATCAGATCCTTCTTGTAGACCCGGCCGCTGGGAAGCGGCCGGTCGGGGAAAAGCCGCTTGTCGGTTTCAAAATCCTTGAGGTCGTCCGCGTCACGCAGCCAAAGCAAAAAGGCAAAAACCGTGAACGCGCCAACAAATTCCTCTATGCCGATATGAAACTCAGTGATCCCGGCGTTGAGCAGAATAATAAAGTGTATCTCTCCGAACACGATCAAACCCAGAATCAGGCGCGGAATGATGGGGTATCTCTCCTTGTAGTACACATGCCATCTCTTTAACATTGCAATCATAATTTCTGACCGATCCTTTCTCCGTATCTGACGACGGTTTCGATTCCTTGCCTGCTCTGCTCCAGAAGTTCCCCGTCGATGTCGGCGGTATTCTTTTTCAGCAGGAGAACAATTGTCGAGCCGCCCGGCTCGAAGAAGCCTTTTTCCTCCCCCTTGCGGAAGGTTTTGCGTTCATGGTTGACAATCCTGCCGACCAGCAGCGCGCCCACCTCAATCTGAATGACCCGACCGAAATGCTCTGTCTCGCAGACCGTCACCGCTCTTGCATTTTCCTTGAATATCTTGTAATCCTTGGAAATCGAGCTGACGGTGTGCAGTCTGCCCTTGATGAAGAAGCTGTCCGCGACCTTCCCGCTGTCGATGAAGCAGTAGCGGTGGTAATCGTCCATGCACAGCCGGAACACCAGACAAAGCCCGCCGGAATAATCCGACACATCTATTTTTTTGCCGACCAGCTCCTCCAGCGTATAGGGACTGCCCTTGACCGTGAGCTTCAGATCATCGGTCACATTGTAGACCAGCAGCTTGGAGTCGGCGGGCGAAATCAGCGCGTTAGGGTGAAGGTCAATGTGTATCGCTTCGGGTCGGCGTTTCCGTGTGAAAAATTCATTGAAAGAACGAAACTCGCTTTTTTCGTATTCATCGAGTGATATCTGATATTTCTCAATAAACGGGGGTATCTTTTTCGCCGAAACCGGCAGGCTGTTGTAGAAGCCGTATAGCCTTGAGGTAAAGGAGGATATCACGAGCCTGAGCAGAATCCTGCCTATCGGGTTTCCGTACAGGAATTGCAGCTTTCCCTGCCCGTACTGCTCGGTTTCGATGTATTCCCGTTTGTGCCTGTCATAAATCCTCATTGGCTCTGCTCTCCGTTCAGCGTCACGGTGCCGGTCGAGCCGTCAATGGAAATTGTCTGCCCGTCGGCGATTCGGCTCATCGCGTCCTTGCAGCAGACGATTGCCGGAATACCGTACTCCCTCGACACAATCGCCGCGTGGCAGAGAATGCCGCCGTATTCCGTGACGATGCCCGACAGGATGGCGAATTTGGGGGTCCAGCCGGTGTCGGTGAATCGGGTGACGAGGATATCGCCCTCCCGCAGGCGGTCGATCTCGGAGAAGTCGTGGATCACTCTCGCGGTTCCCGTCATCCTGCCGTTGTTGGCGCCCAGTCCCTTGAGGGAGTCGGCGGAAGGAGTCTCGCTGACAAGCGAAAAATCGCTGCCGATTTCGTTCTCGCTCATGTAATTCCGGTAGGCGTTGTAGTAGAGCTTGTTCTTTTTAACGGTAGCACGCAGCTCCTTGACCATTCTGAATTCGTCGGGGGTGCGCTTTTTTTCGATATAGTTCCACAGGTCGCCGACTTTCAGGAACCACACGTCCTCCCAGCTTTCCAGAATGCCCTTCTTTTGCAGAGATTTGGCGTACTTGACGGTATAAATGCGCAACAGGTAATAAAATCGGGTGGAAACGTCGCGGAATTCCTCTCTCCACCAGAGCATCCGCCGCATGTTGCCGATCTTCCTGACGATCTTTTTGTATGTACCGCGTGACACGTCCTTTTCAAGGCGGCTGAGGATTTCCTCGTTGGTTCGCCTGCCGCGTTCCTTGTCCTTCTCCGGAGAAAAGGAATCGTCCAGCAGCGCGGTGTCCTTGATGACCTGCAGGAGTGTCTCCGGTTCCTCATAGTAACAGGGGTATGTGATATCAAGCTCCTTGTCGGAGTGATAGCCGTATTTCTCTATCAGCGCGCGTGCCTCAGGGAGAAAATACCCGTCGCCGTCCAGCGATTTTGCAATTTCCTCCGCGCTGTTGTCCCGCCAGAAGCCCGCCGCCTCCACGTCGAACCGGATATTTCGCGTAAGCTCCCAGATTTCATAGAACGGAAGGAGGTGGGAAATATTGTCGATACTCGACAGCAGCGAGAGATATTCGCTCTCCGAAACGTATTTCAGCAGACTGTCCTTGTAGAGCGACTGGTGAATGGTATTCAGGAATATCTGCCAGAAATAGGTGGTTTCGCTTCTGAGGTAGATATTATGTGTCAGGTCGAAATATGCCTGCGTCATGCTGCTGATGCGGCGTTCCTCGTATTGCTTCTTGTATTCGTCATAGATGGCCAGCAATTCCGCCTTGTACCTTTCGGCATTTCTGCGGCGGTCGTTCAACAGCCGGGTCTGATGATAGATGATCTTGGACATTCTGAGCAGAATCTTCGCCGACACGCCGGTGGTCTGCCCGTCGCCCTCGTAATGGCCCCGGATGCCGTATTCGTTGTCGAATTCCCGCTCCTTATAGCCGATGATCTGACTCAGCGCCTTTTTGACGGCGCTCAGGTTCCAGTAGGGTCTGCCGTAAAACATTTCACCCAGCTTGGGAGGCAGCTCCTCATCCGTCAGTATCTCGGAATCGACGATGAATTTCCTCAGCGAATATTCCCATATGTATTCATACAGCGACCACATGTAGGGTGTGCAGATCGTGGCGGAAACGCCGCCGTCCTTGAAATCGGCCGTCGTCCAGACATAGGGGGTAAAACCGTATTGCAGCTTGGTGATGGCTCTGGACTGCAATATGTAGAGCCTTCCGTCCTTCACGGCGAACTCGATATCGCAGGGATAGCCGAAATACTGCTGTATCCGCTTGAAGCAGAGGGCGTATTCCGTTAGCTTTTCCTCCGTCAGGAGTCTGCTTGCGGGCGGTTCGCCCTTGACTGCTTCCGCGTCGTCGTACCAGTTGAAGTAATACTGCTGGGGTGCGGTCCGGCCGCTGACGAGGTTTTCGCCCAGTCCTTCCGACACCTCGATCAGCATTTCCTTATCGTTTCCGGTGGTGGGATCGACCGTGAAGCAGATACCGCTCAGATCGGCGTCCACCATCTCCTGAATGACGACCGACATGCCCAGCGCTTCCGCCGGAATCTGATTGTCCACCACATAGGAAAGAATCACCTCGCGGAACATGGATCGGTAGCAGTCGATCACACGGTCGCAGAGCTCTTCCCTCGGCACGTTGAGGAAGGTGTCGTACTGTCCGGCGAAGGAATGCTCCGCCATATCTTCCAATATGCCGCTGCTTCTTACCGCATACAGAACGCCGCTTTTGGCGCGCTTTTCCATCTCGGTTCTGACTGAATCCGAAAGCGCGGTAGCTTCAAACAGGGCGATAAGCTCTTTGGAGGTTTCCGCGATGTTATCCTTGCCAAGCTCATTGAGCCTAGCAAGAATACGTTCCTTCAGCCCGTTTTGCAGGACAAATTCGTCATACACGTCGCTGTCCAGAATAAAACCTTCCGGCACAGGGAATCCGGCTTTCAGCATTTCAAGCAGGAATTTTCCCTTGTTCCCCAGTTTTTCCTCATGGATTTCCGATTTTTTCAAATAAGCAATCATGGCCGCCACCGTCCTGTCAGAACATATTTTTTCGCAATCCGGCGAAGTAGAGAAGCATATTGAAGAGGATGTGCGTAGCCGCGCCTACCAGCACATACAGCAGGTAAAGCAGAATTCCGAGATCATAAAACATCCACACGACGAGGGCGCAGCCGAAAATGGAATCCGCCTGATCGAGAAAGACAAAAAAAACCTTTGAAAATCCTTTCAGCGTCTTCCCCGGGGTAATGCCCAGCCGCCTTTTCAGAAAGCTGTTGGGCAGTTCAAAGAGCGAATAGCCTAATCCCAGCAGCGTACCGGCCAAAAGATTGAACGGAACCGTATTGTCATGACCGAGATAGAAGAAATGCAGGCTTTCCCACGACGCCTCCTTGCAGAGAAACCCCCAGAGGACAAAGAAGATGGTGTTGAAGAGGACGTAACCGATCAGGCCCTTCCATGTCTTGTTGTCGCCGAATATCCGCCTGCCGTCAATGAAGTTTTTCCCGCCGTCGATCGGCTTTCTCGTGCCGTCAAGCACACCGGACTTGCACCACGCCATATTCGCGACACCCGCCAGAATGACCGGAATCAGCGTGACGTACATCATCAGGATAATTGTAAGCACTTTGTACCATATCCTTCTTTATCGGTAGATATCATTACAATTACAATTATGTAAAAAATTGCAAACCTATTATAAACTAATTTTACCAAAAAATCAAGACATTTGCCGGTGTTTTATATATTCTTTGTCATAATGCGATTAACAAAAAAAGCCCACGTCTTACAAATGAATCGCTCAGATGTAAGATGCAGGCTTGGGTAATACTATAGCAAAAGGCGAAGTAATGAATTACATTCCCATGATCCGGTAAAATCGGACATTCCGTAAGAATTACCCTGCGATTTCCTCCTCGCCAAATTTCAGCAGCGTCCAGTAATCCTTGTCTTCTATAGTCTTCTGCTGAATCTCAGCTGTATAGGCACTGCGGAATTCCCTTCCGTCTGGCGCGTCATAGTAACAGGAGTAGTTGATGTAATAGACGGTACCATCTCTGCTGGCAAGATTCACTTCGTATACGGTGAAGGGGTCGCCCACGCCGCCGATCACTTTATAGTATTTGCCGTTCTTGAGGTAAAACCACTTGTTCTTCTCGCCTTGAGCACGCATAGCTTCCAGAGCATCGTCACTGACGTTGAAGATATTGCGTGCAATCCAGTCCGCGTCGTCGGCATTGAAAACCTTATACGCACCGCCGGATTCCTTTGCCCACTTCTTTGGGTCGAGCTTTTTCTGATTGTAGACATCCTTCGGTTCGCTGACCGGGTACTTCGTCCAGTCGGCGCAGCCCGCGTCGCCCAGAATGCAGCGGAGGATGTTGGTGTCGCCTTCGCCCGCCTTCTCGCTGTCGTAGTAAACGGTTCCGCTGCCCTCGATGAAGTACCAGTCGGTAAACCGGGAGAGGAATTCCATGATGGCGGGGTCCAGATCTTCGGCTTTCAGATTTGTGACGGCTTCTCCACTGCTGACGCCGGAACTATCCTTGCCGCACGCGGCAAAAGAAAGCAGCATGACGGCTGCAATCGCGAGAGCCATGAATCGATGAAATGTCTTTTGTGTGAAAAATATATTTTTCATAAAATTACCTCCTAATGAAACATTCAGTTGAATGGGTATGCCGACTTGATGCTGTTGTAGCTTTCCGCAAAGCCGGGGGTATTCAGTATGGAATCCATATCGCCGCCCACGCCGGCATCTTCCAGCAGACCCTTGTAGAATGCGGTTTCGCCGTCATTGATCATGCTGTCGAGCATCGGGAAAACGCTGTTTTCAAAGGCCGATTCGACGCTGCTCTTTGCGTCCTCTTCCATCGTGTTCACTGTTGTTTCAAAGGTGGATCTGAGTGTCTCGATGTCTTCCTCGGTGTAGCCTTTCTCCGCAGCCAGCGCCGCCAGATCGTGCGCGAGCTTCGCCCTTTTGAGAGAGGAACCGGCGGTGCCTTCTCCTATTGTCCCCGCGTCATCAATAATTAACGCCAGATCCTCATCAATTGCCGCCTCGGAAGTCTGGAACACGGCGGATTCCGGCTGTGAGCCGGTCTGTCTGTGGCTGTCGCCGCAGGCTGTCATGGCACACAGCACCAGCGCCGCAGCCAGGATCATGAGTATTGCCTTCTTCATAAAATTACCTCCTGAATGAATGCATGAATGATCTCCGCAGATTCATGCAGACAAAAATGTATTTTGCGATGAATATTATAGCACAATAATTATAAAAAAAACAGTGTCCTTGAGAGACACTGTTTTTTAATTTTTTAATTTTTTTTGAACGCGAGATATCCAGTATTTATCTGCACAAAAAATACTGAAATTTTTGGTTGTTTTTTGAATCTTTCTGGCAGCAAAGGGCAATTGCCAAGCATTAAACCGCCTTGAAGCCCCTTTCGAGATCGGCAATGATGTCGTCGATATGCTCCGTGCCGATGGAAAGGCGTATCGTTCCCGGCGTAATGCCCTGATAGAGCAGTTCTTCCGGTGAGAGCTGGGAATGGGTAGTGGTAGCGGGATGAATGACCAGCGACTTCACATCCGCCACATTGGCCAGCAGCGAGAATATTTTCAGGCTGTCGATGAAGGCGAAGGCTGCCTCCTGACCGCCTTTGATGTCGAAGGTGAAAATCGAGCCGCCGCCGTTAGGGAAGTATTTCCGATAAAGGGCGTTCTGCGGGTGGTCGGGCAGCGAGGGATGATTGACCTTTTCCACCTGCGGGTGGCGGGAAAGATATTCCACCACCTTGGCGGTGTTCTCCGCGTGGCGTTCAAGCCTGAGTGAAAGGGTTTCCACCCCTTGCAGCAGCAGGAACGCGTTGAAGGGAGAAATTGCCGCGCCGGTATCCCGGAGCAGTATTGCCCTGATGTAGGTGACAAAAGCCGCCGCCCCCGCCGCGTCGGTGAAAGACACGCCATGATAGCTGGGATTCGGGGCGGAAATGGGGGCATACTTCCCGGAAGCCTTCCAGTCGAATTTGCCCGAGTCTACGATAATGCCGCCCAGCGTCGTGCCGTGACCGCCGAGGAATTTGGTAGCGGAATGCACCACAATATCCGCTCCGTGCTCGATGGGCCGGATGAGGTAGGGCGTGCCGAATGTGTTGTCAATCACCACCGGAATGCCGTGCTTATGGGCAATTTCCGCAATCGCGTCGATGTCGGGAATGTCGCTGTTCGGGTTGCCGAGGGTTTCCAAGTAAACCGCCTTGGTCTTTTTGTCGATGGCCGATTCAACTTCTTTTAAGTTGTGGATATCGACAAAATGCGTCGTCACGCCGTACTGAGGAAGGGTATGAGCCAGAAGGTTGTAGCTGCCGCCGTAAATGGTCTTCTGCGCGACGATATTCTCGCCCGCCTGCGCCAGCGCTTCCACTGTGTAAGTGATCGCCGCCGCGCCCGAAGCGACCGCCAGCGCAGCCACACCGCCCTCCAGTGCCGCAACGCGCTTTTCCAGCACTTCCTGCGTGGAATTGGTAAGTCTGCCGTAGATATTGCCCGCGTCGGCCAGACCGAAACGCGCCGCCGCGTGGGCGGAATTCCGGAAAACATAGGACGTGGTCTGGTAAATCGGAACCGCCCTTGCGTCGGTTGCCGGGTCGGGTTCTTCCTGTCCCACATGAAGCTGGAGCGTTTCAAATCTGTAATTTATTTTCTCCTCCGCATGGGAAGCTGGTACTTCTTTCTGCTCAGTCTTTGTTGTTTCCGTAATCTGCTGTTCTTCCACAGCGCTTTCTGTGCGGTTCTTTTTCTTTCCGAATATGCTCATGTTCTGTTTCTCCTTTTTGTGTTAATGTGTTAAAGTATGCAATGAAACATTCATGCTCACATTCGTCCGAACCTGTAATTGATACGGACGAGGAAAACAAATTGCTGGGTCATTCCCGATCATTCCTCACTTTGGCGGATATTCCTGACAAGTCCGGAATATCCGTTCCTTCTTAAAACTTATATGTTTGATAGGCTTTATAGGTATTTTACCATGTGAAACAGTATTTGTCAAGCATTATTTTTTAACAATTTAAAGTATAGCAATTTAGTATATTTTAAACCGCGTTTTTGCCCTTTGATTCGGAAAAACAACCATATTTACAAAGAAAAAACGCCGTCCGCGCCGGCTGAATTGCCTTGACGGACAGCGAATTTTTTTAAGTAAGGATTAGTTGATTACAGTATAAACTAATTACACAGTCTGCGCGGGCTGCACAGGCGGCTGTGCGGGGGGCGGTGTGGGATGCTTCTTTTTCAGCACATAGATCAGCACGCCGATGCCCGCAGCCACTACCAGCAGACAGATACTCAGCAGCGGGCGGAAGCGGAACCACGCGACGATGATGACCAGCAACGACTGGATCAGCGAAAGCAGCAAAATGATAAGGCCGAAGGTGAAGTTGACCACATTGCCGAGAATCGGGATATATCCGACCAGCTTGGTGAGCGGGCTGATGAAAGACATGTAACCGGTGAATATCAGGATGAACCCGAGCAGTCGGAGCAGCCACTTCATTATCTTATCCTGTGTGCGCATATCCTGAATCATTTCGGCGGAAGTCTTAGTGCCTTCCGTAACCCAGTTGACCTTCTTGCCCACGGCGGACGTCCAGCTGACGAAGGTGGTGCCGGTCGCCTGCGCGATCAGGCTGACTTCCTTCCAGTCGTTGTACTTCCAGCTGATTCTCACATCGCCTATCTCCGGGCTGTCGAGATCGGCGGAATTGGTGACATAATTGCCTGCCACACTGTATTTTTTGGGAATCTTCTTTGCTTCGGCCGCGCTGAGCGACTTCTCTGCATCCATCTTCTGAATCTGTGCGCTGCTGAGATGGAAATTGCCCAGCGTGACAGTCTCGGCATATTCCGACTCGCTCTCATAAGCAACGGACGTCGGATTATCGTGACCGGATCTGGAGAAATTCGATGAATCAATCAAACCCTCGTGCCATACCTTTTTGTAAGTATAAGTTGTGCCGTCGTCATCGGAATGAGATTCTTCTTCCCACTGATAGACCTCGACCACACGGGTGAGCACGGCGGTGTGCGCGCTTATTCCGAATGTCTTATCGGAAAGCGACACATCTTCCACAACGAACTTGCCGCCGACCGCGACAAGCTGTCCCGCAACTTCGTCGGGATTTTCTTCCGGAGTGATCTCGACTACGCTCTTTTCGATCTCGTCGGTTGTCTTGATGTTGCGGACATTGTTGCCCTCATTCCACCAGAGCAGAACGGTGCCGATGATGACCATCAGAATTCCGACCAGCACTCCCGCGAAAAGACCGCCTTTCTTGTTGCTGCCACTGCTAAAATTTGCCAATGATATAACCTTCTTTCACGCGGAATGACAAAACGCATTCCGACAAAGTATTTCACTTGTAATTATAACAGTTTTCAGAAAAATATCAAGTGTTTTTTATAAAGAATTACGGTATTTCATCATTTCATCATTTAAAAATGTGCGCTTGTGTTGATGAACTCTGCCCTGTCCTTGGAATAGAGAATCTTCTGCCCCATATAGAGTCCGTAGTAGCCGGAAAGCATATAACTGGTGGCGACAGCGACTGCAAAGAACAGAAGCCCCTTCGGCCCGAACATTTCCACCGACAGAATGATGGATGTGATCGGGCAATTGGTGACACCGCAGAAGACCGCAATCATTCCCACCGCCGCGGTGAAGGTGCCGCTGAAACCCAGCAGCGGGGCGGCCAGACAGCCGAAGGTCGCCCCCACCACAAAGCAGGGGACAATTTCGCCCCCGCGGAATCCCGCGCCTAGTGTAATTGCCGTAAACAGCAGCTTCAGGGCAAATGCCTGCGGAAGGGTGTGCCCGTTCAGCACCGCGTCATTGATGAGCGCCATTCCCGCGCCGTTGTAATCTCCGCTGCCCACCAGATAGGTAAGATTGATCAGCAGCGCCGAGCAGAGCAGAATCCGGATGACTTTATTCGGGTAGGCTGCTTTGAGCAATCGGCCCGTGCCGTGCATGACGACGCAGAAGACAATGCTCAACAGCCCGCAGAACCCAGCGAGAACTGTCACGAGAATCACCGACGGAATGGTAATCTCGGGTATTCCGGTTAACGAAAAAAAGGTCTTTTCCACACCGAAATGAATGGCAATGCAGTAACCCACAAGCGCGGAAATGACGCTCGGCACCAGCGCGGAATAGTACATAGCGCCGACGCTGATCACCTCCATGGAGAAGATCGCCGCCGTCACAGGCGTTCCGAAAAGCGCCGAGAAGGCCGCGCTCATTCCGCACATGATAATGAGCTTCTGATCTTTTTCATCAAGACGGAGCAGCCGGCCTACCTGATAGCCGATTCCTCCGCCCATCTGAATCGCCGCGCCTTCCCTGCCGGCGGAACCGCCCGCGAGGTGGGTCAGCACGGTGGAAAGGAATATGAGCGGCGCGGTGAATACCGGAGGTTTTTCCTCGCTCCGCACCGACACAAGAATCATGTTGGTACCTCTGTCGTTGTCCATGCCGCAGTATTTGTAAGCGGCGACAATCACCACACCCGCCAGCGGCAGCAGCCAGATCATTCTTTGATTGGAATTAGCAAAAGCATCGGCAGAGAAATGAATCAGGTAATGAAACAGCGTCCCGACACATCCGACAATTATCCCGATGAGCACGGCACAGAAGCACCATTTGAAAAAGGTTCTGAAATGGGTTACGCCGTGACTCAATTCTTCCTTGGATTTTCGCTCGAATTTTCTTATCAACAAAGGCAATCTTATCACCCTCTAAAAGAATAGGCAGACCGTGATTTTTTTCAGAAAACACAGTCTGCCGAAAATTATATCATAGTTTGTATCGGAGGTCAAATGAATTTTTCAGGATTCTTACGCATACATCGCGGCGAGGCGCTTGTCCACTTCCCGGAGGAACTGCTCGGTGCTGACCTTGGTCTTGTTTTCCAGAGTGGAGAGCAGGTAGAGATCTCCCGTCATCACGCCTTCCTCGATGGTCTGAACGGTGGCTTTTTCCAGATTGTCGGCGTATTGGCAGAGATCGGGCGTGCCGTCCAGCTCTCCGCGCTTCCTCAGGGCGCCGCTCCACGCAAAGAGGGTGGCGACGGAATTGGTGGAGGTTTCCTCCCCCTTGAGGTGCTTGTAGTAATGGCGCTGCACGGTGCCGTGCGCCGCTTCGTATTCATACACGCCGTCGGGAGAAACCAGCACGCTGGTCATCATGGCAAGGGAGCCAAAGGCGGTGGCGATCATGTCGCTCATCACGTCGCCGTCGTAATTCTTGCAGGCCCAGATATAACCGCCTTCGCTGCGGATGACGCGAGCCACCGCGTCGTCGATCAGGGTGTAGAAGTAGGTAATTCCCGCCGCCTCGAATTTTGCCTTGTATTCCTTCTCGAATATCTCATTAAAAATATCCTTGAAACGGTGATCGTACTTCTTGCTGATGGTGTCCTTGGTGGCAAACCAGATATCCAGCTTCTGATCGAGCGCGTAATTGAAACAGGCTCTCGCGAAGGAACTGATGGAATTGTCGAGGTTGTGAATGCCCTGAATAATTCCGTCGGAATTATTGAATTCATGAATCAGACTGCGCTGTTCACTGCCGTCAGGCGCGGTCACGCACAACTCCGCTTTTGCGCCCTGCGGCACCACCATTTCGGTGTTCTTGTAAACGTCGCCGTAGGCGTGACGGGCAATGCAGATGGGCTTCTTCCATGTGGGAATGTAGGGGGTGATGCCCTTGACCAGTATCGGGGCACGGAAGACGGTACCGTCCAGAATGGCTCTGATCGTGCCGTTGGGGGACTTCCACATCTCCTTGAGATCGTACTCGGTCATTCTCGCCGCGTTGGGGGTGATGGTGGCGCACTTGACAGCTACGCCGTATTTCTTGGTCGCCTCCGCACTATCGAAAGTCACCTGATCGTTGGTTTCGTTGCGGTGAATCAGCCCGAGGTCGTAATATTCGGTTTTCAGATCGACATAGGGCGTGATGAGGATGTCCTTGATCATCTTCCAGATAATGCGGGTCATTTCGTCGCCGTCCATCTCGACCAGCGGCATTTTCATCTGAATTTTATCCATTGAAATCAGTCCTTTTTTTACAAATCTATTTATGAAAAAAGTGTGGAGCTGTTGACAGTACTAATAAAATTACCCTTCCCTGACGTCGGGGGTCTTGTACGGCCGGTGGTGCCCGACGTACTTGTAGGCCGGACGGATGATCTTGCCTTTATTGATGACCTCCTCCAGCCGGTGTGCGCTCCAGCCGGATATCCTCGATATCGCGAAGATCGGCGTGAAGAGCGATTCCGGAATGCCCAGAATGTCATACACCAGCCCGCTGTAGAAATCGACGTTGGCACAGATCGGCTTGAAAAGGTGCCGGCGGCTGGCGATGGTCGCCTTGGCAATCCGCTCCACCCGGTCGTAGAATTCAAATTCCTTCTCGCGTCCCTTCTCCGCTGCCAGCTTCCCGGCGTATTGCTTCAATATCACTTCGCGGGGATCGGAATAGGTATAGACCGCATGACCGATACCGTAAATCAATCCGTTTTTGTCGAATGCCTGCTTGTCGAGAATCTTGATAAGGTAATCGCGTATCGCCTCTTCGTCCTCCCAATTGCTGACATTCGCCATGATTTCCTCCATCATGTGCTTGACCTTGAGATTCGCGCCGCCGTGACGGAAACCCTTCAATGAGGCAATCGCGGCGGAAAGGGCGGAATAGGTGTCGGTGCCGGAGGAAGTGACTACATGGGCGGTGAAGGTAGAATTGTTGCCGCCGCCGTGCTCCGCGTGCAGCACCAGCGCAACATCCAGCACCTTCGCCTCCAGCTCGGTAAACTGTCCGTCGGGACGCAGCATGTAGAGCAGGTTCTCGGCGGTGGAATATTCCGGCTTGGGATTCTTGATAACAAGGTTTTTGTCCAGCACGATGTGCTGATAGGCGTGATAGAGATAGGTCGCCATCGCCGACATCTTGGCGATAATCTGGAGCGACTGCCGCAGGATATTCGCCGGGGAAATGTCCTCCGGATTGTCATCATAGGAATAAAGCGTCAGCAGCCCGCGCTGCAACCCGTTCATGATATTCTCACTCGGCATATTCATAATGACGTCGCGGGTGAATTCGTTGGACAGCGGGCAGAAGGTCGACATGACCTCCTTGAACTGCTCGAAATGCTCGTCACTGGGCAGATCGCCGAAAAGCAGCAGGTAGGTCGTTTCCTCAAAGGCGTAGCGCTTGTCCTTCACGCCCTCGATGAGGTCATAGACATTGTAGCCCTGGTAATAGAGCGCACCCTCATCGGGCATTTTTTTGCCGTCGACATTCTTGGTAGCTACGACGTCGGATATCTCGGTCAGGCCGGTCAGCACGCCCTTTCCGTTGGAATCGCGCAGACCGCGCATGACGCCGAATTCCTCATAAAGGCTCACGTCGATCATGCCCGAAAGCATGGCGTTGTTGTAAAGCTCGTCAAAGAGGTCGGTTTTTGTCTGCTCAAAGTGTACGACTTCTATTTTACTCAATTGTATTCATCTCCCGGATGTTAGTATCTTAAACGGGAATTTCTTAATCTAAGAGCCTGTTCAGAATCTCCGCGTGTGCGGATGGCGCCGTCAGATTTTTCGCCAGATGACGCCAAAACCGCAGGCAATACTTTGTGTATTAACGAGGATTTTGGCAAAATATGGCGGAAAAGATGCCAGCCAGACGTGC
>JAFRXY010000010.1 GCA_017441385.1 Clostridia bacterium | reverse complement strand
GCACGTCTGGCTGGCATCTTTTCCGCCATATTTTGCCAAAATCCTCGTTAATACACAAAGTATTGCCTGCGGTTTTGGCGTCATCTGGCGAAAAATCTGACGGCGCCATCCGCACACGCGGAGATTCTGAACAGGCTCTTAATGAAAACATTTATTGAAACATTATAACATATCATGACATGGTAGGCAAGTAGCCCGCTCAATATTTGCAAAAAATTTAAATTGGTTTAAATTGAACTCAGCGCCTGCCCTGCATTCCATCCCGAAGGCGGTCGAGCGTCATGTCCATCGGGCGGAAGAGCATGGGATAGACGCCGGTGGCGGCGAATACGGCGACAAAATACCGTACCGTGCGCACGGCATGTGCCGGAGCCGTGCCGGAAATGAGAAATTCCTCGCTGAAAGGCAACCTGAGAAGCACGCGAAC
This sequence comes from Clostridia bacterium, assembly GCA_017441385.1. Lineage (GTDB taxonomy): Bacteria > Bacillota > Clostridia > Oscillospirales > Acutalibacteraceae > RUG762. The sequence goes on along the minus strand of JAFRXY010000010.1, from coordinate 17,567 downwards.
GCCATAGAACACCAGTATTCCGCCGGTCAGCCGGAATGCGCAGCGCAACGGGCGGCGGGTGTTTTCAAAACCGACGTAGCGCCGTTCAAATTCCACCGCCAGGAGAAAACCCGCGAGTATTCCGAACGAGGTGTAATAATCGTCGCTGCGGCAGAAAAGCCAGCCGGGAACCGTCATGCAAAGCAGCAGGGCGTAATAGGCCAAGCGGTTGGAAATCCGCTTTTCCAGACCATTCACAATGAAAATGGCGGCAAGTCCAAGGAGCCAGCCGCAGATCACGTCGGTGGGATAATGCACGCCGAGACAGATTCTGGAAAACCCGCAGAGCAGCGGAATGAGGAGGCCTGCGGCGGCAAGCAGCCTATCCTTCTTATTGATTGCCACGGCGGTAAAGAGGGAAACCGAATTGGTGGAGTGTCCGCTGGGGAAGGAATACCCCTGTGCCGAAAGGTCGTAGATATCGGATTCCGGAGCGACGGGGCGAAGGCATTTGATGGAGGAATGGTCGCAGTAGGGCCGGCGGCGCAGAAAGATATTTTTCAGCACGGGATTGAGGGTCGCCGCAAAAAACAGCGTCAGCCCGATTCTGCCGCCGCATTCCTTGTCAAGGCACCAGTAGATCAGCCCCAGAATGGCAACACAGACAAGCTCCTCCCCGAACAGGGAAAAAAACGAAGCCGCGTAGAGTCCGAATGCCCCCATATGCGCCTGCACCCATTCCATCAGTGATATTTCCCAGTCAAAGCTGAAGCTGCTTTCCGAAATTCCGGTGAATAAAGTCATGGTTCATACCTCCTACAGACTGCAACTCAATCAATATCTCATAATTACATTTTATCATATATCGTGTAATCTGTCAATATACAGGCTTTAAAACTATGCAATACATACATTTTTCTGTCAAGACTAATGCGATGATCATTGTACATAATCCAACAAAGCAATCAATTATTTACAACTAACCGGCTTGACATTGTGATAGGGCTGATGTATAATTTTTTTGAATTTTTAATTTCCGAGGTGTGTGATATTGTCCTGTAAACCCTTTCTTTCCCAATACATCCTGCCCAAAACGGCTGCTGTGATGCTGCTGCTGTCTTTCTTTCTCCTCTACCCGCTCTCCTTCAGCGCCTATGCGGCAGGGGAACCCGCCGTCACGCTCACCGTTTCGGATGAAACCGTCCACAGCGGCGCTTTCTTCACTCTGAACGCCGCCCTTTCGGCTCCGGCTTCGGGCAATCTGAACATAGCCGTTGCGGGCGAAAGCGATCCTCTGTCCATCGTCATTCCCAAAGGCAAAACGTCGGGCCGCCTTGAGGTCAGGGCGGGTGAATATAAAAAGGGCGGCAGAGAGACATATGCTTTGTCAGCCGGCGCGGGCTATGCCCCGTCGGACAGCAGCGAAGTCAGCGTCACCGTGCTGCCGAAACCCCAGCTGAGCTTTTACGCCGATCATTACACCGCCAGCCCCGGACAGAACCTCGCCGTCAATCTGAAATGTCTGAACGCCGCGGAGCTGACGCTTCCTCTGGATATTTCGCTCCGTCTGGCGGACGGCACCGTCATAGACCATTTTGAATTCGGCGGGGACAAGGCCTCCTATTCATACAAATTCAAGCTCTCCGAGGACTGCGCCATTCCCTATTCCCTTGTGATGTATAACGAGGCGGCCAAGAAAAAGGCCGCGCAGGTACCCGTCAAGATTACCGACCTGAACCGTCAGAAGGGCATTTACCGGGTGGATACCAAGGAAAAGAAAATCGCCATCAGCTTTGACTGCGGATTCAACAATCTCTACACCCAGTACATTCTCGACACCCTCGACGAATACAATATCAAATGCACCTTTTTTGTCACCGGCGTGTTTGTGGCGGGATTTCCCGACATGCTCGAGGAAATCTACAAGCGGGGACATGAGATAGGCAACCACACTGCCCATCACAAAAGCCTTCCCAAGATGACGGAAGAACAGGTGTACGAAGAAGTCAAGTCGGTCAACGACAAAATCTATAAAAAATTCGGGGTCATGCCGAAGGTCATGCGTCCTCCCTACGGCTCGGGCAATTTCAATGTGCACAACATCACCCGCATGGCGGGCTGCGAAGTCATCTACTGGTCGCACGATTCGCACGACTGGATGCCCGACTGCCCCGCAAAAGAGATCATCGAGCGTTCGACGAAAAACATTCAGAACGGTTCTATCATTCTTTGTCACAACAGCGCCCCCAAAACCAAGCAGACGCTTCACGCTGTGCTGGACAGGTACAAGGAAATGGGCTATGAAGTGGTTCCGGTCTCCGAGCTGATTTACCACAATTATTTCACCATCGACAAGCTGGGAATTCAGAAGCTGAAGCCCGATTACGATCAGGTGAAACCCGCCGAACTGATGGGAGATTACCATCCCGTTATCAAGGTGACGGGCGCTTCGGCCGATGACGCTTCTCCCGTCACGCTGCAACTCGGCGCGGTCTGGTCGGAAAAAATGGTGGTCATGTCAAAGAGCGACATCGCCAAGGTCAAGAGCGATCCTTCACTGGTAAAAGTTACCTACGACGGCGGCGATTCCGTGGCCGCGCCCGTCAGACAGGGGGACGGAATCGGAACGGCGACCTTTACATTCGGCAGGGACGTATCATTTACCGCCGAGGTGACGGCGCTGGAAGACGTGGACGTCTACGTCCCGCCGGCGGAAAAACCTGCCGCCGTATCGTCCTCCGATGCTTCTTCCTTCGGTCTGCCTTTCGCGTTGTCCGGGCACAGGCTGCAATATCTTCTGAACGGCTTTGTCATTGTCTGTCTTGCGGCGGGTTCGCTGCTGATGCTGGCAAAGAGCAGACGCCGATGATTTTTTCTTCCACAAAACAATACCGGCCGCTGCATGGGGGCTTTCCCTTGCGGCGGCCGGTATTTGCTTTTTGAATAAATTATTTCCCCAGCGTAAAGAGCCATTCGTCCAGTTCTTCCCGCCGGCGGTCGATGTCTTCCTTTTTGCCGGAGCGCAGAGCCCCTTCAAACGCGTCGATGAACCGGCCCAGAAGAAGCCGCTCGTCGCCGGTGCATTCCTCATAGGCGAGGTCGGCGCGGTAGAGAGTCAGCTTGTTCTCCTCCTGCTCGCGGGGACTGATCTTGAGGTAGCTCAGTTCCTCCATGCGCTTCTGCGCCTCTTCCTCGGTCATGGTGCTGTCCTCGCCCCGGATGATCATCTTCTTGGTCAGACCGGTGGAATTGACCTTGACGATGATTTCCAGCAGGGAATTCACATCGTAGGTGTAGGTCACGTCCACCGATTCCTCGCCGCGCGGCCTGGGCGGCACGGGAACACAGAGTTCCCCCAGCAGCAGGTTGTTCTTCGCCATGCGGCTCTCGCCTTGCAGCACTTCCACCCGCACCACCGTCTGGTTGTCGCTGGCGGTGTAGAAGGTCTGCACGCGGCTCACCGGAATGACCGTATTGCGCTCGATAATCGGCACGAAATGGCCGCTTTCCTCAAAATAGCCGTTGTTCAACACGACTTCCGTCCCCAGCGTGAAGGGGCAGACGTCGGTGAGAATCACTTCTTTGATGCCGGCCGCCCGCTGCTTGATGGCGGATTGCAGCGCCGCGCCGACAGCCACCACTTCATCGGGATTGACGTCGACATTCGGCAGCCGTCCGAACATTCTCGCCGCCAGCTTGCGGACGACGGGCGCTTTGGTCGCGCCGCCCACCAGCACGATCTCGCTGATGTCGGAGGTGCGGATGCCCGCGTCCCGCAGGCTGCGTTCCACCGGGCGCATGAGCCGTTCAAAGAGGGGTTCGCAGGCTTCTTCATACATCTTTTCGGTCAGGCGCAGGGTTTTTAATATCCCGCCTATTTTGCATTCCAGCGTGGCGGCGGATGAAGCGGAAAGCGCCTTCTTGCAGGCTTCGGCGCGTTCGCGGAGCTGCGCCCGTTCCTCGCCGGTGAGGGCGGTGAAATCCACGCCGCACCGGGTGCAGAAAAGCTGCTCCACGATGTCGGTGAAATTCTCGCCGCCGAGGAAGTTATCCCCCGCCACCGAACGCACCTCGATGATCAGCCCCGTGCGTTCCAGAATCGACACGTCGAAGGTGCCGCCACCGAGGTCGAAGATCAGATAGCGGGAGCGTTCCTTTCTGTCGAGAAGTCCGTGCGCGACGGCGGCGGCGGTGGGTTCGTTGACAATGCGCTCCACTTTCAGTCCCGCCAGCTCGCCGGCGCGCTTGGTGGCCTTGCGCTGGCGGTCGTTGAAGTAGGCGGGAACGCTGATCACCGCTTCGTCCACCTTGCATTTCAGATACGCCTCCGCGTCCTCCCTGAGGGAACGCAGGACGAAGGAGGAAAGCTCCTCCGCGCGGAATTTTTTGCCGCAAAGATCATACTCGCGGTCGGTTCCCATGCTGCGCTTGAAGACGGCGGCTGCCGTCAGCGGGTGCCGGAGTCCTCTCGCGAGGGCGGTCTTGCCGACCAGAACGGTGCCGTCGTCATCCACGCTCACCACCGAAGGGGTCAGGTGTTCCCCCAGACGGTTGGGGATAATACGCGCCTGTTTGCCGTCGTAGAAGGCGGCCAGGCTGTTGGTGGTTCCTAAATCTATTCCTATGATCATTTCTGTAATTCCTTATCCAGTTGCTTTTTGTGTTCCTTGCGCAGACGGCGCAGGCGAACGGCCAAATCCCCGTCAAACGGCGCGAGCTTCTGCCCTTCCAGACAGGCGAGGGCGGCGTGGTTGTAGTCGCCGATGGCTTCAAAATACTCTCCCAGCGCGTCGTAGCCGTCCACGCAGCCCATAAAGCGGCAATGATTGCAAAGCGGCGAGGCAAACGCCTTGTCTACGCACTGCTTGGCTTCGTCGTACCTTCCCATCGCGATGAGGAGATAGGCGAGCTTTGTCAGATAAAGCGGCTGGTAGTCCGGTGTGTTGTCGTGCTGAAGAGATTGCACACCCTCGTCAAACAATGCGTCCAGCCCTTCGGTAATACCCTGCCGCCTGCGGCAATCGATGGGAATGTGACGGAGCATGATGCTGTCCGGATTGTCGGAGTAGTATTTTTCGATGGCTTCGAGCGCCTTTTTGTCGTTGCGGTGTTCGTCATAGTAATCGGCAAGCATCTGCCAGCGGGTGCTGTTGGAGGTGCCGATACAGCGGCACATCTGGAGCCATTTGGAGTCGTTGCCCGTCGCCTTGTAATAATCCGCCATCTGTATGAAGAAGGTGTCGCCCAGCTTCATTTTGTACTGCTTGAGCAGCGTGAGGAAAGAATCGGCCATGCCGCCGATCAAAAACATATCGGTGGCGGATTCTATATCGCAGATATTGTCGAATTTTTCATGGTATTTCTCGTAAAGCTCCACATAAACCGCCGCCGCCTCGGCATATCTTCCCAGCCTTGCCAGCACCTGCGCGAGGGTTCTCTTGGCGTAGGCCGAACGGTCGCCCACCGTTTCGGCGAGCTTCTGCGCCTGCGCCAGCGCGTCTTCATAACGGCGGCAGCGCATGAGCATGGAAATATAGTCCCTGCGCACTCTTTCGCTGTCGGGGTCAAGCTCCAGCGCGGCTTTGAAATGCGTTTCGGACTCATCATATTTCTCCATCGCACTGTAGCAGTTGCCCAGCATGGTCTGGCAGTAGGTGCCGTCGGAACGCTTCTCCTGTTCGGTGAAGAAGGACAGCGCGGCGGGAATGTCACGCAGGTCGTAGTAATAGATGCCGCCCATCTTGCCGCAGACGGTGGAATGGTGCGGGTATCTCTCATACACCTCACGGTAGCAGGCCAGTCCTTCCCCGTGCTTCTCCTGCAATTCGTCCAGCACATAGCCCTTGTTCATGAGCAGCGGCGCGTAATCGCCCCGGTATTTGAGTCCCCGGTCGATGACGGCGAGAATTTCGTCGGGGTCGGCTTCGTGGCGTATCATCCAGACCGCCATGTCATTGCAGACTTCCCAGAGGAATTCACAGTCGCATTCGCCCTTGCCGTCCGCGTCAAGAATCTCCTGCCAGAGGACTTTGGCTTCGTCCTCTTTGTCTTCCTTTTCCATGAGAATCAGCGAATCGCAGTACTTCATGCCCTCGGTGTTGATGTTGTTCTCCCCGAGCATCTCAAGAATCTCTTTGGCGTCGTCGTATTCGTCATACATGATGAGAATCCGGGCGCGGTAGATGTAGCTGCTCGCGTCCTTGTCCATCTCAAGCGCCTGACCGAAGCTGTTGAAGGCCTCCTGCATGTCGCCCCTGTAATAATGCGCTCGGCCCAGCAGGTGATGGGAAATGGCCACCGGCTTGATTGCCACCATTTTTTCACAGGTTCTGACCGCCTCGTCGTAGTCGTGCAGGGCAACGCAGACAAGGTACCGCTCGTGATAGGCGCGGTATTCGTCGGGGGCGGCCGCAATGGCTTCGTCGTCCTTTTTCAGCGCTTCGTCATAGCGCTTCATATCGTACAGCGCGATGCATTCCATCAGGGCGATGTCGGAGGCCTTGTTCTTGCGGCGCTTTTCCTTTTCGGTTTCGCCCTCGGGCAGCTTTTCGGTAAATTCCCGCCAGACGGCCGCGTGCCTGAGGCAGCCTTCGTAATCGCCGGTCGACTGGCAGAGCTTGGTAAGAATGTTCTCGTAATCGCAGCGCTGCGCGATATCCTCCGGCGCGGGAATGTCCATGACTTCCATCGCCTTTGGCTCCTCGTCGTTCTGGAAGAGACACCACGCGTATTCATAGCGGGTTTCAAAATCGCCGGGATTTTCTTTCAGCGCCTCCGCATATTGCTCCATGGCCTTCTCGTTGGCTTGGCGGAGGGCGTTGCGGACGGTCATATTGAAGGGAATCGCATCGTAGAGCTTATTGAGAAGTTCCTTCGCCGCCACGTAATCGCCGGCTTCCATCAGCGTCGTCGCCTTGTGGTAGCGCATGTTGTTGTTGTCCGGCTCGGCTTCCAGAATCCTGTCGTAAATCTCAATGGCGGCCGCGGTGTCGCCCCGTGTGGAAAGCATGTCGGCGTAGAATCCGGAAAATTCCGTATTGCCGGGATATTGCTCATAGAGCGCCTTCGCCCGTTCCAGCACGTCGTCCGGCGCGGCGGTTCCTTCCGCCCGCATGAAATCGTACCGGATGTGCAGCAGCTCGCCGTAGGGGTGAAGAATGCCCGTCGCGTCGAGGTCGTCCAGCGTCGCTTGGGCATTGTCGAGGTCATTGTTCAGTATCTCCTCCCGCGCCTTGAAGTAGAGCGGGAAGAAGGGGTCGATGTCGCCGGCGTTCTGCGGAAGGAACAGCTCGTAGGGCACGGCGGCGTCCGATGTAATGCCGCCGATCACCGCGTTGTCGATGAAATCCTTGGGGAATTTTTCGACGAGTTCATCCCGGCGGGCGCGAAGGTCAAAGGTTTCGTCCAGCAGCCGCCAGACGGCAGGCGGCAGGTGCCAGTGATCCATCAGGTAGACCAGCATCGCCTCCTGTGCGTCGGCGCGGGAATCGAGGCTTTCAAAGAGCGGGTCGCTCAGCAGCTCCTTCCATTTCCCGATATCGCAGCGGTCGGCGATGGACATGTAGAGTTTGCCCAGTCTGTCCGTCCATTCCTCCACGGGCGTCAATTCGCCTGCCGGCGTTTCTTCCTCCCGCTTTGCGTATTGCAGCGCTTCTTCGTATTCGCTCCGCAGCGCTTTGAATTCCTCCGGCTTATCCTCGGGATTGACCAGCGGCAGTTTTTTGTGATAGGCGGCGTTGATCGCGTCAACGTCCTTTGTCTTTTCTATGCCTAAATGCGTCCAGAATTCCATTGTATGCAGACAGCCTCCCTTTCAATTTGGTGGGGTTATTCTTATTCTGATATTATAGCTCTTTTCTGCCGCAATGTCAATTGCATAGTTTTATCGACAGGGAAATCAGGCATTCATCCATCTAATTAATTTTAAAAAGGTATTGACTTATTCAATTTAACAAATTATAATAGATTTAGCGGTAAAAATCTGGCTAAATAAAGTAAAATTATCAGGAGGAAAAAACAAATGAAACAGGACAAAGCAGCCATCAATACTCAAAAAAGCGTTAAGACACACGCAAGTGTAAGTCGACGCACCTTCAGAAGCATGGCAGTTTCTTTAGCGGCCCTGATGCTGCTGATCAGCGGACTGTCCGCGCTGGTTTCCTGCGGCAGCGACAAGCCCACCGATTACAAGTATAAGCTGACCGTAACCGACGCCACCATTCAGGGGCTTGAAAACAAGGAGCTGGAATCGCTCAAGCTGCCCGCCTCCATTGACGGCGTTCCGGTCACCAGAATCGGCAATAAAGCCTTTGCCGAATGTGTGGCCGTCACCTCGGTCGATATGCCTGATTCCGTCACGGAAATCGGCGTGGAGGCATTTGCCAACTGCGTCAGTCTGTCCAAAGTCAGCTTTTCCAAATCATTGACCACTGTCGGCGGCAGCGCGTTCACCGGCTGTTCCGCCCTCAGCAGCGTGAGTCTCCCTGATTCCGTATCCGAAATCGGCTACTATGCTTTCTCCAATTGCTCCAGCCTGACCAAAATCAACATTCCCCCGTCCGTTACCGTGCTCAATCCCTACGTCTTTTACGGATGCAGCAAGCTGTCGTCCATCACCATTCCCGAAACCGTTACTTCCATAGAGCGCTATTCCTTCATGGAATGCAGCAGCCTGAAAAAAATAGCCATCCCCAAAAAGGTGGAAATCATTGAAACCGGCGCATTCAAAAACTGCACGGAACTGTCCGGCGTCGATATTCCCAATTCCGTCACCACGATCAAAGCCGACGCTTTCAACGGCTGCACCAAGCTCACAAAAATCGAAATTCCCATCACTGTACGCAGCATAGGCAACAACGCTTTTGCCAACTGCCCTGATCTGACAATCTACGGCAAAAAAGGCTCGGAAGCGGAAGTGTACGCCAGAGCTAACAATATTTCATTCAAGGAAATGTAATTCCATCCACACCCGTTCGGATACATTGCCGTTTCTCTGATTCAACCAAAAGCCGCACAGGAGTGCACTGTCATTCCGGTGCGGCTTTTTTATGAAATGTATGAAATAAATATAAAAAAACACAAAAAAATATCTGTAAAAATCCGTAAGTATATGATATAATGATAGATGGAATCAAAAAACACACTTTAAAGGAGTAATTATTTCACAATGTCTGTAAGAGTAGGAATGGTCAGTCTTGGCTGCCCTAAAAATCAGGTGGACGCGGAACTGATGCTCGGATATCTCGCCGACGCCGGATTCGATCTGGTGGAGGACGCGGCCATGGCGGACGTCGCCATCGTCAACACCTGCGGATTCATCGAAAGCGCCAAGTCGGAAGCCATCGAGGAAATACTTGAGCTTGCCGCTCTCAAAAAGGAAGGCAGAATCAAGTCGCTCATTGTCACAGGCTGCATGGCGGAACGCTACCGCGACGCCGTGCTGGAGGAAATTCCCGAGGTCGACGCGGTGGTGGGCATCGGCGCCAACCACACCATAGCCGCAACGGTGGAGCGCGTTTCCCGCGAACACGGTTTCGGCGTGTACGGGGAAAAGGAAGATCTGCGCATGTGCGGCCGGCGCATCCGCACCACCCTTCCCTTCTACAGCTACCTGAGAATTGCCGACGGCTGCAACAACAAATGCGCCTTCTGCGCCATTCCCATGATAAGGGGGAAATTCCGTTCCCGTCCCATGGAGGAGCTGGTGGAAGAAGCGGCGCAGCTGGCGGCCAAAGGGGTCAGGGAGCTTACCGTCATCGCGCAGGACACCACCGAATACGGTTCGGATCTCTACGGCAGGCGCATGCTGCCCGAACTGCTGAACCGGCTCTGCGAGGTGGAAGGACTGCGATGGATCAGGGTGCTTTACTGCTATCCCGAAAAAATCACCGACGAACTGCTGGACGTGATCGCCCAGCAGCCCAAGATATGCAACTATATCGACATGCCGATACAGCACGTCAGCAAAAAAATTCTCCGCGCCATGCGCCGTCCCGGGGACAGGGAATCCCTCACCCGGCTGATCGCCCATATCCGGGAAAAGGTGCCGGGGATTACCCTCCGTACCACGCTGATGACCGCTTTTCCGGGCGAAACGCAGGCCGACTTTGACGAACTGATCGACTTCGTGCGCGAGGTGAAATTCGAGCGGCTGGGCTGTTTCATCTGGTCGCCGGAGGAAGACACGCCCGCCTTTGACCTTCCGGACAGGGTGGACGCGGAAACCGCCGCTATGCGCGAGGAATCCATCATTGACGAGCAGTCCCGCGTCATCGACGAATGCTGCGCCGCCATGACCGGGAAAAAGCTGGAGGTCATGGTGGAAGGCTTTGACCGGCTGGCGGAATGCTGTTACGGCCGTTCACAGGGAGAAGCGCCCGAAATCGACGGAAAGATTTTCTTTGACACCGACGGCAAAAAGCTCGCGCCGGGTTCCTTCGTCACGGTGGAGATCACCGACTTCATGGACTGCGATCTGGTGGGCAGACTTGTATAAACAAAAAAAGGGGGAAGACACATGAATCTTCCGAATAAACTGACGGTGCTGAGAGTGCTGTTTATACCGATCATAATGATTTTCCTGCTGGTGGGCAGTATTCCTTTCCGTTGGCTTATCGGCGGACTTTGCTTCGGCGCGGCTTCGCTCACCGACATGCTGGACGGCAGAATAGCCCGCAAACGCAATCTTATCACGGATTTCGGCAAGCTGATGGATCCGGTGGCCGACAAAATGCTTATCATGTCCACCCTTATCTGCTTCGTTCAGGAAAACATATGCGGCGCGTGGGTTGTGGTCGTGATACTTTTCCGGGAATTCCTTGTGACGTCCATGCGCATGATCGCCGCGGACAAGGGCAAGGTGATTGCCGCCAACATGTGGGGCAAGGCAAAGACCGTCACACAGATGATCGCTGTGATCGGGATCTTCTGCTCGAAAGCAGCCGATGAATTCGCCGCGGTCTTCAGCTTCATTCCGTCGTTCATCGGGAGCTGGCTGATGATAGTATCCGTCGTCGTACTTTACACCGCCGTGGCCGCGACCATCTTCTCCGGAGCGAGATACATGTATGACGCCCGCGATCTTTTCAGAGATTTATAATTTATAATTTTTATTTTTTCTAAAATAAAAAAATCAAAAGATTATCCAAGAAAACACTTGTAATTTTACTTGAGTTGTGTCAAAATAGATGGGTAACGGATATAAAAAATTATTCATACCGAAGGGAGCAAATCCAACATGTCCGAATTAGACAAGGAATATACCCCGGACGCCTCCGAAAACACCGAGGCAGTCGAGGCATTTGAGGATTTTGAAATTTCCGCCGACGGAGAAGCCGATTCCGCCGACGTTCCGGAAGAAATCGAAGAAGCCGGAGAAGCCGATTCCGCCGACGTTCCGGAAGAAATCGAAGAAGCCGGAGAAGCCGATTCCGCCGACGTTCCGGAAGAAATCGAAGAAGCCGGAGAAGCCGATTCCGCCGACGTTCCGGAAGAAGTGGAAGAAGCCGAAGAAGCCGATTCCGCCGACGTTGCGGAAGAAGTGGAAGAAATCGAAGAAGCCGAAGAAGCCGATTCCGCCGACGTTGCGGAAGAAGTGGAAGAAGCCGGAGAAGCCGATTCCGCCGACGTTGCGGAAGAGGTGGAAGAAATCGAAGAAGCCGATTCCGCCGACGTTCCGGAAGAAATCGAAGAAGCCGGAGAAGCCGATTCCGCCGACGTTCCGGAAGAAATCGAAGAAGCCGATTCCGCCGACGTTCCGGAAGAAGTGGAAGAAATCGAAGAAGCCGATTCCGCGGACGTTCCGGAAGATGTGGAAGAAATCGAAGAAGCCGATTCCGCCGACGTTGCGGAAGAGGTGGAAGAAATCGAAGAAGCTGATTCCGCCGACGTTGCGGAAGAAGTGGAAGAAATCGAAGAAGCCGAAGTGTCAGATGAGATGTTCGAGCTTTTCGGCAATACCGACGAGGTGGAGGAAATCGGCAACGCCTCCGCTGCCTACGCCGCCTTCAACGCGGCAGACGACAGCGGGGAATCGGAAATTGACGAAGACGATTATCTCGATTATGACGACACGCCCCGTCCCAAAAAGATCATCTCAGGGAAAACCGCCCTTATTACCATGCTTGTGACGGGATTTGTGACAATAGGCATTATTGTGACGGCCGTGTGGCTTGTCTTTACCACCCAGAAGGCCATGGATATTTCCGTCGTTTCCTTCTCCGACAACTTCAATGCCTGCGACACCAAGCAATTCTCTCTGGGGCAGTTCCTCGGACTGGAGCTTGTGTCCATGAGCGACGCGGACTGCACTCTCAGCGAACAGGATATCAAAGACCTCAGCCGCGGCAAGACCGTAAGCAAATTCGGCGATCTGGTGGGCATTACCGCGAAAACCAGATTCGGCAAGATCGTTTCAATGGACATCGAATTTGAAAAAGCGCTTGACAAGCTGGATCAGCCGGGGGCACAGTACATAGTTCTGCTCGGCAACATCATGTCCGGCTTCAAAAATGACGCCCATACCAGTGACGAAGCATTCCTGATCGCCTATCAGCTCTTCAACACCCGTTCCCGCGCCGACAATATGGGCGAAGACTTCAATGTTTCTTACCTTGACGATATCGCGGTGTATTTTGATTACTCCAGAATCAGTGAAACACAGCTTTTCTCGGATCTGGCCATCCACATAGAAAACAGGAATCCCAGATTCGTCGACCCCGAAAAGCTGGATTTCTCATGGCTGCCCTTCGATTTTTCCTCCAAGGATGACGCTGACGACGTTTCCGCCAGCGATATTGAAGTCAGTCAGTCCGACAGATAACCGTCATTTTCAATTGCCTACTGCATAACCGAACCATCGCCCCTGTGCGCGGAATTCCACGCACAGGGGCGATGTTGGCTTTTGTGATTCTCTTTCTTTAAAAAATTACAGCACCATGGAAGGCAGCCCGCTGATGCCGGCAACCGCGAGAAGATAATCCGTTCCCTCGCGTATTCCGAACCTTCCCAGCTCCTGCAAGGCGCTCTGCCGCGCGAGAACCGGCAGGTTGTTCTCCGCGCTGAGATGCCCCAGCACAAAGCGGGTGGTGCCGGAACGTGCCAGCACCGGCAGCTCCGCCGCGCAGGCTTCATTGCTGAGATGTCCCTTGTCGGAAGCGATCCGCTTTTTGAGGGGATAGGGATATCCTCCCGAATAGAGCATGGAAATATCGTGATTCGACTCCAGATAGACCAGATCGCTGCCCTCTATGGCGGCGCGTATTCCGTCGGTGATAACGCCGGTGTCGGTGGCCAGCGAAATGCGCCTTCCGTCCCCGCAGCGTATGCTGAATCCGCAGCTCTCCGCCGCGTCGTGGGAAGTGGCAAAGCAGCTCACGCCCATACTCCCCATGTCAACCTCCCCCTCCGGCATCAGCCGGAGATCGACATTCTTCGCGTGCCCGTTTTCCGCAAGGAATTCCGCCGTTCCTTCGGTGGCGTAAACCGGCACTTTCAGGGTCGAGGCGAGCACGCGCAGGCCGGCGATGTGGTCAATATGCTCATGGGTGATGAACAGGCCGGCAATGGCCTGCGGGTCAATGGACTCCTCGCTGAGACGTTCGCGGATTTTTTTGGCCGTGCGTCCCGCGTCGATCAGTATGTATCTGCCGCCGCTGCCCACGGCAATGCAATTGCCGCTGCTGCCGCTGTACAATGAACAGAATCTTGCCAATGGATGAAACTTCCTCTCTGTCCGCATGGCGCAGACAATGACCGCCTTCCTGAACGTGCCATGGGGCAGCCGGAGGCGGTCGGTCATTTTCTCAGAGCCTGCTGACGTATCTCCGCGTGTGCGTACCGCGCAGTCAGATTTTTCGTCATATGAAGCCAAAACCGCAGGCAATACTTTGTGTATTAACTAGCGAAACATTCGTTTCGCTTGGATTTCTGGCAAAATATGGCGGAAAAGATGCAAGTGGGACGTGCGTGGAGAGATACTCAACAGGCTCTCAGTATTTTTCTCAATGGAATGGTCAATTGCAGCCGCAGTTGCGGTCGCAGCCGTCTTTTTGAACGGGTTCGGCGTCGTAATAATCGTCCGGAAGCGTCTTGCGGTCAATCACCGCGCCGACGCCCACCAGCTTGTCGATAAGCTGCTCATAGCCGCGCTCAATGTGGTAGATCTCGCGGATATAGGTTTCGCCTTCGGCAATCAGCGCCGCGATCACCATCGCCGCGCCCCCTCTGAGATCGGTCGCCTTGACGTGATTGCCGACGAGCTTCTCCACCCCGGTGAATTTCGCCACTCTGCCCTGCACCTCGGCGTTGACGCCCAGCTTTTTCAGCTCCTCGACGTACTGGAACCGGTTTTCCCAGACGCCTTCCGTAATGGAGCTGACGCCGTTGGCAATGGCCATGGCCGCCGCCATCTGGGGCTGCATGTCGGTGGGGAAGCCCGGGTGCGGCATGGTGGTGACATTGCAGGCCTTCAGCGGCCCGGAGCGGGTAATGCGCATGGAATCGTCGTACTCGTAGACTTCCACGCCCATTTCCATCAGCTTCTTGGATATGCTCTCCATATGCTTGGGAGTCACGTTTTTGATGGTAATATCTCCGCCGGTCGCCGCCGCCGCAATCATGTATGTGCCCGCTTCTATCTGGTCGGGTATGATGGAATATGTCGCGCCGTGCATTTTGTTCACGCCGCGTATCTTGATGACGTCGGTGCCCGCGCCCCTTACATCGGCGCCCATGGAATTGAGGAAGTTGGCAAGGTCGACGATGTGCGGTTCCTTGGCGGCATGCTCGATCAGGGTAAGACCTTTCGCCCTGACCGCCGCCAGCATAATGTTGATGGTGGCGCCCACCGAAACAACGTCCAGCGGAATGCAGGCGCCTTTCAGCCCGTCGGCGGCTGTAAGGGAGATAATGCCGTCGCGCAGACCCGTCTTGGCACCCAGCGCCTCAAAGCCCTTCAGGTGCTGGTCGATGGGACGCACGCCGAAATAACATCCTCCCGGCATAGGCACACGCGCCTTGCCGAACCGGCCGAGAAGAGCGCCCAGCATGTAGTAGGAGGCACGCATGTTCTTTGCAAGCTCCTGACTCACCTGCGCACAGCTCAGCTCTCTTGCGTCGATCTCAATGACCGAGCTGCTGATTTTATTGACCTTTGCTCCAAGCTGAACAAGGATCTTGGAAATAACTTCCACGTCGCTTATCGTGGGGAGGTTTTCTATTCTGCATATGTCACCCGACAGTATGGCGGCGGGAATAATGGCAACCGCAGCGTTTTTGGCGCCGCCTACGGTTATGGAGCCTTCCAGCTTTCTGCCGCCCTGAACAACAAAAATATCCAAGGATATACCTCCAATTCATAATCAGAACAGAATCATTATATCACGCATTTCAAAAAAAAAAAAGCGCTATTTTCCATATCTATTGCTGCTTTGTTTATTTTTACACTTTATTCACATTGTTTTCAAGATTAATTTTCACCTGCGCAAAACGCTACCGTTATATTTGTTAAAAATAATTAAAAAAATTATTGATTTTTTTACTAGAAATTCATTTCACTTATTGCTATAATTAATATGTATATTTAAGCGCTAAAATACGTTGAGAATATTATGAAAGAGGTATAATTTCCGCGCCTGTTCAGAATATTCCCGGCTTATCCGGAAGGGAGTCTTTAGCTTGAATAGATCGTGTCATCGTTTCGTATTGAAAAAAATCACCGCGCTGCTCATTTCCCTCTGCATGGCGGCTTCATTCATTCCGTCTGTCGCCGCGGCCTCTGAGAGCGAACCGGCGGATTCCTCTGAATACATCGTTCCGGTAGACGAGCAATCCTCCACCACACAGGCGGAGGAATCCACCGCGCAGGCCACCGAGCCGACTACACAGGCCACCGAGCCCGCCACACAGGCGACCGAGCCCACTACGCAGGCGACCGAGCCCGCCACACAGGCGACCGAGCCCGCTACGCAGGCGACCGAGTCCACTACGCAGGTGACCCAGCCCGCTACGCAGGCGACGAATGCCACCCAGCCATTCATACGCACGTCGGCTTCCAGCAACAACGGCGGCTTTGAGAATGTCGAAACCGAAGGCGGCGTTGTGTTTGTGGGTACGGCCCGCACACCCAAGAACGGCGGCGGCATTTCCACTGTCAAATTCGTCTACAGCAGCAGCCTGAACCTCAACGACAAGTCGCTTGCTCTCATCAACAAAGAACTGACCGCCTGCGGCGTTACCATGCCGGACGGGCTGATCTATGTCAGCAGAAGCGACATCGTTTCGGACAGCCAGCTGATGACTTCCACCAGTGAGCGGCAGGCGGTGTTTGCGGTGGGCAGTCCCGACGCGCCCACCGTTCTGAAGCCCTATCAGGCATACGGCAGTGTGGAAGAATCCTTTGAAAGGCTTTTCCGGGGGTATATTTTCAGCATCAGCGGCTACGCTTCCCTACAGCCTCTTCTCTACGGGCGCGAGGAAGTCACGCTGTCGGACGACGGTCAGACGGCTTCTGTTTCCATTGTCATGTCCGAGGACTACGTGGAAAAGGTGATCAACGGCAGGAAGATCAGGATACTCATGATCAATTCCGAGCTGAAATATTATTTCCGCGCCCCGAAAATGACCTTTGTCAAGGACGAGGACTACAATGTGTCGGATTCCGATGTGGTTTATCACTATCCCACACGTTCCACCACCGACCCCAGCGATACACTGACCGAAGCGACCACCCAGCCGACAAGTATCATCACACAGCCAGTCATTGACAGCATTGACGACGACGGCACCGATTCTTCCACCGACACAACCGACGCCGCAACGTCAACGGACACAACCGCGTCAACCAATGCCGTCACTTCTTCCACAGAAGATATACCAGACGACGGAACGACGTCTTCGGACGATTCCTTCACCGATGACGACACGACGGAGATGACAAGGGCAACCGACGCCGCCAAAACCACAACAACCACCCAAGGCGCCGTTGACAGCGATTCCACCACCACGCAAAACACCTATTCCAACGTCACAGAGACAGACCCGACAAAGATCATTCCCTACGCACAGCCTATAGAGCCGAGAAGACAGACGGTACCGTCAGAGGATGACGCTTCACAGACGGCTTCTACCACCGCCGCCACCTCAACAGCCACAACTACCACAACCACCGTGACGGAATCAACCACGCAGTCCGCTACGGAGCCGACTTCCAGAATGACTCTGCCCACCGTCACCCAGCCCACCAGACAGAATCCGGTGACGGATCCGTTCAATCAGCGGGAGCAGCATTCCGTCGGCGAGGCCTATGTCAATACCCGCCGCCTGCCGCTCAATATCCGTACAGGCCCCGGCATGAATTACATGATCATCAACGTACTGCCCAAGGGCACTCACCTCACCGTGCTTGACACCTCCAATCCCGACTGGTATATGGTAAGGCTCAAAAACAGGTCGGTAGGCTACGCGTACAGCTATTATATCAAGTTTGTGTGATTTTCATTCTTTTTGGAACACCAATCGCCCCTCAGCCTGATTCTCCGTCAGACCGAGGGGCGATTTTCTACCTTCTGCCTTCTGCCTTCTGCCTTCTG